>WQVD01000004.1 GCA_009781755.1 Defluviitaleaceae bacterium | reverse complement strand
TGCAAAACGCGTGTGCGCCGTGCCGCCTCCGGTAAAGCCCCACAAATACGGGTCGGGCGGGTCACCTAGGGCGAAGAAGCCCAGCGTCGAGGCTGTGATAATCGCCGCCAACAAGAACGCGATCGTCCTCTTCCATGTCAATTTCTTTTGCATGTGATCATTTCCTCTCTCTACTTACATATTTGATCCATCGAATCCGATGGCGTGTAACCTAGGGGGTTATTCCAAAAACGACAATAGTTGGATGACATCCGACGGGGCGGTGCCATTGTAAAAATGGGCAAAATGCATGCGTATAAACATGCCGTCCTCACATGTAGCGGTGCCCACCAAAATATCTCCACTGCCTTCATTGGTGGTGTAAAAATGCAGTATTTCATTGGCATTGCGTATGTACCGCGCGAAGGTGAAGGCGTAGTAATCAAGAATGTGTGACACGTCGCCGGTGGCGTTGGCCAAGGCGGTTAATATATGTTGTGTACGGTCTATCGGTGGGGGTGCGGTGGTTTCTGGGGGAGTGGTAATGGGCGGCGGCGGATCGGTTGGGGGTGCGGTGGGTGGTTGTGTTTCGGCCGCTGTGGGGGGTGTTTCGGTGGTGGGCACGGGTGTTGTGGGGGTGGGCGTGGTGGGTGCCGGTACAAATACCGGCGCGATGGGCGTTGGTTCAGGTGTTGGTTGGGGGGTGGTCGGTGGTGCGGTGGCGGTTTGTACCACAGGCGGGGATTCGGCCATTACTGGTACTTCATCCGGCAGCAGCAAATAATATGTAGCGGCAGAAACGATAAGGACTGCCGATGCACAAGCCGCCGCAATATAACCGCCGATGGATGTCGTTGCGGCCGTGGTAGCAACCGCGGCTGCCGCTGTCGAACCCGCCCAACAAGGCGCGGCGGCAGGGATATAAACAGCAGCAAATACTTGCTCCTCCGCAATCAAGATGGTGCCCAGTGTTGCAGTGCCCAAAGCGGCAAGCACCACACCGGTGGCGCGCTTTTTTTTGTACGTACCTTCCAATTGCCGCTTGATGGTGGCGCGGGCGGTGCGCAGGGTTTTGCGCACGTTGCTGGGTGTACATTCTTGCAATCGGGCAATTTCTTCGGTGCTGAAGGATGCGTAATAGAACAAATAAATGGTCTCCCATTGCATTTTGGGCAGGGTCATTACGATATCGAGCAATTCGGTTCGTTGTTCTTGATTATGTAGGTAGGCTTCGGGTAGGAAGTCCTCGTCAGATTCTTCCAGTGCGCCCAGCGTTTCATCAATGTCGATATTGTAAAACTGCTGGAAGTTGTAACTGCTGCGCTTGCGGTAGCACTCGTGTATGGCAATCTTGCGTAGATAGGGGATCAATGACTCGCTGCGCAGGGTGCCAGCTTTTTTGTACGCGATGAGGAAAGTATCTTGCACCACATCCTCTGCGTCTTCTTTGCTGTAACAAAATTTTGAACACACAAAGGCTATGTACCCACTACATTTTTGGTACAGCGCATCAAATGCGGCGGGATCGCCCTCGTTGAGCCGAGCGACCAAAGCGGCTAAGTAATGTTTGTTTGCCGAATTAATGGCAAATTCCTCCATCCGAGAACAATATTTCGCCGACGGGCAGGACTTCATCTTTGTCGTGGGGAACAAATTTCTTGAAGAAGCGCAACCGCGTTTCCAACCGTTCGGCATATAGATTGAGCGTGTTGTACACATGCTGCTGCGTGAGCCGGGTAATGGTGGCAATTTCGCTTACGGTTACACCCAACACGCAGTGGAAGTAAATGGCTTCTTTTTCTTCATGCTGGAAGCCGTTGATTGCTTCGTTTAACACGTAAGTAACATCGGCGTTGTCAAAAAAAGTGCGTGGAATATGCGGTACGCATGCAACCCGGTTGTCGGGTTGTTTTTCTTTCTTATATGCGTGCATCATTCCGCTTTTGCCGTGTATTGTGTTTCAAGAATGGCCGAAATATTCAAGTTGACCAAGATAATTTCGCCATTTTCTTTGCGAAAAAAGGCAATCTTATCGCCCGACTTTACTTTAAGTTCACGGCGTATTTCTATGGGAATGGTGATTTGCCCATTGCAAGAAATCTTTGCCAAATTCATGGAACACCCTCCGTTCTCTCCTCTTTCTATTATCAAGTAGGGGCGAACGGCAGAAAACGAAACCACTTTTAAAAAATAATTTATTTTTATTTAATCTATCATATCCTATTTATTTGGGAAATGGTCAAGTGTTAACAAAAGTTAACCTTTTTTAACAAAAAAACCGCCCGGGGTATCGGCGGTTATGTACGTAAAACATCACAGACACTATTTGAAGCGGATGTTATCATTGGAAAAATGAAATGCAGGAGGGTGCATAATGCGCTATTCAACAGCCAAAAGGCTTTTTCTGTTTTGCATCATTGGCGGGCTTTGTTTATTGTTCATACCCATGTTTTATGGCATAGCCGTGTACGACGAGCCAATATTTAATTTTGTAACCTACATTGGTTTTGGTGTATTTATTTCAGGATATATTTTTGACCGGGTGCTTTCGCGCTGCCCTGCATGCAAAAAATCCATCCGCGCAGGTTTTGGCGGGCTCTTGTATGTCATCAACCGTGCAAGAACCAAGGAATGCCCGCATTGCTCGGTTGAATTAAAATAACCAGCCTTCATCGGTTTATAGACGGGCAATCTATGGCATATTATTCTTACATCGAATGAATACATGAAGGATGTGAATCATGAAGCAATTCAAGTCTGTATTTTCCTACATCGAAAAAAATGTGGATAGCAAGTTGCGACGAATTGCGCATCACGCTTGAAGAAGGTTCCTTTGATGCATTGGTGGTGCGAATGAAAATGGCGGTGCAAGAAATTGCTGAATTAGAATTAAATCACAAGGGTGACATTCGCCTGTTAATCACCATGCAAGATCGCATAGATGAAATTAAAGCGGTCGGCTGATGGGTGATTATACGCGGCAAGTAAAGCGAATTTTGAAGAAGCATAACTGCACATTCGTGCGGTATGGAAAAGGTGACCATGAACGGTGGTACAGTCCCATCATTAAAGCAAACTTTTCCATCGACGGAAAAATTGAAAACCGTATAAGTGCCAATAAATAGTTAAAAGATGCGGGGATTAATGAAAAAGTTTAATTTATACCCAGCCAATCACCCAGCATAACCGCTGCATCTGCCAGCGACCTCCGTGTGCCTAGCGCTTCGGGGGTTATTTTTTTGCCGTATGCCAGCAGCGGCACATATTCCCGCGTGTGGTCGGTGCCGGGGGTGGTGGGGTCGCAGCCGTGGTCGGCGGTGATGATGAGTAAATCGTCGTCGCGCAGGGCGGTTATGATTTCGGGTAGTTGCGCGTCAAAGTATTCGAGTGCTTGAGCGTAGCCCTCCACGTCGTTGCGGTGGCCGTGGTGCATGTCAAAGTCTACTAAGTTGGTAAAAATTAACGATGTATCCCCGGTTGCTCGCAAGGCATCAATGGTAGCGCGGATGCCGTCGGGGTTGTTGGTCGTATGGTTTGCGTAGGTTATGCCGCGGTTGCAAAAGATGTCCTCAATTTTACCAATGCCCAAGGTCTTTTTGCCGTGTGCTTCTAATCGGTCTAGGAATGTTTCGCCGATGGGGGGCACGGCGTAGTCGCGACGGTTTTGAGTGCGTTTGAAATTGCCCGGCTCGCCCAAGAACGGACGCGCGATGACGCGGCCCACAATGTTGTCACCCATTAACAATTCGCGGGCTATTTCGCACAGGCGGTACAGTTCGGGCAGGGGGATGATTTCCTCGTGGGCGGCGACTTGAAAGACGCTGTCTGCTGAGGTGTACACAATGGGTGCGCCGGTACGCATGTGTTCCGCGCCCAAGTCGTCGATGATTTGCGTGCCGCTGGCGGGGTAGTTGCCCAGCCAAGCGATTGTAGAAGGCGATGAAGTGCCGTTGGCCGTACTTTGCGCAAAGCGCGTCAGCCATTCACGCAGAAGGGTATCGGGAAAATTTTCAAACGTGGCGAAGGGTGGCTCCATGGGCAGCCCCATCAATTCCCAATGGCCGGAGGTCGTATCCTTGGCGCGGGTGATGGTGGCCATGCGCCCGTAAGCAGCCGTGGGTTGTGCGGCGGCATGGGGCAAGCGTGCATCTTCGATGTTGGCCAGCCCCATGGCATATAAATGGGGAAGCGCCAATTTGCCGCGCTTCTTATATATATTACCCAGCGTGTGCGCACCCACATCGCCAAAATCGACGGCATCGGGCAACGCGCCAATGCCTACACTGTCCAATACGATTACACAAGCTCGTTTCATATATATTCCTCCGTTGCGTTTTGCAAGGCTTTGCTCATGCGTGCAATATAGGGATATTCGCGTTTGGGTTCAGTTTCAACGATGCCCAACATTTCCCATTCTAGAGTGATGGTGGGTGATTTTCCTTTAAAGGGTAGGGATTGGCCGTAGGCTTGCATGAGCATTTTGGCTTGGCGGTTAAAGTCCAGCGCGGATAGTGCGATGTCGGCGGTTTTTTTTGCGTGGGTTTTGGCACGTTTGGGGGAGGGGTATTCGGCAAAGCGGTTGGCCGTGTTGTCGTGGAAGAAACTGTAATCGCCGTTTTCGCGCAGGGCGAAGAAGGGTAGCACTTCGTCGTATAGGTCGATCAAGGTTAGCTCCGGCGGAACGTGCAAATTCATCCACATCGTAGGCCGGTCAAGGTTGCGTATGCGGAAGTGCAGGACTTCCTTCAGATGCAGACGATCCTGCATTTCGGGCGGTATGAGCTGCGCCATCTTGATGAGGACTTCCATCATCAACGGGTCGGCAAAGAGGGAATCCTTAAGCATTTCGAACGGTACATGCTTCTCAATGTCAAAATAATTGTCGTCATTGCGTTTCACTTTGAGCGTGTGCAGCCCCAAATCTGTGAGGGTGTAATTGGAGCAAGGCGCATAAAAAACCACGTACACTTCCTCATCCGAAGGCATCTTGCCCGCCAAAAAGTCCGTAAACTCCGCGTTAAAGTCAAACGGCAGCACATAATGCGGCTTGATAAGCTTGAGAAAATAACCGAACGGCGTAAAGAAATGCTGATCCAAAATCAACCCCGTCAAGTATGTGCCTGCCAGGAACATGCCGTCCTCGCTTTCGATGTCTACGTTTTCGACTTCGGTAGAAAGCTCGACCAAGTCGTCCAGTGTGTACCCCAAGATGTCGTAGACGCGCTCGAATAATTCGTCCGTGCAGATGGGGTTGGTGAGCATCGACCACACAAAGTTGTCGGTAAAAAGATTTTCGGGCAGGGCGATGAGCGCGCGCATGTGCAGTGCACATACTTGCACCGCCGCGTTAACAATATCGTTAAAAACATCGTCGTGTGGACGCGCCAATTTATCTTGCCAACCTATTAGTGGGGCTACGCGGTTGACATATAGCGACGGTTTTTTTTCGATGAGCTTCATATTAAATGCGATGTCCATTAAAAAAGACGCGTATGCCGGATCCGCAATGGATAACTTCTGCGCCAGTTCCAGCATTTGTGCGTCAAATAAAAAATCTCCCTCTTGGATATCCGCATGGGGGAGACAATATTCCAACAAAATATATAAGTCCGCTACCGCGGGTTGCAATTTGCTGTAGTCGGTAATGCGCATATCAAATCCATTGTAACGCGCACCGGGTACCAAAATAGGCTGCACGAATTTTTCTGCCGGGTGGCCGTAATACCGCGCAATCGACTCCACCACATTGGCAGGCGAAAAAGGCGTTCCTTCAATTAAAGTAGCGTACATCCAACGGCGGTGCAGCGCACTTATATAAGGCATGATGCGGCGGCGCTTGCGTTTGTTCGCGCTTTGGTACGCTTCGTCAAAGCCGCCGGTGAACAGGTTCGTCAAGATGCCCAATTGTTCAATGAAAGTGCGTTCCAAGCCGATTCCCCATTCTTGATGTGCGATGTTATGCGATTGTAACATAACAAATATAGTCTTGCCAAAAAATGCACGGACAAACAATAATCACGTCTGTAACAATTTCTTAACAAATTATTCATAATTTTAAAATTTCTGTTGCAATTTCGTCTTATGCGTGTTATAGTGCGGTCATAAGAATGTAATATGACTTTTGTGTTGCACATAAAACGCGCATGAAAAGGACGGCTCATACATGTTTTTAAAGAAAAATCCACAAACAACGCCGGTGGTCAAAGTAAAAAAAGCCAGCGATATAATTAACACGGGCTCACACAAGCAGAAGAAATATCTGTCGCTGATGCTAGTGCCCAGCTATTCCACGGGCAAGACGCGCACGTTGCGTATTCCGCGTGCAACGTTCTATGCGGTGCTGGTGGCGCTGTTTGTTGTGTCGGCAGTGATTGCAGGCTTGCAAATCCGTGCAGACCACATGCGCCGCGTAGCCGAGCAATACAGCCATGACTTGGCCGATACCCAAGACCAATTTGAAGCCTTCCGTTTAGAAAGTTACGAAGAGTTTGAAGAATTATTGGCCGCTTACAGAGATGTACACGAAGATTTAAGCGAAGAAGAAATACGTCACATGGCAACCGAAAACCTCCTGCGCCGCGAGCACCAAGCCATACTGGACGGCTTGGGCGACGTAATCGCCGATCAAGAACGTCAAATAGAAGAAGCATTGCAAATATTGGAAGCCGCCATTGAAGGGCTCACCGCCCGGGCGTTTATCCCACCGATTGCCCCCTTGGTTGCACAATTGCAAGCATCACAAGCAGAAGTGCGCGCCTCTTTCGAGTCCGCTTCTTATGACACCTACATGAATGGCCTTTACGGATATGCCGACGAATATATTAATGGCAGCCCCATCGGCGTTGTTTTATCCGACGGTGTTATCCCCATTGACGATGACGGTGTAATACCCATCAGCGCAGCCATGGCGTCCATAGCGCCCATGACTTTGTACCTGCCGCCATTGATTACCGAAGAATATTTGCACAACCGTTTGGAAGAAAACCAACGCACCCTTGATATGTTAATGGCATTAAAAGAAGACTTTGTAGACGTGCGTGAGCGCATCCTTCCTTATTGCCGCAACTTCCCTACATTGTGGCCTGTAAATGTGGCTATTTCATCCCCGTTTGGTTCACGCGCCAATCCCTTTGGCGGCGGTGGCTGGCAATTCCACTCCGGTGTTGATCTTGCAGCACCGATGGGTACGCCCATCCGCGCGGCGGGCGGCGGTACAGTTACACGGTCGGGCTGGGTATCCGGCGGATTGGGCATCGTTGTAGAAATTTATCACGGCAACGGTATTTCAACCGTATATGCACACAACCGCGAGAACCTCGTATCCGTAGGTGATCGTGTAGAGCGCGGCCAAGTGATTGCCCGCATTGGCATGACCGGTGCCACCACTGGCCCGCACGTGCATTACGAAGTTATCGTTAATGGCGTGCGCGTTAACCCCATACATTACATGTTAGAACGTTAGAACAGGAGCATCCTATATGGCAAGAAACCGAGTGCAAGACGAATTTACGCGCCCTACCGGCACGGTTATTGGCAAGGGCTTTACCATCCATGCCAACCAAGTTGTCGGCAACGAAGGCGAATCTATGCGCATTGACGGCAATATCTTGGGCAACGTGGAACTGGATGGCGTGCTCAACTTGGGTGAATCCGGGCGCATCGATGGTGATGTAGTGGCAGAATCGGCGCGTATTGCCGGTGCGGTATACGGCACCATCCAATGTCGCTACGCCCTGCACCTGACCGAAACCGCCGAAGTCACCGGCGACATCATGACCGAAACGCTCATTATCGACCGTGGTGCTATCCTGCATGGCCGCGCCCAAACCGCTGTTCCCATCAGTGACACCCCCGCATTGTCTTATATTTAAATTACGCTTCCTCTTTTATCACAATATTCGAAAAGACCCGCGATCTGCTCCTTCCCCAATATCGCGGGTTTTTTGTATGCGAATGTGGATAAAATGTAGATAATAAAAACAAATTGGTGTACAATGAACGCTGGCAAATAAACTATGAAAGCAGGTAGTACAAAATGAAGAAAATTTTATTATGCGGTTTTATGCTGTTGTTTTTATTGGCCGTGCCGGCGGCATGCGGCAATGGGGATGACGCAAGTGATCCCGTGGAAGCGCATGTTAACGGCAATGGGGATGACGCAACCGATTCCGTAGAAGCGCATGTTAACGACAATGGGGATGACGCAAACGATCCCGTGGTAGCGCGTATTAACGGCAATGTAATATTAGCCAGCGATGTACGCATTCACCTGGCGCACGCCGAGGAAACATTGTTTTGGGAATTTGTGATGGCAACCAACAGTTTTGAAATGGACGTGGACGCACCGCATGACGTGCACGGCACCTTTGGCGGAGCAATTATTTATGAGGCATTGCAATCTGCCATTTTTTATTTCATGTTTGTGGACATGGCCAAGGAATTTGGCGTGGAAGTAGACGAGAGCCAGCTTGCGATGTTGTCGGAGGAAATTGAGATGTATATCGCCGAACATGGTGAAGAAGATTTTTATGAATTGTTGGATCGGGACGGCTTCCGCGACCGCGATCATTTTAAAGAAGTCGTAGCCGTGCAGTTTTTATTAGATGATTTGATTTTTACACTTTTGGAAGACGAAGAAGCTTTCGCACCATTTGCGCACTTGATGCCGCCGGAGGAAGAGATTCCGTTTTTGTACGGTGCGATGCACATCTTGGGGCATTTTGATGAGTTTGAAACGGAAGCAGAAGCGCTAGAATATGTAAATGCGCTGATGGAGCGCATACAAGACGGTGAAGATTTTGTAGATTTAATGTTCCACTACACCCAAGATGGCGGCCTTTGGGACTTCCCGTTTGGTTATACCTTCGCGGCGGGTGATATGCAGCCGGAATTTGATGCGCTGGTGCGTTCATTGGAAATTGGCGAAATCGGTGGCCCGGTATCCACCGTGTTTGGGTATCACATCGTCAAACGTGTTGAGCCGATTGACACCAACGATTGGTTCCGTTTGAACATGCGCCAACCGCAAACGTTGCAAGACCGCCAAGTGGAAGCTATTTTTGTTGCATTGCAAAATCGGATTGACAATGCCAATATCGAGCGTTTGCCTGCCTTGGACGAAATCGAAATTGATACTTTCATGCATTAACCCAGTAGGGCCATCATCGTGCGTTCGTATTTTTCCAAAGCGGCGGCGAAGATCGCCAATTCGTTATCGTTGAATGTCTGCCATGCCTGTTCGTCTGCAGCGTCTAGGGGTTCTATAATCGACTTTGCATACGCCTGACCGGATATGGTCAGGCGTATTTCTTTGTTGCGGCGGTCGCGGGCTTCGCGAAGTTCTACGTAGCCTTGCTCGCGGAAGGTGTTGATTAGAGCGTTGACGAGCTGCTTGGGTAGTACGAGTTTTTCGCACAGAGCTTTTTGCGTGTAAGGGGGGGCGGCGGAGTCGTGTGCGGCTTCAGTTAACAACTCTAAAATTAACAGGGCGGTGAAGTTGATGCCCTGTTTTTTTGCATACGCGTTAAAAAGCGTATCGATGCGGTGCCACAATTCTTTAAATCTTGCGCGCGCGTCCTGCATATCCATACCTCCCGGCGAGTTTGACAAGGAAAAATAGGGTGACAAATACTTGCAATATTTCCGCTGCGGGTACCGCCGCCCATACGCCGTTGATTTCGAAGCGGTTAGATAACGGATACAGCAGGATTACATAAAAGATGAACCCGTTGAACAGAGACATGACGGTCGATACCAAGCCATTGTTGAGTGCGGTGAAAAACATGGTGCCGAAACCGTTAAAACCCATGAACAAAAACGCGCTGATGATAAACAAATAACCGTTGCGCACCATGTCGGGCAGGGGTGAATATATTGGCATGCCATATATATAAATAATTTCATCCACCGAATACACCCACAGCAGCGCATCCACCGAGAAATATGCCGCCACGACTGCGATCACTGCCAGCACGCCAATCAAGCGCAGGCTATTGCGGAACGCACGGCTCAAGTAAGCGCGGTCGCCCTTGCCGTAGTTGTAGCTGATAATCGGCGCCACACCCGACGAATAACCGATAAACAACGAGCCGAAGATACCCATGCCCGACCACATGATGATTCCCGCCCCCACGCTAATGCCGAGGGGGTCCAAGCGCATCAACACGTTGTTCATCAATACAGCGGTGATGCTCATGGACAGCGATGTCACCATTTCCGACGCGCCGTTGACGCACGAGCGGCCAATGGCCTTGAACGCCTTAACGCTCATACGCGGTTTGACGAAATACACACTGCCGTGCCGCGCGAAGGTGAAATACACCAATCCCACCACCACGGGAATCATCATACCCATGCTGGTGGCCAACGCCGCGCCGCGCAATCCCCAGTCCAACATATAAATGAATACATAGTTTAATCCTGCGCTTAGCGCACCCGCCGCCAGCGACATAACGGCGCTGTAATGTGCCTTGCCCACCGTTATCAAAAATTGCTGCATAACCATACCCAGCACCGCCGCCGGCAAGAAAAACATAAACGGTTGCATATATTCGATGGCCATGGCGTGCATGTTTTCATTAACACCCAAGATGCGCAAAATAAAGTCCGGTGCAAAAAAACCGATCATAGACACCGCAACCGATGCCAAAAACGCCACGATGATAATCAAGCTAAAATCCTCGCGGGCCTGATGCTCTTTGCCTTCGCCAATCTTCTTGGCAATCAATGCGTTGCCGCCCACGCCCAGCATGAAGCCGATGGCCATAACGAAAGACATAAATGGCCAAACAAGCCCCACGGCACTCAGCGCAAGCTCATCCATCAGTCTTGAAACAAAAACACCATCCACAATGCCGAAGGTGCTCATGATTAACATGGACAATATCGTCGGGAAGGCGAAGCGGATCAAATTAACTTTGGTGGGTTTCTTGGCGATGGCTTGCGATGCTTTAAATGCTTGTTGTGAATCATTCTGCGTCTCGTTCTGCGTTTCCATGAAAACACTCCTTAAAATTGACCGTCGCAATTTGCAACGGTCATGAATGGCGACTATTGTATTTTGCGACTTTTATTTTGTCAAGCCGCGTGGTATTCTTCCTATATCTTCCTACAGAAAGGATTACCCCCATGAAAACAGTAAAAATCGGCAACAAGCCCGGCCTACCCGCCATTGTGCCCGGCTGTATGCGCATCGGCGGCATGGAAAAGGCCGACCTGCATGCGTGGATCAACACGGCCATGGAGCGCGGCGCACACTTCTTTGACCACGCGGACATCTACGGCGGCGGCAAGTGCGAGGAAGTATTCGGCGCGGCGGTGCGGGAAATGAACATCTCGCGCGACCAATTTTATGTACAAACCAAGTGCGGCATCCGCCAAGGATTTTTCGATTTCTCGAAGGAACATATCCTTGAATCGGTAGACAAGAGCCTAACGCGGCTGGGCATGGACTACATCGATTACTTCCTGCTGCACCGCCCCGACACACTGGTCGAGCCCGACGAAGTGGCCGAAGCCTTCACCACGCTGCATAAAGCGGGCAAGGTGCGCCACTTTGGCGTCAGCAATCAAAATCCCGGCCAAATGGCCCTGTTAAATCGCACCCTACCCGCCGAATGCAAAATCCTCATAAACCAATTGCAACTCTCGCCCACCAACACCAGCATGTTTGACGCGGGCTTTAACGTAAACATGCAAAACCCGCCTGCACTAGTGCGCGACGGGTCGGTGTTGGAATATTGCCGTATCCACGACATCACCATTCAAGCATGGTCGCCGTTCCAATACGGTTTCTTTGAAGGCGTATTTCTGGGCAGCCCCAAATACGCCAGCTTAAACGCGGAAATCGACAACCTGGCCGAACAATACAACGTAAGCTCCGAAGCCATCGTAACCGCATGGATCCTACGCCACCCCGCAGGCATGCAGTGCATCCCCGGTACCACATCGGTCAGTCGGCTGGCGGGCATCTGCGACGCGTACAAAGTAACCTTGACTCGCCCGGAATGGTATGCCATCTACCGCGCAGCGGGCAATGTACTGCCGTAAATGTAACCGAATAAAGTTCAAGTTATTAGCGGCACTAATAGCTTGAACTTTGCGCACAATTTATTCAACCGATGCGTCGGATATGCCGGAAGCGTTATCCAACAATTCTTCCACACTCTTCAACCCATAAAACATCAAAAAATCCTCGCTGGTACCAAACAGCACAGGCCGCCCCGGAGCTTCTAGGCGGCCTCTTTCTTCTACCAACCCGTACTCCACCAGCCGATTAACGCTGTGGTCAGAACTCACACCGCGAATTTCCTCGATGACGCCCTTGGTCACTGGCTGTTTAAATGCAATCACCGCCAAAGTCTCCAACAAAGCCTGCGAAAGCGGCCGACGTGGCCGCAATTGCAATAACCGCTGCACACAAGGGTAATACATCGGATTGCTACACAAGCGAAAATGCCCATCTGCCTCCGCCAACTGTATGCCCGACTGCTCGCGCACGTACACTTCATGCATATGCGCAAGAAGCTCCCGCGTAGCAGGAATCTCCGCCCCCAAGGCCTCCGCCAACTTAGCCAAAGGCACGCTCTCCGGGCTGGCGAATAACATCGCCTCAAGCATCTTCTCTTTTTCCGTGAATCGCTCAACCATGTATGAAAAATCCTTCACAATAAATTTACAATCAACAAAAACACAACAAAAAGGAGCGGGTCAAGGGGTGCCGGCTAAAGCCTTATTTGCTGCGCTCCTTGCGGGTGTGGGCAGCGCCCACGGTCTTAATCTTTTGATCTTCATCGTTTGATTTTAATCTTTACGCCGCCTCGCAAGTAACATCCGCAAAATCATCATCTTGCCGCGCCAGCATAATGCCGCGGCGTATCATTTCCAGCAGCGCCAAAAAAGTAACAATCATCTCCCGGCGGCTGCGGCACTCGTATAGCAACGTCGACAGCTTCACGCGCCCCTGCGCTAGTTTGCCGCGTATGTAAGCTACTTTTTCAGGCACGGTGAAGCGTTCGCGGGGCATTTCACCGTAGCCTGCGCGGACGGTGTCGGTGCGGGATGTTTGGCGCATCATGAGGTCGCTAAAGAGTTGCCACAAGTCGGCCATGGGGATGCCGTCTAGGGGGGGCGTGGTTTCGGCCTCTTGGGCGAGCTCGGGCTCGCCGCGGTTGGTTAGGCGGTCGCCGGGCGGGGTTAGGTTGCCGAGCTGTTCGGCTAGGGTCTGTGCCAGTTGGTAGGCCAGGAGTTTTTGCACGAGGGCTTCGCGCGGGTCTTCTTCGTCTAAGTTTTCGGGCGGGGTGGCGCGCGGTAGCAGCATGCGGGATTTAATTTCCAACAGGGTGGCCGCCATGACGAGGAATTCGCTCAAATTGTCCATGTCGGCGGGTAAATCTTGCAATTCTTGTAGGTATTGCGCGGTCAATTCGGCAATGGGGATGTCAAAGATGTCCATTTCATTGCGGGCGATGAGGCGGAGCAATAAATCCAGTGGCCCGGCGTAGTTTGTCAGCTTGACTTCCATTAATACAGCCACACCGCGCCTAGTATGTGAATCCATACCGGCCCCAAAACTCGCCCAATGAAACCAAAAGCCAACATGAAGACGAGGACAAACTGCATGGTTTTTTCATAATGGTTGAGCTTGACCAGCGTGTCGGGTTTGGCAAAGGGTTGGATGATTTTGGACATGGCTAGCGGGTGCACGGGAATCAAATTAAACAACGCCAGCAAAATGCTGCACTGCGCGAAGCCGTACAGCGCCAATTTCAAGATCAGCATCATATCCCATTCGAAAGCAAGAATAAATTCGCGCCGTACAAATAAGAATGCGTTTAACGGTACGCCCACCCAAAGACTGAGCGCTATAATTGCACCGATGCCCAGTAATAAGTTGACCAGCATGGGTGTAACGTAGGTGATGACCGTAGCGCGACGGCGGTTTTTGTAATGCAAAGAAGCGGTCGGCACGGGTTGCCCCCAGCCAAAACCGCCCAAAAGAACCATTATGATAAAACCCAATGGCTCTACATATTTAATAATATTGAACGTGAGGAAGCCGCGGCTGCGCGGTGTGGGGTCGCCCTGTACCGTGCTGGTTACGGCCTTGGTAAATTCGTGGATCACCGGCGCAAGAAGTGCCCCCGGCAATATGAACATGAATTCCATTATCTAAACCGAGCTTCGTGTTTTTGCTCCAAGTTGGCGCGGATGGTGGTGAGTAATTTGACGGCGGCATCGTCGGTTAAAGTGCGGTCAGGTGCGATAAAACGCAAGCTGTACGCCATGGACTTAAAGCCCGCCTCAATTTGCTGGCCTTGGTACACATCAAACAGCGTCACATCTGCCAGCAATGCGCCGCCGCGTTCACGGATGGCGGTTTCGCATTGTGCGGCGGTTACTCCTTCCGGTACGGTAAATGCCAAGTCGCGCGTCATAGCGGGGAACTTGGGTGGCGGCGTAAAAGTTGTCTTGCGTGCGCCCAACGCTTCATATAATACATCGCTGTCCAGCACGGCCAAGCAGGCGCGTGCTTCAATTTCATAGTTGCGGGCCACTTGCGGATGCAATTCACCCACGTATCCCACGGCGATGGCGTCGCGCTTGGGGTGGGGTTTGTATGCAATGCTTGCGGTGCGGCCGGGGTGCATCCACGGCAGCGTTAGGGGCTCGAAAATCAACCGTCCGCTTACGCAAGTAGACAGCAAATCTTCCACATCGCCCTTAATGGACAGGAAATCTACGTCCGGGCCGTAGGCCGCCAAGGTGATTTTGGGCAATTCCTGCGGCAATGCTTGCAACGGCAGCGAATGGGGCACATATTCCCATGATTGTTCGAATAGGCGCGCGGTGTCGTTGCGCTTGGCGGCGTTGTAGGCCAATGCGGACAGCAAACCACCGATGGTCAGCGGACGCATGACGCTGTAGTCCTCGCCCAGCGGGTTGTCGATAGTAAGGGGATAACGCAGCGCGTCGCCTTCGGGGATTGTCAGCTTGTCTGCCACTTTGGGGCTTTCGAATGGGTAGGTGAGGGCTTCGAAGTAACCCAAGCCCACCAATGTGCCGCGCACGGTTTGGTCAAACCGCCGCCGTGGCGTCATGCCCGGGGTGAAGGGCAACGCTATGGGCACAAGCTGGGTATGCCGTGCCACGATGCGGTTGTATCCGTAAAAACGCGCGACTTCTTCGGCCAAGTCCACTTCCGATGTGATATCGCTGCGGAATGTGGGCACGATGGCTTCAAGGGTTTCATTTTTGGTGCGCACGGTGATGTCTACGCGGCGCAAATAATCGGTGATTTCGTTTGCATCCAATGCCAGGCCCAGCCGCTTGTTGATGTTGGCGGGGCTAAAGGGTACAACGCGGGGCAGACGTGGCGTGGGGTATGCATCCACCGAGCCGGGCACGACATTGCCGCAAGCTAGTTGCTCCACCAATTCCATGGCGCGGTTGACGCATGCGGTGGCCAGGTTGGGGTCGGGGCCTTTTTCGTACCGGGCGGATGCGTCGGTGCGCATACCCAATGCTTTGGCAGATTGGCGGATGTTGGCCGCGTTAAAGTTGGCGGATTCGAAGAGAATGGTCGTGGTTTCGTCGATGATTTTGGTGTTGTCGCTGCCCATGATGCCGGCGATTGCAAGGGGTTTTTCGGTGTCGGTGATGAGCAGGGTGGTGTCGGTCAGGGTGCGTTCAACGCCGTCCAAGGTCGTGATTTTCTCTCCCTTATAGGCGGTGCGGACGACTACGGCGTGGCGGCCGTTTTGCTTGGCCACGGCAGAAATATCAAATGCGTGCAGGGGCTGGCCGTATTCGAGCATGACATAGTTGGTGATGTCCACGATATTATTGACCGGGCGCACACCCGCGGCGGTAAGGCGTTTTTGCATCCAGCTGGGCGACGGTTCGATTTTGGCGTTGGTCACCACGCGGGCGATGTAACGGGGGCATTTTTCCGCGTCGCGGATTTCTACGGTGATGAGGTCGTTGGTGTGGCCGCCGGCGGTTTCTGCCACGGTGATTTTGGGTTGGGGGAAGGGTTGGTTGTATACGGCGGCCACTTCCCGCGCGATGCCCAGCACCGCGTTGGTGTCGGGTCGGTTGGACAGGATTTCGAAGTCCAGCACTTCTTCTGCCAGCCCCATGATGGGCACGACATCGGCACCCAGCGGATGCGGCTCTAAGAAGATAAAAATGCCGTCGTTGTTGGCGTGGGGGAAGTCATCAGTCGTGCAGCCCAACTCGTCGATAGAACACAACATGCCGTTGGATTCCAACCCGCGCATCTTGCTTTTTTTAATCTTTAACCCGCCCGCCAGCGTTGCGCCGTGCAGCGCCACGGGGATGTAATCGCCTATGTTCAAATTGTCGGCACCGGTGACGATTTGCAAGGTCTCTTTGCCAACGTCCACTTGGGTGACCCACAGCTTGTCTGCGTCGGGGTGGCGTTCCAACTTGGTGATGAGCCCCACGACCACGCGGGTGATGTCCTCGCCAGTGGTTTCAATGCCCTCGACTTTGACGCCTGCTGCGGTGACTTTATCCACAAATGTTGCTGTATCGTCCGTGATATTCACAATATTACGCAACCATGACATGGGAATGTTCATAATTTAAACCTCCTAAAACTGACGCAGGAACTGCACGTCATTTTCAAAATACAAGCGTGGGTCGGTGATGCTGTACAGTGCGCTGGTGAGTCGATCCACGCCCAAGCCAAAGGCATAGCCACTGTACACGTCCGGGTCGATGCCCGACTTGCGCAGCACCTCGGGATGCACCATGCCGCAGCCCCATAATTCTACCCAGCCGCTGTCTTTGCACACGCGGCAGGGCTCGGTTTTGGTCTTGCCGTTGCAAATATAGCAGGCCACGTCCACTTCCGCGCTGGGTTCGGTAAACGGGAAGAAGCTGGGGCGCAAGCGAATGGCCACGCCGTTACCAAAGACGTGCTGCGCAATCAATTCCATAATGCCGCGCAGGTCGCCCATGTTCACATTTTTGTCGATGACCAGCCCCTCCATTTGATGGAAAACGGGGGTGTGGGTGGCGTCAATTTCATCGTTGCGGTACACCTTGCCCGGCACTACCACACGGATGGGCGGTTGTTGCGTTTCCATGATGCGCACCTGCATGGGCGAGGTATGGCAGCGCAATAAAAAATCCTCGCCGAAATAGAACGTGTCTGTTCGGTCCCGCGAGGGGTGGTGGGGTGGGGTGTTTAACGCGTCAAAGTTGTGGTAGACCGTCTCCACATGGGGGCCTTCTACAATGTCAAAGCCCAGGCTCAAGAATAATTGTTCCAATTTGTCATACATCTGCGTGATGGGATGCACGCGTCCTACGCCGCGGCGCTTGCCGGGCAGGGTGATGTCGATATGTTCGTTGGCCAAGGATTGTTCTAATTGGTCGGCTCCGGCGGCGGATTTGGCTTGCTCGATTTGTGTTTGTGCCCAATCGCGCAGTTCGTTGGCCGCGGCACCAGCGGCTTTGCGGGTTTCGGCATCCAGCTTGCCCAAGCCTTTTAATACGGCGGTGATTTCACCTTTTTTGCCCAGCATTTTTACACGTAGGGCTTCAATGGCTTCGGGGGTTGCGTTTTCGAGTGCTTTCTTTATTTCCTCACGCAGTTGCGTCAGTTTTTCCAACATACGAATTCATCCTTTCAAATGAAGCTTTGTCCAGTATAACAAAACCAATGCGATTTTGCACGTAGAAATGGCGCTACGCCAACGCGTGTCAACTGGTTGCAATTTGCAACCAGTTGGACCCAAATAGGGGTCAACTGATTTGTAAATGGGTTTTCAAAAATTTGTCAAATACGTTTGCCAAGTGATAAAGTAGTTGCGTATATGTAAATATGTATAAAAAATGCACAGAACAGGAGGGAACACCTTGCTCGACAAACAACTCGTGTACGATGTTTTGACCGCTGCACTAGCCACCGGCGGCGACTTGGCGGAGATTTTCATGGAAAACACCGTCAAAGACAACATCACCCTAACCAACGGCTTGGTAGAAAAAGCGAATTGGGGCGTAGATTATGGCTTGGGGTTGCGCATTATTACCGGTACCAACGCGGTGTATGCGTATACCAACAATACGTCGCGCCCGTCGTTGATGCGCCTGGCGACCGACGCGGCACAAGCCGTCAAGGCAAGCATCAAAGGCGAAATCAATATAAAAGGGGTCATCACCCTGGACCGCAGCGAACGGCTAAAATACGCCGACACCATTGTGATCCCCCCGGAAAAAGTCGCCAAAACCGACATCGTGGAACGCTTGCGCGCGGCATCGGCGGCATCCATGGCGTATGATCCGCTGGTGACGCAAACGTCCAATGGATATGCATCCGTTACGCAGGATGTGTTCATCGCCAACTCGAATGGTTTGTGGGCAGAGGACCGGCGTGTGCGCACGCGTGTCTTGGTGCAAGCCGTGGCCGGCGACGGCAACGAAAAACAAACCGGCTACGAAGCCCCCGGCGCCAAAGTCGGTTACGAATTAATGGATGCCATTAATATTGAAGCACTGGGCACCAAAGCCGCCCGCGTGGCCGTTACCATGCTCAAGGCCGACTACGCACCGTCAGGCAAAATGCCCGTAATCGTAGACAATGCCTTTGGCGGGGTAATCTTCCATGAAGCTTGCGCGCACAGCTTGGAAGCCACCGGCGTGGCCAAAGGCGCATCCGTGTTCACCGGCAAGCTGGGCGAAAAAATCGCCGCCGACTGCGTGACCGCCATCGACGATGGTACCCTAACAGGCGAATGGGGCAGCTTGAACATCGATGACGAAGGCGGCAAAATCCGCCGCACCACGCTCATTGAAAACGGCGTGCTCAAGTCCTACCTCGTGGACTACCTGAACGGCCTCAAAATGGGTATGCCCAGCACCGGCAGCGGCCGCCGCGAGTCCTATCGCTTCGCCCCCACATCGCGCATGACCAATACCTATATACTCAACGGCAATTCCACCACCGAAGAAATCATTGCCAACACCGAGCACGGCCTGTACGCCGCGCAAATGGGTGGCGGTTCCGTACAGCCCGCCAGCGGCGAGTTCAACTTTGCTGTGCTGGAAGGCTACATGATACGCGACGGCAAAATCGCCGAGCCCGTGCGCGGCGCAACCCTCATTGGCAAAGGCCATGAAGTGCTCATGGACATTGACATGGTGGGCAACAACTTTGCGGCGGCGCAGGGCATGTGCGGCTCGATATCCGGCGCAGTACCCACCAACGTAGGCCAACCCATGGTACGCGTCAAAGAAATGATCGTAGGAGGTAGAAAATAATGACATTCGAATCCTTCAAAGCCGAAATATTTGCCCGTGCACAAGCCAAGGGCTTCACCGATTACGAGCTGTTCCAATCCGGCGGCACAAGCTTCTCCGTGCGGGTGTTTGACGGCGAAATTCAAGAATACAAAAACGCCGCCAGCGAGGGCATCGGCTTCCGCGGTACCTACAACGGAAAAATGGGTTATGCCGCCAGCGAATTAATGGCGCTGGAAGTCATTGACCAAATGCTGGACAACGCCGCCGCCAACGCCACAATAATTGAAGACGAAACCGTAGAAATCCTATACCCCGGCGACGCATCTTATTCCGAAGTCAACGCCTACAACCCTGCGTTGGACGAAGTAGACGCCGGGCAAAAAATCACATGGGCATTGGAAATGGAAGCCTACGCAAAATCCTTGGACCCCCGCGTCAAAATGGCCGACTTCTGCACCGTCACCAACTCCAACGCAGCCATGTCCATCGCCAACTCCCATGGCCTTGACTTGACACGAAAAAGCAACGTGGCCATGGCCTATGTCATCGCCCGCGTAGAAGAAAACGGCGTAATGAAGTCCGGCCAAGCCTGGTGGGCCGGGCGCGACTTCGCCGACTTTGATTACAAAAAAATAGCCGACGATGCCGTAAAAAAAGCCTTGAGCTACTTGGGTGCAACTTCCATCGAGTCCTGTGAAGTGCCCATCGTCTTCGACAACGAAACCACGCGCGACTTCTTTGGCGTGTTCACCAGCATCTTCATGGCCGAAAATGGGCAAAAAGGCTTCTCCCTGTTAAACAAGGATAAGCTGGGCGAAACCATTGCCGCCCCCCACGTGACCCTGCGCGACGATGGCATCTGCACCGATTCGCTCGGATCCATGGCCTTCGACGCAGAAGGCGTAGCCACACAACAAAAAGCCATCATCGAGAACGGCGTGCTCACCTCCCTGCTCTACAACCTCAAATCCGCCGCCAAAGACGGCGTCAAATCCACCGGCAACGCCGCAAAACAAGGTCACGGTGGTGCCATCACCACCTCCACCACCAACTTCTACTTGCAACCCTCCGACAAATCCTTCGACGATTTGCTCGCGGGCATTGAGCGCGGCGTGCTCATTACTGAAATGGCCGGCTTGCACTCCGGCGCCAACGCTGTCAGCGGCGACTTCTCCTTTAGCGCAGAAGGTTTCTTGATCGAAAACGGCAAACTAATCCAACCCCTTGAGCAAATTACCGTAGCGGGCAACTTCTACGAATTGCTCAAAAACATTGACGCCGTAGGCAACGACCTGCGCTTCCGCTCCATGGGCGGCGGTGGCATGGGCATGCCATCGATTAAAGTGAACGGGTTGAAAATTTCGGGTATGTAATTTCGTTTCATTGACAGTCAGCAGCAACTGCCGTAAAATGTCCGGTGTCCAACCCACGCGGCTGTGGTGGAACTGGCAGACACGCAGGATTTAGGTTCCTGTGCCGCAAGGCGTGGGGGTTCAAGTCCCTTCAGCCGCAAAAATGAAAACCCTCGTGACGATTGTCGCGGGGGTTTTTTTATTGGCTTGCGCGGTTTGTACAAATTGCCCATGGTCATGCATTTGCTATAGCGCTTAATTGTCATATGTGATATATTTTTCGCACAAAAATCAATCGGGAGGGTGGAATATGGACAAATTTAAGTACATGGAAGAGTACGGGTATGAACAGCTGTGTTTTTTCCAGGACAAGAACACGGGGTTGAAAGCGATTGTGTGTGTGCACAGCACGGTGTTGGGGCCGGCATTGGGGGGCACGCGCGTCTGGAACTATACCAACGAGGAAGAAGCCGCCGAAGACGTATTACGTCTTGCGCGCGGCATGACGTATAAAAGTGCATTGGCGGGGCTGGCGTTGGGCGGCGGCAAGGCCGTTATCATCGGCGACCCGGCAGAAATCCGCAAAGACCCCACACGACGCGAGGCCTTTTGGCGTGCGTTTGGGCGGTATGTACATGGCTTGAGCGGGCGTTATATCACCGCCGAGGACGTGGGCACCAGCACACAAGACATGGTATATGTGAATATGGAAACGAACCATGTTGTGGGTTTGCCCGGACGCAGCGGCGATCCTTCGCCCTATACGGCGTTGGGCGTTTTCAAGTCGATGCAGGCATGTTGCCGCCATGTGTATGGCGATATTTCGTTGGAAGGCAAAACCGTGGCGGTGCAGGGCGTGGGCAATGTGGGTTATTACTTGTGCCAACTATTGCACGAAGCCGGGGCGAAAATACTGGTCAGCGACGTGGTAGACGAACGCGTAAAGCGTTGCGTAGAGGAATTCGGCACGGTGGCAGTGGACAAAGCAGCCATTTATAGCGCTGAAATGGATATATATGCCCCGTGTGCATTGGGCGCAACCATTAACGACGACACCCTACCGCAACTCAAATGCAAAATCGTGTGCGGCGGTGCCAACAATCAATTACGCGTTCCGTTGGTGCACGGCAAGGCCTTGCAAGATCGCGGCATCGTGTACGCGCCGGATTATTTGGCCAACGCGGGCGGCGTCATCAACGTCAGCTACGAACATGCCGAAGGCGGTTACAATGAAGAAGCATCCCGCCGCGATATCGACCGCATTTACAATAGAATGCGCGAAATCCTGCGCATCAGCGACGAAACGGGCGAATTGGCCTTCCAAACCGCCGACCGCTTGGCCGAAGGCCGCATCGAAGCCATGCGCAATGTCCGTTCGATTCTAACCCCGGGGAGGTAACCATGGCGATTTTGACATTCAACGAGGCCACGTGCAAAGGATGCAAGCTGTGCATCGACGCATGTCCTAAAGATATCCTTGACTTGGAGTTATCCCGCGTCAACGCCAAGGGATACAACCCGGTCAAGTGCAACGCTTCGGCAGCATGTACCGCATGCGGCATCTGCGCACGCGTGTGCCCGGATTCGGTGATTAAAGTGGAAAGGGGGGTATAATAATGAGCGAAGCGAATACCACAGCGAAGCGAGGAAGCGTAGTGGGGGTTTCCCCCGCGGAGTGGCGGGGCTTGGGGCAGCACCCCATTTTAATGAAAGGGAACGAGGCCATCGCTGAAGCCGCCATTCAAGCGGGTTGCAAGGCCTTCTTCGGCTACCCCATTACCCCGCAGAACGAAGTGCCCGAATATATGAGCGCCCACATGGAACGGCGCGCCCAAGAAACCGGGGGTGCACAGGGCGGTGTCTTTGTGCAGGCCGAGTCCGAAGTGGCGGCGATTAACATGTGTTATGGCGCGGCGGCTACAGGTGCGCGGGTCATGACTAGCTCGTCCTCGCCGGGTATGGCATTGAAGCAGGAGGGCATCAGCTATATGTCGGGTGCAGATTTGCCCGTGTTTATGGTGAATGTATCGCGCTGCGGCCCCGGTTTGGGCGGTATCTTGCCCGCACAGGGGGATTACTTTATGGCCACAAGGGGTGGCGGCAACGGCGATTACCGCACTCCCGTGTACGCGCCTGCCTACATCCAAGAAGCAGCGGATTTGACCTTCCACGCCTTTGATGTGGCGGAAAAATACCGCACACCCGTGATGATGCTTATCGACGGTATGCTGGGGCAAATGATGGAGCCGGTGGAAATCAAACCTCGTCCACCCATCGCCGCGGACAAATCGTGGTGTACCGACGGCGACACATCTAACCGCAAGCCCCGTGTCATCAACTCCCTGTCGCTGCTGGGCGATGTGCTGGAGCAGCAAAACATCGAGCGATTCCAAAAATACGCGCAAATCGAGCGCGAATGCGTGCTGGTGGAAAACACCGTCCAAGAAGGCGACGAAATCGCCATCGTGGCCTACGGTGTACCCGCCCGCATCGCGCAAAACGCCATCGAAGAATTGGCCGCCAAAGGCATCCGTGCCGGATTGGTGCGCCCCATTACGCTGTGGCCGTTCCCATACGATACGTTTCAACAACTGCCCGCATCGGTCAAAAACATCCTCGTTATCGAGCTGTCCATGGGGCAAATGGTGGAAGACGTGAAGCTGGGCGTTAACGGTACACGACCCGTGCATTTCCACGGGCGCAGCGGCGGCATGGTGTTTGAACCGGCAGAAATCGCCGACAAAGTGCGGGAGATTATTTCCACTTCTTCGAAAGGGGACTTGTAACCATGGCTGCCAAAATTATTTATGAAAAATCCCGCGGGCTTACCGATGCGTCATTTCATTATTGTCCGGGTTGTTCTCACGGCACGATCCACAAGCTGGTAGCGGAGTCGCTAGTGGAGCTGGATATCTTGGAACGCACCATTTCGATTGCGCCCGTGGGCTGTGCGGTATTGGCTTACAATTATTTTAATTGCGACGGCATCCAAGCCGCGCATGGCCGTGCTCCTGCCGTAGCCACCGGCGTCAAACGCGTACAACCCGACAAAATCGTCTTTGCCTACCAAGGCGACGGCGACCTCGCGTCCATCGGCACGGCAGAAATCATTCACGCCGCCCACCGAGGCGAAAACATCACCGTTATATTCGTAAACAACGCCATCTACGGCATGACCGGTGGGCAAATGGCCCCTACAACCCTCATCAACCAAAAAACCACAACCAGCCCCTACGGCCGTTTCGAAGAAACCACCGGCAAGCCCCTGCTAGTCAGCGAAATGATGGCCACTATACCCGGCGCAACTTACATCGAGCGTGTGTCTGTCCACGACCACGCCCACATCTTACGCGCCAAACGCGCCATCAAAAAAGCCTTCGAATATCAAGTAGCGGGAAAGGGCTTCGCTATGATCGAAATTCTGGCCGCATGCCCCATCGGCTGGGGGTTATCCCCCGTGGACTCGATGGCGTTTATCAAGGACGCAATGGTACCGTACTACCCGCTGGGGCTGTACTGCGACCGCGCCGCACAAGGAGGTGCCCAATAATGAATAAAATGGTCTTCTCCGGCTTTGGCGGGCAGGGCATACTCGTACTGGCAGAAGTCGTTGCCACGCTGGCCATGAAAAAAGGCAACCACGTAACGTGGATGCCCTCCTACGGCGCAGAAATGCGTGGCGGCACGGCCAACTGCGCCGTCATCACTTCTGACCGCATCATCGGCAGCCCCCTTGTGCAATCCAACATCGATATCCTCGTGGCCATGAACCAACCGTCGGTAGATAAATTTTTGCCCAAGGTACGCGCGGGCGGTCTTGTATTGGTCAATGCCTCCATCGTGACCGAGGACGTGCAAGCCCGCCGTACTGATGTGGATGTACTGGCCATTGACGCCACCAACATTGCCGTAGACATCGGCAACCTGCGCGTGGCCAACATGGTCATGTTGGCCGGCTTCTTGAAAAAAACCGACCTCTTCACGCTGGATGACATCACCGATGTACTGCACGAACGCTTCGCCGGTGCGCGCAGCAAGGACTTGATTCCGTTGAATGTGCAAGCCATCGAACGTGGTTTAATGTAAATTGACGCATCTCCTCAAAACCCGCGAAAACCGCGGGTTTTTTTATTGGCATTTTAATCCGTCGATAGAATTGTTAACAATTGGCAACCTTTCAACATAGCGCAAAAATAATCAGTATAATTCGCATAAAGCAAAAAGAAATATTATGTGAAAAAAATATTTCTAAAGAATGTTACGGTTTTCATGAAATGACCCTATAAGTAGGTATAAGAATATACCGTGCAAAGAGGGTGTCCGCTGCTTGAATGCCACCGCAGAAAATCATAACATCCGGCATTTGCCCGCTTACGAGTTGGAAATAAACATGCCCGACATACCGCGGGCGTTTATCGCCAACCGCCAAGCCAGCCGTATTTTGATGCACACGGTGGACGAGTTTGGCTTTGAGGAGCGGCAGGTTATTTATTACTACTGCTATTTGTCGGTACCCATCCACCACATTGCGTGGCTGCTGGAGATGACGGAACTGCACGTTGCCGGTGTGTTGGGTTTGTACAGCGAAAGGATCAGGGCACAGTTGGACTTCTTCAAGCGGGCTTTGCCGCACGACACTAACGACGCGTTAAGTATCAAAGAAATTCTTAAATAGAGGTGCGCCATCAAAACGATTGCCAATGATTTGACCGGTTACATATCGCGTTACAACGACGGTGACGCCTCCGCTTTTGACGATATTTACAAGCGGTGCGCAACCCCGCTGGCTTTCTTGTGTCAAAAATTTTGCGAGAACAAGGAAGACGCGGAGGAAGTCATGCAAGACACCTTCGTCATCGCATTCAAAAAACCACGCGACCTGCGAGGCGATACCCTGCTGGCCTATTTAAAGAAGATTGCCATCCACGAATGCTTCCGCAAGCGCAAGGTGCAACGGCAACAGCAATCTTTTGTCCTGTTCTCATTGGACGAAGAAATCGCCGAAATCCCCGACGCGGACGAAGACTTCCTGCCCGAAGAATCGCTGCGCAACAAAGAGCAGCAAGACGAACTCATACAAATCATCAACACGTTGTCCAAAAACCAACGCGAGATGACCTACCTATATTACTACTTCAACTTTAATGCCGAAGAAATCGCCCGGTTGTACAACTGCTCAAGCGGCGTGGTGCGCGTCAATTTGCAACGCGCGCGCCAAGCCATCCGCAACAAACTGGAAGGCCGGAATTCCTACATGGGCAGAAAGGCGTCGGTTACGGCGTTGGTGGCATTGGGTGCCTTGTTCTTGATTGAAGAATCGGTGTTTGCCGCCAGCTACATACCCGCAACCGCCTGCGCGGGCAGCACGGCATTGGCCGCGGGCACCACTTCTGCTGCTGTCATGACTTCCACGGCATCCGTAGCTTCATTTGTAAAAGGCTGCATGGTTGCGGCATGTTTGGTGGGTGTGGGGGTGGTCGGTACGCTTTTATATTTATCTGTGGACGAAGCCGAACCGTTGCAATCCGCCTACGAAATCGCACAAGACATACCTGCACCCACCGAAGCGCAACCCGCCCCCATCGTCTTGCCGCATGCAACCGCAACGGAAGCACCCACGGCACTCCCCACCGAAATACCCACGGCACCCTCCATTGAAATACCCGCCAATGACGATGACGGCGAATCCCCACCGGAGGCATTTCCTTCAGATTACCTTCCTGCGGAGGAGCCATACGCAATAGCGGGTGAATCCGCACCCGAACCGCCCCTACATGATCCCATTCCACATAGCACACCACCTTCGCCGCAACCCACGCCACCTCCAACCTTGCCTAATCCCACCGAACCCCCCGCCACGCAACCACCGCCGACTACCCAACCTCCAACCTCCGAACCCACATCACCCCCCAATGCAACCACCCAACCGGAAACACAACCCGAAACTACCCTCGCACCCCCCACTGACCGCACGCAAGCCATCTTAGCAAGCTTGGCCAATGCAACAACAGAAGCGGCCGTGGCAAGCATCATCGAATACTACGGCTTCGCCGATGCGGCATTTGTGCGGACGCTTACGGGCATGATTTATCGCTTTTACGTATTGGACGAAGGATCAGGTGAAATTGCCATCGGCATCGGCACTTACGAAGACGGCAGCGGTTGGCACATGCGGTTTGACCTGTTCGCAGGCGGGCAGTTACCCGAAGACATCATGCAACGCGTGATTTTTATGCAGCAATAACCATTGGCATTTATAAATGCTACATATAAGGAGGAAACAGAAATGAAGAAGCTGAGCACGAAACGGAAAATTGCTTTGGTAATGGCATTTATTCTGTTTACTGCAACACTGGGGTACTTTGCGTTGGGTTATGATGACGCGCAGGATCCGGTATCCACGTTTGGCGAAGGGAGCGCAACCACTCCGCCTGCGATGGGCATCATCCCGTTGGGTAATGGGCTTCGGGTTGATTTTGACAACAACCACGTCAACGCCGTTACAGGTGCGGGGCATTTATACCGCGATACCATCATGTTGGACGGCGGTAATTCGTTTAGACCCATTGAAGCGGGTGATACGCTGGGCGACGGCATGCCCGTGCCGCCCGAGCGTACCGACATGTATGTATTTATGTCATGGAATACCCAACCCGACGGGTCGGGCGATGTGTTTGACGCAAACACCGAAATCCACGACAGCATAACCGTATATGCCCAATGGGGATGGGGAATTTACTTCAGCGTGGGGTCGGTGTCCGCGACTGCCGAAGAATTGGCAATCTTGATGCCCGGCTTGGGTGAACGTAGTGCCACCCCCGACAATCCGCAAAATTGGGGGCATCGTTATATTTATGTACCTGACAGCGGCAGCACCACCATTGATGATTTGGCAGGTGTGGCGTGGCCGGACAACCCAACCGCAGGGGTCAACCCCGGTTATCGTTTTATAGGCTGGCGCACCACTGTCGGCAGCGATATATGCGACCATACGTTTTGTGAATGTATAGACGGCGATACCGTTATGACCGGTACGATTTTCCTCGTTGCGTTGTGGAGACCGGTGGATGATTGGGTGGTTACGTTTGACTACGGCCCCGGTGTATTGACGGCCGGGCATTCACGTTATCGTGATGCGGTTCCCAATTTGTCCATCACAGATTCATGGTTGCATCCGCATTACCGTAACCGCACGTTTGTTTATCAACGTTCTGCACCTGAAGCTCGATTGGCGGGTGCTACGTTGCAAGGTTGGTGGACAGGAACCAACGGAACCGGTACGCGCTTTGCCGCGCCGGGGCGGGCGAGCCTTACATCCAGCTTATCGGGTTACAATTCTCCGGTAAGATGGGCACATGAACCGGTTTATGAAGATATGACGGTATATGCGTGGTGGGTATACAGGGCCACATTCAACCCCAACGGCGGCACTTGGTACAACACCTATATTACACCCGCGTTGCCGTCGGGCACGCCGGAGGGTCGAATCGCACACAGAGGCAGGGATGTACCTGTATTCGCGGCGGACGGCATTACACCGCTGACGGGCAAACCCTACGTACCCATGGCGTTAATGCAACGGATATCGGGCATTATTTCGATAGAGCAGAACAACCGCAAACCGTTAAAGATGCGGAGACGCAATATTCTCTCTATCTTGGGGACGGCATATACGCACCCATTCCGCAAAACGTACCCGTTCCCATGAGAACCGGCCATATATTTACCGGTTGGGATGTGATTGTAGGTGCCACGGTTAACATTTTAACCGGTGTTATTTCCGGCGGTACGATTTACCAATCCGGTTTGACGCATGATGACGTTGCGGATTGGCCCATCACGGAAAACATTGTTTTCAGGGCCATGTGGGAACCTATCGAAGAACTTATAGAAATTCTTTTTGATTCTAACGGCGGCGTAACCCCTAACCGCACCGTAACCATCCCCGACGGCAACAGCGTCATGGGTTCTGTACGGGAGGGTTATGTTGAATGGCCTTCGATACCGGAACGGCCGGGATATGTATTTTTGGGTTGGTATACCGCCATCGACCCGGTTACCAATGAAGGAACCGGCCGCCGATTGCACAATGCAACCCCTGTTTATTACCAACACCCCCAATCTTTTATCATTTCTTCGAATGCACGATTGATGGGATTGCAACCCATCCAAGCCCAAGGGCCGCAAAACCCGGCGACGCTAACGGTGTATGCAAGGTGGATTCCCATGGCACCGGTGACTTTTGACTCTAACGGAGCCGGCGCTGCCGATGTAACGATAAATTACCCCGTCGGGTACGATGCATACACGGCAGGTTGGATACGGCGCGATACGGCCGGCCGTATATATGACGCTTTTGGCCCCCACAGCATGCACAGCATCCCAAGTGCAGAACGTGCCAATCAAGTACCGCTTCGATTTTCGCAATCACTTAACCACTTGGCCATGGGCGGAATGAGCGGAGGTAATGCATGGCACCATGCCGTATGGAATACGGAGCCCGACGGCACCGGTTATTCCTTTGGCAGGAGCACTGTAGTCACCGGGCCCATGACGGTATATGCCACATGGACGGGTATAGTTACCTTTAACAACAACCACAATCGATTCAGCAATGCCAGCAACAGCGTAATGCGCAGGCAAGTCATATCCGGGCAAAGCGTCCACAGCAATAATATTATGGAGCTGATGTTTGGTGTGGGCAGCAGCCCGGAGCATCAAGTATGGAACACGCTCCATCGCAACAATTCACCTTACAACAGTGAAATATTAACAACGCAAGCGCAAATGCCTTTACAAAACATCATGCCTTGCCATGATGATGCCGGTTGGGCGGCATTCCAATTACCGGGCTTCGCATTCTTGGGTTGGTATACGCACCCCGTGTACCGCAACCCGGAATATCGATTTACCGCAGATACCATTGTTACCGAAAATATCCAAGTATTCGCCCATTGGGCAGATGCCATCGTGCTCAACATCGGCGGCGCGGCAAGCCATGCCAATGGAATCGCATGGTTGGGTGTTGATGACCAAGGCAACCCCAATACCGTCCGCAGGCTGTACGGCGCAGAAGTTACCAACCCCGCACTAAGCCTAAGCGATCAAGGTATCGATGTCTCCTTGCTCGTACCGCCTACATGGCCGGGGCGCACCTTCTGGCATTGGAATACATCGCCTTGCGGCGGCGGATTTGCCATTGATGCCCATACCCCCATTTTAGATTTCTTCGTGTTGTATGCCATATGGCATGTGGATGTGGTTTTCCATCCCGGCGCAGGTGTGTTTGCGTCAAGCATTCAAAACTATCCCATTGGCACGCCGACTTACTGGCACCCGGTGCAAGTAGCGGGTCGCCCCCCCAGCGACACGTTTAACATCAACAACGTAACCAAAGAAAACTGGCGGTTCCACCATTGGAATGAGGACCCCGTACCCGGTTCGGCTACGGGCGATCCGTACCTGCACTCTACCCCCATTTACGGATTGAATACAGGACGGCTGAACTTGCACGCCCAATTTGCCGGGCGCGTCACGTTTGACTTTAACATCACGGGCGCTTCCTATAACAGCATGACGCCGCCCCCATCCCCCATCGATATCTTACAAAACCGTACCGCCAACGGGGAACAGGAAGGCAGTATTACAAATCCTAATTTCCCCGACCCCGCATTGGTAACGCACCCCCATTACACCTTCCAAGGTTGGAATACCGAACCCGACGGCACGGGTACATGGTTTAACGAAACTACCGTCATGACGATGGGTGATATCACCGTGTACGGCATTTGGCGCGGCAATATGTTTAACTTGACCGTATCCAACAGCCCCTCCGGCTTGACGCATATCGGCCAAACAGGCGTACTGGGCGGCGCAACCACCACCAACTTGGACCCCGTTGTGGGCACGCACAACGTACAATCCGGCAGGGGCGTGACCCTCACCGCCGGTACGGTAGCGGGCTACACTTTCATCGGTTGGTACCGCGGCACGACCCCCCCGGCAGATTTCGACAATATCCCCGCCGGCAACTTGGTAACAACCAATGTCTATGCTTTCCCCATGCCTGCAGCCGATGTATCGTACATTGCCCTGTGGCGACGAAATCCGATAGTGGGTGTCACCATTAACGCCACCAAGCGCGTAGAGGGTGCAGATGCACCGGCCTTTAACTTCGGCTTTACCCTTACACAAGTGGTGGATAACTTAGGCAGCGCGGTTTCACCCAACGCCATCACCGGTACGTCAACGGCCAATACAACGGGCGGCGCAGATAGTTTTCCGTTTTCCTTTGACCTTGAAGGTTTGGTAGCAGATACGTACTTCTTCCGTATTGAAGAAACCACTGTCGACACCCGACAAGGTTGGACCAATGATCTCGAACCGCGCATCGTTACCGTAACCCTGTTCGGCGAGGGCAACGAACGCGAGGCGACCGTTACCGGCTGGAACAACAGCCAAACCTTCACCAATACCTTCCAAACACCCACCGCCAACGTAACCATCAACGCCACCAAACGCGTAGCGGGCGAAAACGCACCCGACTTTGAATTCGGCTTTACGCTGACACAAGTGGCCAACGCTGCGGGTGATGCTTTCGAAGGTACGGCCATAACCGATACCGTCATGCGCAACACCACCGGTGCGGGCAATGAAGATTTTAACTTCACCATCAACGGCTTGGTTGCCGGTACGTATTTCTTCCGGATCCAAGAACGATATATGACGCAACCAATCCAAATTGGAGCAACGATACCGCCGAGCGTATCGTAACCGTTAACGTAGCCGGCAATCCGCTGACCGCAACGGTAGCCGACTGGGATTCGGTCTTCATCAACACATACACTTATGTACCTGCCACCACCACAGCGCCAATAACCACGGTACCGATTACGACCGCACCAATAACTACGGTACCGATAACGACCGTGCCAATAACCACGGTACCAATTACGACCGTGCCAATAACCACGGTACCAATTACGACCGTGCCAATAACCACGGCACCGATTACGACCGTGCCAATAACTACGGCACCGATTACGACCGTGCCAATAACTACGGTACCGATTACGACCGTGCCAATAACCACGGTACCGATTACAACAGCGCCAATAACCACAGTGCCCATAACAACCGTGCCCATAACCACGGTACCGATTACGACCGCACCAATAACCACAGTGCCGATTACAACCGCACCAATAACCACGGTACCGATTACAACAGCGCCAATAACCACTGCGCCAATAACCACTGCGCCCGTAACCACGGCACCGGTCACTACGCCCCACCCCACCACCCCGGCGCAAATGATTAAGACACCCAACCGTATGACCGCATCCGTTGGCGAATCCATCAACTGGACGCTCACCGGCTTCCACAACCCCACGGGCGAGGAAGTCGCCAACTTCACCATCGTTGATATGCCCGGTTTGGGGCTTAACTTCCGCTCCGGTTTGCTACCCGCCTTCACCAACGGCGCGGGCGTTACCTACGAAATCCGATACATGCGTGCAGGTGATACCGCATGGCGCGTACATGCAACCGGCATCAACGCCGCCAATCCACACAGTTTTGATCTGCCGCAACCGGGCACTTTGTATTACACCGCCATTGGTTTCTACTTTGGTAACGTACCCGCAGACTTCGCCCTGGGTAGCGAAATCGTGTTGACCTTCATTGTCGGCGCCAATGCACCCAACAACCAACTAATCAATAATTTCATGATCGGCTTCGATAATATCGAGCAGGACGGTGACAGCCCTTACATCCCCATCGTCGTGACACCCACCACACCGCCTGTCGCAACCACGACGCCTGGCGGCGGCACGGTCACCACTACCACGGCTCCCGGCGGCGGCACCACAACCACCCCAGGCGGCATCATCCAAACGTTCCCACCCGCCACATCCCCCGCCACGACAGTCACCACCACGTCACCCCCCGCTGCCACCGCCGCACCCACCGCATCCAACCCCACAAACACCGGTACCACCAACGCACCCAACGTCACCCCACCCTTCGGCCCGCCGGGCACCGGCAACCGCGTACCCAATGGCAACGGCACCGGTTACTTCGAACTCGACAACCAAGGCGCACCCCGCGGCGAATGGGTATGGAACAATAACGCCAACCGCTGGGATTTCATCGAAATTAACAACCCCGTGGTACCCCGCGGCGCCGTAACTTTAGGCGCACTGCCCCAAACAGGTATCATGGACAACATCCTGTGGCTGGCTTCCGCCCTCTTTGTCGCCCTCTCCGCCAGCCTGGGCACTATGACCTACATGAAAGCCAAAAAACGTAAACGCGGAGGTAATTTATGATGAACCTAGCCAAAATGTCCACCAACGGACAAATCACCGTACCCGCAGAAATCCGCCGCATGCTAAACGTCAAAGCCGAGGATAAAATCGTCTTCCTACAAAACGAAAACGGTGAAATTATCGTGCAAAAACTAAACGTAGCCAACCTGCGCAAGTCGCCGGTGCTAGACACCAACACCGCCGTAGGTTAAGCAACCACCCAAAAAAGGAGCCGAGTCATTAACGATTCGGCTCTTTTTTCGGGTGACCATAAAAACGCTCACGTTAGTACTGTCGCTGTTTATTTGACAAATGCGATTTGTCGGAATATCTTATTATCAAATTATGCGATTAAATGAAATGGGGCGACAATCATGTTAGTTGAAATGAGAGCAAGATCACAAATAACGCTTCCTAATGAAATAATTAAAAAGATGGGTATCCGCGAAGGGGATCGTTTTGAAGTTATTGAACGTGACGGCGGTGTATTTCTTTGTCCTGTCGTTGTTTATCCAAAAAACAAGCTGGAACAAATCGCCCAAGTGATGAAAGATCATGACAACGAACCCTCCGTAGTCTACGATAGCATCGAGGATATGTTTCACGACTTGGGAATTAACATTGGGGGCGGCAATGTAAAAGTTCGAGCCAACTAAAGCATTTATCAAAAATTTAAAAAAGCTATCAGGCGTTGAACAAAAAGTAGTCGCGTCCAAACTTGCAATTTTGGAAAATGACCCACATCATCCATCGTTGCGGACAAAAAAAGTACAACGTTTAATAGATGTATTTGAATCAAGTGTCAACATGGATATTCGCCTTTTGTGGTCTTACAAGAGTGGGCGCATTATTCTACTAATCACCATCGGGCATCATGATATTTTATAAAAAATGCCCACGCAAGTATTCACCTGCGTAGGCTTGGTTGATACGCGTAATCTCATGGATTGAGGCACGCGGATGGTTTTTATTTATCTTGCCGGATGCTGCGATGGCTTCGCAATATTCGGCTTTTTATGTTTGCTGCAATATTTCAGGCGGGCTGCCCGTTATAGTACTACCTGTTGTTGACTCTCGCTGGCCAGCGTTTTGTGAGTCTGTAAGTCCGGTGGTAACGATTCGATCCATAAGCATGTGTGATACGGGATGCACGCAGGGACGTTTGCATACGTTTGACGCGAGAGCCGTGTGTACATGTGCGGATGTCTAGGATACGCCGATGACTTGGATGCAGTATAACGCGCGGCGCGTGCCAAGTTCTAAGAAAAATGCCAAGGGTTTGCACAAAGCGAAGCAGTAATGCCGACTCCGACCCGTGAATAGATTGTAATAGGGTTTATTCTTGGGGGTTTGTATGAATTACATGTCTTGGATGCTATTCCTTTCCAATATGATCGTGCCTGCAACCTTTGCGGGGATATTGTTGTTTGCCATTAGCAAGAGGCAACCGGTGTATGACCACTTTGTGGAGGGTGCGCGCAGCGGTTTCGGTACGGTGTTGCAAATTGCGCCTACGATTATTGGGTTGATGGTGGCGGTGGGGATGCTGCGCGCCAGCGGTGCGTTGGATTTGTTGAGCATGGCACTAACACCCATTACCACGCCGTTGGGATACCCCAGCGAGGCGGTGCCGCTTACATTGATGAGGCTGGTGTCCAGCTCGGCCAGTACAGGATTGCTGGTGGATTTATTTGAACGGTACGGCCCGGATTCGTGGCTGGGGCAGTTTGTGTCCATTATGATGAGCTGCACAGAGACGGTGTTTTACACGATGAGTATTTATTTTATGTACATAAAAGTAACGAAAACGCGCCACACGTTGACCGGCGCGTTGTTGGCCAACTTTGTAGGGGTGTTGGCGTCGTTGTGGCTGGCGAATATGTTGTACGCGCGGCCATGACCGCGCGATGCATGTCGCGCAATAAAAAAATCCAGTTGGTCGCAAGTTGCGACCAACTGGATTTGGTGGGTTGATGTTACGTTTTACACACCCATGCCCAATAATTCGCGGGTGAAGCGTAGTGCTTGTTCCGGTGGCATGTGTTCGATTAGTTCGTTGAGGTCCAACCCAAGGGCAATGGCGTTTTGTGCGATGCTTGCGCCGGATACGGATGAAAAGCCCGACTTGCCGGATTTTTCGCTTTCATACATGTCGCGGATGAGTTCGATGGCTTTTTGGTTGGTGGCTTCCCGTTTGGTGATGATATCGCACAAGCCTTCTACATAAGCATCGGCGATGGCGTGATTGTCGATTTCGCCGCTACCGGCCATATCGCGGATGGTGTTGACGGTTTCTTTGAGGTAGTCTGTGTTGTTGATGATGGTGTCAAGGCGATCCAGCAATTCTTTTTGCATGCCGGGAACCGGCGGAGGCAGCGGTGGCGTAGGCGGTACGGGTGGCGTAGCGGGGACTGTTGCGCCCGGACGCGGGCCGTTGGTGCGGTTTTCATGTTCTGTATTCATTTTGTCATCCTCCAAGATTTTATGATTTATCTTGGGCGGACGCGGTTCTTCGAGCAAGCAAATGGTTTGGTTATCGATGAAGCGCGCCCGCCCCTGCTTGACGAGCCCTTTGGCTCGTTTGGGATACGTGGCTTCATATTGATTGCCCTGCTCGTCCATGACGCGGATGTTTTTTGTGATGGGTATCATCCCCTTCAAGTGAGTGAATTGCGAAACGCTCCACCCGCAATTCGCGAACGGGGCAATTCTGCGTAGCAGAATTTCACTCAACTTGTGCGGCACAGACCGCAGTGTGTATCAAACGCGTTGTTTTATTGAATGGGTACCGTCCCCGCCGTTTGTCGCCAAAATGTAACACAATTGTTATCTATATGCAAGCATGGCGTAAATCAAATCTTGCGCAAAACAAGCGTTGCGCTGGCTTTTTGCGTATATTAAAGGTATGATATAACCACAAAACGATAAGCAAGTGAGGGATAACATGTCCTTATTTGATACATGGCAAAGCCTTGCCGCCGCATCCGATGAAGTGATTCACATTCATTGGGATGCATTATTTGCATCTTACAAAACCGCCGCGGGCGAAATGTTGGCGCAAGACGCGCAAGCGTTTTCTCGCTTGAGCGACACCGACGAACGCGCTTACGAACGGTTCATGCACCTGATGGACGACTACCAAACCATCATACAGATGATCGAGGGTGTTACCAGTTTGCCGCCTGCTGTGGACGAGCTGCTGGCGGGTATCCTTGCAATTTTGCAATCGCGCCTGCGCCATGTTGAAGAAAACGAAACGCCAAGCGCAACTAATCCGGTATCCAACGAAAAACACGAAATCCTTGGGCGCACGCTCGATTACATCAATAACTTCCCCGCCAAAATCCCTGCCGAAACAGGGGAATTTTTGCGCGGGGCTTTTTTATTGCACGGCGCGGACGCGCTGCACAATGAAATGAAAACAAACGACGCGGTACTTACGGCGTTTTATGCGCATTACAACGAAGGACTGCGTTTTTGTCTGTCGCAATTGGACGATTTGCACGCACGCAAAGCCGCCGGTATGTACATGGATTGGGTACAGCGCGAGTGGGAAGTGTTGCAAGATATGATCCGCGTGCAGGCCGCTGCATTGGAAGGTATATATGAAGAAAGCCCCAAACAAAAAAATGTTGTTGCCAGTGTATTAAATGTCCTGCGCGAAGCCTACCAGCAAACCGGCCCCCTGGCCGAGGCGTTGCAACGGCTATCATCAAGCACCCCCGCCCGCATGGAGGAATACGGCACATATAGTACGTTTACCCAACGTTTGAATCAATTTGCAACAGAGCCGCAACCCCAAATCTTCGCCGCATCCCCTAACGCTACCCCCTTCTACGAAGCGCTCGCAGAAGAAATCGACAGCCTATATGTTCAACAACGCATCGGATATTTAAAAATCGCAAATCAGTGGCCAAATATTGTTGAAGAAGAAATTCGTTTGGCTACTGAAGTCAACAATATTTTCCGCACTACCCATCAAACGCTCATCAACAACCCCATCGAAACCAACGAAATAGAAATGCAAATTTTGCAAGGCATCACCGAAACGATGGAAATCAAAATCAGCAGCATCATCGACGGCATCGAAGATTTTAACGGCCAAACCGCCAACCTGATGCAATCCTTCGCGCAGGAAAAAAACGACATCACCGACGAAATGCGCCAAATTATTTATACCGCCATCCGTGATGCGTGGTTCGCCGCGCCGCCCGCTTCAAGCGACGTTGTGCCCGAATTTTTTGCCCAATGCCGGGAGGGTGCGGCCTTTGCTCCCTACCGCGCAAACTACGAAAAAGACGTTGCTTTCTATAACGAAAAAATCGAAAAAGCCGCCATCCGCTTCAAGTGCGAAGTGCTGCTTTACGAAATTGCTACTTATGAAGAAATTCTGACGCACAGCGTATCCCGCCTGCGCGAATCTGCATCCGAACACGTACAAGATGCCGCCGCCAACCTCGAAGGCGCATACGCCGCGCTGGAAATTTTATTGGGTAAAAACGATATCACGCCCATACGCCCAGCACCCCACGACCCCTTCAACGGCAAGGAACACGAAGTGTTAATGGCCGAGCAGCAAGAGAGCTTCATCAAGGGCGAAATCATCAAGCGCGTAGGCAGTGGGTATCGGTACAAGGATATGGTGCTGATGCGCGCGAATGTGATTGCCGCGCGGTAGGCGAGGGACTAGCCCCTCGACCCCATGATAGAGGGGCTCGTACATGCACTGGAAAACGTACAAAAATTTAACCCCTGCGCAGAAGCGGGATGAGGTTTATTACATTATCGGGTTGGATGTGGGCAACGATTCTACCGGTATTGCTTTTTTTAATGTTGCTACGGGCGAATCTGAGGCGATTGACTTATCTGGCGGGTATGGCAAGCCATCGATTCCCACGGTGATGCAATATATCGAAGAAACGCGTGAATGGGTATTTGGCGAATATGCCATTTTGAACCGTGGTTTGGGTACAGAGCTAACGTTATCCGACTTGGTGCAACGATTGGGCGATTTTGATTACATCGACATTGCGGGTAAGCCGATGGCCGTGGCCAATGTGTTAGCGCTTTTTTTGAAGGAGATACTGGGCAGCGTGCGCAATATTAACCCCAAGGCCGAAATCGTGGGCATTGTGTCTGCGGTTCCGGCTTATTTTGGTGATGCGGCGCGGCAGGAGTTGACCCGCGCTTTTGCGGCAGCGGGATATGAAAAGGAATTGATTGCATTGGTGAGCGACCGCGAATGCGTTTTCGCGCACCATTACGCCCGCCATGCCCCGCGCGAGGAATATGTATTGCTGTTGGATTACGGTGCACGGGAGGTGCGCGGCGGGTTATATCATGTTTTGCCGGAGGGCGATACATTGGCCGTGGAAAGTGTCTCTAGCTTATTCGATGACACGATTGGCACGGTCGGCGTGGTTAGCGACGTGCAGGATTTGTTCGCATCCTTTCTGCCCGCAGAGTCTACGGTTAAAACCCCGCAGACCGTGGAGCAAATCACCGCTTTCGTCCATCAAAACAAGGATATGATTTTCCAAAAAAACATCCGCACCAAACCCGTGCAATTATATTTCAACTTCACCTATCCGCCGTTTCGCAAGACGCTTACACACACCGACGCGGCCAACCTGTCGCGCCCGTATGCGTTGCAATTCGAGCGGTTCATGCGTGATGTCATGCAAAAAAATCTATATGGCGAGCCCATTCGCCCTGCAGATATTTCCGCTGTATTGTGCGTAGGCGGCGGCTTCGAAATGCTGTGGACGCGTGAATCCGTAACCGAAATATTCGCCAAAACGCAAACACACTTCCACAAAAACGCCAAGCTCGTCACCGCCGAAGGCGCCGCGTTGGTGGCCGCACAGCGCTTAGATATGCTAGATGCGCCCAACATCGTATTGGAAGACCGCCATCAACTGGATTTTGATATTGGCCTGACCGACAGCGGAAATTTCCTGCCATTAATAGAACGCAACGCTTTCTGGTGGCAAAAACACACGGACAAACTTATCCTAATAAACGCTGCCATCAGCGATTTATCAACACTGCAACTACAACTCGCCACACGTACACGCGTTGGTGATATTCATCCGCTGATGGATGTAGAACTGCCCGGCTTGCCCAAGCGCCCCAAAGGCACCACGCGGCTAGGCATCGGGCTAGACTTCACTTCCAACGCAGAAGCAATTATGACCGTGCGGGATGTAGGCTTCGGCGAACTGTTCCAAAGTTGCGATTTTTGCGAAGAATACGAGGTGGAATTGGCATGAACACGAACGCTGCGTCTATTTATCCCTCACGTAGCGAAGCCGAAGCAATCCTTTTATGGGCCCAAGCTCAAAACCCCGGCCCATGGATATCTCACTGCCGCAACGCCGCCCGCGCCGCCGAAACCATCGCCACCCACTGCGGCATGGACACCAACCGTGCCTACGCATCCGGCCTGCTGCACGACATCGGTTATTACGCCAACGCCGATCGAAGCGGCAAAGTCTGCCACGTATACGCCGGTTATGCATTAATGATGGAACGGGGTTATCCAACGATCGCGGATATTTGCTTATCGCATTCGTTCCCCATCCAAAATATTCATAGTTACACCGGTTCGCAAATCACCAACGACGAAAATGAACGCGCCATCATCAAAAAATACTTGGCCGAAGCCGAATATGATGATTACCATAAACTCACCCAGTTGTGCGACGGCATCGGCGGACCGCAAGGATTATGCACGTTGGAACAACGGCTCGTGGATGCACACCGGCGGCATGGATTGGACAGCATCAATACATACACCTTTAAAAAATGGGATGCATATTTTGCGCTGAAGGAGTACTTTGATGCAAAATGCGATTGCAATGTGTACGATTTGTTCCGCGATGAAATCGCCGGGGGAATATTCGGTCACTGATTAACAATTACATAAAAAACGGAGGCGTATAAATGAATGCAAAAATAAACACACAACACGCAATGTTTATCAATTGGATTCCACCCCTTATGGAGGTCATCCGTGAAAAAGGCGGGTCGGCCACGCCAAAGGAAACACGCGAGGGTATTGCATTGAAAATGGATTTGGCCGACGATTTCCTCGCGATGCGTCACGAAAAATCCAACCTGCTTAAATTCCAAAATCAAGTTTATTGGGCGCGGACATATCTCGGATGGGAGAAACTCGTAGAGACCTCAACCCACGGCGTGTGGTCGTTGACCGAGACCGGACGAAACGCATCGGTGGATTACCCAACAGCAGTACAATTGGTGCGAAAATGGGTAAAATTTCACCAAGCGAATAAAAAATCGAAACAAAGCGATGCGGAGGCATTAATAAACCTTTCCGATAACTTAACCGACGATATTGAAGATAAAAACGAAGTACCCCTATTGGACATAATAAAGAAAACCACCCCCGCCGGATTTGAACACTTATGCGGAAGACTCCTGCGCGAGTATAACTTTGAAGACGTAAAAATCACACAACGTTCCGGCGATGGCGGCATTGACGGAACCGCGACATTAAAGTTGAACCCCTTTGTCAACATGAGCGTATTCCTGCAATGCAAACGGTACGAGGGCTCAGTACCCATTAGCCACATCAGGGAATTTATCGGTGTTTTGGCTTCGGAACAAAACGGAGCGGACCGCGGTCTTTTTATCACCACAGGCACATTGCCCAAATCCGCTTATGAACTGGAGCGCAAAAACACCAAGCTCGAATTGATTGACGGCGATAAATTGGTGGAAATGTTTGAAAAAATCGGGCTGGGTGTAACACCACGCACCGTCTACGACCCGGACATGGCGTTCTTTGCGCAGTTTATGGAGAAGTGAATATTCAAAAAACAAAAAGGAGTGAATAAAATGTCCGCGTTACGATTGGACGTACATCAAATGGTGTATGCATTACCCGAAAGCACTTTGGCTTTTTTAAAACCTTTATTGGGTGAGTTGCTGGCCAAATCGGTGTTAACCATCGACCCATCGGCCAACGTTAATGACATGGACGATGTTGAAAAGATCTTATTTTTGCGCGCGTTTAATAAAAAAGACACGGGTGAATATGTATCATTTGAAGACGCATTGGCCGCATGCGGGGTAGATGCAAGTGAAATATAAAATCGAGTTTGAAAAATCTGCGGTTAAATTTATTGCAAAACAGCCACGTAAGGAACAAATCCGGTTATATCGCGCAATCAATGCATTGCCCAATGGAGATACCGCAAAATTATCCGGCAAAGTGCAACTGTACCGATTGCGCGTGGGTGGATATCGCATCATTTATTCAATGAACAACGAACACTTGATTATCCGCGCGATTGAAGTTGGATCACGTGGGGATGTTTATAAATAAATCATAAAGGATTTGATCACATGACTTGGGAAACCTACCGCAAGCAAATAGACGAAAAAGGCCACTTGCCCGAAGATTGGTATATTCTCGGCATTGACTTGGGCACTACGCATTCGGTGATTAGTTATTGGGATGCGGGCAACAACCGGCCGGAGCCGATCGACATTTCCAACGGCTTTGGCAAGATACCATTGCCAAGCGTTGTACAATGGCGCGACGGAGAGGGCGATGGTGACGAATGGGTCATCGGCGAGGAAGCGTACCGTTCGATGAAGATGTACCCGGAGACGACGGTGCGCTCGATTAAGCGCAAGATGGGCACGAACACGACCGTGCGGCTGGGTGGCAAGGATTATCTGCCGGAGGAAATTTCGGCACTGATATTGGGTGAGTTGGTGAGCCACGCGCAAAACATGAACCCCAAGGCCGAAATTGCGGGGTTGGTGGTGAGCGTGCCGTATGATTTTGACGACGCGGCGCAAAAGGCGACGATACGCGCGTGCGAAGAGGCCGGGCTGGCGGACAAGTTGATTTGCTTGATCAAGGAGCCGAATGCGGCGGCCTTGGCGTACAACTTCCGCAATCACTTGAAGCAGGACGAGAAGATTATGGTCTTTGACTTTGGCGGGGGCACGTTGGACATTACGTTATTTCATGTGGCGCAGCGGGATGACGCACGGATTAAATTGGCGGTTATTTCGCAGGGGGGGGAGGCCACGCACGGCGGCGATGATATTGATGCGATGCTAGTGGAAGCCTGCGCCGGTTTCATTCATGCCAAAACCGGGCAAAGCCTGAACGATTTGGCCATAGAGAACCAAGTCGAACTCGTTGCCCGCGCGCGGGAAGCCAAGGAGCGGCTCAGCGGTGTTCCCCGTTTCCGCATCCCGTTCACGTTTTGCATTCCGCCCTTTGTGGAGCAAATTACGCGTGAAGATTTTCATACGCTCATCGAACCTTTCATTTTGAAAACGCGCAAGCTGGTGTTGAAGGCCCTGCGCGAAACGTATTCCGGCTCCCTGACACCCGACGACGTGGATCGCGTGCTGCTGGAGGGCGGCTCGTCGCAGATGCCGTGGGTGCGCGAGATGTTGCTGGATATTTTCTCCGATGAGGGCAAGATTTATTCGTCGGAGCGGCCTGCGTTGGATATTTCGTTGGGCGCTACGTACTACGCGGCCATGAAAATGGGTTTGTTGTCGCACCCCGATATGGAGAGCGAAAAAGTGACGGTGGATTTCGAAGTCACCGTGCCGCACGACATTGGGTTGGAAATTGACACGGGACGCGAGAAGAAATTCTTCCCCATGATACGGCGCGGTACGTTTTATGCATTAGCGAAGAAGTCGCATGTGTTTACCTTGAGCGGCAACACGCCCGAGGAAATGAGCGGCTTCGCGCTGAAAATCATGGAGCGCGTGCAAGCCGATGACCCCTATGAAGCCTGTCGATTAATTGGCGAAGTGGAAATCAGCGGTTTGCCCACACGCCCCAGCGGCAAGACCAAGCTGCGCATCACCCTGATGGTGGAAGAAGAAGGCGGCACCGTACACGGCCGCGTCGAGGATGTGGGCATGGGCGAGCAATGGCCGGCGAGCAATTTTGACGAAACATTTTCGCCGGAGCGGTTTGCGAAAACGGAAATACGGGCGTAGATTATATAAACAAAAAAGGAGATGAATTGCATGGGAAATCCAGTATGGGGTAATGGTTATCATACCGGGAGAGAAGAAGGACTCGCAGAGGGATTTATGGAAGGGCGAACGGAAGGTTATGCCGATGGGCATACGCAAGGCTTGTTAATCGGAGTTGCGTTGACGATAATTGGAGCGGTAACAACTGCTGTCGGGGGGCATTTTATAAGTAAGCACGGTGGATTAAAGGGAATTAAAAATAAAATATTTAAGCGAAAAAATAACATTGAGCAACACTTGGATAATGAAAATGAAGATTTGGATGATTTTAATTTCGACATAACATGAAACATTTTGCCCGACCGATTTACGAAAGCGGAAATCATGGCGAAGTAATCATGAAAAAAATCGGCACAGTTTGTATTTCGTTATTTGCTGCATTTTTTTTGCTTGCCGGGTGTACCCGCATTTCTTTCAACGATGATCATTTCAGGACGTATCGCCGTTATTTGAATTATGCGTTCGGCGATTTTGAGTTGGTGGAAGCGCGGCGCGGGTCGGATTTGCAAGGCGAGCCGCAGTTTGGGATGCGGTGGTACCGTTATCGCGTGTGGGAAATTGCGTATACGCGGCCTGATGGTGAGGCGGGTACCTTCATTTTCAATAACCGCGGCTCCATGCGCGGGCAAGTGAGGGCGGCGGCGTTTGCTATTGCGTACGCGGATATGGCTGATGTGATTGCCAATTATTCCAATAATTTTCGGATTATGGGGTTTGCGGACGGGAATATCCTGGCGGAAACAAGGGTTACGCTGGGTTTGGATTTTGTGGATATAAATGAAGTCAATATCCTTTGCTCCAAAATGGGTTTGCAACTGAGTACGGCAACGACGCAATCATTAATGGCGGATTGGAGGCTTGGGTTAAATCATGTGGACGCAAGGCAATTTGCAACACCCACCGTTACCGGAGCCGGAAATTTGTTAGATATTGTACGCGCACTCTCCGTCTATGCAACGGAAGAGGGTGTGCTTAGGTTTACACTGGTGCTTGATATTCGTTCTTCATATATAAACTCCGTCACCATAAACGGCAGTTATGATTCGCATAATAATATCTTAACCATTAATGAAGTGCGGGGGCGGACGAATCTTGTTCGCGGATATGCTAATGCATCGCGTGATTTTTTAACCATTGTACGCATGTTGGGTGAAATTGTAGAACAGGACAAAATAAACGTTGATTTTCGTTTTACATTTTCCGGCGTTGTGTTAGAAACCTTGTCGGTGGATTGGGCGTGGTTTCATGCGATTGAATATTTTTGTGTGCATACGGATTCCTTTATAGGCGAATTCGAAGACGAAACCCCGGCAGGGTCAAGGAGGCATTGGATTTATGAAAATTTTCATCACGGGCGGAACGGGTAACATTGGGCAGTATGTGACGTTGGCGTTGGCGGCGCGGGGGCATGAATGCGTGGTGTTGTCGCGCACGCCGGAGAAGTATGCGCCGATGTTGCGCATGGGTGCGCCGGGGTCGATATCCATCGTGCCGGGCGAAATCACGGATTATCCGCTGATGGCGCGGTATGTAGCGGGCTGCGATGCGGTGATTTCGATTGCGTTGGGATGGGGGAATGAGCCCGTCTCGATGTTGATGAACGACACTGCGGCCACGGTCAATTTGCTGGAGCTGGCGGAAAAAGCGGGCGTGAGCAAGTTCTTGTTCACATCGTCTACGGCGGCGATGGGGCACAACCGTGCGGGCATGGACGAGACTTTTGTGAACATACCCAACAACTTGTACGCGGCTACCAAGGGCGCGATTGAGGCTTATGTGCTGGGTTTCTCGCAGTATTTTGGCGACGGCGGCGCGGTGGCGATGAAGCGCAACGTGATACGCCCGGGGTATACCTTTGCCAATCCGTGCTTCGTCGGGGGGAAGTCGCAGAGTGATATGCGTTTTGCGGATATTACCAACGCGGTGCGTGAAAATCGGCCGGTGCATGTGACGAAGTACGACGGCACGCAGTTTCTTTCTGCCGGGCAGATTGCCAAATTGTATGTGGCGTTGTTGGAGTCGGACTTGAACGAGGAAGTTTTCCTTGCGTTGGCGGCGGATTTTACGACTTGGGAGCGCGTGGCGCAGATTGCATTGGAAGAATACCCCGCGTCTACGTCGGAAATCGTCGTGGAAGACAAGGGGTGGGGCGCAGAGCCGTTGCTGTACGGCGTGGGTAAAATGGAGCGCGTATTTGGCTTGAAATTCACCGGCGAGGACGAAATCCGCGCGCATGTGCGGTGGAATTTGGAACAATAAGCCAAATTAAATAGATTGGCGAAGTGGAAATCAACGGCCTACCCCGGCGGCAAGACGGAGTTGCGCATCTCCCTAATGGTCGAAGAAGAAACGAAGGCACAAGCGGAGGATGGAAGTATGGATGATTTCAGCTATTTATTTACGTTGCGCTTTTGGGTAATCTTTTGCTTGGGCATGGGGGTTTTGTTAACCATTGCTGCGGTACGCACGCACCGTGATAACGCGGGCGAAATTCCTGTAGTGACCAGCGCGGCACAATTTGGTGCGTATTATGGCCGTCGGTTATATGTGAATGCCCCGACCCGACGCACGGGTATTTCTCATGTGTTTATCAATACGACAGGAACCGACCGCGATGAAAGCATAAGATGGCATTTGTATATAATTGAATTCTACGACATGCCCGTAGCGTTAATTTCACGAAACGGAAATCTGCGCTTGGACGAAAAATTTTTTGTTTCCGTTTCACGCTTGGACGAAAGTGCAATTGCGATGGAATTATTGCGGCGGTATGTGCCGGAGGGAGCCCGCGTATCGGCATATGTGGCGCGGTGGTCGTATAGAAACTTGGCGTATTGGACCTTTGTGGGGGCTTGTGTGCTGCTTGCCGTCGGGGGGGTGCTTTTGGTAATTGCGATTAAGAGACGCAAGTGGAATACCGTTGATGCGTAACAAAATGGGGCTGTACATCCACATCCCCTTCTGTCGCAATAAGTGCGCATATTGTGATTTTTGCTCATTTGCATTAACCCAACCGCTTACAGATACCGGCCGATTAATGGAGGCGTACATGCAAGCGGTGGTGAACGAATTGCGCCATGCGCGGTCGGGAGATTTGTGCGGCGCGAAAATTGAAACGATTTATATAGGCGGTGGCACGCCTACGGTTTTATCTGCCGCTTTTTTGTGCGAAATTATTACGGAAGCGCGGCGGTTTGAAATATCGGCGGGTGCGGAAATTACGGTGGAATGTAATCCGTTTGCGTCGGGTACAGATGCTACCGATTACTTCGCCGCGTTGCGTGCCGCCGGGGTCAATCGCTTGTCCATCGGTTTGCAAGCGTGGCAGGATGGATTGCTGCGGCGCATCGGGCGGTCGCATACATCGGCAGATTTTGTGCGGACGTTTCATGCCGCGCGGGAAGCGGGTTTTGCGAATATCAATGTGGACCTGATGTTCGCGCTGCCGGGGCAGACGATGGCAGACTGGCGCGGAAGTTTGGATGCGCTGGCAGATTTGTGCCCTGAACATATTTCCACCTACAGCCTGACCCCCGCCGAAGGCACGCCCCTGTGGGATTGGCTCGAACGCGGCGATATCACCCTGCCCGATGAAGACGTCGATCGCGCTATGTACCACGAGGCCGAGCGCATATTGGCGGCGGCGGGCTACAAGCGATATGAAATTTCCAACTTCGCCCAACCGGGGCGTGAGAGCCGCCACAATTTGGGCACATGGACGCGGCAGCCGTACCGTGGGTTTGGGCTGGGAGCACATTCGTTTGACGTGGGGGCGGGTGATGCCGCAACAGAAAATACCGCAGCGGGGAACTCCGATACTCGCGAAAATGCCAACCAAGGCAGTGCTCGCTGCCACAACACCGCACCCGGCGGCACACGCTGGCACAACACCGCAGACATGACGCGGTACTTACAAGCATGGGGCGCAGCCCCGGCGGCGAAAGCAAATCAAGAGGTAAATGACGATATAACGGAAATGGCTACCGTGTCCGCGCCGCACAAACGACGTGAAAGCGAACCGCATGAAAATAATATCCAAAAAAACATCCGCATGGAAATCACAAAATTAACCGTAAACGACGCGTTGGCCGAAGTATTTATTCTGGGCTTGCGGTTAGCGGACGGCGTTTGTTTGCGCGCGTGCGAAGAAAATTATGGCAAAATTGTGCAGCAAACCTATGGCGCACTTCTCAAAGAACTCGTCGCCGACGGTTTGCTGGAAATAAAAAAAGGGCGCGTGCGGCTCACGCCCTTGGGTACGGATTTGGCGAATCAAGTGATGGTGCGGTTTTTGTAGCGAATGGGGGAGTTGTTGTGAGAGGGGTATTTTTGACGGGAATTGCGATATGTGTACTATTTTTGACTATGACAGGATGCAATCGTAGCGACCCAAACGTAGAAATGGCGCGCATAACTTACAATACGCCCACTGCACCCAATCGTTTGCTGCCATTGGTTTCGGCCGAGAACGGCGCAATCGAAATCCAAGTATTTGATGGCGAAACGGTTACGTCGAAGTTTGTTTTCCAAAGCGCGGCATACCGACAGGGAATGATTGATGATTTAATCAGCGCACCGGCAGCGCGGGTTACGGGTTGGACATTGGACGATATTACCTTGCCGATCTACGGCATGCGCATGGCGACCATAAACGGGCCAAGTTTATGGGTGGCGTGGTCAAACGGGTTTTGGATTACGCAAACGGGCGATGTTTACCGCTTCGATTTTGATTTTGAAGCCTTTTCCGAACAGCACCCGTGGGAAGGTGTGGGCGCACACAGAAGCCGCGCATTTTCATGGTTCCCCAATGCCGTTTTCTTGACGCGTGACGCAGAAGGCTGGCGCAATACATTTTTGACACCGGCAGCGGCATTAAACCCACCCGATGACATACAAATGTCGTTGGATTCAAACACCGATGAAAATGTGACGTTTACATTAACCAATAACCGTGACACCACTTGGCATTTTGGTGTGCATCATAGGTTCGACGTGCTCTTAGACGACATTTGGTACCATGTGCCGCCCGTACCCGGAGATTGGATGTTTATCCATATCGGTTTAATGCTTGGCGCGGGTCAATCGGTAGCGTATACCTACGGTTGGGATATGCACGGCGATTTGCCACCCGGCACGTATCGATTGGTGAAGTTTGATATGTATGTGGTGTTCGTTATATAACATCTCCGGCGATTTGGATAGTAGCTGCCAACCAGCCGGAAAAATACCCAAGACCATACAATGCAAATAAACAAATTATCACGAAAATGATGATATATGAAACTTGCGATGCAGTGGGCAATGCCGAAAATTTGTTAATTAAATCCGTTATCATGATATCCCCCAGATAATCGAAAACATTTTATTAATCCCAACCGTGCGCAAGCGCGGTTTTATTTTTAACCACGACCAAGCCATGATTGAATAAGGGCAAAGCCCACATAGGGGATCAAAGGGGCGCTTGTGCCCCTTTGCGGGGTTCGGGGCAGCGCCCCCGAGGTCTTGGGTCTTTTGATCTTATATCTTTTGATCTTAGTTTTTTGTTCTATTCCCTTGACATTGATCTAACCAGCCGCCCGTCACAACTTCTCCCGTATCCACTTCCCGCCGCTAAACCTAAAAAACAACATCACAAGCCGTGCGCCTTGATCCAAAATAATCGCAATCCAAGCCCCCGCCAGTGCCAACCCCAGCGGGTAGGCAAGCACAAAACCCGCCAGCGGCCGCAGTACGCCTACGGTGACGAACATGGTCATGGCAACAAAGCGTACATCGCCCGCGCCGCGCAGGCTGCCGCCCATGACGACTTGGGTGGTTTGGATGGGCAGGACGAGGATAGCGATGAGGATAGTGGTGGTAGCTAGTTCTATAACATAGGGGTCGTAGCTAAAAATAGTGGGGAACCAATGGCGCATCAAGAATGCGGTGATGCTCAGGAATGCGGCGGCGGCGAAGGCCAAGCGCATACCGAGTTTGCCATACATAATGGAAAGATCCGGACGATTTTTACCTAGATTTTGGCCAACGAGAGCGGTGGTAGCCGCACCGATACCCTCTGCGAAAGTGAAGGATAAGTTCATGAGTTGCATGGTGATGGAATGAGCGGCAAATTGGTCCGTACCCAAACCGGCCACAACGCGCGCGTACAAGAAAAAGCCGATACGCAAACCCACTTGTTCGACCATGGAGCCGGAGGATACGCGCCCGATGGTGCGCAACATTTCGCGATTGGGCCGCCAGTCGTCGGTTTTGCGCAGGCGCAAGAAGCTATTGCGTTGCAACAAGGACGCACCGGCCAAAATAAAACCGACAATGCCCACCACCACGATGCTCACCGCCGCACCGTCCACACCCAAATCCGGGAAATAACCGGCAACACGACGTGCGAATTCTATGATTTCATAAATTGCATTATTGGCCAAAACACCCATTCTTTCCATGACGCTTGACGTTGCCTCGTATACGGCTTCATACGTGTTTGCATCCACAATTGTATCGCCAATGTCAGGTATGTACTCAACAACTGCACGGTCGATGCGCTCTCTGTCGGGGAAGATTTGGTCGCCGATGAGTAGTAAGTTGGTGACTATTTGTACGATTTTGGCGGTCACACTCACTTTTAGGGTGATACGCGTGTTGCCCGTGGCGCGTTGTGCCGCGCATATTGTACCCGTGGCCATTTGGAAGGTCATGCCAATGGCCGCAATACGGAAGAAAGACGATGCCAGGTCAATCGTATCGTATTGCGCACCGGCCAATCGCATCATCGGACGGGCGAAAAGTACGGACAAAACGGTCATCAGCACACCCAAAATCAGCACCAGCAACAACGCATGGCGCAACGCAGAACGTGCATTTTCTTCCTCGCCGGCCCCTTTTGCGCGGGAAATGATGGCCGTTACACTCACATTCAACGCAAAAAAGACCGCGAAGAAAACCATGCGCGGTTGAGAGGTGATGTTTACAGCTGCGAATGCTTCTGTTCCAAGGCCACCGACCATAATGGCGTTGATCATTTCCATTAAAGCCAGCGACACCATTTCGATGACGGCGGGGATGGCGATGGCGAGGGAAATCTTGTACGCCTCGCGCGTGGGGGTGATTTCGCCGCGTTGCAATTCGGGCTTGACCATGTGGCGGGTGGAAACCAGCCCCGTGAAAAACGCCACGATGCGCGATGCGAAGGTTTTCATTAGATTAAACGCCGGCCTTCCAATGCGCGCGACAAAGTCACCTCGTCAACAAACTCGAGATCGCCGCCAACGGGCACGCCGTGCGCAATACGCGTGACTTTTATGCCCGACGGCTTGAGGATTTTGGCTAAGTACAACGCGGTGGCCTCGCCCTCGACGTTGGGGTTGGTGGCAACGATGATTTCCTTCACGTCGCTGCTTTGCAGGCGTTTGAGCAGCGCTGTGATGGTCAAATCGTTGGGCCCCACGCCATGCATGGGCGAAATCGCGCCGTGCAAGACATGATATAGGCCGTGAAATTCGCCCGTGCGTTCATACGCGGCAAGGTCGCGCGGGTCCTCCACGACCATAATGACCGTAGCGTCGCGCTTGACGTTGGCGCAGAACAGGCAGGGGTCGGCATCGGTCAAGTTGGCGCAGACGGAACAATATTTAACCCCGCGCCGCGCCTCTAGGATGGCGGACGCGAGGTTTTCGGCCTTTTCCTGCGGTTGGTGCAGCAAATAAAACGCCAGCCGCTGGGCAGACTTGCCCCCGATGCCCGGCAATCTACCCAATTCTTCAATCAAGCGGGATACAACCCCGCCGTATACGTGTGACACGCGTTAAAACAAGCCGGGCAACGACATGCCGCCGGTGATTTTGCTCATTTGGCTGTTAGCCGTTTCGTCGATTTGGCGGATGGCCTCGTTTACGGCGGTCATGACCAAGTCTTGCAACATTTCGACATCGTCCGGGTCTACCACGTCGGGTGCGATGGTGAGGGCGGTGATTTGTTTCTCGCCGTTAATCGTGATTTTGACCGCACCGCCGCCGCTGGAGACATCGAGCGTTTTGTTCGCCAATTCCTCCTGCATTTCGGCCATTTGTTTTTGCATTTTTTGCGCTTGTTTCATCATTTGTTGCATGTTCATTCCGCCGCCGGGCGGGCCGTGAAATCCTCTGGGCATAAGTATCTCCTAGTTTATAGTTTATTTTTGTTGCATTAATAAAAATGCGATAGAATGGAAATGCATAAAATGTAGCAGTTGTGAGGTGTGGAAACACCCCACGGAAAGTATAAGAATCCGAAACATCACTAAACGCACATGAACAAGCTCACCGCTGCGCAAGGCAAAGTTTAGCATTGTTTATCTGCTATTTCAATCATGCGGTTTTATTTCATGCATGGCGGGATATTCATGTGACATGTTTGAATGGGTGCGGTTCATTATGATATATTTGTGTGCAGGTGATGGCAGAAAGTTGCCGTTCCTGCACGTTTTTTGTTGGCACGGACGCGGGCGATGGCGGAATGCGTCGCCCGTGGATGTAAAAATTGGCCTAAAAAGAGCGGGAAGGAAAATAAAAATGAAAAGAAGAATTTTATCGGTAGAAGTGGTTTTGGCGATGCTGTTTGTGATAGTAACGGCGTTTTATGCTTGCGGGCGGAATAGTTTGGTAGGTACGTAGGAATGGGAGCATGATCCTGATTGGAGGCTCGAATTTTTTCTAACGGCACAATCATAAAACGAGAACTTAGAAATAATACATGGCATGAACGCGGGCGATAGTGGAATGCGTCGCTCGTGGACATGTTAAATCAGCTTATATTAGCAGAGAGGGTTTTATAAGTGAAGAAAACGATTTTATCGGTGTTTGTAGTTGTGGCAATGTCGTTTGCGGTAGTAACTGCATTTTCTGCTTGTGGGCGTAATAATATGGTGGGTACGTGGGAATGTGATGTGAGAGGTATTGCGCGAATGGAATTTTCATCAAATGGCACATTCACTCAGCAAATATTAGCTATGGCTCAATGGAACATCGTGGGACATGGCACATGGACAACAAGTGGTAATAGACTCTCACTTTCATGTGAAGTGTTTGGAAATCAATCATTCTCATTCAATATAACAGGAAATAGATTGCAATTTTCAGATGAGTTTGGTAATTTGGGGCGAACGTTCACTCGCGTGCAATAATTATGTAACTTGATGTTTTTTATACAAAGAAATGCCGCTTCATAATTGAGCGGCATTTTTTATTTTATTTATACATCACCAAGGGGTATCGTCGTTAACGTCTGCTTTTACTAGGTCGAAAGCTGCCCAATTATCGTCGTCGGGGGAAGTGGTTGGGAAATAACATCAATATTCTTATTGCGCGATTTGCAATTCATTTTTTAACGCTGCTTGTAATGTCTGTGACGAGTTTATATTTGCTTCTTTTGCCCGCAAGATGGTTGAAAATACATATTTCATACACACCACCCTTTCGCAACTACCACGGTGCATCATCATCCACTTCCGCTTGGCCGAAGGCTGCCCAATCGTCCTCTTCGGGGGGAGGGGTGGGGAAGCCTGAGTCGTTGTGAGCTTCATTGAAGGGGGCTTTGTTGGTGGGGGGTGCGGATGGGGCGGATTGTTGGGTGACGTCGCGGGGGGCGGATGGGTTGGGTGGTTGTTTTTGTGGGGGGCGGATGGGTTGGGTGGATATGGCGAAGGCCAAGTTGGGCGGGGTGGCGAGGTCGTAGCGGTCGGCGAGGGTTTCGCGGATGGTCATTTGGTGGGCTTTGACGCGTTCGTTGATGGCTTCACTGTCGCTGGTGATTAGGAGTTGCTCGCCTTGGGGGATTACTTGGCAGCGTGCCAGCATGGAGCGCATGGGTTGGGCCAAGTTTTTGCATATGGACGGCCAATCGGCGGGGATGCGGTTGAGGGCTTCGGTGAGGGAGGCGGGGGTGCCTTGGTGTGTGGGTGCTTTTGTATTTGGGAGCGGCGTGGGTGACGACGCGTTATTTTCGTATTGAAATTCGGTTTGGGGTGTTGCGGCTTGCGTGTGTGGGGGATTTTCGGCAGGGGAAGTTGGGGTTGCCGGGGGCGGTGTAATGGCGGGGGATGTGTGTGCGGGCTGTTGTGGCGTGGAGGTGTGCATGTTGGATGTTGTCGGTGCCGTTGATGGATTTGAAGCGGGTGCGAACGGTGGTGCCGCATTTATATAGGAAGCGGGCGCTTCTGAAGATTCAATGGTGGTTGCTGCGCGGGGTGTGATTATCCCAAGGGCGCAGACTTCCAGTGCGGTGCGTTTGTGGGGGGCGAAGCGGAGTTCGCGCTGCATTTCGGAGAAGGTGTGGATGTAGGCCATTAATTTTGCGGTGCCGATGGCTTGGCCTTGGGTGCGTAGTTGTGTCGATGCTTCTGCGGAGGTGTCGAGCGCGTCGTCGGATTTTATGAGGGAGGCCACGAGTGCATCGCGCAGGTGGCGGATGAGGTCGGAGGTGAGTTGCGCCATATCGCGGCCTTCGTGGGCGGCGCGGTCGATGATTTCCAGTAGGCGCAGATTGTCCGATGCGGCCAGCGCGTCGGTGAAGTCAAAGAGGGTGCGGCGGTCTACCGCGCCCAGCAAATCGCGCACGGCGGCGGCGGTTAGGGGGGCTTCGGGGGTGGCGCGCAGGCTCATGGCTTGGTCCAGCAGGCTCAGGGCATCGCGCATGGCACCGTCGCTGTGGTAGGCGATGAGCTCCGGGGCTTCGGGTTCGAAGGGGATGTTTTCTTCGTGCATGTATTTACCCAGGGTGGCGATGACATCGGCGGTTTTGATGCGCTTGAAGTCGTAACGTTGGCAGCGCGACAGGATGGTGACGGGCACTTTTTGCGGGTCGGTGGTGGCTAGGATGAAGGCGACGTGCGGGGGCGGTTCTTCCAATGTTTTGAGCAGGGCGTTAAAGGCCGCGCCCGTCAACATATGCACCTCGTCGATGATATAAATGCGATGGCGGCTGTCCACGGGGGGATATTTGACGGCCTCGCGCAAGTTGCGGATGTCGTCTACGCCGTTGTTGGACGCGGCATCAATTTCTTCTACGTCCAGGTTTCGGTCGGCCAAGATGCTCTCGCAGGTGGGGCAGGTGTTACAAGGGTTGCCGTCTTGTAAGTCTTCGCAGTTGATGGCGCGCGCCATGATTTTGGCCGCGGTGGTCTTGCCCGTGCCGCGCGTGCCGCAGAAAAGGTAGGCATGCGAAGTCTGCCCGCTGCGTAGTTGGTTGCGCAAGGCTTCGATAATATAGGATTGGCCAACGATTTCGGTGAAGGTGCGTGGCCTTTTTTTGCGGTACAGGACGGTGTAAGACATGGGGGCTCCTAGATTTCAATGGGTCGCAAGTTGCGACCTATTGATTTTGCCGATTTTCAGTTGGTTGCATTTTGCAACCAACCGGTCGCAACTTGCGACCGGTTGGTTTACGGAATTTGTCCGATTACTTGCGCCCATGTTATACTAATTCCAGCCCATTTGCAAAGGAGATTTCTCATGCCTGCAGACCATATCCAGCCCGAAATTTGGTTCCCGAATTTAGGATTTTACTTCGAGCGGGTGCCGCAGCATTTTATTATGATTGGCGATTTTGGCATTTACTGGTATGCGGTATTGATTGTCAGCGGTATTATTTTGGCGACGTTGTTGGCACTTTGCTGGGCGCGCAAAACCGGGCAAGACGTACAAATGTACTTGGACTTGCTGATGGTGGGCTTGGTGTTCGCGTTTATTGGGTTGCGGACTTACTTTGTAATTTTTAATTGGGATTCGTTCCGCGGGCAGCCGTGGTGGCGCATTGCGTTTGATTTTCGCGGTGGCGGATTGGCTATTTACGGTGGCATTATTGGCGCGGCGTTGGCGGGGCTGTTTATTGGCTGGCGCAAACGTGTGTCTTTTTTTGTGCTGGCGGACACGGGTGCGCCGTCGATGCTGTTGGGGCAAGTGGTGGGGCGGTTTGGCAACTTTTTCAATGCTGAGGCGTTTGGGTCGTATACGGACAATTTATTTGCCATGCGCATCCGCGTGGACCGCGCGGCGCACTTGCCTGCAGAATTATGGGAAAACCGGATCGCCGCCAACGGTGCGTATTATATTCAAGTGCATCCCACGTTTTTGTATGAAGCGGCATTTAACTTGGTTTGGATGATTGCGTTGATTATTTATCGCCCGCACAAGCGGTTTGATGGGGAAATTTTTTGGCTGTATTTCCTCGGTTACGGCGTGGCGCGCTTCTTTATTGAAGGGCTGCGGATGGATCAACTGCCTTTCTTTGGCACGGGGTTGGCGGCGAGTCAAGTGATGTCGGTGGTGTTTGTCATTGTGGCGTTGGTTATGCTCATCACGGGGTATATTTACGCCGGTTGCCCCGCGCCCATTTCCAAAAATCAACGCCGCAAACGGAGAAGTTAATTATTCCTCCTAGCGTGCCTTCTTGGCACGCGTCGTCGGCACTTCCTTGCCACGAAACAAAAATCCACGTCAATCCTTGTCTAATATCGAATCGGAGGAATAATTGATGCGCCCCTTCGCCCACCTACACGTCCACACCGAGTACTCCTTGCTGGATGGCTCCGCCAAAATCCGCGATTTGGTCAAGCGCACCAAGGAATTGGGCATGGATTCGCTCGCCATCACCGACCACGGTGTCATGTACGGCGTGGTGGATTTTTACAAAGCCGCCAAGGCCGAAGGCATTAACCCCATCATCGGCTGTGAAATGTACGTAGCCCCCACCACCCGCTTCGAGAAGGTCAAAACCGACCAAGGCAACTACATGCACCTCGTCTTGCTGGCCGAAAATCAAGTTGGCTATCAAAACCTCATCAAGCTCGTGTCACTGGGTTTTACCGAGGGCTTTTATTATCGCCCGCGCGTGGACTTTGAGTTATTAAAAAAGTACAACGAAGGACTTATCGCGCTGTCGGCCTGCCTGTCGGGTGTGGTGCCGCGCATCCTGCTGACCGAAGGCTACGAACGCGCTTGTCTCATGGCGCGTGCGTACAATGAAGTGTTCGGTCAAGACAATTTCTTCCTGGAATTGGGCGGATATAACGCGCCCGAACAGCAGCAAGTCAACCGCGACCTCAAGCGCATGTCACGCGAGTTAAACATCCCGTTGGTAGCCACCAACGACGTCCACTACATAAACGCCGAAGATGCCAAGGCGCAAGAAATCCTCTTATGCATCCAAACCGGCAAGACCATCCTCGACGAAGACCGCATGCAGTTCAACACCGACCAATTCTATTTAAAGTCGCCCGATGAAATGTTTGAGTTGTTCGATGACGTGCCCGAGGCGTTGGAGAACACGCAGAAAATTGCCGATCGCTGCCATGTGGAATTTGAATTTAACAATTACAAGTTGCCGACGTTTACTGTGCCGGAGGCGTTTGCGGCGGCTTGGGGCGGCGGCGGCGAAGACGGCGAAGAAAAAGAAAAGATCAAGACCTCGGGGGACGCTGCCCCCGAACCCCCGCAAGGGGGGGCTTTCCCCCTTGACCCCCCATGCAACGGCTTGACGGATGACAGTACGGCCGATGATGTAAATGGCGGCGTTGTTGAAGCCGACAAAGCCCTCGCTTTCGCCTACTTAACCAAGTTATGCGAGGACGGCTTAGTTTCGCGTTACGGCGATACCGCCCCTAACCACCATGACCGTCTGCAATACGAACTTTCCGTCATCGGCGGCATGGGTTTTACGGATTATTTCCTTATCGTATGGGATTTTATCGACTACGCGCGCAAGAACGGCATCATGGTGGGCCCCGGGCGCGGCTCCGGTGCGGGCAGCATTGTTGCGTATGTGTTGCGCATTACCGACGTTGACCCCATCCCGTACAACCTGCTGTTTGAGCGATTCCTCAACCCCGAACGCGTATCCATGCCCGACTTTGACATTGACTTCTGCTATGAACGGCGGCAGGAGGTCATTGACTACGTCGTGGACAAATATGGCGTGGAGAATGTGTCTCAAATCATTACATTTGGCACCATGGCGGCGCGGGCGGTCACGCGTGACGTGGGGCGTGCGCTGGCCATGAATTATAACGACGTGGACCGCATCGCCAAGATGATTCCCATGGAGTTGGGCATCAACCTGAAAAAAGCATTGGAAATCAGCCCCGAACTCAAGCAGGCCTACGAAGAGGAAGAAGACACGCAAACCCTCATGGACATGGCATTGAAGCTGGAAGGCCTGCCGCGCCACGCGGGCACGCACCCCGCCGGGGTCGTAATTTGCAACCGCCCCGTAAGCGAATATGTACCGCTCAACGTCAACGACAATGTAGTCACCACGCAATTCCCTATGGGTACGGTCGAGGAATTAGGTTTACTCAAGATGGACTTCTTGGGCTTACGCACGCTTACCGTCATCCGCCGCGCCGCCGAGGAAGTGGCGCGTTCCAAGGGCATCACCGTGGACGTAAACAACTGGACCTATGAAGACCCCAACGTATACGCACTCATCAGCCGCGCCAACACCGACGGCGTTTTTCAATTGGAATCATCGGGCATGAAGTCCTTCATGAAGGATTTGCAACCCAAAGACCTCGAGGACGTTATCGCGGGTATTTCGCTGTACCGCCCGGGGCCGATGGACTCGATTCCCAAATTCATCAAGGGCAAAAAGAACCCCAAAAAAATCTCATATTTGCATCGCGCACTTGAACCCATCCTTAACACCACCTACGGTTGTATCGTATACCAAGAGCAGGTCATGCAAATTGTGCGCGATTTGGCGGGTTTCTCCATGGGGCGGTCGGACTTGATGCGCCGCGCAATGTCCAAAAAAATCGCCAGCGTCATGGAAAGTGAGCGGCACGTATTTGTCCATGGCTCGCCCGAAGCCGGTGTGCCCGGCTGCGTCGCCAACGGCATCCCTGAAGCCGCTGCCAACAAGATTTTTGACGATATGGCAGACTTCGCTGCGTATGCGTTCAACAAACCGCACGCGGCGGGATACGCGTTGCTTTCTTACCAAACAGCATGGCTCAAACATTACCATCCCGTCGAGTTTATGGCCGCCACCATGACCAGCATCATGGACAACACCGCCAAGGTCGCCGCCTACATCCACGAATGCAAAAAAATGGGCATCGCCCTGCTGCCGCCCGACATCAATGAAGGTTACAGCGCATTCAGCGTATCGGGTAAAGCGATTCGCTTTGGTTTGGCCGCTATCCGCAATGTAGGGCGCGGTGCGGTCGAAGCCATTGTCAAGGAACGCGAAATCGGCGGCCCTTACCGCGGCATCACAGACTTTATCAACCGCTTGCAAACCGCCGCAGATGCCATCAACAAGCGCTGCCTGGAATCGCTCATAAAAGCAGGCGCGTTCGACTCGCTGGGCGGCAAGCGCGTGCAGTATATGGTCGTTTTCCCCGGCATCGTAAGCGGCATCGCCCATGCCAAAAAATCCACCATTGAAGGCCAACTCTCCCTCTTCGACCTAATGGACGACTCCGCCCAATCCACGCCCAAAACCGGCCCCACTTACCACAAAGACGAACTCCCCTACTTAAACGACATCCCCAAACGCCAAATGCTGGCCGACGAAAAAGAAATGCTGGGCATCTACGTAAGTGGCCACCCCCTGTCCGATTACGAAAATGTCCTGCGCCGCTTTACTAAAAACAACAGCCTATCCTTCGCCGCCGACAACGACACCGCAGATGCCATCAAAGACGGCGCAGACGTAAAATACGGCGGCCTAGTCACCGCCAAATCCGTCAAATACACCAAGCGCGACAACAAGCCCATGGCCTTCCTAACCGTAGAGGACATGTATGGCGCGGTCGAGGTAATCGTTTTTGCCCAACTCTACGAAAAACAAGGCTTCCGCATACAAACCGACCAAGTCATCATCGTAGCAGGACGTGCCAGCGTCCGCGAAGAAGAAGACGCCAAAATCATCGCCAACGAAATCGTCCTATACGATGAAATCGCCCAAAACGCCTACATGGATGACGACGACACCCCCCCCGTACCCCGCCAAAATCCCCCCCGACCCGCCGCCGCTGATGCCCCACCGCAACCCACCCGCACCCTCTGGCTCAAACTAGCCGCCGACCGCGACATTCCCCTGCGCGATGTCACCGACATCCTATCCGCCTACCCCGGCAACACCCCCGTAATGATCTACAACGAAAAAAGCGGCCAAAAATTCGCCGCTAATAAATCCTTTCATATCCGCCCCGACCCCCAACTCGCCCAACGCTTGAAAGACTTGCTAGGCGACGCAGCTGTTAAAATCGTAGGCTAGCGTAGCGCCGCCGGGCGCGGCAAAGCCGCATGACTACACGGCCGCATGTGCGCGGGTTAATGTAATTTGCCCGCAAATTCTTCGAATTGGCTTGTGTTGTACGGATTTTGCGCGGTTGCGACCCGCGCTCATTAAGAACTCACGTTAGTCAACTTTTTGAATCCCTGCATTTTGCAATGTGGGGATTTTTTGTTGCGCAGGCAGGGAGTCAAAATGATTGCCGAACGTCGAGTTCTAAATTCGCACGCATCGCAAACGCCCAATAAACCGCACAGCGCGCATTTTCATACGCCCGCTCCCCACGCGGCTCCGCCGCTCTCCCCTCTCGGCCATTTTCTTAGAACTTTGCAACCGCCTGCGAATAGAATGTAAAAAACATCGCAAGGAGGACGCGAAATGAACATTGAAAGACGTATGAGCCCCAACTTTAATCAAGGCCGTCGCGGGCATGTGCCCGATATGATTGTTTGTCATATTACAGAGGGGGCATTTGCCGGTGCGGTCAATTGGCTGGCCAATCCTGCTTCAGGGGTGTCGGCGCACTTTGTTGTAGCGCGGGATGGCCGCATTACGCAAATGGTGGAAATTGCGGACATGGCGTGGGCCAACGGTACGGCGGCAGCCACATCCAGCAATTTGTGGAATGGGCACGCCACCCTGCCGGTGGTGCGCACGCGCAACATCAACGCCAACTTGTACACGATTTCCATCGAGCATGAAGGCCGCTTTGCGGAGACGAAAGGTGCATTGGCGCCGCAGCAATTAGATGCTACCGTGTGGCTCATCGGCCACATCCGCGAGGAAGTACGTCGGCTATTCGGCACAGATATCCCCATCACGCGGCAAAACATTGTCGGCCACCATGAAATCACCCCCCGCACCCGCCCCAATTGCCCCGGCGCACAATTCCCCTTCGACGAAATCATCGCGCGGCTTACCGCACCGCCCGCACCCATCACCCCACCGGACCCCACCCCCACCGACCCCAACGCACCGCAAGGCGTAAGCAACTTCGCCCGCGAGGCATGGGAATGGGGCATCAAAAACGGCCTAACCGACGGCACCAACCCACGCAACACCGCCACCCGCGAGCAATTAATGACCATCCTACACCGCTACCACAACCTGTCATAAAGCTGTCAGCACAATAAAAAAACGTCCCATCGAATAATCCGCCTAGCGGTGCAATTCGATGGGACGTTTTTTTGTACGTTGATTTTTAATACATAGAGCCGCAATATTCACAATTTCGCGTTTGCGGGTTTGTCCTTGCGCCGCAATTGGGGCAATGCTGCGGTACAGGCGGAAGCTGGGGTTGAACGGGGTGGTGTAGGGGTGGCGGCGCGGGATGATGCATGGGAGGCCTATGCTGCGGGTGCGCCACCCTGTCATGCAGCAAGCCAATGGTCGGATTAAAGAACAAATTGGGGAATACGCCCATACCACACAGCTTGCGCAAATCTTGGGTGACCGTTCTAGGAGACAACCGCAACGCGTTTGAAATTTCATTCACATTGCGCATATTGTCGTTGGCAATCAGCGGGATATACCGCTTTAACCGCAGCGCGTCTCTTTTCATTTTAACAACCACGAGTCTAAGTATGACAAACAACACCGTCAAAATACCCACCAGCGGATACAGCGTGAAGTTAAAAGTAATCGCTAATTCCGATGCCCGCAAGTCATATCGGGCGAAGTGGTTCCAATGCCCAATCCAATCATCAATGATACCCATTAACTGAATGACGATAAAACAGGCAATCAAAAACAATATAAAAAATGAAAACCGCGATAATGGCCGATGGCAATTGACGTTTAACACCGTTCTTTTATCCGAGGTCAACTTAACAAACAAAAGAATCAAACCGATGGGCCAAAAAAGTATAAGCATTAAAATTACAACGCCCATTCCGTTGCCTCTTCTTTGTGGTTGTGTGTGCATGATTTATATTTCCTCTCTAATAATAATCATCTGGCGGCGGGGGTGCGTTTTTGGCCGCTTCTTTTTTTTCCTCGCGGTATTCCATGAAGCTGTCCAGCATATCTTTGATGACTGCCACAATGGGGATGGCCATCAGCATGCCCAAAATACCCGCATAAGCGCCGCCAATCGTAACACTAACGATAATTAACAGCGGACTCAGCGAGAACGACCCGCCCATCAGCTTAGGTTGAATGAAATTGCCGTCCAATTGCTGTACAAAGAACATAATTGGCAGCAAGACCAGCGCAATACCCAGCCCCTGCGTAAATGCCACCACCACCAGCGCAATGGCCGTGCCTACAATGGAGCCGAAATACGGTACATAATTCAAAATGCCCAAGACCAACCCCAAAATTAAGAAGAATGGCGACCCTGCAATCGCCAAGATAATCGTCATAATCGTACCCAAAATCAGGCCGTCGATCGTTTGTGTATAGATGTACATGCGGAAGTTAAAATTGAGCTTGCGGGAATATTTCATAATGAAGGCATACGTGTTTTCGGCGGTGACGGCCTGGGTGATGCGGCATGCGAACGCGATGATACGGTCGCGCTGCATCAATAAAAAGATGCACGATACAAAAGTTAAAATTCCTTGGAACATGGTCGAGAAAACTGAGCCGAAAACCGAACCCACAAAATTGAGCAGCCACGCCATATTTTCGCCGTCAAAGTCTGCAAAGAACCGCGCGAACAGACCCGTGAGTTCCGCCATCCATTCGTCCGGGTCGATATAAAAACCGTCCATGAAATCAGGCAAATCCCATTCATTGACCCGCGCTATAAATTCCAAAAATCCTTGCTGATAATTTTCAAATTGATTCACAAACAAGACCAAGCTACGCCAAATCGCCGGAATGATAAAATTCAACGCCAGCGCAATCACACCCAGTGACAACAACATCACAATCAGCACCGCAAAGCCCCGGCTGCGCTTGGCGATGAATGGGATGTTGGTTTTTTGCAATAACCGTTGGAAGAAGCTAGTGGGCATGTTTAATATATAAGCCACCAGCAAGCCATACATAAACGGCGTAATCGTGCCCCAAAATCGACCAAACGCGGCGGCAAAGCTACCCCACGAGCCGACCAAGTGCCAAGTGACAATGATGGCCAAGGCCAAGATGAAGTAGGGGATCATCGATACCATCATGCGAGATTTTAGGAATTTTTGCATGGATTGCTGCCTCCTGATATGTAGTGTGTTGGTGGGTGGGGGGTAAAAGATTAAACCCTGGGCGCTGCCCAGACCCGCAAGGGGGAACCGTTCCCCCTTGACCCCGCGCTGTGCTTCGCGAGGCTTTGATTATTGGCTGGTGCAAATTTTCAACTGGTCGCAATTTGCGACCAGTTGGATTTTATTCTGGCCATGATTGAGCGGGGGCGACGCCCAAATCAGAGGTCAAGGGGCGCGAGTGCCCCTTGCGGGGGTTCGGGGGCAGCGTCCCCCGAGGTCTTGACTTTGGTCATGGCCGCGCACTTAGTTGCGGCCGCGCCATCAATCCCGGCTGGCCAGCACCCTGCGCACATCGCGTTCTTGCGTCTTTTTCGCGTCGGCGTCGCGTTTGTCGTATAACTTCTTGCCTTTGGCGATGGCGATGTCGATTTTTACGTATTGTTTGTGCAGGTACACTTTGAGCGGTACGATGGTGTAACCCTCGCGGGTTACGGCGGCGTGTAGGCGGTTGATTTCATGACGATTGAGGAGCAACCTTCTGCGTCGGGTGGGGTCAGCGTTGAAGATGTTGCCGTGTGAGTAAGGGCTGATATGCATGCCCTCGATGAAAGCGGAGCCGTTTTCGATACGGATGAAGGATTCTTTGAGATTACAACGGCCAGCACGGAGGGATTTGACCTCGGTGCCTACAAGCGATATGCCCGCTTGGAAGGTTTCGTCTATGAAATAATCATGGTAGGCTTTGCGATTTTGTGCGATCAATTATTTACACTTCCTTTGGGATAGGATACTCTGTGCCGTGGCAAGGATTATACATACATACGAGCAGGTAGGGAAGCGGGTTGTCATATGCGAGAGAAATTGAGCAATTGGTGGATGCGCAGAAGTCATAAACGGGCGTTGAGAAGCGAACGCACCCCCGAGCGCAAAATGAAACGGCGCTACCGTTTTTTTCAAATCGGTTTCTTTGTGCTGTTGTTGGGGTATGGGGGCATGGCTTGGTTTCATTATGATTATTGGGTTTTTCGTATGCTGATTGCGGGGAATTATATTTTTACGGAGGATTTGGATGCGCTGTACGCGCAACATATATTAGAAGAGAACCGAAGGAGCTTCCACCGAGATTTTGACCGGGTCATGATTTCTGTTTTCACCGAAGCGATACGGGAAATTAATGCGGATCGGTTCACTTATTTGTACACGCCGCAATCGTATGTGGCGGTGCGGGTGCAGGAACAAGCGCGCGGCCGGCAGGCCACAATTGAGCCGCTAACGGATACGACGGTGTATTTGTGGGTGCCCAATATATCGCGCTGGTCGCGGGATTTTGTGCTGGATCAAGTCGAAATCTTGGCGCAGTACGAGAATATTATTTTGGATCTGCGGTACAACTCAGGGGGAATGCTGCGGGATTTCCACCGTATTGCGGATTTGTTTGTGCCGCGCGGGGCGGTGTTGGGGTATGAAATTACGCGGTGGTCACTTTTCACACGGACGATAACGGCGCGCGGGCAGCGCGGCGAGCCTGCGTTGCAATATAATCATATTATTATTTTGCAAAACCACCGCACCGCCAGCGCTGCAGAGGGGTTGATACAAGCGCTGACTTACCATTTGCCCAACGTCACGACCGTGGGCACGCGGACTTTCGGCAAAGGGGTGGGGCAGGTGACGATTCCGCTGACGGGGGGGTACGCGGTGCGGGCGTCGGTGTTGCTGGTGACGGGGCCGGGCGGCGAGGATATCCACCAAGTCGGCATTTATCCGCACATAGCAGGCGATGCAGAAATGGATTGGGTACAGCAAGCGTTGGCAATGATTTATGAACAGGACAGATAGTGGTCGTGTTTGACGTGGTATGATTCAACAAAAACGAAGGAGAGATGAACATGAATGTAACAATTTCGTTCCAAAAAGTTTGTGACAAAGCCATCAATTTTTACAAGGAAGCGCTGGGCGCAGAAGTCAAGGAAATTGCGTATTTTCGCGATGCGCCGGAGGATTCGGGTATGGATCCTTCTTTGCCACCCGATTTTGTCATGCATTCGGAAGTGTCCATCTATGGTACGACCGTGATCATGACCGACGGCGGAAGCGCACCCATCACGGGTGATTATTTCTCGCTGATGCTGGCTTTTGACACGGCCGAGGAAGTAACTGCGGTGTATAACAAATTGGCGGACGGCGGCAACATGATTGCACCGTTGGCAACGCAATTTTGGGCGACGCTGTGCGGCGACGTACAAGATCGATTCGGTATTCATTGGCATATCTGCACGAATAACTAACGTTTCCTGTACTTTTTATTGCATATCGGCATGAAATCACCTAATATCCCCATTGGGTGATTTTTTTGTTGGAAATGATACGCAAAACGATTCGCCGCTATACCCTGTTCGCCGACGGCGACGGGGTAATTGTTGCGCTTTCGGGCGGGGCGGATTCGGTGGCGTTGTTGGCGGTGCTGCGCGAATTGGCTGCCGAACTGCGGCTGTCGCTGTACGCCGTGCATGTGAATCACCAACTGCGCGTTTCGGCCGATGCGGATGAAAAATTCGTGCGGGCAATGTGCGCGGAGTGGGGCGTGCCGTTGTATGTGGCAACCGAAAACGTCCGTGCCGTGGCCGCGCGGGAGAAAATCGGGGTGGAGGAAGCAGGCAGGAAGGTGCGCCGCGCTGCTTACAATGCGGCTTGTGTGCATTTTGCTGGCGTTGGCGACGCTGAGGGTGATGCAGCCGTTGCTGCCGTGCACCCACTCATCAAAATCGCTACCGGCCATCATGCCGATGACAACGCCGAAACCATCCTCATGAACCTGGCCCGCGGCACGGGCTTGCAAGGATTAATGGGCATTGCGCCGCGCAACGGCAACCTCATCCGCCCCCTGCTGGATACGCCACGCGCACAAATCGAGGCTTATCTAACAGAGAAAAACATCCCGCATATCACCGACGAAACCAATGCCGCCAATGACTACACCCGCAACCGCATGCGCAATATCATCCTGCCCGCGTTGCACGAACACATTAACGGAAACGCCGCCGCCAACATCGCCCGCGCAGGGCAGCTGTTGCGAAAAGATGCGGCGTTTTTGGATGAAATGGCATATGGGGCGTTTAAGACGGCTTTGCAATCTAGCATGCAAGACGCAGACGACTGTTCGCAACCGCATAGCAGTCAAGCAATTTCCTTTGACATCGCCCAGTTATTATCCCTGCACGAAGCTATTCTCAACCGTGTCATTCGCTTAGCAATCGCAAGTGCGCACACCCATGTGCAATCCCACGTCCAAGGCAATTCCGTGTCCGTCAGCAACGGTGTAGCTTCATATATAAATTCCACCCTTCCCGTTGGCGTCGCCGATTCCCCGCCGCCGCCTTCCCATTTCACCGACATCCAAGCCCCCCACATCGCCGCCGTTATCGACCTGCTGCACGGCCAATCCGGCCGCGAGGTACACCTGCCCAACCTCATCGTCCGCCGCAATTTCAACCGGTTGCAATTTGCAACCAGTTGCGCACAATCCAGTCGGTTGCAAATTGCTACCAACTGCCCGCAATCCATTAAGTCGCAACTTGCGATCCACTGCCCCGCCGCCTGTACCCCACGCGCGAATTATGTTACACTTTCGCACACCGTGCCCTCAGCGGAGGATCATCCCATCATCCGCACCCGCCGCCCCGGCGACCGCATCATTTTGCCCGGCCCCGGCGGCACGGCCTACACAAAGAAGCTCAAGGATTACTTCATCGAAAAAAAAATCCCCCGCCATGAGCGTGATTTGATTCCCTTGGTGGCGCGGGGTCATTTAATCGAAAAAATATTACCCATCGGAGGAACACTTATGTCGTCTTATCCCAACGAGCGTGTGGACATGCTCATCACCCCGGAAGAAATTAACACCCGCTTGCAAAGCCTGGCCGACGAAATTAACCGCGACTATGGCGATGCGCCCATCATTTTGATGTGTGCGCTCACAGGCGGGGTTATTTTTTTGACCGACCTCTCGCGCAAATTGGGCAACAATGCGACGTTGGACTTCGTGCGTGTATCCAGCTACGGCGACGCAACACAAACTTCCGGCTCGGTCACGCTGGATTGCCATCCCAAATTGGATTTAAAGGACAAAAACGTACTACTGGTCGAGGACATTGTAGACACCGGCAGGACGCTGGCTTATTTGAAGGAATACATGCAAAAATTGGGCCCCGCTACCATCAAGGTATGTGCTCTGTTGGACAAGCCAAGCCGCCGTGAAGTAGAAGTTAATGCAGATTATGTAGGTTTTACAATTCCCGACGAGTTTGTAGTGGGGTACGGGTTGGATTACGCACAGCGTTATCGCAATCTGCCCTACGTCGGTATCCTGAAATTTATCGAAGAGGAATAAACCATGGCACTTCAAAGACGCTCCAATAATTTCGCATTGTTTATGGTCATCTTCGCGGTGATCATGACGGTGATGCTGTTTTATCGTATGAACACCAACAATGACCCGGTGGAGCCGTATACCTACGCCCACCTTATTCGTGATTTGCAAGAAAATCGCGTGGCCAGCGTGGTCATAACCCCCGATAACAACACACCCGGTACCGGCACGGCAGAGGTTATTGTCATCGGTTCTGCCACGCCGCGCACGGTAGAAATCCCCAGTGTGGATGTTTTTATGGCGTACATGCACAACTTTTTAGCGCGGTCGGGGCTGTTCTATTTTGATGGCGAACCTGCGCCGCGTCCGCATTGGATTATCACGGCCATGCCCATTATTTTAATCTTGGGAATCAGTGGCATGATTCTGTTCTTCATTTACAACCAAGCCCAAGGTGCAGGCGGACGACAAATGAACTTTGGCAAAAGCCGCGCCAAAGTCATCTTGCAAGACAAGCGCAAAGTCAGCTTCGATAAAGTCGCCGGTTTGGACGAAGAAAAAGCCGAACTGGCCGAAATCGTAGACTTCTTGAAAACACCGCAAAAATACAACGACATCGGCGCACGTATCCCCAAAGGCGTGTTGCTGGTGGGCCCTCCCGGTACGGGCAAGACTTACTTGGCTCGTGCCGTAGCAGGCGAGGCCGATGTACCGTTTTATTCCATCAGCGGCTCCGACTTTGTGGAAATGTATGTAGGTGTGGGTGCATCACGTGTGCGTGATTTGTTCGAGCAAGCCAAGCGCAACCCCGCCAGCATCATCATCATTGACGAAATCGACGCCGTAGGCCGCAAACGCGGCGCAGGATTGGGCGGCGGCCACGACGAGCGCGAGCAAACGTTAAACCAATTATTGGTAGAAATGGACGGCTTCGGCTTGAACGAAGGCGTTATTGTACTGGCGGCCACCAATAGACCCGATATCCTCGACCCTGCGCTGTTGCGTCCGGGTCGCTTTGACCGGCAAATCGTCGTCAACCGCCCCGACATCAAAGGTCGCGAAGCCGTCCTGCAAGTACACGCCGAGGGCAAAATCATGGCCGAAGAAGTCAATCTGCGTACCGTGGCGCAAACCACCGCAGGCTTCACCCCCGCCGACTTGGAAAACCTGTTAAACGAGGCCGCCCTTTTAGCCGCACGCGACGATAAAAAAGCCATCGACATGGAATCTATCCGCCAAGCCTTCATTAAAATAGGCATCGGTACCGAAAAAAAATCCCGCGTCATCACCGACAAGGAGCGCCGCATCACGGCTTATCACGAGGCCGGTCACGCCATTTGCCACGAGGTGTTACCGGACTTGGATTCGACGTATATTATTTCCGTCATCCCCACCGGACGCGCAGGTGGCTACGTTATGCCCTTGCCCGGCGAAGACCGCAACTATGTAACCAAAAAATTTATGCAGCAATCCATTATTGCCCTGTTGGGCGGACGCGCCGCCGAAGCCCGCATCTTGGGCGACATTACCAACGGTGCCGCCAACGATATCGAACGTGCCACCAATACCGCCCGCGACATGGTCGTCAAATACGGCATGAGTGACGCGCTGGGCCCCATCCAATTCGGCAACACGAATCAAGAAGTTTTCTTGGGGCGCGACTACGCCAACACGCGCAATTACGGCGAGCAAGTCGCCAGCCAAATCGACGACGAAATCAAATCCATCGTGGACAACAGTTACAATGAAGCGCTCGCTCTCATCGACACCCACACCGACGTCCTGCACAAGATTGTCGAGCTACTGATGGAAAAAGAACGCGTCAGCGGCGAAGAAGTGCGCAATCTCTTCCCCATCGGCGTGCTTTCGCCAAAAGACAACACGCGCGGCATGATGGGCGAAGTTCTGTAGCCCCAAATGTAACAAACCTGTAATTGTAATCCGTGCAACCTCGTGGCAATATATGCGTATACTGTGAAAAAGCGGGTGGCCACGGTGAACAAAAAAATAAGCGCAACTAAAATACTCAAGCAAGGGATATTATTTTCCCTTGCTCTTTTATTTGTCTTCGCGTTGCCGGTTTCTGCCGACAACCGACCCGGCGCGTCCAATGGTTATACCATATCCGACGACGCAACTCCCGATGAAATTATTGATGACGAAACGGATGAATACCCATCCGATGCATACCCCTATGACGAAAACGATCCGCAAGACGATGACGACGAAGTGATTGAAAACCCCGTTTTGTGGCAAGACTCTATGATAGCCGACCGCACCCCCAGCCGTTTGGTGGGCAACTTGCAACTGCGCGGCGTATTCCCGGACATCCAACCGGAGTTTGGCTCCGCATATGCAGATTTAAATGCAGATATTTCTGATGCGGCCGGTGCATTGATTGACACGGCATTGCGCCTACGTGCACGCACCATTACTTTCACGTATGAAGTAATTTCTACCCAAAACGTTGTGTCGGTGATTATGTACGCAAGTGTAGCCGCCATCACCACGCGTGAAATTGTAACCACCATCAACTTTCACCCCGAAACGGGCGCACGCTTGAGCGTGGCTTGCGTCATGGGAGCGGACTTCCCCGCACTGGCCGAAGCCATACTCACCGATTGGGCGCGGCAATATCCTGAGCGGCATTACAGTGCCATTACGGCGCCCATTTCGGCGTTTTACATCACAGACGAACTGCTGGTGCTCCTGTTTGACGAGTTTCAAGTTTCTACCGAGGCTGGCAGCTTAACTTATGTGCACTTCACTTTAGAAAATATTGTCCGCATACCCGGCATTGGACCCGGCCGGTACCGTATAAACAGGGATTTGTATAATTTCAAACACATCCCCATTGATTACGTGATGCATTACTTGGGGTACCGCGTAGAAGTAATACCTGTGCAAGGCCCCCCGAAAATACGCATATGGAGCGATGGGGATGCGCCGATATTAATGACCGAATTGCAAGTGGGTGTAAATAGATTCAGCTGGTATCGTTCCAACCCACGGACGCTTGAGCTTCCGCCAATCGCGTATACACATCGCCCGGGGTTCCTGGTGCCCATTACGTTTTTTGATCAAATCATGCCGCGCATTACCTACCGTGTAGACGGCGGCGGCTACATTCACTTCCTCGCATATGTTGGGCGTTAAATATTACAGAAATTTGACAAAATGATTACAAACTGGTAACATAGACGAGTTGTAAGTCTTAAAAGGGAGGGAACGAAAGGGACGAAAAACACATTCTAAGAAGAGGTGAAGAGCTTGTTTGACAGAAGCGATGTTTTCCATGTGAGAAACGACATTTCGAAAATTATCGGGAGCAAAGTGAAACTGGAAACGAACAAAGGCCGCCAAAAGTCGATAATCAGCCGGGGCACCGTCACCAACGTATACCCCAGCATTTTTACTGTACAACTAAGCGAAGGCCCCGATACCTCCCGTAAGCTTTCATTCAGTTATACCGATGTGCTCACCAATACCGTTGAAATAACGCTATGTGATTAAATAAATCAGTCATACCCTACAGACCTCCGTCATATGATGAACGGAGGTTTTTTATTTGGAAAGGAGCATATATATGGAACTTTTGAAAGAGCAGGTTTTTCTAGATCAATGCGTGGGCAGCGAGCAGCATCAAATCATGTTGGAAGGCGAAATCCTCATCCCCGATGCAAAACCGGACATGCAGCTTATCTTGCAAAACGAGGAATACATACGCATCGACCACAACGAAATATCCACTGACCGCGTGCATTTTGCTGGCAAAATGAATCTATGGGTGCTTTACATGGCCAAGGGTGCGGACAAAGATGCGCAAGTGCTGGCGCATGAGCACGACGTGAATGATTTCGTTAATGTAGACGGTGCGGACAAGGGCATGAGCGCATGGGTCAAGGCCGAAGTGGCCAACGCGGAGCTGCGCATGATAAACGACCGCAAGGTAAGTTATCGCGTGGTCGTGAATATCTTGGCGCACGTAGAACGCAGCGACGCGCACGACATGGTCGTACACATCAACGGCGTGCCCGAAAATCAATTGCTGAAAAAACCGCTGAACGTGAACCGCACCATCGAAAACCGCACCGACACCTTCACCATCGCGGAGACGCTGTATTTATCGTCCGGCAAACCCAACGTGCGCGAAGTTTTGCTGGTAACGCCCACCATCGCATCCAGCGACGAGCGCCTCACCAACGGCCGCCTTAACATCAGCGGCGAACTACTCGTAACCACCCTGTACCGTGGCGAAACCGAAGAACGTCTCATCGAACTCATCGAAAATGCCATCCCGTTTAACGGCACGTTCGACGTATCCGGCGCGCGCGAAGATATGCACAGCGACGTGACCCTGCAGGTAACGGGTTGCAATGTACGCATTCTGCCCGATGACGACGGCGAAGACAGATTATTGGAATTGGAAGTAACCGTCAGCGCGCAAATGAAAATCTATTCCACTGAAACGCTTAATGTATTGGAAGATGCCTACAGCATTGACAAGGAATTGCACCTCTCCGGCGCATCGATTCTTATTCCGCGTCTGATATGCCACAACCGCAACGCCGCATCCGTCAAAGAAGTGGTGACGCTGCCCGCCGGGGTGCCGGATATGCTCCAAGTATTCCGCGTGCGTGGGGTCGTGCACTTGGATGATACCAAGGTCATGGACGACAAAGTCGTGGTCGAAGGGGTCATCAACACCGATGTCCTCTACGTGGCAGAATCCGACGCGCAACCCCTAGGCGCCTTCCGTTCAGTCGTACCCTTCCGCCAAGTCATCGAGGCCAAGGGCACCCAACCCGGCATGCGCGTAACGGTCAACACCTCCATCGATCAGGCCACTTTCAACATGCTGTCCCCGCGCGAAACAGAAGTCCGCTTCATGCTCACCTTCAACACCCGTGTCATCCACGAAACCGAAGCCCGCATCATAAACAACGTATCCATCACCGACCCCGATGAAATCAACCGCAACGACGCCAGTCTAATCGTATACCTCGTGCAAAACGACGACACCCTCTGGAGCATCGCCAAACGCTACAACACCCCCCTCGACACTCTTCTGTCCACCAACGGTATTGAAGCCAACGCACCCCTCACCCCCGGACAAAAATTGCTGCTGGTGAAATAACCACACCTTCATAACAATACTTCACATGAAAAAATTTCAGTTGGTTACTGCCGGTAACCAACTGAAATTTTTTATTGCGCTTAAATATTGCGCTTGTGTCCATAAACCCTTGCATGACGATTGCTGCGTGTGGTATAGTGTCCGTCGTGAATGAAATATTCACGGGGGCGTGGCGCAGTTGGGAGCGCGCTTGAATGGCATTCAAGAGGTCAGGGGTTCGACTCCCCTCGTCTCCAAATAAACCCCGAAAACAAATGTTTTCGGGGTTTATTCATTAAAAACATTAATTTATTATAGGAAAAATTATCAATATAAAAGTTGGGGTGTATAATATGACAGTTGCAAATTATACTAGCGCTGACAAGTTGCATAATATTATGTCGGCAATACTGAAAAGTCCTAGCAACACACCCGCTTCTGCATTTAGAGAAGTTTTTACAAATCCTGGTGCTAATTTAAATGAGGTTTATATTTATTACCGCAAAACAATAGAATTAGCACAGGGTATAAAAAATATGTGTAATACATTTGGAGGAAGGACTGCAATAGGTTTTAAAGATACTATGGATAAGATACAAGAAGCATTATTAAGCTTAGAAATAGAGCGCACAGATGGTTTTATTGCGTTTAGAAAAAAATTATCTGATAAGTCTGCTATGAGTGGGTTAAAGTCAATAGCTGATTACATAGCCGATCAAAATATTGAAATAGAAATTCAACAGAAAAGCCTTGATAAGATTTTACAGGATACAAATGATTTAATTATTTACGTTAATGGTTTAACCATTGATATAGCTTTGGCAAAAAGTATAATTGCAAACTTAAATAATATTATATTTTCAGTCAATGAATACAGCATGTTTGGGAGTGCAAATATAAAACATTCGATCAGCAGTACCGCGGGTCATGTATTCATCAAGACAGTGCATCAACAACCTACAGAAGAATCTTTAACTTTAATGCAACATGTCCTTTCAAAAATGCGTGACTTTAATACAATTGTTTCATTCACTACAACGATGGCACCAACCTTGCCTATTATTTTTGAAGCAGTAAAATTATTATCTGGCAGTTAAATGTGTTTAATTGTGGATGCTAAGTGTCAAATTTAATATTTCAACTGCATAATAAATAAAAAATAATATTTATGTAAAACAAACATTCTTACCAAATTACAAGAGGTGAATCCCAACCATGCCCAGCATATACATTGAAACAACAATCCCAAGTCTAGCTACCAGTAAGCCAAGCCGTGATATTATAACCGCGGGCAGGCAAGCCTCTACGTTATTATTTTGGGAAACCGAACGGCACAAGTATGATTTATATATAAGCCAATATATTATTGACGAATGTTCACTTGGTGACAGTGAAGCAGCGGAACGCAGGTTGAATTTTATCAAAGGTATACCCATTATCCCATATGATAAGAATATAATTGATTTAGCGAATACGTATCAAAAATTATTGGATATCCCCGAAAAATCAAAAATCGACTGCTTCCATTTGGCTGTTTGCGTTGTTGCGGGGTTGGATTATATGTTAAGTTGGAATTGTACTCACTTGGGCGTTCGAACATTTGCCAAATTGCAAAATTACAATGCCATACACGGAATGCATACCCCTTTGTTACTAACACCGGAAGCGCTTATGGAAATGGAGGATTAAAAATGGCACACGAAAATAACAACCCTATTACAGAAGTTAGACGCAATCGTGAGCAATTGTTAAATAAATACGATGGCGTTGAAGGACTGCACCGACATATGGACGCAGAGCGTGATAATTTAGAAACACAGGGTTGGAAATTTGTTTCTGTTGAAGATGTTTTAGCAAAAAATCGTAAAATGCAAGAGCTAAGGGCTTAGTACCTCGCCAACACGCTTGAATGTCATTCAAAAGTCAGGGGTTCACTTCCCTTTATCTCCAAAGTTATAAGCCTTGAAAATAATAATTTTCGAGGCTTTTTTATGTTGGCGTGGACATATTATATATAAGTATTGCCATTTGCTGCCATGTAAATGGTACATGGAAAAAATGATATATTGAATTTTGTCGCACGGATGGCTAAAATACCGTTTGGCTATTGTCGAAAATTGGAGGAATACATATGCAAACATTGGGCATTAACATCGGCTCGACGAGTTTGAAAATGGTATTGGCGAACAACGGCCTGCCTGTGTGGAGCGCGTTTGGCATTCATGAAGGCGATTTTAAGACCGTTGCGTTGAAATTATTGGAGGAAGGAAACGTCCCCGCGGGCATCCCGGCGTTGGTTACGGGCAGCGAGGGGCGTTTTATGTTCAACGTATCGGGCACGCTGGAGCCGCTTTGTGTGGAGGCTGCGTTGGCGGCTTCGGGCTTGGATGCGGATGCGGTCGTGTGCATGGGTGGCGAGGACTTGGTCGTGTATGCGTTGGAGAGCGGCAAGATTGTCAATAGCTTCTCGGGCAACAAATGCGCGTCGGGCACGGGCGAGTTCATTAAGCAGCAATTGGCGCGGATGGACATGACGCTGGAAGACATTGAGAATGTACCCGATACGGCGCAGGTGTATCCCATATCGACGCGTTGTTCGGTGTTTATGAAGAGCGACTGCACGCACAAATTGAATAAACGCGAGGCTACGAAGGACGACATTGTACTGTCGTTGTCGGATGTCATGGCGGTGAAGGTCGTGGACTTCCTGAAGCGGGGGAATGTAACCTCCGGGCGGGTGGTGCTGACCGGCGGATTGACGAAGAACCGCCACATCGTGCGCTTCATCCGTGACCGCGCGCCCGAAATCGAATTTATCGTGCCCGAAACGGCACCGGTGTTTGAGGCGCTGGGCGCGGCTATGCTGGCCGATCAATTCGGCAGTCCGCTGCCTGCGGCGGCGCAATTGCTCAAACCCAATGACGTGCGATTCGAAACGTTGGGCGCATTACGTGACTTTACCGGAGCAGGACATGTGCGCGTGTTCGATAAATCGGACGGAAAAGTGAAGCCGGGCGGAAAATACATACTGGGCGTGGACGGCGGCTCCACCACCACCAAGGCCTGCTTGGTAGACATGGACACCGACGAAATCGTCGCCAGCCACTACGGCCGCACCCATGGCGACCCCATCAAAGCCCTCAAGGAATGCCTGTACTACATCCAAGAAAAAGTGCAGGAGGACACGGGGTCAACCGCTCTCGACATTCGCTTGGTGGCGGCTACCGGCTCCAGCCGCGAAATCCTGGGCCTATTCATGGACACCAAGGGCATTTACAACGAAATCATCGCCCACGCCATGGGTGCGTCTTATTTTGATGAGGGCGTGGAAACGATTTTTGAAATCGGCGGGCAAGACGCCAAATATGTACTGATTAAAAATGGTGTGCCCATCGACTATGCAATGAACGAGGCATGCAGTGCCGGCACGGGCTCGTTCCTCGAGGAAAGCGCAGCGGGCGACCTTTCGATTTTGAGCGAGAAAGAAATCGGCCCCATCGCGTTGGAGGCGAATGCACCGCTTAAATTCGGCGAGCATTGCTCCGCGTTTATCAATTCCGACATTCGTAAGGCCATTTTGCAAGGTGCCAGCCGCGAGGATATCACCGCGGGCATCGTGTGCTCCATCGTGGCCAATTACCTGAACCGCGTGGTGGGCAACCGCACCATCGGCGGCAAGGTTTTCTTGCAAGGCGGCGTAGCTAAAAATCCCGCCGTGCCCCCCGCATTCGCCATGATGCTGGGCAAAGAAATCATCGTGCCGCCTGCGCCCGAATTGATGGGCTGTTTCGGCGTGGCATTGTTGGCCAAGCGTAAATATCAAGACGGGGCATTGGAAGAAGTCAAACCCGTCATCAACGAAGTATTGAATCGCAACATCGGCTACGAACGCGTCTTCGTGTGCAAAGCCTGCGAAAACCTGTGTCCCGTGCAAATCCTTAAATATGAAGGGCAGCAAATCATGTTTGGCGGGCGGTGCAACAAGTACGCAAACATGCGCAAATCCGTGAAGGACGTGCCCGTTTTTGACTATGTAGAGCAGCGGCAACAACTGCTGTTTGGCGAATACGCGCCCCCCGAAACCGCGCAAATGAAGCGCGATTACACCGTGGGCATTCCTAAGGCGCTGTCCGTGCACACGCTGTATCCGATGTACGCTTGGTTCTTCCACGAGCTGGGTATCCAAACGATTTTATCGACCGATGTGGCCAAAGCCGGGCTGGCCAAAGCCGAGGCGGCATATTGCTTCCCGGCGGAAATCGCGCACGGTATGGTGCAGGATTGCTTGGACAAAGGCGCGGATTACGTGCTGCTGCCCCACTTCCGCGATATGCCCAGCTACGAAAAGGAAATACACGCCAACTTCTGCCCCATCACGCAAAGCCTTCCTTATTATATGGAGAAGGCCTTCCCGCTGGTTGATAAGAAGAAATGGCTGCCGCTGGTCGTCAGCTTCCGCCACGGCGAGGAGAAGGCGTTGGAGCACTTCCAAGCATTGGCCGAACGCTTAGACATCGGCGCGGATGAAGCCAAGGCTGCCTTTGATACCGCATTGGCCAAGCAAAACGCGTACTTCGCGGCGGCGCGGGCGTTGGGCTTGCAAGCTTTGGACGAATCGCGCAAGGCCGACCGTCCTGTCATCGCGCTGCTGGGTCGTCCGTACAACGCATTCACCCCCGAAGCCAATATGGGCATTCCGCGCAAGTTCACCACGCGGGGTTACTCCATCGTGCCGTTCGATATCCTCCCCTTCGCCAACGAAGAAATTTTCCCCAATATGTATTGGTACTACGGGCAAGAGGACGTGAAGTGCGCATCGCTGCTGAAGGACGAAGATAATATCTACCTCACCTACATCACCAACTTCACTTGCGCGCCGGATTCGTTCATCCTGCACTACGTCAAGTGGATCATGAAGCAGAAGCCTTTCCTTGTGCTGGAGTTGGATACGCACTCTGCCGACGCGGGCATCGACACGCGCGTGGAGGCGTTCCTCGATATCATCGACGGCTACCGCGCCAAGAAAGACGCCATCGAAGGCGAGCGCTATGACAACGGTTGGAAATTCGTAAGCGAGAAGATGAAAAGCGGCAATTTCGACCTGCGCGTAGATAACCACCAAACCGGCGCGAAGGTACCCATCCTCAACAACAAGCGCGTCAAAATCCTTCTGCCCAACATGGGCGATATTTCTACGCAATACATGGGCGCGGTGCTCAAGAGCCAAGGATTTAACATATGGGTGTCGCCCGTGGCCACGGACAAGACCGTGCAGCTGGCGCGTGCGCATGCGTCCGGCAAGGAATGTGTACCCAGTCACCTCCTGTTGGGCAGCGTGTTGGAATACCTCTTCAGTGACCAATACCGCAAGGATGAGTTGTACCTCGTGTTCGCACCCATCACCACGGGACCGTGCCGCACGGGGCAGTACTACGTCTATTACGAAAACCTCTTCCGCGATTTGCGCATGGACAATGTCGTCGTGTTTACCCTGTCTGCCGACAATTCTTACGGCGAATTAGGGCCGGATTTCTCCAAAAACATGTGGAAAGGCGTGGTCATGTCGGACTATTTGACCGACATCTACCATTCCCTAAAAGCCACGGCCGCCGACCCCGCAACTGCACTGGCGCAATATGAAAAATCATGGCGTGCCCTCGTGCAAACTGTGGAACGCAACCCCAAAGACATGTGGAAAGAACTACAAAAACTGGCCGACGACTGTATGAAAATACCCCTCAAGCGCAAGGTCGAGGATTCGCCCAAGGTCATCATCGTAGGCGAAATCTACGTGCGCCGCGACGACTACGCAGTGGGCGAAATCGCCAACCTAATGAGCCAGCGCGGCATCGTCGTCAAAATCGCCGGTGTGTCGGAATGGATTCACTACTTGGACTTCGTGCGCGATTATTACACCACCAAGGAATTGGGTCTGTTAAAACCATGGAAGCGCCTGTTCTCCAAACCATGGCGCAGCTTGAAAAAACTAGCCATCGAAAAATGGTGGAAACGCTCCGTAGAAAATAAAGTCTTGAAAATCCTCAAGCCCACCGGCTTAATCCCCGAAACGCCCCACGAAATGGACTTAATCATGAAATACACCCGCGAACACTTCGTTAACCTTGAGTTGAACTCTGAAATCGCTGTGTCCACCGGCTCGGCTGCAGCGGCCATGGAAGCGGGTTATTCCGGCGTGGTCAACATCGCACCCTTCGCTTGCTTAATTGGCCGCGTCATCGAGGGCATTTACACCCCATGGGCGCGCGAACGCAATTATCCGCTACTGTCACTGGAAGTAGACGGCAAGCTGCTACCGCCCAATATGGTGAACAAGTTGAATATCTTCATGGTCAACGTATTGCGCTTCGGCGAGGGGACGGACTTCTCGCGGTTGATTGATGAGACGGATGTGTTGGACGCGGACGCGGCTGTTCAAGTTGAATTAACAAACAATCGTTAAACTAACAATATAAACAAATCATAAAAACCCGGTTGGTGGCAATTTGCCACCAACCGGGTTTTTTCGTTGGGAAGGTTCAACCGGTTGCAACTTGCAACCGGTTGAATTTCACATTGTATAAAATCGTGACAAATGTCATGGGTCATTTTTGTATTCACTGCGTATATAGTTTGGTGGTCACGTTCAAAATACGACATGGCTATTAAAAATTATAAAGGGGATACATCATCCATGACACTGATTAAAACGAAACAATTGAACAAAGCCTTTAACTTGGGCGGACGAGAGCAACAAGTGCTCAAGAATTTGGATTTGGAAATTAAAGCGGGCGATTTTACCGTTATCATGGGGCCGTCGGGCGCGGGCAAGTCTACGCTCATGTACGCGCTGTCGGGTATGGATAAGCCTACGAGCGGTTCCATCAATTTTTCGGGTACGGAAATATCCGGTATGTCCAATGATGAATTGGCGCGTTTCCGCCGTAAAAACTGCGGTTTCGTTTTCCAACAAATGTTTTTGTTGGACAACATGAGCATCATGGACAATGTGCTGGCTGCGGGGTTGCTGGTGTCTAACGACAAGTCCACCATCGTAAAGCGTGCCGAGGAGTTGCTAACCAGCGTAGGCTTGACCGCGCAAGAGTGGAACAAATTTCCAACGCAAATCTCCGGTGGCGAGGCGCAACGTTCGTCTATTGTGCGGGCGTTGATTAACCGCCCCGCCGTTGTCTTTGCCGACGAGCCTACGGGCGCGTTAAACTCCGCGGCAGGGGGTGCTGCGTTGGATGTACTTACAAAGGTAAACAACGACGGACAAAGCGTCATATGCGTAACCCATGACTTGCGCACAGCCAACCGCGGCAACCGCGTGCTGTATATTCGCGACGGCATCATCCAAGGGGAATGCGACTCCGGCGCGTATGTAAGCGGCGACACCGACCGCCACAAAAAATTAAATGCATTCTTGGCAGAAATGGGTTGGTAGAAGATGAGACGCATATTATTACTGGCGGGCGCCAACATCCGCCGCGCCAAGTTGCAAATGGGCATATTGGCCATATTATTCTTGATCGCCGCCATGCTGATGAACGTGGGTTTCGCGTTACTGTTCAACTTCGGCAATTACTTTGATGAAATGGCCGAAGATTTAAATACATCGGACGCGTTAATCGTCATTTCGCAAAACTTATGGAGCGAAGAAAGCGAAGCCTACCTGCGCTCTCAAGTCACCGAATATGAAAAGCACAGCGTCGTGTTGCTAATGGGCGAGATCCCATGGGGCGACAATATCGTCAACCAAGCATTTATGTTTAGTGATGTGGCCGAGGTGCGCAATTTCTCGCAATGGAAGCTAGTGGGCGATTATGAGCCGTTGTCGGCCAACGGGGTGTATATCCCCTTCGGAATGAACATTCACGGTCATGAGTTGGGTAACGATTTTACCATTGCCACCGACCAAGGCGATTTCACCTTCGTCATCGATGGCCACACCGAAAGTATCCTGAGTGACGGCGTGAATACCTTCGCCAATCTTTTCGTACCCACAACGCAATTTCAAATGTTGTACGATCAATTCTCCAATTATCGGGCTTACTTATTTTTTGCCAACGGCGTAGCCAATGTGAGTGGGCTGTTGTTTGAGCTGGATGTGATAGCAGGGTCTGTTGCGTCAGGCTTGAGCCCTGACTTGGTGATGGCGGGCATTACGCTGGAATCGATTTCCATGTTCCGCACCATGATGGCCAATATGACCGCTATGATTATGGTATTGTTTACGCTTATTATCGCGTTGGTGTCTTTATTCGTTGTGCGCTTCCGTATCAAAAACAGCTTGGAAGAAGACATTGGGCGTATCGGGTCGCTCAAGGCCATTGGATATGAAAGCAAGCAGGTCATACGTTCGGTGATTTTGCAATACGGCGTGGTGATTTTTATCGCGTCTGTGCTGGCGATTGTACCGACGATTTTTATCCTGCCGGCCATCGGTAACGTATTGGCGTCACAAAGCGGCATCTTCTGGCAGCCGGGCATCACACCGGAATTTTATGCGCTAACCACGGTTATTTTGGTGCTAATCGTTTGGCTGGGAACGAAGATTTCTGCGCGGGGCATTAAAAAAATCACCCCCGTGGCTGCCCTGCGCGGCGAATCCATCGCCAACCAAAAAACCAAACGCAACCGCATCTTATTAAGCAAAACCAAGCTGCCCCTCATCCCGGCGCTGGCGGGTAAGTCTGTATTCCAAGGGTTTAGGCAAAGCTTGATGATGTTCTTCATCATGTTGGCGGTTTCGTTGACGGGTATGATTTCGTTGGTCATTTTTTACAATGCCACCATTGACTTGTCCGCATTCGAATTAATTCCCGGCAACGAACGTGCCAATTCGGCCATAGCGCTGCGGCCCGAAGTGGACCACCGTGCCTTGCAAGCCGAAGTAATTGCACTGCCCGACGTGCGTGACGCGCAATTCCACGACTTCATGTTTACAATTGCGAATGAGGAGTTTGTTTCGATTTCCGTTATGGACGACTTTGATCGTCGTGTTACGCGCAACATCCACCGGGGTTCATTTCCCCGCACAGCATACGAAGTGGCGATATCGGGCATTGGTGCCAACTTGTTTGGCACAGAAATTGGCGATGTGATTTACATCGGGACAACCGAAGCCCCCTTCACCGTAAGCGGTATTTTTAGCGGTATGGCAGAAGTAGCCATGCTCACCGCCGAAGGTGCACTACGCGCTAACCCCGACTTTACGCAAAATGTTCTGTTTATTTATCTATACCGAGGTACGGACGCCGCCATCTTTACCGAAAACCTAGGTATTCAATTTGCCGCAGAGTCCTTTATGGTCATCAATGGAGACGCGGAATTTGAAGAAGGCGCGGGCATTTTTGCATCCATTTTGTCCATGGTGGGCATTGTAATATTAATCATTGCTATCTGTGTAATCATGCTCATTTTGTATCTCGTCATCGGCGCCACCATCATACGCCGCCACCGCGAGCTGGGCATACAAAAAGCCATCGGTTACACCACGGGCGAGCTCATGCGGCAGATAAGCATGGCGTTCTCGCTGCCGGTGGTGTTGGGTACGGTTTCAGGTGTGGTATTGGGTATTTTCTTTGCCGGTGATTTGCTGAACGTTGCCATGCGCCCCATGGGTGTGTTGGCCGCCAATCTGCTGGTCAACAATGTATGGCTCTTGGCCGCCGGAGGTATCTTGGTTGTGCTGGCCATTGGTTTGAGCCTGTTGGTCACATGGCGTATACGCAAGATATCGGCGTATAAGTTGGTAACGGAGTAAAAAGGTAACGATAAAACCCTGCGCTGACGGCTAAATAGCCAAGCGCAGGGTTTTATTTATTACGTGATAATCCCCGTTAACTGATACTGTATAAATGCAATAGCATCTAGGCTTTTAATTCAAGTTCAACATGATTATTTTTTACAGGCACAATTTCTAATGTATAACCAAGTGGGTATAGCACTTTGAATAGCGTATCTATCTGTGGTGTTGCTTTTAAACTTTCAAGCCGTGCAATAGCGGGTTGTTTAATGCCTGATATTTCTGCAAGTTTTCTTTGGGATAAACCCCTTTCTTCCCGCGCTTCAATCATTTTACCTATAAGCGATACTTCGAAATTTATGCGCTCACGCTCCGCAGGTGTTACCCTTGTTTCGTCATTCATATAATCGTCAATCGTTTTGACCGGTTTGCGATTTTCCATGTTATTCACCATGCCTTTTTAGATAATCTTTCATTTTTGAACGTGCTTGTTCAATTTCTCGCGGTGGTGTTTTATTCGATTTCTTCATGAAGTGGTGCAACAATACAAATTTATTGTCTTTCCAATGAAAGAAAAATATACGATTTGCGAGTGGACGCAATTCCCACAAGCTGCCGTCAATATGTTTCACCGTGGGTTGGCCTATGCGCGTTCCATATTTTTTCAAAGTGATTATATATGCGAGGATTTTATCGCGGTTTATACGATCTGTTTTGCTTGTATTAGTTCGCTCTCCCAGTGCGTCAAGATATTCAACGATTTCGGACTTGCCATTTATATCGTAGAAAAATTCGACTTCATACATGGTATTCCCCCTTGCAAAAATGATAACTAAAATGTTATCGCAAGTCAAGTCTTTTTAACATTACATTGAACGCAAAACATCCAAACCTTTATACATATGCGTATCAACATTGCTACGCAAATCGGTCAATGAAGGTTCAAAATGCACATGGGGTTGAACACCGATGTTTATAAATTCGCGTCCGTCAATGTGGGTGTTGTGCCGCGTACAAATACGGACACTGCCGCCGCTTTCTAAGCTAATATTAAGGGGTTGACCCGTGGAGCCGTAGCTGGCTGTACCCACAAAGGTGGCTCTTTTTTTATGTTCAAAGATGACCAATAAATCTTCTGCGGCTGAACCGGTGTTGGCCGTTGTCAGAACAACAAGCGGTGCATGCAAAGTATTTTCTGTTCCGGCAAATTGGCTGTTGGAGGTAAGTTCTTCATAATGCATCTGCCGCGGAATTTTATACATACGTTCCAACCAATCATGTGAACCGCGCTCTGCAGCAATTTCTTCCCATGTTTTATCACCGAAGTCTTGAAAGCTGCCCCATGCTTTATAAGCTCCAATGTGGATGGGGTGCAGTGAGCGTTGATTTTGAAACGGATCGTGGATAAATAATGAGGCAACGACATCCGAATTATTACTGTTGCCGCCGCCGTTGTGGCGAATATCAAGCACATAACCGCGCGCATTTTTGAATAACGGAAAATTTGCGTGGATTTCTTTTGGCAAATCATCGTTCATCATCGTGTCGATGGTGATGATGGCGATACCGTCATGGGTCATTTCAATTTTGTGGCTGTCGGAGGTATATACTTCCTCAATTTTTTCAAGTGCTTGGAAATCATCGTTGTACAGCCAATCGGTATCGCCTTTTGTTCGTTCGAGTGTGATGGTGTTTGTTTGGCCATCGTATTCCAATTCAAAAACAACTTGGCTGCCGAGCGGGCCGTTGGTAATGTAGTGGTTAATATCCCAACTTGCACTGTCGATTTTTTCATGCCAAATGTACGGGAAAATTTTATCGTGTACGTATTTGCGGATGTCTTGGCCGTCAATTTTTTTGATAACACTCCACCGCTTTATCAAATCTCCGGCTACGCGTTTTACATTTGAAACAACGTACTCGCCATTGGCATACATGATGCTAATGGGCAATTTTGATGAATATTCCGGGGCATCCATGACGGCTTGCGGCATACCTACATTGGTGTGCCCATCGCGCAATAATGCAACAAATTTTGTCAGTTCCAAATAATATTCATATAAATTTTGCGTGCGAAGCACCGCAGGCAGCGCTTTGCGATATGCCGCATCCCAATCAAGCGTGCGCTGTCGCTCTTCCCAAAAGGCGAAGTTGTAAGCGGCTTCCTTCCAAATGAGCGACAATTCATAAATCTTTAATTCATCATGCGGATTGTCCGATTTCGTTGTATTTTTCATAAGGCAACATCCCTTCCCATTGTATGAATACAACTTTTTATATCGGGGTAGGTACACCCACCATGGTGCCGGAGGCAATTTGCACGCCGGCTTTTTTAAATTCATGTAAAATTTGCAAGCGCACATCGCCGGATGCGGCTACCAGTGTAAACACCGTGTCCGTCCACATGCTTGCACGCAGTTCTACGCCGTACAACCCCAAGTTGCGCACCAACACGGGTACAAGGGGGGCACCGCTTTCAACTTGCTCGGCGGTGCGGGTGTCGATGAACAGAGGGTGCGCGCTGATGACGGCGGCGATGATGGCGCGCGCTTGGTCAATGTCGGAGTCGTAAGTGACGATGAGGTCAATAAACATGGCGGAGTGCGGATTGGTGTAGCACGCGTTTTCTATCAGCTCGCGGTTCATGATGGTGTTGGGGATGATGATGCGGCTGTTGGTGAGCGAGCGGATGACCGTGTGGCGGATGGTCATATTTTCGACAAAGCCGGTTATGTTGGCATTGACCAAGTGGATGCGGTCGCCCACTTCAAACGGGCGCGATATGGACAACAACAGGCCGTTAAACGCATTACCCAGCGATTCCTGCGCGGCAAGACCAATGGCCAACACCATGATGCCCGAACCGGCCAATAACGCATTGGCAGTATTTTCAAAATTGGGAATTTCGCGCAGGGCCAAAAAGGTACCCGCCACCACAATCACCAAGCTCAATACGGTTTGGGTAAATTTAAAATGGATGGTGTCCTTGGCAAATCTGCGCCAACTGCGGCGAAACAAAGCCCGCACAATGCATGTAACAACCAAAATAATCGCGATGCGCAACGCTACCATGGCGTGCCCGGTAATATGAAATGACGTGATACTTTCCCACATATTCATTGATCCTTTCGTTCATGTATTTTTCAGTTGGTGGCAAATTGCTACCAACTGATTATATCAATCGAATAATCACATGCAAGCGCATTGGAATGATTATACAGATATGTAAAACAATAACCGCATTTTTTCCATAAATAAACGTAAGCTAACGCCGAGGTGATTTCTTATGAAAATATTACGGCGTTTTTTATTTACCATTTTACTTTGCGCGTTTTGCGCAGCACCGCTTTGTGTAGGCGCAAGTACGGGATGGGGATTGAGCTTTGAACGTGAAGGCGCGCACCCCATCGGCAACAGCACCGCCGACGAGCTGGCGCACTTTGGTGCGTACTACGTCGGCAGCGAAGAAGACAAAGTGATTTACTTAACCTTTGACGCGGGTTATGAAAATGGTTTTACCGCAGGTCTCTTGGATGTGCTAGCCAAGCATGAAGCCCCGGCGGCGTTTTTTCTCGTGGGCAATTACATCCGTGACGAGCCCGAACTTATCCGCCGCATGGTGGCCGAGGGGCACATTGTGGGCAACCATACTATGACCCACCCCGACATGAGTAAAATTGCCAATATCGATGCGTTTCGTAAAGAGTTGGAATTGGTAGAAGAACATTATCGCAATGTCACAGGGCAAGAAATACCCCGCTTATATCGCCCGCCCAAAGGCATATACAATGAGGCCAATTTGAAAATGGCGCAAGAACTTGGTTATACCACCGTGTTTTGGAGTCTGGCATACCACGATTGGGACAACAAAAACCAACCCAGCCGCGACACCGCCATGAAAAAACTCATTCCACGCATCCACCCCGGCGCAGTCATCCTCCTGCACAACACATCCAAAACCAACTCCGTCATCATGGACGAGCTCCTGACCAAATACAAAGAAATGGGCTACCGATTTGAAAGTCTGACGCATCTGATCAGCCAACAAGGATAAGATAATCAAACCAAAGCCTGTACGAACGCAGGGAAATATTGTAAACTGCAAAACAAAAAGGGAAGTGAACGGAATGAACGATGTAAAAAAATACTCAGCCGAGGCGCTGGGTACCTTCGTCCTGACTTTTATGGGATGCGGTGCGGCCATGTTTTTGGGCGCAGGCGTAGGCGGCGGCCACTTGGCTGTGGCGCTGGCGTTTGGTTTGTCCATCGTGGCCATGGCTTATGCCATCGGTAGCGTATCGGGTTGCCACATTAATCCGGCAGTGTCGCTGGGCGCGTTGCTGGACGGCCGCCTAAGCGTCAAAGACTTCATTTTTTATGTAGTATCGCAAGTAATCGGCGCTATCGCAGGCGGCGCGCTGCTGTTCGGCCTAGTTGAAATGGGTGCGCCCGACTACACCGGTGCCATGGCCACCAACGGCGTAGGCAACATTGGCATCGGCGGCGCATTCATCGTAGAAATCGTCCTAACCGCCATCTTCATACTCGTCATCTTGGCCGTAACCGCCAACGAAAAAATGGGTGCCGTAGCCGGTGTGGTCATCGCTCTGACCCTTACCTTCGTACACATCGTGGGCATCCCCCTGACCGGTACGTCCGTTAACCCCGCACGTTCCATCGGCCCCGCTATTTTCGCCGGTGGCGATGCCCTGCGCGAGGTATGGGTGTTCATCGCAGCACCACTGATTGGTGCGGTATTGGCTGTGGTGCTTTATAAGTGCTTGATTAAAACGAAGAAGTAATCAATATGTCCATCATGGCGACAGACAGAGAGTTGCGCGCGCACAAGGAAGAAAAGTATTTTGACTTAATGATGGCGCGGCGGCTGATTAAAAATGGAAAAGTCGATGAAGCCGTTAAGTACCTCGAAATTGCCGAAGACCGCACGCAGTCGGGTATGACTGCCGAAGAAATCGATGCGGTCAAAGAGCGGGTAAGCCGCACAGTAAGCGAATAACCGCAGCAGAAAGAAAATCGCATAATTTACCACAACTATTCGGACATGTCAAAACAGGCATGTCCGTTTTACTTATGTATACTGCCCCCACAACAAACGAAAGGCACTCTGCGTCGAATGGGCCGGAAAGAAGATACACTTCGGTGTGTCCACTCCACCGCGCCACTGCGCTCATCAGTCCCCTGCGTTTGTTGTACGCAACAATTGCAATACCTGCAACACACCCGCCAATCCCAAGGAAGCGGGCTTGCCACAGTGCACGGTGGCAAGCCCACGCTAGCAACTTCTGCAGGCGCGGCACAAACCCTCATGAGGTAAAGGAACACAAAGGTTAAACAAAAACCCACATACGGCAAACTGGCAGTACAATGGATGAGAAACATCTTCCAGTGTAAGGTTATGTTTGCCGTGTTGTGGGTTTTATGATAAATATTCCCCTATTGTGTCGAATATAATGATATACTTTCATTGTAAAAGAATTTATACAAGATTGGGGTGCATTTCATTGGTAGCTATTTCTTTTGAACTTGCAAGCGTAGAAAAATTAAACGAATTAACTGAAATCGTAAAATGCGAGCAAGACATTGAAGTGATTTATGAAAAAAATTTTAATGGGTCTTCTATGGTTGTCGAAATTTTTATCAATTCAATACCGGCCGTTGCTTTAATAACACCCATTATTATTGAAAAAATACGAAAGAAAAATCTTTCAAAACTGGAAATAGATGGTGATAAAATTATAGTTGATAATGTTTCCGAAGAATTAATCAAGGATATTCTTAATAAAAAATTAAATTTGAATGTTCAGATTGAAAGTGAAGAGAAGTGTAAATAATGATTGAATTGCAAAAATTAATTGATTTCAAACTGGCCATGAGGATACCGAGAGAAAAACGCGCAGCCGACATAGCTGACATTTGCTATTCTGCATTTGTAAAAGAAATAAAACAATGTGCATCCTTTTTAGGATTAAAAAAAATCCCAACTGTAATTCCGTGCAATACCCTAGCAAAGAACTTTAGTGCTTTTATTTTACGTGGTGAATCGTATTTGTTTTTAGATGATGCTTTACTTGAATTTTTACATTTGTTTAACATTGTAATTGTTTCAAAAAGCGAAGCAATGCGCAATAAATTTTTATACAGATTTATAAGTGAAGAATTTATAAAACATAAACATATAAATGAAGCTTTACTTTGTTTCTTAAAATACAACTCAATAAAAAACCAATTATTAGAACAAACCGATTATTATAAAATGGACAACTCATGGATTAATTACCAGTTTGTGTTTTTAATTGGTCATGAATTAACGCATTTGTCAATCATAGACGGGAAAAATCAAAATGAGTTTAATAACTTTATAATGCTCATTCGCGATTGGATGTTAAGCATGTGTAAAAATTCGTGGTTGTATGAATTTTATAAGCAATACTTTGCTAAAACATTAAACATGAATATTGATGACTTTTTGATAGGAAAGAATTATAAGTGCCCCAAGTTTGATTCATTACTGGAAGAGTGTTTTTGTGATTTCAAGGGTTTTTTACTTACGGTCAATAATTATAAATTAAAAAATTCAGAATATCATAAGTCATTCGAACACCTGTTCAATTTTCTTATGCTAGCAGAATGCGTAAAGCAAGGCGTTTATGAAGCAATAGACAATGGTGGTGAAAACATAGAATCAAAGCCCACTTTTTTAGATATGTATTTTTTGTCTGACTTTCGATTGACGATTCTCTCAATGATTTTTAAACAGAACAACATCGAAACTAATTCATTTAAAGCTGGTGGTTATTTTATCATTGAGTTTTTTGAAATTCTGGCAAAAATATATCCGACAACCATGGATTTAATAAGTCCAGTCCGCAAGATGTACTCTGACTTTGGAATAAATGAAAAAATAGAAAATGTTATCCTTCACAGAATGTCACTTGGACGGGTGTATATTGCCGGGAAGGATTGAACACAGTCTATTTAACAAGCTGTCAACATTTTAATGCATAATAATATACATAGATTTTGGAGCTATCCTACCAACAACCACCCCATATACCCCAAATAAACGGCTGCCATGATGGTACCTTCCCATCGTGCCAGCCGTTTTTGTGTGGTGACGAATATGAAGAACAATACGCATCCGCCCACCAGCACGGCCAAGTCAACAAGGGTGCCCGTGCTTACCGCCAGCGGCACAATTGCACCGCTTACACCCAGCACCACCATGATATTGAAGATATTTGACCCCACAATGGTGCCCACGGCCATTTCATTTTCGCCGCGTTTACATGCAATCAAAATGATAATTAATTCGGGCAGGGAAGTGGCGATGGACACAATGGTCAAGCCTACTACGCGTTCGGATAACCCCAAGATGGGCCCCATTTCGCCCGCAGCCCAAACGGTAAGTTGCCCGCCCAAAAAAATAAGCACCGCCGCAAGAATGGCGATGCCTATGTATGTACTTAGTTTGCGCTCGTTGCCGGCGGCTTCGGCTTGGGTGGTTTTTTCGTTGGGTGCAGTGCGGGGGGCTTGTCTTACCAAAAATACAATATACGCTACATACACCACCAGCATCATGATGGCGGCAAAACGGGGGATTTGCGCCGTGCCGGATAGAGTGATGGCCAACAAGAACACCGCCGCGCCCGTGGACAGCCAAAATTCGCGGCTAACCTCGCCAAAACGTACAAGCATGGGGTGCACCATGGCCGCCAAGCCCAGGATGAATAATAAATTGAAGATGTTGGCCCCCACCGCGTTGGCTACGGCCAGGTCATTGGCGCCGCGTAGTGCCGCCGTGGTGGAAATAACCAACTCGGGGATGCTTGTCCCCATCGAAATAATCGTCAGGCCAATAAGCACGGGAGAGAGCCGCAGCTTGCGCGCAATACCCACGCCCGCGTCCACAAAGATGTCCGCGCCCTTCATGAGCAGCGCCAAGCCTGCCGCCAAACCCAAAAAAGCTAAAACCGTGTGAATCATTTATGTAATCCCACGCTCACCATTAATGCTCGATCTATACGCCGCATGATATTTTCATCCAACCAGCAGATTTTTTCACGCAGGCGTTTTTTGTCTATGGTACGGATTTGTTCCAATAAAACGACGGAATCCTTTACCAAAGTGCTGGCAGCGGAGTCAATTTCAATATGGGTGGGTAATTTTGCCTTGCCGATTTGCGAGGTGATGGCCGCGCAAATAACTGTAGGGCTGTATCGGTTGCCTACATCGTTTTGTATGATAAGTACCGGCCGCACGCCGCCTTGTTCCGACCCCACCACGGGGGACAGGTCCGCATAAAAAATATCGCCTCGCCGCACGCTTTGCATCGGTTGTTTCATTTGTTTTGCACCTCCTTGCCTATGAAATATTGCCGTTAATTCCCATTTATATACACGCGCGGCACACGTTTTCCAATGCCGCAGATGATTTCGTAGGAAATCGTGCCTACGATATCGGCCAAATCGTCTGCGCAGATGCCGTCTTCTTTGCTGCCCAATAGGGTGACCGTATCGCCGGGTTGCACGCCCGGGATGTCGGTAACATCTACCATGCATTGATCCATACATATCGCACCCACGATGGGAGCGAATTGGCCGTTAATCAACACACGGCCGCCGTGGCTGAGCCGCCGCGGGTAGCCGTCTGCATATCCCACCGGGATGACCGCGATGGTCGTTGGCCGCTGCGTGGTGAACAGATGCCCGTAGCTGACCCCAACACCCGCTTCCAATTGTTTAACCATGCTGACTTGCGAATACAAGCGCATGGCCGGGCGCAAGTCCAATGCACGGCACGCGTCCTCCATTTCGTGCGAGGGGGGTAGGCCGTACAGCAAGATACCCACGCGTACCACATCCATAAACAACCCCGCAGGCCCCGCCGACGGATTGCGTTCGTCTTTTGTATCATATGACCACGGAAGAAATTGTTGAACCACCGCACCTGAATTGGCCATATGTTTGACAGGAATATGTAAACCTCGCTCCGCCAATTGCGCCAATACCCAAGCAAAACGGGATTGTTGCTCATACACGAAGTCGTTTTCCAACGCGTCGGACGTGGCGCAATGAGTATAAATACCTTGCACATCCAGCCAAGGGTTTTTGGCAATGTCACAAATGGCATCAACGGAAGCCGACCGGGGAAGGAACCCCAGCCGACTCATGCCTGTATCGATTTTGATATGTACTTTCACCCTCTTGCCCAATTGTTGTGCGGTGGCGGCCAGTGCTTCGGCACCTTGCGGATTAAAGACAGTTTGCGTAAGTTCCCGCCACACGACTTCGCTCAGCAGGGGGGTGGGAGTGAAGCCCATCACCAAGATGGGGGCGGTGATGCCCGCTTCCCGCAGGTGGATGCCTTCCTCGCAAATGGCTACCCCCAGCGTATCCGCGCCGTGGGTCAGCAGTGTCTTTGCCGTTTCGGTTGCGCCGTGGCCGTAGCCGTCGGCTTTTACGATCCCCATGAGGTGCGTTTTTGGGGGCACAACGCGCCGCACCGCTTGTAAATTGTGGGCCAGGTTGGACAGATTTATTTCTGCCCAAACGCGTCTGTAATTCATTGCTTCATTTTACACCGAAAAGATGGCGTCATCAAGTACTATATTCATTTCAAATGCTTGATACGTAATAATAATGCGCTCCGTTCCTTCAGGGTCAAAAATTACCAATTTTACGGGCGTTAAAGTAGCGTTATCTACCCACAAGCGCGCCATGGCCAAATAAGGGTGCCCGCCGGGTATTGCAGCCTCCAAAACCGTGCGCACACCTTCATCCATATCCGCCACCATGATCGAAACATCTTGGCTGGCAAAATAATTCCGGATAAACGACGTAAGGAAGATTTCGCTGCGTTCGGGCGTTTCATTAACGGGTACGGCAACGCGGCCTTCTGCACGGGCGTTAAATTGCGCAATGGTTTGCCCGTTATTAACCGTTATGGCTCCCGCTACATGATCGGGGCCGGTGACTTCTACGCGGTATTCGCCGGTGATGCGCGCGTGCTGCACGGTTTCATAAACATTCACACCTTTGTTGCTGCGGTATTCTACCGTGGCGATGGCGCGGTAGGTTTGTAATTCTGCCAGCATACGGTGCACTTGGTCAAAGGCAGATAATTCCTCTGCGTTGCCTGGCCCGCGCAAACCATCGCCACCGCTGCCGCACGCGGTTATTAAAAACATCCCCAACAGTGCAAATCCTACGCAAATCGCTTTTTTAATCATGGCTACCTCCGGTTTTTGTATAAAATTCCAATAACCATGTATACTATGATTGTTACGGTTATATTACCGTTTTATTACTATGCAATTATAATTGGAAAAATGAAAACGGACTTGCTGATACGGTCTTTTGCCGCAATTTTGCGTCAGTACCTTCTTGCGTGCTGCTGGCACGCTGCGTCGGCACTTCCTTAAATTGCATCAAAATCCTCGTATCAACAAGCCCATTTTCATTTTTCTAATTATTATGGGAACATTCTGCATGTACTTCCGTTTCATGGGGTGTGCAAGCAAAAATAAAATTTTAGAGGTGCAAAATGAAAAAATTGAAAAAAGTGATGGCCGTAGTATTGGCGGTCATGATGGCAACAGCCGTTGGTATCACCGTTCGTGGTGAATACACAGACTTTGAACCCATCAGCTATGAATTCGATTACGAAGCTGACGCAGAATTTGAACAAACTTGGCCCAACTTCGGCTCCGTCACCGGCGAAGTCGTAAGCGTTAGCGAACTAACCGCCACACAAATCCGCTTGGCAGTGGGTGAAAGCACCGCGTATTTGAACGTGAATGCCAACACCTTTGTGTACGGCGAGTTCCCCCAAGTGGGCGACACCGTAACGGGCTTTTTTAACAACAACATGCCCATGATCCTTATTTATCCGCCGCAATACACCGCAATCGTTGTCGTCAATCAAGAAGAAGACCTGCCGTTTGCATTCCTTGACCGTTTTAACGCCATCGATGACGAAGGCATGATGAAAAGCGCCGACGGCCAACGCATCATCAACGCCGCCAACCCCGAAACCGTCATCGTGTCGCAAGACGGCGAAGATGCATCCGATTGGGATTTGGAAGGCCGCTTGCTGGTAGTTTTCTACACTGTGGCATCGCGCTCGTTGCCGCCAGTAATCTTTGCACCGGAAAAAATTGTGGTTATGTATGAAATTGCTGTGCATCCCGGTCCTGCTTATGTAGGCGACATGATGGGCGACTTGGCAGGCGATGATTTGTGGGAATGGGAACTGCCCGAAAATAACTACACCGATGAATATGACGCCCCCTACAATGGCGACAACGGTTATATCGGTATCGTACCCATTTGGGATGAATTCCACGATATCGTTGTCATGGGTGTAGGCTTGCCCGGCGAAACGTTCCATTCCATCGATGGCGAACATGCCACACATGTACCCATCCGCGCTATTGCCGATGCGTTCGGCATCACCGTGGGTTGGGAGCGTCCTTATGTAACTTTGAACGGCGCGTGGGGCAATATCCGCTTCCGCACCAACTCCAATGAAGTGATCGTTAATGGCAACACCGTGATCCTGTCCCACCCCAACGTTGTAATAGACGGACGCACGCAAGTACCCATTGACTTCTTCCGCCTGGCACTGGGCTTAAATGCTTGGAGCGGCGGCGGCACCGTGTTTATCGACAACGACGAACCCATGGAATAAATTTTTAACTTTGAAACGATGTATCCCCCTCAGACGGTTGCACATTAGTAGCCGCTGAGGGGGATTTTTTGCGATGAAACTTTTTTCATCGTGCAGTACACTTACATAATATAGGGGTGGATGCGATGCGTTTTGACGAAATTTATAATGCTACGCACCGGGCTGTGTTGGTTTATATCACGGCCAAATGCGCGCGCAACGCCGATATTGGCGATATTTTCCAAGAAACATATATTGCGCTGTATCGCACACTGCGCAATAACCCCGATACGCATATCGAAAATGAAACGGCTTTTGTTATCAAGATTGCGCGGCGCAAATTGGCGCGTTATTACAACTTGCGCACGCGGCTGGGTATGTTTGTGTCGTTGCATGCCGCCCATGACGAGGGCGAAAGTGACTTGTCCGATGCCGAAGCCGCGCGTTTCATGACCGAGGACTTCACGCTGACCCATGCGCGCATGGACGCGGCGCGCACGTTTTTGGCTGGCAAGCCCGAGGTAACGCAAAAATGTTTTTATCTCATGTATGACATGGGGTTGCCCATTGCGGAGGTTGCCCGTGCGTTGGGGTTGACCGAGTCCAATGTGAAAAATCGCATCTACCGCACCATCAAAGAACTGCGTGCGCTGATTGCGGATTAATGGCCGACTATTAAATGAAGGAACAGCCCAAGAAAGGTGGAATAGAAAATGAAGGAACGCATGAACGGCAAGGAATTATTAACCCGGCTAGCGCACGAAAAAATGCCCGACCCCGACCAAGTGCGCAACCAAATCCACGCCTGCGAAGAAACCCGTGAAGTTTTGGCTTTTGCTGCCGCGCGCGGTTCGTTTTTGAGGCGGTTGCGGTGGCGCACGGCGGTGTTGATTGCGGCGGCTTCGCTTATATTCGCGGGAGCGGCTACGGCGGTGGGCATTGCAATTTATGACCGCATTGACCGTGTGGACGTGGGTGGCGGTGCAGAATTGGTTCTATTGCCCTACGACTGCCCCGAAGCGCAGGAATATCAAAGAAGTCAATTGTCTTTTATGGTGCCGCTTTTTGTTAACCCGAATACAACCGATGAAATGCATTGGGTGGGCGCATTATCCGATGCAGAGGATGCACGGCGTTTGAATGATGAATTGGCAAAGAAATTGTTTTTGGCGGATGGCAGCCCGTTTCCGTATGATTTTATTGTAGGGGACAGTGGGGGCTTCTTCCGTGGGAATGCGCGTGGGCATGTATTGTTTGATGCCAACGGCAATGAAATCTACGCTATTCTAGCGTGGCAGCACGGCAGTGACCCGTTTACATTAAGCATCCAAACCGTTCCGCAGATGGACGAACGGCAAGCATGGGAAATACGCAACGCTAGCCTTGAGCATGCACTATATGTGTTGGGTGCAGAATTTGCGCTGCCTACGGTGGATGAAGATTTGTTCAATGCACCGACGTTTCATGTACTAAATTTCTATTCGTTTAGACGTGTGCAGGTGCGTTACCTTGACCAAAGTGGACCTGATAATCGCTACTCCAGCCGCGATATTGTTATTAACATCGAGCCTTTGCGCGACGACGGAACGGTGCCTTTTACACGTACTGTGCTTGGCACTGCCGAAGTATTGGAAGTTGCAGGCACTACTGTATATCGCATTACTAGCGGCTCTGGCCACATGCGCAGGGCAGATTATGTATGGTCGCACAATGGATTGGCCTTTGAATTATACCCACCGACCGGTTGGGGGAGTGAATTCACAGAGGAACAGATCTATGACTTGATTGCCGAAATGCTGCGGTAGATCACAAGATAAAATAATGAAAAACAAACAACGCCTGCGGAAGATTGTGCCGCAGGCTTTGTTTGTTTCAATGCTTGATAGTATCATTCTCCATAACCAGCTCGCGCCCGATGTAAGTTTTGTTGCCTACAACTTTTATATTTTCGCCTGACGTGGCGGTTTTCTTCTCAGGGCTTGGTGTGCGGGGGAATCGGTGGCTTTGATATTAGTGAAGGGTCTTGTTGTGTTATTGGCGATTAAATAGGAAAGCGACAAATAACAGTCGTACCGACTTCGGGGGTGCTTTCCAATTGGGTGGTGCCGCCGTGGTGTTCGGTGATGTGCTTGACGATGGACAGGCCCAGCCCGGTGCCGCCGGTTTTATTGGAGCGAGAGGCGTCTACGCGGTAGAAGCGTTCGAAGATGCGGCGTTGGTGGTCTTTGGGGATGCCGATGCCCGTGTCGGTTACGGTGAGGACGCATTCGTTGTCATTGCGGGCGATTTCTACGGTGACTCTTCCGTTGAGGTGGTTGTATTTGATGGCGTTGTCGATGAGGTTGGATAGCAATTCGTCCAAGAGGTGCGCGTTGGCGTTGATTTGTGTGGATGTGCCGACGAGGTCGAGGGTCACGGATTTTTCGATGGCTTTATCTTGCAGGACGGCGAGGGTGCGAGCGGCCAGCGCGTGCAAGTCTATGGGGGCGAAGTCGCGCTCGACTTTGCTTTCGTCAAATTCGGACAAGCGGATAATTTCGTTGATGGTGTTCATCAGACGGTGGGTTTGTTCGAGGATTTTGTGGGCGAAGGGGCGGATGTCTTCGGGTTGTGCCATGCCGTTGGCAATCATTTCTGCCGTGGCGGCGACGGTGGTGAGGGGCGTTTTTAATTCGTGGGATACGTTGGCGGTAAACGCGCGCCGTTGTTGGTTGGCTTTGTGGTGCGCGGTGGTGTCCAAGAAAAAAAGGATTGCGCCGTTGGGGGTGCCGTTTTGTGCCACAGGGCTGAAGAAGGCGTTGTAATGTTTGCCGTTGCGTGTAATGTCCATTTCGGTGAACGCACCGCCCAAGCAGGCTTGCACGTTACGCGTGAAGGTTGCATCGCGGTACAAGTGGCCGATGCTCCGGTGTAGGAGGTCACGCTTTTTCTTCATGCCGAAGATTTTGGCTGCGCTTTTGTTGGCGGACAGAATCGTGCCGTTTTCGTCCAAGATGACCAGCCCTTCGCGCATGTTGGCTATGATGGCTTCAATCGTTTCTGCGCGGTGCAGCAGGGTGGTGAGCTGGTGGTTGATTTGTGTGCGTTGGTGCTCGATTTTTTTGATGAATGGCCATAATTCTTCGTATTGTGATTTTTGGGGCAGTGTGTTGTCTGATTGTGCGGCGTCCAAATCCATTTGCGTGATAGGCTTGATAATCAGGCGCGTCAAGCGGTGCGCCGCTCCGTATGCAATGCCTAAAACCGCCAATAAAATCACCGCCAGCGCAGGCAACATAGAACGAAACCCCGCGCCCAAGCTGTACAACGTGCGCGACAGGCGCAGCACATCGCCGTTGTCCAGCCTTATGGCGAAGTAAAACGTGTCGGTGCCCAATGTTTCGGACGGGCGGATGGCCTCGCCGATGCCGTGTTGTAGGGCTTGCGCAAATTCCGCACGGTTGCTGCGGTTGGTGGACAAATCTACGCCGCGGTGGCTGTCAAAACGCGCCAACCCATCGGGCGCAATCACCGTAAAACGCGAACCGCCGCTGTCAATCGTGCGCAAGTCGATATCGTCGTCTTGGTTGAGCAACGCGGCCACCAAATGTGCCTTGTCGCGGATGGCCGTCTGCTCATGACGGCGCGCAGCGTTGAAAAACAACAAGCCAAACGAAACCGCCAACAGCACCACACAAGCCAATACCAACCCGGCGAAGGTTAGGAAAATGCGTTTTTGCATAATCAACTCCCCAATTTATACCCCACATTGCGGATGGTTTTTATGTACGCGCCGGCTTCGCCCAATTTTTGGCGCAGGCGTTTGATGTGCATGTCCAGGGTGCGGCTTTCGCCCTCGAAGTCGTAACCCCATACGGTTTCCAGGATTTTGTCGCGGGTCAGGACAATATGGGGGTGGGTCAGCAGGTATTTGAGCAGCTCGTATTCCTTGAAGGAAAGCAAAACAGCCGCGCCGTTAACGTCCACAGTGCGGCTGTTGTTGTTCATGGTGATGGATTGGAAGCGCAACGCATGGCTGGTGGGAGCGGCGTTTTGGCTGCGGCGCAATAATGCCTTGATGCGGGAAATCAATTCCATGACGCTGAAGGGTTTGGTTAAGTAGTCGTCCGCGCCCAAATCCAGCCCCTTCACTTTGTCCAATTCACCGGATTTGGCGGTGAGCATCATTACGGGCAAAGAGACGTGTTGTGGGTTGTGTCGCAGGCGCTTGAGAATTGCCAAACCGTCGTCGCCGGGCAACATGATGTCGAGGATGACCACATGCGGCGGGGTGTCCGTTTTTACCAACATTGTGAAGAAATCCTCGCCGCGTTCAAATCCCGTGGCTTCGTACCCGGCAGAATTTAATGCGTACAAAATAATTTCGCGGATGTCGGTGTCGTCTTCAACAATCCAAATATGCGGCATTTTATTCCTCGCTTTGTGGTTGATTTTGATTTTCTTCCGCGTTCTCTTGCGCCTTCGGCTTTTTCTCCTTGCGCCCGCGGATGGAGAACACCACCCACTTGGCTACATTGCGCGCGTGGTCGCCGATGCGTTCAAAGTATTTGGCAATCATGAGCAGGTCAATGGCTTGTTCGCTGTTAGGTTTGCCCGATCGGATGTGTTCTATCAAATCGGCTTTAACTTTGTCAAATAATTCGTCCACTATGTCGTCGTATTTTATTACGGATTTGGCCAATTTCAAGTCTTTTTTCACGTAGGCGTCGATGCTTTCGGTGACCATCTTGGTGGTGGCGGCGGCCATTTGGGCGATGTATTCCAGCTTGGTGATATAAGGTGCGCCGTCCATGGAAATCATGATTTCGCAAATGTCGGAGGATTGGTCGCCGATGCGCTCGATGTCCGTAATCATCTTGAGCGCAGCGGAAATAACCCGCAAATCCTTGGCCACGGGTTGGTGCTGCATGAGTAGTTTGAGGCACAACGCTTCGATGCCTTTTTCTTTTTGCTTGACGCCGGACTCGATGTCGATGACTAGCTGCGCCAGTGCGATGTCTTGCTCGATGATGGCTTGCCCGGCCAAGGTGATGATTTGCTCGACCAATGCGCCAAAATCCAGTAACCGATCGTTAAGTTCTGCCAATTGCTCATCAATGCGCCACATTATCCAAACCTCCCCGTAATATAATCCTCGGTGCGCTTGTCTTTTGGGATAGAGAACAGCTTCTCCGTGTCGCTGTATTCGATCATTTCACCCAGCAGGAAGAAGCCCGTGTTGTCCGATATACGGACGGCTTGTTGCATGTTGTGCGTGACGATTACGATGGTGTAGTCCTTTTTGAGCTTGATGGTGAGTTCCTCGATTTTGGCGGTGGAAATGGGGTCGAGCGCGGACGTAGGTTCGTCCATGAGCAACACATCGGGTTGTACGGACAGTGCGCGGGCGATGCACAGGCGTTGCTGTTGCCCGCCGGACAAGGACAGCGCGGACTTTTTCAAGCGGTCTTTGAGTTCATCCCAAATGGCTGCGTCGTACAGGGATTTTTCTACGATTTCGTTGAGCTTGAATTTGGATTTGATGCCGTGGGTGCGCGGGCCGTAGGCGATGTTGTCGTACACGCTCATGGGGAAGGGGTTGGGTTTTTGGAAAACCATACCCACGCGCTTACGCAGGGCGTTCACGTCGATGCCGCCGTAGATATCTTGGCCGTCCAGCAGGATTTCGCCCTCGATGCGGCAGCCTTCGACGAGATCGTTCATGCGGTTAAGGGATTTAATCAGCGTGGATTTGCCGCAGCCCGACGGCCCAATGAATGCAGTAATTTGATGCGCGGGGATTTCTATGTTGATGCCATGCAGGGCTTGGAAGTCGCGGTACCATAGATTCATATTTTTGATGGAAAATTTATTCATGTTATTCGCTCCTATGATTTTACAAACTTGGCAATCCACGAGGACAGCGCGTTGATGAGGATGACCACCAGTAATAAAACCGCCGCGGTGGCGTGGGCTTCGCCGGGGTGGGTGCCTTCGTTGGCCAGTGCGTACATATGCGCCGACAGCGTGCGCCCCGTGTCGAATAAGTGGTTGGGCATACGCGCCACGTTGCCCAGCGTGAAGATAATGGCCGCCGTTTCGCCAATGATGCGACCAATGGTCAAAATGATTCCCGCCAAGATGCCTGGCGTGGCAGCGGGTAACACAATGCGCATCACTGTACGCAATCTACCCGCGCCCAGTCCGAACGACCCTTCGCGGTAGGTATCGGGCACGGATTTGAGGCTTTCCTCCGTGGTGCGCATGATGAGCGGCAAAATCATAATCGACACGGTGAACGCCCCCGACATCAGCGACAGCCCCCAGCCCAAAAACACGCCGAAGAAAATGAACCCGAACAGCCCATATACAATAGAAGGAATGCCCGCGAGGGTTTCGGTCGTAAGGCGCACGATTTTGACAAAGCGGCTGCCGCGCGTGGCGTATTCCACCAAGAATATCGCAGAGAAAATCCCCAGCGGCACCGCCAGCACCAACGCCAACCCCAAAATCATTAACGTACCCATCAGCGCGGGGAAAAGGGATTGATTCTCGGTCGTGAATTGCACGGCGAACAACGACGGGCGGATGTGCGGCAGGCCGTTAATCAACACATACCCCACAACAAACAGCAAAACCGCCGCCGTAATTCCAATACCCAACCATGTAAACGCGAACAAGAAAAAATCCATCGGCTTGCGCCCCATGATTTTACGGTTGGATATTTTTAATGAAGCGATTTCTTCGACGGCTTCGAGTCCCAGTGATAAATTTTCCATTTAGTTGTCCCCCCGTTTCTTGAGCATACCGAACAGCGCGTTAATCAATAGGATAAACACGAACAGCACCACGCCCGTGGCGATGAGTGCGGCGCGGTGGTCGCCATACGCATAGCCTAATTCGATGACCACGTTGGACGTAAGCGTTCGTGCACCCAGCAGAAATTCGTGGGGCATACGCATGACGGCTTGGTTGCCTGCCACCATGCGCACGGCCATGGTTTCGCCCACGGCGCGGCCGATGCCCAGCACAATGGAAGCCATCACGCCCGATTTGGCGGCGGGCAGCACGACAAAAAACGTGGCGCGTTCGTGACTGGCACCCAATGCGACTGCGCCGCCATACATTTCCTGCGGGATGGCGCGGATGGCACTTTCCGAAATCGTGATAATCGTGGGCAAAATCATCATGCCCAGCAACAGCGACGCGGTTAAAATACTGTTCCCGTTGCCGCCAAAGTGATTGCGCACAAACGGCACCAGCACCACCATGCCGAAATAACCGTACACGACAGATGGAATGCCCGCCAACAAATTAACGGCGGGCTTAAGTACCACATAAACGAAGCGCGGGCAAAATTTGGCCATAAACACCGCCGTAAATATCCCCACCGGCACGCCAAAAAATATCGCCCCCGCCGTTATGTACAACGAGCCGACAATCATCGGCAAGATGCCAAACAGCGGCGGCGTCCACGTAGGCCGCCACTCCGTTCCCGTCAAGAAATTGAAAATACCGATATTCCCAATAGCGGGCAAACCCTGAATAAACAGGAATACACAAATCAGCCCCACCGCCAAAATAGCGGCGCAGGCTGATGTTGCAAATAATATCTTGGCGGCGAACTCGCGGTTAAAACCGCGCAATAACCACCGCTCGAATGACCAATTGGGTTCGGCCTTGCCTAGCGGACGCTGTCCCATGTCGTGACCTCTCCCAAGAAGATATCCCTTACTTGCGCCAAGGTCAGGTTGCCGATGTTATTGTCGGGATGTACGATAACTGCGATGCCATCAATGGCGATGCTGATGGGCGTGATAAATTCCAATTCAGATTCACGGAAGTCGCGACTGGACATGGCGATATCGGCCAAGCCATCACGCGCGGCACTGATGCCGTGCCCCGTACCCGCGCCGTGGATGTCGATGGTCACGCCGGGGTTCAAATCTTCAAACGCCGAGCGCAAATGATGCATCAGTGAATACACCGACGACGACCCATTGACCACAATGCTGCCCGTCAAGCCACTGGGCGCATACTGCGGCGCACCGAACGGCACAAAAGGCACATAACCCCTGCCGGCCACCACCGCTTGCCCCTGCTCGGACAGGATAAAATCAACAAAATCCTGCGCAAGCGCACTCAAACCCTGATTCGTGTTGTACCCAATGATAAACGGCCGCTGGATGGCGTATGTACCGTTTAACATATTTTCCACGCTGGGGAAAACGCCGTTAATGCGCAGCACGCGCACGCGGTCGTCATTCAACGCCACACCCGTAGAGGCATAACCGATGGCATAAGGATTGCCCGCCACGTTGGTCATCATCACGCTGGTGCCGGGGGCGATGACCGCTTCCCGATAAATATTGTCGTTGCCATTGGCCGTGATGTCCACGATTTCCACAAACGCGCCGCGCGTGCCGCTGGCTTCCTCACGCGTGATGACCGTAATCGCATCGCCCGAGCCGCCGCAACCGGCCAGCGGCAGCACCATTGCTGCGGTTAATGTCAGTGCCAGTGCGGCCTTAATCATTTTTTTGAGCATTTCATTCCTCCATGGTTTTTCGCAAAATGTTTTCTCGTGCGCATATTACGGGGTGAATGTATAATGCCCATGACGGTTGTGTAACTTCTGTGTAACATTTTGACGGAGGCAAGCGATGCGCAAAATCGAGTCTGTAACTGTGCGTGACAAACTGAATGAAACTGTCCGCACAGCAACAGCACGGGCGAAATGCCAAGGAGGATGACATGGACAACATAATTTGCAAAATCTTAACGCATTGGGATATTCCGCAAGACATACCGCTGCGCGAAATTAACGAAAACGATGGTGTACATGACCTAGGGCATATTTGGTTCGTAGGCGAACGATATGTATTAAAGAAGTGGAAAAATGAAGCCTTAGAAACCCAAGCGGTTAATTTTTCGGTTGCTAAAGCCTTGGGACCGTATAAATTGGCTGCGGCACCGCTGCATACAAAAATAGGCGAGTGGGTGGTGCATTGCGCCAATGGCGATGCATTTTACACACTAACCCCCTACATGCCGGGCAAAACCCTCACCGACGATGAAATCAAAAGCGACGAAATGCCCGCCAAGGCACACAAAATCGGCCAAGCACTGGCCAAATTGCACCGCGCGCTTGCCACACTGGAAGGTGATATAAAAGTAAACGACGCAAATATGTATAAAACCGTAACCGAATGGGCCATCCCCAAGACCATGGAAGCCAATGAAAAATTCAACATGGGGCTGGACGAAGCTATCTTCGCCGACTACGCCGCAACATTCAGTAAGCTGTACAGCCAACTGCCCAAGCAATTAATCCACCGCGACGCACACACCGGCAACATTATTTTCAACGCGGGCGAGGTAAGTGGGTTTATTGATTTTGCGATTGGCGAGCGCAACGTGCGTCTGCGCGATGTTTGTTATTGCCTTACGGGAATGGCGAGCGCATTCTACGACCATCCCGAAAAATGGTTTGCCCTCATCCGCAACATGCTAACTGGTTATCACCAAATAAACCCGCTAACATCGGCCGAGAAGCAATCGGCATTTTTCGTCATGTGCTCCATCCAATTTATTTGCGTTGCCTTCTTCGCGGGGAAGGACGAATACAAACAAGCGTGGGAACAAAACCGCGTACTTACGCCATTTGTAATCAAACACAAAGACCGCATCATGGAAATTTGTTTATCGGTATAAAATATAAAAAATTCCGTTAAAGCGGAAATACCCAGTGAAAAAATGCGGGTAGTGTACTCCGCAAATTTTTCACTGGAAAAAATAAGAAAAATTCCGCTAAAGCGGAATTACCCCGTGAAAAAAATGCGGGTGGTGCGCTCCGTAAATTTTTCACTGGAAACGGGAGGTGGTTAGTATGACTAACCCATTGAAACGAAATGTGCAGTACGCAAAAAACGGCATGGTAGCTACCGGCCAACCGCTGGCGGCACAAGCAGGATTGACGATTTTGCAGCGCGGCGGTAATGCGGTGGACGCAGCCATTGCCACGGCGGCATGCCTAACCGTGGTAGAACCCACATCCAACGGCTTGGGCAGCGACGCCTTCGCCATCGTGTGGCTGGACGGGCAGATGCACGGCGTCAACGCATCCGGTGCGGCACCGGCAGGCATATCTATTGAAGCGGTACGCGCACGTGGGCACGAAAAAATGCCCGTATACGGCTTAACCCCCGTAACCGTACCCGGTGCTGTGGGTGGCTGGGTAGCGTTGAACAAACGCTTCGGCAAGTTGACATTGGCAGAATGCCTAGCTCCGGCGGTGGAATACGCGCGCAACGGCTACCCCCTGTCGCCTACGCTGGCGAAGTTTTGGGGCAATGCGGTGCGCGTGTTTGGCAAATTTAAAAACGACGCGGCCTTTGCACCGTGGTTCGAAACCTTCGCGCCCAACGGCCGCGCACCCGATGCAGGGGAGGTGTGGTCATCCCCCGGCCATGCCAACACGCTGGAAGAAATCGGTGCCACCATGGGCGAAAGCTTCTACCACGGGCGGCTAGCACAAGAAATCGCCGCTTTTTCCGCCGCGCACGACGGATTCCTAACCGCCGACGATTTGGCGGCGTATGCGCCATTATGGGATGCGCCGTTGTCGGTCAAATATCGCGGTTACGACGTGTGGGAGATGCCACCCAATGGCCAAGGCATCGTGGCACTCATGGCATTAGGCATACTGGACGGCATGGAACCCACCCGCCACAACCAAATGGAAGCCCTAAAACTGGCCTTTGTGCGCGGTATGGCTAGCGTAACCGACCCCCAACATCTGCGCGAAACCCCCGCGCAACTCCTCGACCCCGCCTATTTGGCCAAAATGCGCGACAGCATCACCCCCATCGCCTGCGACCCCGCACCCATCCCCCTACCCAAGGGCGGTACCGTCTACCTCGCCACTGCCGATGGCGCAGGCAACATGGTCAGCTTCATCCAAAGCAACTACCTCGGCTTCGGCTCCGGCATGGTCGTGCCGGGCACGGGCATCGCCCTGCAAAACCGCGGCTCGGACTTCTCGCTCGACCCCACGCACGTCAACGCGCTGGCAGGCGGCAAGCGCACCTACCACACCATCATCCCCGGCTTCCTCACCAAAAACGGACAAGCCGTGGGTCCCTTCGGCGTGATGGGTGGTTACATGCAACCGCAAGGCCACATGCAAGTCCTGTCCAACATGCTGGACCACGGCATGAACCCGCAAGAAGCCTTGGACGAGCCGCGTTGGCAGTGGACAAAGGGAAAGCATTTCTTGGTAGAGCCGCATTTTGATGCCGAAGAAGCAAACACACTGGCGCAAAAAGGCCACGAAATCGAACGCGCAGAAGACGTAGGCAGCTTCGGCCGCGGGCAAATCATCCTGCGTGATGAAAACGGCGTGCTGCGCGGCGGCACGGAGAACCGCACGGATGGGTGCGTGGCGGCTTACTGATGGTTTGCTTTAATTGATGCAATAAAACGGGGCTATGTTGTTTTTAACAACATAGCCCCGTTTTACATAGGCTTTCCTGCAATCGTTTAAGCATGCTTTTTCGGTATCTTTCAAATGCAGCAAGTTCATCCGGGTCATGCTTGAACAAGTCGAAATTAAATTTTAGCTTGCCGTTCATGATTTCGGCGACATCTTCGGAACTGTAATGCAAAGAAATCAAAATCAATCAATAATCGCCTACATATATTCTTCGCTCCTGGTTAAATATCCATTTCCGTATAACCGCTGACGATATCACAAACTTCGGCCAGGATATCTGTCGGAATTACTTCAACAAATTCAGGGCTTCTCTTCATTAAGTCAAGGGCTTTGACTTGGTCGGTCATTACCACGCCTGAAGTTATTGTTCTGTCGTCAAGTTTCGGTTGCAACGGAAAGCCCTTGTCTGTGTTTGTAATAGGGCATACAATCGCCACACCACGCGCAAATTTATTGTAACCGGCATTGCTAACCACCAGGGCGGGTCTGCACCCTTGCTGTTCATGCCCTTTGGTTGGGTTAAAATCCATTTTTATTATATCGCCTTGTTTCGGAATGTAAGCCATTAAAATACCTCACTGCCTACGGGTTCGCCCGTGTCCCATTCTTCGGTTTTATAATCGCCGGTATAATTTTTTAAGCGTTCTTCTGTTGTTAGCCGCTTGCGTTTATATTTTGGTTGGAATGGCAGGGCTTCGTCCATGATCATTTGCCGAAAAAGCATATTAACCACTACGGAAACATTTAATCCCAACTTATCAAGTAAAAAATCTAAATCCCTTTTGACTTCTTCGTCTACTCTTACATTGATTGACGTTGATTGTCTTGCAGTTGCTTGTGCCATAATAAAACCTCCAATGTTTTTCTGTATATGTACTATAGGGCATGGTATATACTATGTAAAGCCAATAGAATAAATCCATTGCTCATAATTCAATGCTAAAAATTAATCTTTCATAAATTCCAACGCACGCGTCATCGCATCCTCCCCGGGATTGACCATGATATCCGGCCACAATACGTTGGGGTCTGCATTCACATCCGGCCGGTAAAATTTTTTGCGTGAAATTTGCACGTATTGCCCGCTTAGCGGTAGCATGAACGGCGTCATATCGCCGTAAGCGTTGGGGGCATTGCAACTGGGCGAGCCTATGACCGTTCCAAAATTCCCGTCTTGCACCCACACGCCAAACATTCTGGCTGAGCTGAAAGTATCGGTGTCTGTAAGCACGGCAAGTTTTATGTTCTCGTTTGCAATGGCACATGTGGTGTCGGGGGCGAAATAATTGATTAAGTTTTCTGGCACTGCACCGTTCGTCCGACCAACCACATAATCGGACACAATTAAATGCATGCCGTAAAGAGGCGGCACCATGCCCATAGCATTCAGCAAATCCTCCCCCACGCCGGAGTTGCCGCCGCCGTTGCCACGCAAATCAATAATAAACTTTAAAGTGCCATCCGATATGGCTTTTTTTATTTGTGCGCATGCGTCACTAACGCTTGAGTGATAAGCAAACGACCTTAGGTCAATAATAAATACATCATCATCCTGCTTGCATTTGATAATATAATCCGCATTTATTGCGTGTTGGTTGCGGGGCGCAAGCGGGATTTCTTGCTTGCGGTTGCCTAGCGTTATTATGGGATTATCCATAGGCACACATCCCGCATACATTAAAAATTGCGGCAACCGACACATGCGTTCGTACAAACGAATCCGCGCGAATTCGTTTTCGGCATAGGTTAATTCGTCTATGGCTTTAAATATATTTTGCGTCGGGGCATCGCAGATGGCGGTGATTTCGTCCTGTGCGACTCCATCCTTCGCGGTATAGAGTTTGCCGTTTGAATAAATCACATCAATCGCAAGGTATTTTGAGGCATGGTCAATCAACCCGCTACCCATGTGTCCATCGTGCAGCGCCGCAAGGTATTTCATGGATGCTGCCAAAAAAGACCATCGAGCCATGGGGGCGATGGTTGCTTCCAAATAATCATTGCGCCGTGGTGCGTAACATGGAGGCTGTTCGTTCAAATGGAAAATAGGGTGCATCGCTTCTACCCATTTGACCAATAATTGCGCATCCTCGTGGTAGCTGATGTTCGTATGTATCGCCTCCGTTTTGGGTTGCTTCATATTATATCAAAGCATGCGCGAACGCGAAGCGGCATTTTCTATAAAATTCTTTCCCTTGAATCCGAATCAACCGCACTTTATGATTCCACCATCACCGCAGACAGAAAGGACAGCCGCTTATGAAATACCGCAACGCGGCAGAGATGTTGCCGCCGCAGCTTTTGGCAGAGGTGCAAAAATACGCGCAGGGCGAATATTGTTATATTCCCAAAGCCAAGCGCGCGGCGTGGGGTGCGGGTACAGGGGCGCAGTCTTTTTATGCGCGGCGTGATGCAGACATTCGCAAGCAATTTTCAAGCGGGGCCGGTTTGGAAACGATTGGCGGCGAATATTTCCTCTCGCCCGATGCGGTGAAAAAAATTGTATATAAAAAAGGAGCAAAGACGATGAGTGACATTAATTACGACAATTATTTTTGGCAAAACGACGTGGTGCGCGTGCGCCGATCAAAACCCGAGGACTGGCAGCATCACATGCCCAATTACGACAGCGACGAGCGGTTCTTTACCGATTATGCACAGGAAATGCCGCAGGATGAAACGAACCGCAAGGAAGAATGGGAAAATTATGTAAACGCGCACCGCAACAGCGACGACCGCCTGCTTTTCGCCTTCGAGACGCACGATGGCAAGTATGTGGGTGGCGGCAACTTGCATGGCATCAATCGGCGCAACGGCACATTCGGCATGTTTGTGGGCGCGGATGAAGAACGCTACGCTATCGCCGGGGCGCAACTCATGTTGCATTATGCGTTTAACGAATTGCGCTTGAACAACTGCCACACCGGCTTCATCGAAAATGACACGGTTTTCCAACCCGTGTTTGTGAAACTGGGTTTTAAATTGGAAGGCACGCGGCGGCAGCAAGTGTTCCACAAGGGGCAGTTTTGGAACGAGAATTTGTACGGGCTGCTGGCTGAGGAATTTAACGGTAATAATTAATTTGCAATTAACAATGCGCTTTAACCTATATAGGGCATTTTTGCGATAAAGTAGATATATGCATTTGATGCATCAACTTTATCGTAAAAGTGCCCTGTTGGTTATTGACTTTGACGTTGCGTGATAGTTTATACTCCGGTTGTGAGGTGATGGACGCATGGAATATACGGTTAACATGATTTCAAAAATATCGGGGGTAAGCGCGCGTACCCTACGGTATTATGATGAAATTGGGTTGCTCAAGCCCATGCGAGTTGCCGCGTCCGGCTATCGGTTGTACGGCCAACGGGAGCTGGATACATTGCAACAAATTTTATTTTATCGTGAGTTAGATTTTTCTTTGGATGGAATAAAATGCATATTGCTTGCGACTGATTTTGACCGGGAACAGGCATTTCACCGTCACTTAGCACAACTAAGCGAAAAGCGCGAGCGGATAGATATCTTGATTGATAACATCACAAAGTCCATATCCGCGATGAAAGGAGACATTACCATGTCAAACAACGAAAAGTTTGAGGGCTTCAAGCAAACCCTCGTAGATGAAAATGAACAAAAGTACGGTAACGAAATCCGCAGCAAGTACGGAGATGCCGTTGCCGATGCGTCAAACGCAAATTTTAAAGGATTGACACAAGCGCAATATAATGAAGGGGAACGGCTGCGCATTGCTTATGAAGAAAAGTTAAAAGCCGCTTTCATGGCCGATGATCCTGCGAGCGAATTGGCACAACAAGCCTGCGATTTACACAGGCAGTGGCTTTTGGTGTTTTATCCCAAATATAACAAGGAGTACCACAAAGGGCTGGCAGAAATGTATGTAGCAGATGAGCGATTTAAGGCAAATTATGAAAAATTGGCACCCGGTTGTGCGGCGTTTTTCCATGATGCCATTAATATTTATTGCGATTGATAGAGCCAATATTCATGCACGCGTCCGAACGAAAACATGATATGATGGTTTAATCACCAAAATCGGAGGCGTAGCAATGTTGTGGCAAACGGACGCAGCGGCAAAAATGACCGATTTAATTATGCATTTATTCAACGTTGAAGAAGTGAAGGCAGGTGGTTCTGTTAATCATCCATCAACGTTGGATATCTACAGCGATGTAGATATTAAAATCAAAATCAATGATGATACACCTATGAATCTCCAGGCGTTTTTGCATGCGGTTGCGCATGCATTTGCGCCTGTTTTTGGTTATGAATTCATCCAAAACACACGTGCATACACGTTGCGTTTATGCTTAGACAATGGCGCGTGACGAAGCAAAGGGTACGAACGTCCATCGCTTCGGCGATGCGGAAGCGATTTCTTTTATATGTCCATCAACATATGCGCTCGCGCGGGTTTGTACGGGCGATGACACCGCCGATGCAATAATATCCATGCTTTTCCGCGTGGCGGACAAAATAGACAAGTCGGGCGCAAAGTCTGCGATCTTAATGAAATTATTACATGAATGGCAAATCGGGAGGCAAATATGAAATTATCCAAGCAACTGGCGCAGGAATTTACGCTGGCGCAAAATCACGTAGACAACATCATCACGCTCATTGACGAAGGCAACACCATCCCCTTCATCGCGCGGTATCGCAAGGAAGCGACGGGCGAGGCCGACGATCAAATCCTGCGTAAGCTGGGCGAACGGTTGGAATACCTGCGCAACTTGGAAGACCGCAAAGCGGCGGTGACGGCTGCGCTGACCGAGCAAGGAAACCTGACCGACGCGCTGGCGAAGGCATTGGCGGCGGCGGCCACGCTCACCGAGGTTGAAGACATCTATCGCCCGTACAAACCCAAGCGACGCACCCGCGCCACGGTGGCGATGGAAAAAGGCCTGGCTCCGCTGGCAGAAATCATCTTCGCGCAGGAAATCCGCGACTTGACCGCCGCCGCTGTGCCGTTCATCAACCCCGACAAAGAGGTCAATACCGCCGAAGAAGCACTAGCGGGCGCAGCGGATATCATCGCGGAGCAGATTTCTGACGATGCGGCCAACCGCACACGCATCCGCAATACCACCCGCCGCGAAGGACTCATTTCCGTAGTAGCCACAAAAAAAGTTGCTGAAGCGGAGAAGGAAGCTAAATCGAATAACACGGGAGGCATACGACCCGCGACATTCGATAAAGCGATGGTTTATGAAATGTACTTCGACTTTGCCGAGCCGGTAGCAAAAATTGCCCCGCATCGCGTACTGGCGATCAACCGGGGTGAAAACGAGGGCTGGCTCAAAGTCAACATTGAAGCCACCGAAGATAACCTTTTGGCCGAAATGAACCGCCGCTTCACCAAACCCAACCCCGCCACGCGCGCCTTCATGGAGGCGACTATCGCAGACAGCTACAAGCGTTTGATCGCCCCGTCCATAGAGCGCGAAATCCGCGCCGAACTCACCGAACAAGCCGAAGAAAACGCCATGCACGTCTTCGCCGAGAACTTGCGCCAACTCTTGATGCAGCCCCCGGTGGCCAATCGTGTGGTGCTGGCCATTGATCCGAGCTTCCGCACGGGGTGCAAGCTGGCTGTGGTGGACGCGACGGGCAAAGTGCTGGACGTGGGCGTCGTTTATTGCACCACCACCAAGGACACAGCACCCTCCAAAAAATCCCTGTTGCAATTGATGACCCGCCACAATGCATCCGTCATCGCCATCGGCAACGGCACGGCAAGCCGCGAGACGGAATTAATCGTGGCGGAAATGCTGAAGGAAAGTGGCGCAGCGGCGCAGTACGTCATCGTCAACGAAGCGGGTGCGTCCGTATATTCCGCATCACCGCTGGGCGCGGAGGAATTCCCCGAGTACGATGTGGCGTTGCGTTCGGCCATATCCATCGGGCGGCGGCTCCAAGACCCCCTTGCCGAATTGGTTAAAATCGACCCGCGCAGCATGGGCGTGGGGCAGTACCAGCACGACATGAACCAGAAAAAGTTATCCAACACTTTGGGCGGCGTAGTGGAAGATTGTGTCAACGCCGTGGGCATAGACCTCAACACCGCGTCCCCCAGCGTCCTGTCCTACGTAGCGGGCATTACCCCCGCCATCGCCAAAAATATCCTCACCTACCGCGAAGAAAATGGCGCGTTCCAATCCCGCACCCAACTCAAAAAAGTGGCCAAACTGGGCCCCAAGGCCTACGAGCAATGCGCAGGTTTCCTACGCATCCCCGGCGGAAAGAACCCCCTTGACAACACATCAGTCCACCCCGAATCCTATGCTGTGGCCACGCAATACTTAGCCATCAAAAACAAGAATGCTCCCCTCACAGAAATGGCCGCAACCCTCCAAGTCGGCACGCCCACCCTAATCGACATCATCCGCGAATTGGAAAAACCCGGCCGCGACCCCCGCACCGACCTACCCGCCGTGCGCTTGCGCAGCGACGTACTGCGCATGGAAGACCTCACCGAAGGCATGACCCTAACCGGCACCGTCCGCAACGTCATTGACTTTGGCGCGTTCGTAGACATCGGCGTGCACCAAGACGGCTTGGTGCATATATCGCAAATGGCCGACCGCTATATCAAGCATCCGCTGGAAGTCGTACAAGTAGGCGACGAAGTGCAAGTAAAAGTTGTAAGCGTAGACATAAAAAAGAAGCGCATCGCCTTGACAATGCGCGGGTGAAATTTACGGTATCTTATTACCATAGAAAAATCGCTGAAAGTACGTTCATTCCGTGAATCTGAAACTTTTCGATAGCGTTACAAATTATCGCATGAATCGTATGGCTGACCGATCAAAAGTATATTGAAAAACAATTGGTTCTCTGCGTTGGTTGTTTGCCGGGATGGTTATTTCTGCTGTGTAATTTACTGACCCCTCTATGGGATGCAAGTAAAGCCAATCAAGGGGCGATAACAAATCATCAACGGTGATTTGTTGCCTTACCGTCCATGGAAGCCAAGTGTAAGTTATGTTTCCTGTGGTTATATTTCTAATTTGTATGCGTGCGCGCGCACTGGGGAATGCGCTCTGATGAAAACTTTCGCCGTTGAAATTGAGCACTGCAAAATTGATAGGTTCGACCACTATCCTATATTCAAGCGTATTTTTTGCAGTCGTGCGCCAAGGGCCGTAAAAATATTCTTGTGGAGTAATTATGGTATTGTCCATTAAATTGATTTCAAAAATCGCAAACCTTCGGGGCAATATAACCGTGAAAATGTGCGGTGATGTTGTTGTGGGTTCGAGCCGTAGTGATTCATGCAATTCACTAGGATCCGTTTGATTAACCCGAATCCGTGCGGTGCTGCCCGTCAGGAGGGTGAATATATGTATGTTGCCGTTGTTTGTATTAACCATGCGTAGCCTAAGCTCGCTATTATCGATGGTTTCATTCACCCGTTGCCGTATTTCTATGCGATAATCAAATAAGCCGTCCGCGGTTGTACTGTAAATCGGATGATATAAAAATTCAAGCGCTTCGGGTACGGTGCTTGTTATTTTGTTCGTATAAAAATTAATCATAAACGCAACGCGTCGGTAAAATAAAGATAACGTTGTAGTGAATACGTAAACATTGGGATCATTGGTTGCGGTCAAATATCCCCAATTTTCGTATCCAAATCGCGTCGGGCTTGCGGGAAAGCGATGCCCGAATTGTTCGTCAAAAGGTAAATTGAGGGGGTGTTTTGTATCGGTATATGTATCGGTATATGTATCGGTTATCGCTAGCGTTATTTCATTTGTACGCCATGTGCGGCGTATATGTACATGATACTGGTATCGGCTTGTTTCCGTGTATCGCACTGTGTCTGTCCAAGTGGTTGTTAATCCTTGCGTAAGCCAACCGTGCGGTACACCTATAATTAATAAATACCCAATCGAAGCGATAAGCATTCCGATATGCAAGTTAGGCTTGAAATTAATAAAATTGACGGGCTTGTTCCGTATTGTATAAATAATAGCAATAATAATTACAACCACTAAACCACCGTTAGGTATAATCCAGTGACCGCGGTAACTGTTAATAAATGAAAATACATGTACTGTCACAATGAAAATCCAAAGTAAACCAATGGTTGTGCATGTAATGAAGATTTTCCTTAGCATGAAAAATGCTTTGTCATCGTCAAAATAATTGTTTCGCAAGGCGCACGTAAATAAACCGATTAAAGCAGATGCTGCTAACCACAAGGGTATAAACATTGCTGGCATAATAATGAATACAAATATAAGCAACAATAAATAAGCAATTTCCGCACCCCCAATTTTAAATGGATTGTATAATCAGTTATTAATAAATGCAATAACAAAAACCCCGCACTGACGGCGCGAGGCATGGGTAATACACGCGCTCTCATGATTTGAGGTGCGCGGGGTGATTTAATTCTTGTCTTGCCGGTTGCGGCGGATGTTCTCGCGGCTTTCGGCTTTATTTGATTGTATGTTTGTTCGATGGTTTCAGGCGGGCAGCCCATTATAGTACTTCCTGTTGTTGACTCTCTCTGGCCAGAGTTTTTTGTGAGTCTGTAGTCCGGTGGTAACGATTCGATCCTTAAGCATGTGAGTTACGGGATGCACGCAGTGACTTTTGCATAAGTTTGACGGGAGAGCCGTGTTACATGTGCGGATGTCTAGGATACGCCGATGACTTGAAAGGAGTATAGCATGGGGTTTGTGCCAAGTTCTAAGAATTTTTCCTACATCTCGTCCAAATAAAGCAAAACCGCTACAGAAAAAACATTATCTTCATGACTTATATCCACACGGCCGTTGTACTTGCCTGCGGCTATACGGATATTTTTTAGGCCGTAGCCGTGGTTATCGCCGCGCTTGCGTGTGGTGATGGCTTCGGTTGCGCCGTCTTTTCCTTTTGCATATTTAACTAGGCCATCAAAGGTGTTTTCTATTTTAATAAAAAGATTGCCTTTTCTGGCTTCAATATTAAGCTTGATTATTTTATCTTCTACTTTTGAAACACCATCAATGGCATTGTCTAATAGGTTGCCAAGTATGGTTACAACGTCTGCGATTTCAATATTAGGTTTGGGCGGAACAAATACGTCTATATCTAATTTGACGTTATCCTCTGCGGCAGTTTTTAATTTGAAGTTGATTATGCTGTCAAAAGCGATGTTGCCCGTATCGCTGTAGATTTCTTTTTTGCCAATGTTATCGAATAGACTGTTCAAATACTTTATTACGTTATCTGCATTATCTTTAATGGCAAAATCATTTAGCGTAGCTAAGTGAAATTTTACATCATGTCTATACATTTTCATTTGCTCAACGGATTCTTGCATGAGTTGGCATTGGGTAAAGTAGTATTCTTTTTCTTGGGTGTGGAGTGCGGATTTTAATTTTTCTTCGTGTACGGCGGCTAGTACATCGTAGGTGTAATACATAAATATATTGATTCCAAATATTATAAATGTAGTAATTAATCCAACAACCCAAGGCGCATATGTCCAAGCGAAAATGATTGCAATAAATGTTGAAACTGTAATTGTTGAATAAAAAATCAAAAATATAGGTGAAAGCGTTGTGCTTTTCCTGATATTTTTGAGCCTGCGAAAGAATAATGCGAATATATAGGATAAAACGCCTAACAAAATAAAGCTAAGTGCATTATAAACACCTACAGTATCCAACACATTGGCATGATAAAATCCTGTGGAAAAGAACGCAATTGCTTCTGCTACAATAACAATGATAGAAGTACCCAATGTAGCTGCCAATCTTTTTATAATAGATGATTCATAATTTAACGTGATGATAAATAGGGTTATATAATTTGTAGCAATACTTATTAATGGTATGTTCCACAACAAAAAAACAATGCTGGTTAGTGTAAATAAAAACAAATAAGAGAGTGCCATTACAATAAAAGGGGTTCTGCGTTTTTCAAAAAATACACCCATTACGCGTTCGTATGCAAGCATTACCACAAAATTTGAAATAAGAAATACCACTGTTGTAAGCGTATCCACAAAATCACCTTGTCATCTATTTGTATTACGTCATGATGCCACGCATTTGCATGTCAAACATGCGGTGGTATGCGCCTTTTTGTGCTATTAATTGGTCGTGGTTGCCTTGTTCTACAATGCGGCCGCCGTCTACTACTAATATTTTGTCGGCATTGATGATGGTGCGCAGACGGTGGGCGATGACGAAGGCGGTGCGATTTTGCATGAGCATTTTCATGGCGGATTGGATTTTGGCCTCGGTGCGGGTGTCTACGTTGGAGGTGGCTTCGTCCAGGATGAGGATGTCGGGGTTGGCGAGGACGCAGCGGGTGATGGTCAAGAGTTGGCGTTGGCCGGTGCTTAGGTTGCGGCTGTTTTCGGTTAGGCGGGTGTGGTAGCCTTCGGGCAGTTGGCGGATGAATCGGTCGGCACCCACCAGACGGGCAGCCTCGCGGACTTGGTCGTCGGTGGCGGTGGGGTTGGAGTAGCGCAAATTGTCTAGGATGCTACCGGTGAAGAGGTAGGCATCTTGCAAGACGATGCCGAAGGAGCGGCGCAGGGAGTTGCGGGTGTAGGCGGTTAGGGAGCGGCCGTCTAGGATGATTTCGCCCGCATCGATGTCATAAAAGCGGGCGATGAGATTGACCACGGTGGTCTTGCCCGCGCCGGTAGGCCCCACGAGGGCGATAACCGACCCGGCGGGTGCGTCGAAGGTGATGTCTTGCACGACGGGTTTGTCGGGGGCGTAGCCGAAGGTAACATCGCGGAATTGGATATCGCCGCGGGGTTGGGTGAGTTCGGTCGCGTCTAACGTGTCGGGGGGTTCTGCGGGTACGTCCAGGATTTCAAAAACGCGTTCGGTGCTGGCGAGCGCGGACTGGAGTTGATTGTACGTGCCGGCCAGTTCGTTCAGCGGGCGGCCGAATTGGCGCGCATAGGCGATGAAGGTGGCAATGATGCCCACGGTGATGGCATCGTTAATGGCCAACCACGCCCCGGCAAAAGCCACGACCGCCAAACTCAAATTGTTGATGACGTTCATAGCCGGCATGATGAAACCCGACCAAATTTGTGCTTGCGTACCTGCGGCGCGTAGGCGTTCGTTGATTTGGGCGAAGTCGTCTACGTTTTTTTGCTCGCAGCCGTAGGCCTTGATGACGGCCATGCCGCTGATGTCTTCTTCGATTTTGGCGTTCAAGAGGCCGAGTTCGAGCTGCTGGGCGCGGAAATGCCGCCGTGTTTTCGCCCCAATGGTTTTGCTGACGACAAAGAAGAACGGCACGCTCACCAGCGCGAAGAAGGTCATGGTGGGCGATAACCACAGCATCATGGCTAACACACCCGTGACGGTGATCGTAATAGAAGTCATCTGCACCAACGCCATGCCCAAGATGCCCGCAATATTGTCCGTGTCGTTGGACAGGCGGCTCATCAATTCGCCGTGCATATAAGAATCGAAGAATTTAATCGGCAATTTTTGCAAATGCTTGAAAAGGTATTGCCGCATACTGCGCACGAGCCGTTGGCTGGCACCCGCCACCACCCATGTTTGCAAAAATTGCGCGCACGAATCCCAAAAATAAAGCACCACTAGCAAGAAGAAAATCGACAAACCCCAGCGCGTAACTTCCGCCGCGGGGTAGGGGTACACCATGGAATCAATGATGCGGCCAATGAAAAAAGGCCCCGCCAGCGCAGCCGCTGTGGCACCCAAACTTAACATAAAAATAACGGGCAGCGCGTACCACTGCTCGCGGAAATAAGACAGCAAGCGCAAAATTGTCTTGCGCATGTTGCGCGGCCGTTCGCGCTCGCGGGTAAAGCGGTTGCCGCCGCCGCGCATAGGCATGCCACGCCCTGCTGCGGATGGTGTGTTTTGGTTGTCGGGTGGTGCGTTGCGCGGCGGCATTAGGTCACCAAGATGACGATCAACATGAAGATTAATGGCGCGGCAAGTAACGTGCCTGCAATCAACACGCCGCGTTTGCGGATTTTTTCATCGTTTGCTTTTTCCAGCGGTTGCTGCCATTTGCTGTAATCGGTGTAGTGTACTTCGATGGGTGCGGACGGGTCTTTGCGGAAGCGGCGGCTGTATTCGGGGTAGGAAAACGCCAAGCCGAACAATCCAATGGGTAGCATAACAAGTTCGAAAACATGCATGCCCGTGAATGTACAAATTGCCAATATAGCAGCATAAGTACCGAAAATTAAATACATACATGCACCGTAGCGCAGATACTTACGCTCATTAAATAATTCGGGATTGGCGGAAAATTCGCGTCCGAATAAAAAAAGTTGTGATCGCCCGCGAAAAGTCACGATTGCCCCTGTCAAGAAGAAAATCGCTCCTCCGGCAAGAAAAATACCGGCAATCAGCAGTATCACATCGCGCCAATTCATACTTTATTATTCACCATCAAGTCAAACAAATCGCGGTCTACATTGAAGCCGTCGATTTTCTCAAACCGTGCGCCTGCGCGGCCGTGGTCGATGATGCCGAAGTTGCCCACAAAGTTCCACAACGCATAGCCCCAACCAAATTCGCGGTACACGTCGAAGAGGTCGGTGAACCAGCGCAGCGCGATGTCGTTGGGTGTTTTGTTATAGCAGCCAAATTCGCCGATGTGCACACGCGCGCCCAATTTCTCCACCTCGCGCCACGGCTGGTAGAAGTCTACCAGCGCTTGCCGGTTCCAATAAGTACCATACATTTCACCGGGATAAATGGGAGCGGGCATATCCATGGGAGGGATCCACTCCGCGCCGTGGTGGCTGACGGGGAAGGGGGTATAACCGCGCCCGCTGTGTATCACGCCCGCATCGGCCAACTCGGGGATGGCGGTGTGGCCGCCCTCCAAGCCGTCCAAAACAATCTCACGTCCGGGGTCGATGGCGCGGATGGCCGCTATAATTCTGCGCATAAGCTTCTCATGCACGGCACGGTCGCAACCATATTGGCCAATATCGGGCGGTTCATTCAACAAATCAAAACTCAATCGATCGTTGCCAATACCCTTGTATCGCTTGGCAAACAATTCCCACAAGAATTGAAAAGCATTTTGCGCCTCGTCATCCGCCCACAAATTATGTTTCTCCAAGTCATTTCCATTAATGCAATAACCCGGCGCACGGTGGATGTTCAAGCACATATGCAACCCGCGCTTCGTACATTCCTCCAAATATTGATCAATAAATTCCTCAAAAACACGCTCGTCCGGGTTTAAATAATCAAAACCCTTCGTCCAAAAACGATAATCCATAGGCACACGCACAAAATTAAAACCATGCTTGGCCAAAAAATCCAACTCCGCTAAAGCAGGCGGCTGAGGCACCATCTCCGGCCGGTACCGCGCAAACATCCACAAAAAGTTGAATCCATAGTGCTTTTGGTGGCCAGTCATAACATACCTCCAATTTGTGCTGTTCATTGGGTTGATTGTAATCTATTTGTAATGATATAGCGCCATGTTTGATTTAGCAAGCAAAACCGCGCCGTTGCGGTAAAGAGGAAGGTCAAGACCCTGGGCGCGGCCAAATAAGGCTTTAGCCGGCACCCAGACCCGCGAGGGAACGCGTCCCCTCGACCCCGCTTTGGGCGTCGCCCCCTCTCAATCATGGCTAGTATAAAAAAATCAGTTGGTCGCAAATTGCGACCAACTGAAAATTTGTACCAGCCAAGCGGCGTCCCTCGCGAAGCATAGCGCGGGGTCGAGGGGCGCTGCCTGCCAGTGGCAGGCGTTTAGCGCGGGCGCGAATGCGCCCCGGCCTCGAAGAGGAACGCTTCCCCCTCGCGGGTCTGGGTGCCGGCTAAAGCCTTATTTGGCAGCGCCCAGGGTTTTAATCTTTTGACTTTTTATCCTTTGACCTGCGCCGCCGCCGCCCAACGCTTCAGCGTCGGAAAAAACGCCCGTATCCGCGTGCGGGCTTCGTCGTCGCTTTGGTCACCTTCGGCCTTCCACCAAGGAATATTATCCTCTACGGCTTGTTCAAAAGTGGACTCGCAAGCGAATTTTCCTGCCTTCCAGCAGTGGCAGCAGTAGTCATCGTTTTGGCTTCCGTCGGCATCTTGGCCGAATTTTTCGGGTGCGTCCATGGGCATGGCGCAGCTTTGGCATAGCGGGTTCGTGTTTGACATAATTAGTCTCCTTTGGATGTGTATTTTCCAGTGATTTCTATAACATTCCCATCGGGGTCATAGACGTTGAAGAAGCGGTATTGCGCGTGGGGGTGGATGATGGCCGTCGTGCGGCCAATGTCCAAGGCCGCGATACGACCGTGCTCAGCAGCTAGGTCATGCGTCCAAAAATTGAAAGCGAATTTATGATCGCCGCAGCCGGTGTAATCGTGGCCGGGCAAGTGGCCTTCGTTCATGATGGATAGGCAAATGCCGTCGATGAAGAATTGAGCGAAGCGATTGGGCCCCAGGATGGATGCACGCATGTCCAATAATTTTTCATAAAAATCCACGGATTTAGAGAAGTGTTTGGTGATTAAGTACATGCCGAAACGTAGCGCGTGCTTGCTTGGCTTGGCGTGCATCGTTCCCCTTTGTAATAATAACCAATCCGTAGTCACGCCAAATAATTGGCATAAGCGGATGATTTTCTCGGTGTCGGGCTGCGCGGTGCCAAGTTCCCATTTGGAAATGGATTGGCGGGTTACGCCCAATTGCTCGGCAAGAGCTTCTTGCGATAAGTGTTGCTTGATGCGTAGGGTTTGGAGCCTTTGCCCTAGGTACATGGTGGGTGCCTCCTTGGGGGTGGGCTTTAGCATACGGGTTTTGTCCTTTCGATGCTACCTATTGGGGTTGGCATTTTGTCAACCGTGGGTTGCGATTAGAGCCGAGTTATAGGCTGGCGGCGTTCACTTT
>WQVD01000003.1 GCA_009781755.1 Defluviitaleaceae bacterium | reverse complement strand
TTTGTACACAGACGATGAAATTGATAAAGCGGAGTATTTAGAAAAAAATGCCCGCCTAAAAGCCGAAACAGAACATTGCAATATGGAAATTGCCCGACTTAAAGAGGAAAAGAAAGCCGTCAATACAACAGCCGCAAGGCTGTCAAAAGTAAAAGAATTTTTTGCCACACTGTCAGCGGAAGATATGCAAGCTGCACCTTCAAAAGAAGATTTGGGCGAAATATCTCCCGCACTTCACGTCGCACAAGCTATGTTGGAATCCGTCACAATTCTTAAAGATAGCACCAATATGGAAATGAAAATTCGAATTGAAATGAAATTAGGCGACACAACCGACTGCACTTTGGCAACTTTCAGTAAACGGAACACATCAGAACATTTCATGCTAGACACCCGAGAAATTGAAAAAGTCCTACAGTCAGACCTGCCATATGAAGGTGCTACAACCCTTGAAACTACTGAATTTGCTGACTTCGCGGACGAAACTTCTAATATGTACAGTCATACCGAAATAAGCCCGCTGGTTGGCTCCGAATCGCAATCCAACGACCTCATCGCTTATATCAACGACGAAATGGCCGAAGACCCCACCCGCATTTGGGAGCTGAACATGTTCGGCAAGTCCATGCATGACATGGTACGCGATGGATTGCAAAACAAGTTGTTTAGGATGCCCGAAGCCGCGCAGATGAAGTTTCAAGAAACGTTGCAAAAGATTATTAATGAAGGTAGTGGCGGGTTGATTTGTATTATGTTGTGATGCGGCGGGCTCGGAGCACAGTCGCGCCCATGCTAAACGCGTGCCACTGGCAGGCAGCACCTCCTTGACCACCCATGAATAAATCCCCTTTCAGTTGGTCGCAACTTGCGACCAACTGAAAGGGGATTTTAATGTAAATATAAGTAGTTAAGTTTTATCAATCTGATTTTGTTGCCATTAGTAATTTTTTTATGTTTTCCAACGTTTTGGCATCGGGGGCGATGAATTGTAAGGGTGAATGGCAGGTGCTTTCGAATTCTCGGCCAAAAATTTGCCAACGGTTATTATTGTTTTCGCAATATGGAGGGGCGCAGGGGGATTGTGGGCATATGGTTGTGTGCGCCCAGGCGAATGCTTTTAATGCATCGTCCGCTTCAGAAGTGCTACGGCTAACGTCCCAATTGAGCCCGATGAAGAACATGAAGTCGTCATGGATTAGCACACAACCAAAACCATTTCCGTTATACGTAGGATCCCATCCTTCGCCGTCACCGTCCGACCAACCTTCAAACGTAAAGCCTTCTTTTTGCATGGAATAGATGAAGTCCAGTGCGTTTTGTTGTTTTTCACCTGTAAGTTTTTCTTTGATTGCTAATTCAATTAACTTTCCGGCCATTGTTTTCCTCCTTGGGTTTATTATGACCTTATTGTATCATGAAACCGGTGCAAACTGTCCGTGTTGCGTGGGTTTATTATATCGGATATATTACAAACATGAAAACGAGCGAAAAGGAGCATAATCATGCAGCCGGAAAACATCTTAACGATCAACGAAAATTGCATTGAAAATATTTATGATATTTTGCACGAGAAGGATATCAGCGGGAAAATATTATTTATTTCGGATGAAACGGTTTTTCGATTGTATGGGGCACGTGTGCGCGAGCAATTGAAGTCGTTGCCCGGCACACAGGTAATTACGGAATTAATTACGGAGAATACGCTGTCGTATGCAATGACATTTACCGAGAAGATTATTTCCCAAGAAATTGAATATATAGTAGGTTTGGGCGGCGGTAAGGTGTTGGACGTTTCAAAGTACGCAGCTTACATATCCAAGCGGCCGTTTATTTCGATTCCTACTACGATGGCTTCGGATGGGTTGGCTTCGCCCGTGGCGGTATTAATGCGTGCGGATGGTAAACCCATGAGTCTAACGTGCGCCATCCCGCAGATTATCATTATTGACATTAATTTAATCATGAACAGCCCCGCGCAATTAATAAAAGCGGGCATCGGCGACACGATTTCCAACCACATGGCATTAATTGACTGGGATATTGCAGTGCAAAATAAGAAGGATGAAATGAACGGATTTGCCTATTTATTATCGCGCGCGGCTTTAACTGCGCTGTTGAATGTAAAATACAATGAAATAACGCCGGAGTTTATCCGTGTGTTGGCAGATTCACATGTTTTGTCGGGGTTGGCGATGAGTTATGCGGGTAGTTCGCGGCCGGTGAGTGGAAGCGAGCATTTATTCAGCCATGCGCTGGATTATTATTGCGAGGTTAATAATTTACACGGCATTCAAGTTGCACTAGGCACGATGGCGATGCTCAAATTGATTGGCGAGGATTACGCCGAGGTGCTGGAATACATGCACCGCTTCAAGGTAGATTTGAACCCGGCGAGTTTGGGCATATCGCAAAATGACTTCGTGCGATGTATGCAGGAAGCGCCCGGAATGCGCCGCAGCCGCTTTACATGCCTAAATACTCGCAATTTAGACGAAACCCGCTTGCGCGGAATTTATCAAGAATTGATCAACGAGCTGTAGATGCTGCTAATTATTCTATACGCGGCGTTTGTTGGTTTGGGATTGCCTGCCGGGCTATTGGGTGCGGCTTGGCCGGTGATGCAAGTGGACTTGGCTGCCCCCGTTTACATGGCGGGGGTTGTTTCCGCAATTCTGTGGGCGGGCACGATTTTTTCTACGCTGATGACGGACAAGTTAACGCGGATGATACGCCCCGGTTACGTGGTAGCCGGAGGGCTTTTTTTGATTATTGCTTCACTTTTTGGCTTTTCGCTGGCGGGTACGGTTTGGCTGATGTTTTTGTGGGCAGTGCCGCTGGGGCTGGGCTCCGGCGCGGTGGATGCGGTCATCAACAACTACATCGCGGTCAATTATTCGTCGCGGCACATGAATTGGGTGCATTGTTTTTGGGGCGCGGGGGCGATGGCAGGGCCATTTATCATGGGATTTTTCCTAGACGGCGGCATGACGTGGAACGCAGGATATTTGACGACCGGCATCATGGTGGTGGCTATTTTCGCCGGTGTTATGCTTACACAGAAGCTATGGAAGCCAAATAAAATCCCGCAGCTTTTGCAAAATCAAGGCAAAAACGCGGGCGATATAACTGACGATGACAAAAGCAAGTGCGAGGAAATCGTTCAAGCGAATCACGCGAACCGCCTCACGCCGCGCCGCCCATCCGTCCTGCGTATCCGTGGTGTCAAATACGCCATGCTGGCATTCTTCGCTTATTGCTCGATGGAAGGCACGGCCATGTTGTGGGCGGCGACTTTCCTCGTATACACGCGCGGCATCAGCGCGGAATCGGTGGCGACTTTTTCTGCGCTGGTATACATCGGGCTCACGGCGGGGCGTGTTTCTGCGGGTTTTATTTCCAATAAAATAGGCGACCGCAAAATGGTACATATGGGGCTGGCGATTGCATTGGCGGGGATTATTTTAATAGGGCTGCCATTTTTGCCTGATGTGATGACGTTGGCGGGGCTGGCAATTTTGGGGTTGGGTTGTGCGCCGATATTCCCCACACTCATGCACGCCACCCCCGCACATTTTGGCGAGGAAAATTCGCAAGCGTTGGTGGGCATCCAAATGGCATCGGCATACGTGGGCTTGATGCTGGTGCCGCCGTTGTTCGGAATGCTGGCGGGATGGTGGGGTACGGGCATCTTCGCGCCATTTTTGTTCGTCTTTTTCGTAATGAATGTAGGCGCGGTTGTGGCGTTGAATAAATCTGTGGCATAATCGCAATATATAATTGCCGCGATACATATGAAGGCGAGGGATTTCGATGGACGCGAACACGAGTATTTTCTTCAACCGCGAGCAAAGCTGGCTCGAATTTAACGAACGTGTATTAGAGGAAGCGCAGGACAAATCCAACCCGCTGATGGAGCGGTTAAAATTCTTGGCCATCAGCGCGTCTAATTTGGATGAATTCTTCATGGTGCGTGTGCCGCCCATATGGCATACCGAACGTGCAGATTCCACGGGTTTGTCCCCCGCTGCGCAACTTTCCGCCATCGCCAAACGCGTCAACGCAATGGCAGCCAAGCAATACAATTGCTTTAACCGCAGCCTCTTGCCTGCCATGGAAAAGGAAGGCATTACTCTGCTTAAATATGCACAATTGAACGAATCGCAACGCGCCTGCGTAGACAAATATTTCCGCGAGGAGTTGTATCAAATCCTCACGCCCATGGCCATCGACCAGAGCCGCCCCTTCCCCACCCTCAACAACCGCACGGTTAATCTTTTCATTGAATTAACCTCCGACGACACTTCAGCATCTGTGCGCCACGTAGAATGGGATGACGAGGATGGCCGCTGGCGTATCATCGAGGAAAAAATATCCGGCCCGCGTTACGCCGTCATGCAAGTGCCCACGGTCGTGCCGCGGATTTTTGCGTTGCCGGAATTGAACCAGTTTATCTTGTTGGAAGAAATTATTTTGGCACACATTGAGCAATTATTTTTGGGTTACCATGTGATACGCACGGCATTATTCCGCGTGACGCGGTCGTCCGATTTGACTATCGACGAAGAAGACACCGACGACTTGCTACGCGAATTGGCGCGCTCCATTCGCGACCGCCGCTGGGGCGACCCCGTGCGCATCGAAATCGCCAACGCCAAACGCGGCCTCTCCCCCATCGGTAAAAAAATCCTCATCAAGGCCTTGGGGCTTACCCCTGAGAAAATATTTGAATTGAACGGTCCATTGGACTTGGCGGCGTGGATGTCCTTCGCAGGCAATGCCAACTTCGTGCACCTGCGTAACATCCCAATACAATCCAAGCCCGTGCCCGAATTCGCTAACGACCGCCCCATGATTGACATCATCCGCGAGCGCGATGTACTCGTGCACCATCCGTACATGAACTTCGACTGCGTCGTGCGCTTCGTGCAAGAAGCCGCCGAGGACAGCCGCGTGCTGGCCATCAAGCAAACCCTATACCGCGTCAGCGGCCAATCCCCCATTATCGGTGCGCTCATCAAAGCCGCCGAAAACGGCAAAGAAGTGACCGTCCTGCTCGAACTCAAGGCTCGTTTCGACGAAGAAAACAACATCAACTGGGCACGCCTACTGGAAAAATCCGGTGTACATGTCGTATACGGCCTAATCGGCCTCAAGACCCATTGCAAGTGCTGCCTCGTCGTGCGCCGCGAGAACAACGGCATCCGCCGTTACATGCACCTCTCCACCGGCAATTACAACGAATCCACCGCCAAGCTCTACACCGACACCGGCCTATTCACCTGCCGCGAAAGCTTCGGCCAAGATGCATCGCTTCTATTTAATGTACTCACCGGCTACTCGAAGTCCATGGAGTGGCAGAAATTCTCCGTAGCACCCGGCACCCTACGCCCCGCGCTCATGCATCTCATTGACGGCGAAATCAAGCAGGCCCAATCCGGCAAACCCGCCGCCATATCAGCCAAAATGAACTCCCTTTCTGACATTGAAATGATTCAGGCCTTATACCGCGCCTCACAAGCCGGCGTGAAAATTCGTTTGATGATACGCGGCTTGTGCTGCCTACGCGCAGGCGTAGCGAGTCTAAGCGACAACATCGAAGTCTCCAGCGTAGTAGACCGCTACTTGGAACATAACCGCTTATACATTTTCGGCGAAGCCGAACGCCGCCGCGTATTCCTATCCAGCGCAGACTGGATGCCCCGCAACTTAGACCGCCGCGTCGAGGTCATGTTCCCCATCGAAGATGTAGGGTTGCAAGAAGAACTGGCTGCGCAGTTGGCATTGTCGTTGTCAGACAATGTCAAGCGGCGTATTCAACAGCCGGATGGCACGTATGTGAAGCTGCCGCGCCGGGGCAGGGCCGTGCAGTCGCAATTGGAACATCATGCGCGGACTTCAGAACAGTATAAGCGGGCTTTGGAAGAGGTTTAGGGTCGCGAAACAAAAATGCGAACCCAAACATAGACAAGAACCCAAACAAAAACAAGGTCAAGCCCCTGGGCGCTGCCCAGACCCGCGAGGGGAAGCGTTCCCCTCGACCCGCGTTGTGCTTCGCGTGGCTTGACGGGTGGCCGGTGCAGATTTCGACCGGTCGCAAATTGCGACCGGTTGGATATTTTGTTTCATCTTCATCAAAATTGAGCGGAGGCGGATTTTATGATGTACAAGCGTTATCACGATGTGCGTGAATTTTATGATGCGGTTTATGACTTGTTGATGGAGGACGAGGCGAATAATCTTATTCCGCTGGGCAATGTACTTATTGGCGTGAAAGGTGAGGATAAATTTGGTTGGCGCGACCCTGCTAATTGGTTTATGGCTACGGTGTCGGACGATGGCGGTGTGCAATTGGTGGCCATCATGACCCCGCCGCACAACATCACGCTTTACGCTAAAGACAACAAGATTGACGCAACGGCGATTGGGTGCTTGATTGACAATTCGACCGATGTGCCTTTCCCCGGCGTGATAGCACTGCGCAATTTATCCTTCACATTCGCTCAAGCGTATTGCGCGAAGAACGGCTTGCAACACGAAACCGCCATGGAGTTGCGTTGCTTCGAGCTAACCGAAGTTAACCCGGACATCAAACAATTCGGCACGTTGCGCTTGGTCAACGAGGGCGACATGCATTTCTTCCCCTTCTGGGCCGAGGGCATGTTTGCCGCGGACGTGTACGGCAAAACCACCATGAACATTCCGCAGGATTACGCTACTTATTTACACCGCATCAACTCGCGCAAGGTGCACGTCTTGGAAGTGGACGGCCAACCCGTATCCATCGCCGCCGCCCACCGCGAAATGGTGACCGTGTGCGGCATCGGCTTGGTATACACGCCGCCGTACTTTACACGGCGCGGCTATGCCACATCTTGCGTTGCGCAGTTAAGCCAAAACGTCTTGGACAGGGGCTTCAAAAAATGCGTCCTCTACACCGACCTCGCCAACCCCACCTCCAATAGTATTTATCAAAAAATCGGCTACCGGCCGATTGGGGATTCGGTTAATTTGAAATTCGTCTAACACGCCGCTTGTTTAAAAGGGGTAATCGTATGAATTATTACGAATTCAAAAAAGTCCCGCCGCATAGTGATGGCAAGTTAAACAATGAGCGATTCCTCGTTCATCTTAAATATAAAATGCTTATAACGCGGCACAAAGTTATATGTATGGCGGTTATTCTTTTTGTTTTATCAATTGCTTATTTATGGAGCATACGGCCAATATGGCACACCGAATTTTATAATCTTACCCGTCACAATATCCAAGGTTACACAGCCTCGTTGGTTTTTGACAACGATGCCGGGAATAACGCTCCACATTTAATTAATATACAAACGGGAAGGCAAATTCGACTTTCACACAGACCCTTTCACGGATTACACGTAGATAGATTACTTAGCGAAGACCGCGCAATTGTGCGCAACAGAAGAAACAGAGCTTCCGTTATTAATCCCCTTACCCGACAAACAATTGTATCGTTTTGTCGATCTTGGTTAATGTCTGATACCCGCACTTCAAATTATATAGCAACCTTCTTTCTCACCGAGGCAACTGACACTCCCGGCAGGCGTAAACCAACCTACGCAGGGGTGGTATCTCTTGTTACAGGTGAAATATTGCTTGAACCGAATTATTTTCGCTCGATTCGGCTCATTCCGCACACCGATCAAGTTGTCATGGCGACAATGACTGATTTTTTTTGATTACGGTCACCAATACCGCTACGGGGTATTTTGTTTGTACACACAAACATTTCTTACTGATTTAATTTTTTCTGATCGTCCGCAGTATCGAAATGGCATGTTATTTTTAAGATGTAAACATTACAATCCCGTCATTAGTATACCCGATGGCGAAACGTTAATCCCCGGCGGGCAGTTTGTTTCCATTTTTATAGTAAATAGCAGCATGGCAGCAGTACGGCAAACTTGGCTTGGTGGAACTGCATTAATTGATGTCCGCACCGGCGAAATTATCATTGATTACGGCCGCTTTGATAATTTCGGTATATGGGGCTTGTTAGACAGCAATAATTTTGTCGAAGTTTATTTATCAGCTATGGGTGGTAGCGGCATTTATAATCTGAACACTGGTGAAGTCATATGGCGACAGTATTTAACCGATGAAGAATGGCGCGAAGGAGCATGGATATGGAGGCATGCAGTTATCAACGCATTACCAACTGATATATATGAAGCAAGAACATGCTTGCTTAAACAGTATGACCAAGTCATCCACATTGGTGACGGCCGATTCCTTGTAAGTGACGGCAGACGAAGCCGTTTTGTATTGCCTGATTAACAATAAAATACCGTGGAGTGATTGAGCATGAAAATGGTAGTTTTCGACTTGGATGGCACGCTGCTGCGCACGGACAAAACCGTGTCGCCGCGTACTATTGACACCTTACGCCGTTGCCGAGCGGCGGGCATCCGCATTGCATACGCCACCGGGCGCGGCAGCAGTGCCGACATCCTCGTGCCGCACGGATTATGCGATGGCAAAGTCACCCTCAACGGTGCGACTGCCCGCGTCTGTGACGCTTCGGACGACACGGTTGTGTATTCTCGGCGCATCCCTTATATGACCGCGCGGCCATTTTTGCTAGCGTGCCATACACGCAGATTAAAGATGACTTCCGAGGCTGATGGCACGCATTACACCAACAACACGCCGCCAACCGGCGCTTGGGGCAATGCGATAGCGCATTGGCAACTAACCGACTTTTCTACCCACAACCTAGATGCAGAAAAATTATATTCCTACGATTTGACCACCGAGGATGTTGATTTTATCGTGCAGGCATTGCCTACCGATTTGTATTGCGTGATGGCCACGGATGGTGTGTTAATGATCATGCACTGCGAGGCAACGAAATCAAACGCCATGGCCGCGCTGGCCGCAACATGGGGTATCGCACCGCACGAAATTGTCGCCTTTGGCGATGACTTGAACGACTTGGACATGTTGCAATACGCGGGCACGGGCGTGGCCATGGGCAACGCATCGGATACAGTTAAAGCCGCCGCCAATGCCGTATGCGACACCAACGACAACGACGGCGCAGCTCAATGGTTGGAGGATAATTTGTTATGTCGGACTACATAAAAACCATGCGCAAGCACATCGGCCACGATCGACTCATGGTGGTGGGTGCAAGCACCATCGTACACAAAAACGGGAAAATTTTATTGATACAACGCCGCGACAACGGCTGCTGGAGTTATCCCGGCGGCTTGGTAGAACCGGGCGAAGTCATCGAAGATGCGGCTAAGCGCGAATTGATTGAAGAAACCGGACTCACCGCCAACAAGCTGGAATTGTTGGGCGTATTCTCCGGTGCAGCATTATTCTACACCTACCCCAACGGCGACCAAGTAGCCAACAACGATGTGGTGTTCCTGTGCGAGGACTTCACAGGCGATATAATCACCGCCACCAACGAAACTACGGATTTACGTTGGTTTGATATGGATAATTTACCGATAGAATTATCCCCGCCGGTGCGAAAACCCTTGGCGCACTGTATTGAAATTTTGATAGCGCGGAGCATCATCCCCCATAACCGCACAATCGATACTGCCGCCACGGCGAACACCACCTGCACACCCAACACCGCCTCCCCTCCCGTTGAACCAACAAATCCCATTGTCACCCGCATCACCGCCGGGGCATTTCTTTCCCACGGCGACAATGTTTTAATGATGAAGCGTGGCCTGCACAAGGAACTGGGTGCGGGCATGTGGGCAGGCATTTGCGGGCACATAGATACTACGGACATCACAAATCCCCGCGCCATAGACTTGGCCGAAACCTGCCTGCGCGAGGTATGGGAAGAAGTAAAAATCCCCCGCCAGGACATCACCGGACTAACCCTCCGCTACATCGCCATGCGCAAAGTCGGCAACGAAATCCGCTGCCACTATCATTACTTTGGCACTTTGAAGCACGAAATCCCCCTACCCGCATGCGATGAAGGCGAATTCCATTGGGTGCAAAAATCGCAAATCCTTGACCGCCCCATGTCCGCCACTGTCCGCGAGGTGGTGACACATTGGATGCACAATCCGGCAAACAGCGGCATATATCTTATTGCGGTTTCGGCGGATGAATCCACGTCCGCCATTTCACCGTTGGATGTAGCGGCATCGCACAATGCAGTCTCAACCACCATCCGCCAAGAACAACCCGGCGATTACGATGAGGTATACAACTTGGTCAAAGATGCCTTCGATTCCAAAGAAGAAACCTGCGGCACCGTGCCCGATTATTTAAACGACCTGCGCACCAAAGACACCTTCATCCCCGAATTATCGTTGGTCGCCGAACGCAACGGCAAAATCATCGGCCAAATCGTGCTGTACAAAACCGATATCACCACACCCGACGGCTGTACATGTACAGAGCTGCTGCTTTCGCCCATCAGTGTGCACCCGGATTACTTCCGCCAAGGCATCGCCCGCGCTATGACGGAGGAAGTCTTGCGCCGCGCATGTGGTTTGGGTTACGGTGCAGTGTTTCTCTGCGGCGATTCAACGTTCTACCGCAAGCTGGAATTTGTGCCTTCGTATGAACATAACTTATTTCATGTGAACGACCCCCACGCCGAATGGAGCATGGTGCGCACGTTATACGACGGCGCGCTGGACGGCATCACCGGCACCATCAACACGGTGTAACACAAGCCATCAAAGGAGCAAAAATGCGCACAATAAAAATTTTTGACCACGGCGACTACGACCCCACATGGCCAATATGCAAACGCGACAGCGCACGCGCCATCATCTTCATCGGCGACCAATTATTGATGGTGCGTAGTGCCAAATACGGCGAGTATAAATTTCCCGGCGGCGGTATCGAACCCGATGAATCACACCACGCTACGCTCCAACGCGAAGTGAAAGAAGAAACCGGTTACACGATAAACATTGATACCATCGCCGAATACGGACGCACCCTCATCCTACGCAAAAGCACCACCCCGCACGAAATCTTCGAGCAAGAATCCTTTTATTACATCTGTGCCATCGCCCCACAAGCCGCAACCGCCCCCACCCCCGATGCCGGTTACGAGCAAGAATACGGCTACGCGCCCGCGCTCGTTACACCCGCTGAAGCCATCGCCACCAACGAGCAACGCTTGCACCTACCGCAAATCCCATGGGTGCAACGCGACACCACCGTCCTGCGCGCGTTATAGTCACCCCACCCATCTTTTACATCGATAATAAAAAAATCCCGACGATTAAATCGGGATTTTTGTTATTCGTGTAAAATTTTTATGCTCCCACAGGCGCACAACAGGAAGTGCAAGTACGGTCGCCCACGCCCAAACCCGTGCCGCAATAATCGCAGCTACCCACCGCCGCCGAATTAATATGCTGGGTGGTGGCGTTCGCCATATTTTCCACAGAGCCCGCCAACCGATCCAAGAACCCGGGTTGTCGGGGTTGTTGCGGTTGCATGGCTTGCTGTTGCATGTGAGGTTGGTGTTGCATGGGGTGTGGCTGCTGTATAGGTTGGGGTTGCGCCACTTGATTCATTGCGCGGTTTACCAACGCAGCACCCAGCCCCAATCCAGCACCTTTCTTAACGCCTCGTAAAAAACTCATGTTAAATCCACCTTTCGTGATGCTCTATGTGATTGTTATCCTTGGCTTGCGCCGCAATCGCCGCAAAAACGGCCTGTGTTTTGCGCTCCGCAAGTGCATTTCCAACCTGCAGCCGGTGCAGGCTGCCCGCATTCACCACAGAAACGACCTTGGTTTTGCGTACCGCATGCACATGCCCAGCTACCCGCAGCGGGTGCGGGTGCCGGCGGCGGTGAGCCGCACTCCCCGCAGAATCTACCTGCGTTTGTGGCTCCGCAGGTGCAATTCCATCCGGCAGCTTGCGGGGCTTGGGGTGGTGGGGCTTGTTGCTGCAATGCACCCAGCGGATTGGCTCCGCCGCCGGTGTTTTGCACCATGTTCATGCCCATGAACGCGCCCATAGCACCCATGCCGCCTTGGTTGTTGGCCGCGCCTACCAATGCTTGGTTTTGTGCTTTTACCATGCTGGCCGCTGCCATATTTGGGTTGTTGGCGTATAATTTTTTCATTTGAAGCTCGTTGAGTTGGTCGTTTACTTCATCGGGGGTGGTAATGGAATTGAACGCGATGCTCACCACTTCAAATCCGCGCAACTCATTCCACGTGCCGGAAAGATGCTCGTTCAAGCCCGCCGCTACATCCAGTGTATGCAGCGTTAATTCATCAGGCAAGATGCCTTTTTGCCCCAACGCACCCAGCGCCGGCTGCAACGCGGAAAGGAATTCCGAACGCATTTGACTTTGCAAACGTTCAACTTTGAAGTCATCCGTTATGTTCGCCGCTATGTTGGTGAAAAATTTGATTGGGTCGGCGACTCTCCAAGAATAGGTTCCGTATCCGCGCAACGTGGTTGAAATCCTAAAGCCCGTATCCGGGTCAACAATGCGGAAGGGAAGCGGCGTTGCCGTACCGAATTTATTGCCATGTAATTCCTTGATATTCACATAATACACGCGATGGTCACGGCCGGTTTCGCCGCCACGGGCAATTCTGCGGCCAATGGTTTTAAAGGTATTCATGATGCCCGCGCCCAGCCCGCCATGGAAAATCGACGGCTCGCCATCTGCATCCCACGTAAACTCGCCCGGTTCTGCTACAAGCTCCACCACCGCGCCTTGCGATGTAATGATCGCACATTGGCCGGCAGACACAATAATGCCCGAACCATTCGAAATCACATTGTCAGAACCATTATTCCGTCCGTTTTTGTTGGTTCGCACACCGCGCACCATTAAAGTATCTTCACGTATGGCATCACACACAAAGAAATCCAGCCATTGGTCGCGCATGGTGCTGCCTACGGAACTGATCGCTGCCCGAATTAAGCCCATTAAATCATCTCCTTTATTTTATGTATTGCTTGTATTATATCATTGCGTCATTAGCGCCGCAATAAACAGACTTTACCAAAAAATGCGCAGCCAAAAGGATTGTTCTGCCGATGTGGAATCAACAAGCCCCACAAAAAACAACACCGTCACACCCAGCCAAACAATCAACACCCCTTGTAGCAAACCGCCGCCCAAACCACCTAATTTGTTTATGATGTTCAAGATCGGTAATTGCGCAATGGCATCTAGTAAATGCGCCAAAAGCCGCAGCCCAAAAAATAAAAGCAAGAAGGCCACAATAAGCGTAATCATCCTAGCGAAAAGGGATACAAGCGCCGCCGTTACCGCCATCTGGAAAGTATTACCCGCACGTTCCAGTTGCGTGGATACGTCCGACTCGATACGCTCGGAGAGGTTCTCATTGACGCCCAGCGTGCGCAATGCTTCAAATATAGGGTCGCCCGCGCGCGGTGGGGGGAGCCCTTCGTCTGTTATGTTCCGTTCAAAGCGTGATTCCACCCAATTGGAAATAGGCGGCTCGATAAGCCCCTCTGCATGATGCGAAAACATGCCCGAAATAATAAAAGCGCCTACCAACGCCACAATCAGCGTTAAAGCGCCAAATAAAGAAAGCACCAACCCGCGTTGGAAGCCGCGTATCACACAAACGATAATAACCGTTACAATTACAAAGTCCAACAACCAAAACATTATAACAACAGCCCCAATAATTCCCCGATGTGCGATGCGCCGAATACACGCATCCCTTCGGGGATTTTTAGATTTTTTTTATTCGCCGCGGGTAACACGCATGCGGTGAAGCCTTGCCGTGCGGCTTCGGTGATGCGCCGTTCGGGCATGGACACGGCGCGCAATTCTCCTGCCAAGCCCACTTCGCCGATGATTAAATAACCGGGGTCGATGGCTTTATTTCGATAACACGATGCCACGGCGGCGATAATGGCCGCATCGGCACTGGGTTCATCCAAGCGCAATCCCCCTGCAATATTAACATAACTATCGTATGTAGCCAATTTGTAGTTGCCGCGCTTTTCTAATACGGCCATGAGCATAACCATTCGGTTGTGGTCCATGCCGTTGGCCGTGCGGCGCGGCGTACCAAAATGCGTGGTACTTACCAATCCCTGCACTTCCAGCAACAACGGCCGCGACCCCTCCAGCGAACACGTCACCGCCGAGCCGGGCACGCCAATGGGCCGCCCCGCCAGCATGTACGCCGATGGGTCTGCGATGGCTGCCAGCCCCCCCTCGCCCATTTCAAACACGCCAATTTCATGCGTTGAGCCGAAACGGTTCTTGACCGCGCGTATCACGCGGTAGCTGTCGCGCCCCTCCCCTTCAAAATACAGCACGCAATCCACCATATGTTCCAACACACGCGGTCCAGCGATTGCGCCCTCTTTGGTGACGTGGCCGACGAGCAGGACGGCGGTTTGCCGTGCTTTGGCCAGTTGCGTGAAAAACGCTGTGCATTCGCGCACTTGCGTGACCGAACCGGGCAACGAAGTTAACTCGCCCAAGCGCATGGTTTGGATGGAATCGATGAGCAACAGCGCGGGTTTGATTTTCTCCGTGGCCTCTTGAATGGCCTGTACATCCGTTTCCGCCAAGAAATACAAACCCGACGGATTCACTTTCAGCCGTTGCGCACGCAGTTTAATTTGCGATGGACTTTCTTCGCCCGACACGTACAAGATGCGGAAGTCGTCGTTGGCCATTTGCTGGCAAATTTGCAATAGCAGCGTGGACTTGCCGATGCCGGGGTCGCCGCCCAGCAGCAACAAACTGCCCGCCACCAAGCCACCGCCCAGCACCCTGTCCAACTCCGCAATGCCTGTGCCCCGCCGCGCCTGCGTCGCCGATGCATCCACGGGGATATCGCGCAATAATAAGGCCGCGCCGTCCTTTTTGCCCGGCGATTGCAAAAACGCGGCCGACCCACCCCCCGTTTTTGCCGAGGCGAGTCTGACCGCGCGTTCTTCCATGGTATTAAATTGGTTGCATTCGGGGCAACGCCCCAGCCATTTCGCCGTTTCGTAACCGCATTGTGTACAGACGTGCAATGTTTTGGCAGCAGGCATGGAATGCTCCTTGGTTTTAGTTATCGTTCTCCAACAATTCTAACAACACTTTCAGCGGCCCGTTGGAGTCAATGTATGCGTAACGTCCGCCAGGGTATTCGCCTTTTTGGATCAGGGGCATACCGTTACGTTCCAGCTTCATGATTTTGTCCTTCATGCCCTTGACGATGAATGCGATGTGATGCACGCCTTCACCGTTTTTGTCCAAGTCCTCGCGCCATGTGGAGGGGTGTGCGTCGGGTTCGATCAATTCGATGGTCAAGTTGCCACCCACGGGGAAGAAAGCCAGCTTCGCTCGCGCCTCGCTGGGTGCACCGCGGAATTCCGTTTGTGCGTCCTCCAGCTTGCCCGTCCAGCTCCAGCCGGGGTTATCCATGCCCAAGAAATCGGCATACACTTGCCCGGTCTTGTCAATGTCGTTTACCAAAATTCCGATTTGTACGCACACGTCGGTGCCCAGCATGTTCTTTTCCATGTTAGTCGCCCTTTCGTTGCCATATTTTCATCATAATAACGCAAGCACACGGGCAGTACAAGTGCGAATATGTACGCCAAGTGGTTAGTGGCACTAACCACTTGCATTGCTTGACAAAATGAGGTACCCACATCAAAATCGCATATATGTAAAATATTTGTAACAAAGGGAGGATATTATGCTGTACAGAAAATTGGGAAACACGGGATTTGACGCGTCACTGTTGGGCTTGGGTTGTATGCGCCTACCCTACAACGACCCCAACGACTTGACCAAGGGCGTCAATTTAGAAAAAGCCTTCGAATTAATCCGCTACGCCGTCGATAACGGCGTCAACTATTTCGACACCGCACAGGGTTACCACGCACAGCAATCCGAGGCCATCCTAGGCGAAGCGCTCGACTTGCCCGGCATGCGCCAAAAAGTTTGGATTACCACCAAGCATCCCTTCTGGGCTCCCTGCCCGCCCGATCAAGTGCGCCGCAACATAGAAAGCACGCTCAAAAAATTGCGCACCGACTACATCGACACCCTGCTCATCCACGGCATCGGCCCCGGCAACTGGGGCAAAATCCAAGAATGGGATGTCCTGGGTCAATTTGAACGCTTCCGCGAGGAAGGCCTCATCCGCACCATCGGCTTCTCCTACCACGGCAATTTTGAACATTACAAAGAAGTCGTGTCCGCTTATCCATGGGCATTGTGCCTGCTTATGCACAATATGCTGGACATCAACCGCGAAGTCACCGCCGAAGGCCTCCGCATCGCCGGCGAGCGCGGCGTCGCCACCACCATCATGGAGCCATTACGCGGCGGTGGCTTATGCTACGCCCCCACCCCCGTAGCCGCCGTATACAATACTGCCCCCACCAAGCGCACTCCCACAGAATGGGCGTTCCGCTACCTGGCCAACTTCCCCGCCGTATCCTCCATCGTCAGCGGCATGTCCAACATGGAGCAGCTCAAAGAAAACATCGCCCTCTTCTCCCAACCCGACATGACCCCGCTCCACTTGACCCCTGAAGAAGAAACCCTCATCGTCAAAGCACGCGAGGCTTATGAATCCATCGTCACCATCCCTTGCACCGGTTGCAACTACTGCATGCCCTGCCCGCAAAACGTCGGCATTTCCAACATTTTCAAACTCTACAACGACGGTCATCGCTTCGAATTCTTCGATCAAGTACGCCGCTCATATATGTTCGCCCGGCGCGGCGGCTCTGGGGCGGATAAGTGTAACGGTTGCGGGTTATGCTCGCCGCAGTGCCCGATTAATATTGATATTCCAGCGGAATTGAAGATTGCGCATGATAAGCTGGGGGGCTGGGAGGAGTAAGGAGCGAAGGATTTAAGGTCAAAGGATTAAAACCCTTGGCGTTGCTATATAAAGCTTTAACCGGCACCCAAACCCGCGAAGGAACGCGTTCCCTCGACCCCGTTTTGGCTTCGCCGATGTTTGATTGAATAAAAGTACAAAACTTTAATAAAGCGAACCAAAATAAAACCGCGCTTAATAGTTAATGAGCGCGGTTTTATTTTAAAAGGTGTTCACATAAGTCGTAATATTGGATTAGCAAGCCGATGTTGCAACTTATGAAAACACCTTCTTAAACATCCGTGGGGTGGTTTTGTGAGAAAAAAATTTTCGATTTGCGTCGTTATATTGTTGATCATCATATTGTCGGCAATCCCGTTCATCCGTGTTCACGCGACTAGAAGTTTATTTTCGCACGCATCTACATTAACTGTAGACGGCGAGACTTTTGAATTATGGGGATTTTTTGAAGATGGCCCTACGCCGGCTTTTAGGTTGCAAGACTTGGCTTATATATTTAACGGCACCGCAGCACAATTCGATATACGCACCCCGCCCGATGCCCGGTGGGATGCTTGGATTGTGCGCGGCGCACCTTACACGCCGAAGAGCACGGAATTGAGCTTGGATTTTGAAAGCAGGCATGCGTTATTTGGTTCAGATGGATTTATATATGGCCAAGGGCTTGGTGGCTTTGACAGTTGCCCTATGCGCACTTTTATTGTAGGAATTGACGGCCATGACGAGCCCGCAACCACCATTGTGTTGCAAGGCATACAAGACCCGGACGGCATGTTTTTTGAATTGCATGGGTTGGAACGCTTGCTTGGTATTTATCGCTATTGGCGTGATTGGTCATTAACAACCGGGGCAGTCGCGCCCGTACAGCCCCCCATCCATACCATAGATTTTATCGAAACCATGCTGCGCATAAGCGGACACTGGGTAGATGTGGCGCATTTCTACAGCCCGGCGATAGACGAAAGCGTTGTGTGGCCGATGGCCTTTAATCTTACATTAACCGGCTTTACAGACATGGACGCATCAATGGCCCCCATACGCGAATGGGGGCAACAAACATGGTGGTATCCGGTAAACCTGCGCCATCTAGAAAACGGCTACATGGAGCTAACGATAGACACAACCGGCCACCCCCTGTTGCCGTGGGATCGCTTCACCGGCAATGATACACTGAACGACGAGCCGCCAGACGACATTGGCCGCTTTATTAACCACCGCATCGTATTCAACGCAAGCCAAGAGTACGTTGAAACGATGTCGCTTTACATTGGCGATGCGCACTTCACCATGATGAGAAACGATTGGCGCGACTTTTCCCAAACTGACCCGAGGCGCTATACAGTAGGTGCCGCTGAAGGCGGCGGCATTGTGCTTAATTATGTACTTGGTGTAAATCGGATATCATTTTGGACAGAAGTTGAACTCCGCTTTTACCGTTCAACCACAAACAATGAAAGAGGCCGGCTCATTTATAGACAACAGTTAACCGATACGTCCGATCGTTTATTATTTGAATTTATAGACACAACCGCGGCACCTGGCAATGTGTATTATTATTCCATTTACGCTTATCAAACACGACACCGTCAACATTCTAGAATTTTCGACGCGGGGGGTGCATCCAATCAAATTATGGTAGATGTTAACGAAGTGCTGGGCTTGCCACCGGGTTATATCGGCGCAGAAGCACCCCCAACAGCTACAGAACCAAACACGCCGGAAATAGAAGAAACGCCCCCCTAAAGTTACAGAGCCGGATATGCCGGATACAACGGAGACGTTTCCAATTGATTCAAATGAAATATACTATGCCCGACCAGCCGCTTCACATACATGGTGGTGGGTGTATATAGTAGTCATAATTGTGTTAGCCTTACCATTTTTGGTTATACGTCGGTTTCGCGGTACATCTACGGTTGAATAAATCTTTTAGTGCATATACCCACGCATATCCGTGTCCAATGCTGTCATCCGTGCCGCGCCGCCGCCGCATACGCCGAAGTACACTTTAATCTTCGGCTCGGTACCGGATGGGCGCACACATGCCCATGAGCCGTCTGCCGTCACGTAGTACAGCACGTCCGATGTTGGCAAGTTTGTTTCGCGCACCGCGCCCGATTTTACATCACGGATGGTGTTATTTTTATAATCGCGCACTTCTATTACTTGTGAGCCGCCCAATGATTGCGGCGGATTGTCGCGCAGGGTAGCCATGATGCGCGTGATGTCTGCCAGCCCGGCTACGCCTTGCATGGTATAGGATTCGATGGATTCGCGGTATTCACCGTATTTAGCATATAGGTCTTGTAAGACATCGTATAACGTTTTGCCTTGAGTGCGGTAATGGGCGGCGGCTTCACAGGCCAGGAGGCTGGCGGCTATGGCGTCTTTGTCGCGGGCGTAAGTGCCGGTGAGGTAGCCGTAGCTTTCTTCGAAGCCAATGATAAAGCTGTGCGCGTTGGATTCTTCAAATTCCTTGATCTTTTCGCCGATGAACTTGAAGCCGGTTAGGACTTCCATGTACGTTGCGCCGTATGCGGCGGCGATGGTTCGGGTCATGTCGGTGGACACAATGGTAGATATAACGGCAGCATTGGCGGGCAGCGTGCCTTTCAGCTGTATTTGCGAAAGTAAATATTCCGTGAGGATAACGCCCAATTGATTGCCTGATAGCAGGTTGTATTGGCTGTTGTGCTTGACGGCTACACCCACGCGGTCGGCGTCGGGGTCGGTGGCTAGGACGATATCTGCATTTTTTTCCGTCGCCAGCTTTAATGCCAGCGCGAAAGCTTTTTTATCCTCCGGGTTGGGATAGCTTACGGTGGGGAAATTACCGTCGGGGGTTTCCTGCTCAGTTACGACGCACACGTTTTTAAAGCCTACCTCGCGCAGGGCGCGTTGTACGCTTACATTGCCCGCGCCATGCAGCGGGGTGAATACGATTTTGATATCCGATTGGGGAATGATTTGTGGATTTTGGCAGCAGGATTTGACATGTGCGATGAATGCGTCGTCAATAGCGGGCGGGGCAATGTGATATAGCCCTTGTGCCTGTGCATCGGCCAACGTCAAAGTTTTAATCATGGCGAAATCGGTGATTTTGTTGACTTCGTCGATGATGGCTTCATCGCGTGGATAGGGGCATTGGCCGCCGTCGCTCCAATAGACTTTATAACCGTTATATTCCGGCGGGTTGTGCGATGCAGTTACGACGATACCCGCGATGCAACCCAATTCGCGCACCGCGAAACTGAGCAGCGGTGTAGGACGCAAGCTGTCGAATATATAAGTTTTGATGCCGTTGGCATTCAACACCAGCGCGGCTTCGGTTGAGAATTCCGGCGACATGCGGCGGCAATCATGGGCGATGGCCACGGCCATGCCCGGCCGGTACGCATCCGACGCCAAAATATAATTAGCCAGCCCTTGCGTAGCCCTGCGTATGGTGTAGATGTTTAAGCGATTGGTACCCGCGCCGATTACGCCACGCAAACCGCCGGTGCCAAATTCCAACTCCTTAAAGAAACGGTCTTGAATTTCTGCTTCATTGCCTTGCAAGGCTTGCAATTCGTTTTTTGTTGTTTCATCTATATAGGGGTCATTTAGCCATGTTTCGTATGCCTTCATGTAATCCACGCGGCTACCCCCTTCTGAAGCGCGATAGGAACCCGCCCGATTTGCGGCCTTTTTTCGCGTCCATTTCAGCTTTGGATTTTTGACCTTTCATACTGACAATATAAATACCCGCCATTTCTACGGTGACGGTTTTTTTTACGGGCAGCGCGGGGTATACGGCGTTGTCACACATCAGGGTCATGATGTCTTTACCAATTTTGGCCTTGACGATGGGCACTTTCATGAGCTTGGACATGCGCGGTATTTGCGCGGCCATGGCTTTGGGTAGGTTGGCGTTTTGTATTTTGTCCTTTTTCTTATCGATGACATAGATGGTCATGGTTTGCTTGTGCTTTTCTACCATGTCGTTTTGTTGGGCCATGCGCTTGCCTGCCCAGCGGTTTAAGAAATACAACACCGCAACAATAATTATCAGCACCACGGATACGATAATCGCGATATCCCAAATGCCTAAGCTTCCACCAAACATGTGAATCCCTCCTTGTAATAAACCCACTCATTATAATAAAATTTGCCGTCATGGCAAATGTTTGTTACTGTACGTACCATTCGCTTCGAAGGGGTGTTTTTCATGGTAACATTGCCATCAATCTTTTCAAATGGAATGGTCGTCGGTAAAAAAGCACGAATATGGGGCACGGCCAATGCGGGGCATCCACTAACGGTACGCTTCGCGGGGAAGGATTATACCATCGCCGCAGATGCCAACGGGCGATTCGTTTGTGAAATGGAAAATGATTTTTATGGCGGGCCGCATGAATTGATTGTCGGCAATCATACGATACACGACGTTTATATCGGGCGTGTATGGTTGTGCGGCGGGCAATCCAACATGGAAACACCCTTGCGCCGCACGCGCCCCCTGTTGGACGCATGCATCAAGGACGACACACGCATCCGTGCATTCACAGCGGCGAAAAATTTTGACTTTAACCAACCGGCCGCCGACGCGGCAGGGTCGTGGCACATTGCAACGGGCGATTTCTTGGATAACCTGTTCGCGGTGCCTTATTTTTTTGCACGGGAAATATTGGATACCTTGCGGGATGATGTGCCCGTGGGGTTGCTTTGCGTGGCGGCGGGGGGTACGCCTATCGAGGGGTGGCTGCCGGAAGAAATCGTCCGAGACTTCCCCGCGTTGTATGAAAAATTGGAAACGGTGCGCGCGCCGGGGTATATGGAACGGTTATCGGACGAAGCCGTGTCTGCCCAAGCGCAATGGTATGCGCAACTAAATGAAGCGGATGAATTGCTGGACGTAACTTGCGGCGATGATGCCGACGGTTGGCATGCCCGCGCGTTATTGGACGACACCGACTTGCCACATGGTGCGATATGGTATCGCAAGAAAATTGTTCTGCCCACCGCGCCCGTTGGGGCATCGCGTTTATCGCTGGGGCGCGCGCAGGACAGTGTGAAGGTGCGGATAAACGGCGCAGAAGTTATTTCCGTGGATTATCAATACCCGCCGTGCGCAGGAACCGTGCCGGAAGGATTGCTGCGTACAGGCGAAAACGAAATCCATGTGCGTGTGGTAGGTAGCGGGCAAATACCGCGCTTCATCCCCGGTAAGCAGTACGCGCTGACATACACCGACACGGCGGGCGCGGCGCATCGCATCGCCCTTGATGGGGAATGGCAATGCCGCATAAGCGCAGAAATGCCGCCCATTGCAGCGTCGCCATGGTTCTATGGCTATCCGTGCGGCGTGTACAATTATATGTTGGCGCCCGTGTTGGGATACGCAGGCGGGTACTCCGTGGACGGCGTGATTTTCTACCAAGGTGAATCCAATACTGGCCGCCCTGCGGAATATGCGGCACTTTTCGCGCGGTTTGTGGCGCATTTGCGTGATTGCTTGGGTGATGTGCCTGTGATTTTCACGCAATTGGCTAACTACATCGACCCCATGAGTACGGGCGAAAATTGGGCACAATTGCGCGAGCAACAACGCCAATGCTTACAAATCCCCAACACCGCCATGGCCATCGCAATCGATTGCGGCGAATACAACGACCTGCACCCACAAGACAAACAAACTGTAGGCAAACGGCTGGCACGTCATGCGCTGAACATGGCCTACAGCCTTGATTTACCCGCACAAGGCCCCACCATTTCGCACGCAACGCGAGACGACAACGCCATCACTCTCCACTTCAACCACGCCCGCGGCTTGTGGGCAAAAAATGGCCGCCCGCAAATCGAACTAGTCACCGCGCAAGGCACGACACACCACGAACATGCCGTCATCGCAGGGCAAACGCTGGTCGTCACCATCGACCCCGCAAATATCAAAAAAATCCGCTTCGGCTGGACAGACAACCCACCCGTGACGCTATACAACGCACATAACCTGCCCGCTTCGCCATTTGAAATATGTATATGTGGTGATTTTTAATGGAACGCCGCAAATTGCTCATTTTTTTAACCGCGTTCCACGCGATAACCAACACGGCGTATTTGAGCCGCTTTGTCGGCATACTTCCGCCAGAGGGTGTCGTGTACGGCTATGTACCGTGGTTTATGTCCTTTGCATTGCCCAACACCGCATTCTCATTACTTGCATGGTTGCTATTGTACGCGCTAGTGAAAAAGCAAAACACGCTCGCAGCAATTTCCGGCCTGTTGGTCGCAGGTGGCTTAATCTTCCACGCGCTCAACGGCTTCATGTTCGGCTTCTACACAAGCTACCTACAAAACCTATCCTTCAACGCAATCTTCGAAATAGCCGTCTACACCTACGGCCTTGCTCTTGCCGCCTTTTACATCTCACAATTCAAAAAATTAATCGCAAACAAATAAACTTTTTCTTCAAATGAAAATAACCCCAAGGTAATCGCCAAGGGGTTATTTCAATTACAACATGTATATTCACCAATCTTGATAAATTTCAGTTTGTCACAGCCAGTAACCAACTGAAATCCACACCAGCTCATCGGCGACCCACGCGAAGCACATAGGGGTCAAGGGGCGAGTCGCCAAATAAGGCTTTAGCCGGCACCCTTGCAGGTCTGGGCGGCGGCCCAGGGTCTTAAATCTTTTGACCTTACGCTCCGCCAAAAGCCGATTGATTCATATTCGGGCTAGCACGCTTCTCCAATTCGGGGAAGCGTCTATCAAAAAACGCGCGGCTGATTTCAATGTTCTCGTACACCTCATCCGCCAAATGCGCACCTGCGGTCACCATATCGCAATCGCGCAGCGTTGCCCACGCGAAATTGAGCCCGACATATGGCGTACAACGCCCGGCAGCCATGGGTTTGATGGTCATGACGGGTTTCTTAGCCGCGTGAATGATGGATGCAATGGTCTCGATTTCAATTTGCATGAGGAAGCCTAGGCAGTTGTAGATTTGGATATAGGTTTCTACATCGTAGCCGTTGGCATCGGAGTATGTGATGAGCTCAGGCATGTGGGCGGATAGGCCGGGAATCATGCCGTTTTCGCGTATCATTTGGGTGTAATCGTCGATGCGCTTGATGACGCGCGCGTTTTTGTCTACGAGTTCCTCAACGCTGGAATGGTGAATGAGGCAAAAAGTAGCACCCGTGGCCGCCGATTGTTTAATGCGGGCAGCGGCAGACGCGCGGGCGGCGGGGTTGTCGGACACATCGATGATGGGCGTGTCGATGAGCGTGATTTTCTTGCCGAATTTATCCTCGGCCTGCTTGATGGCAGTGTCGATGGGCGCGATGGTACCGAAAGGGCCCATGATGGCGTCGATGCCGTTCTCCATGTAAGCAGACAGCACGGGCAGAATGGACTCCGGCTGGGCATGCAGGGTCTTGATGTGCTTGTCGGCCGATGGGCTGCGATGACTCCATCCAGCCAGCCAATTGGTGCCCATGATCATGCGGGGCAATGATACCCCTGCGACAGTGGTACGCGGAAAATTCATGTGATTGCTCCTCCCAAATCTATGTGGGCAACGCCCTGTGCGCACTATATCACCCTTCATTTTAACCGCAAACAAAATACTCACACATGATAAAACGCACACGCAAAATACACATATCGTGTTAATGCTGGGCGTGTTCGTGCAAAAGGATTATGATGGGTACAAATCATTGGAAGGCGGCCATTTTACTATGAATCATTCCACTGAAATAAAACTTTTCCCCAGCATTTTGTGCGCCGACCACGGCATTTTAGCGCAGGAAATTACTGACTTGACGGCGGCGGGCGTGGATGCAATCCATGTCGATGTCATGGACGGCACTTTTGTACCCAATTTCGCCTGCGGTGCGGAAATTATGCGCACGCTCAAACAACATACGCACCTACCGCTGGATGTGCATTTGATGATTACCAACCCCGCCGCCTACATTGATTATTTTCGGGCGTTGGGTGCGGATACAATTTCTATCCATGCGGAGGCCGACCCGCACGCCGCACGTACCTTGGCCAAAATCCGCGAGGTGGGCGCAATCCCCGGCCTAGCCATTAACCCCGGCACTTCTATCGAAAGCATCAAGGAATTGCTGCCCCTATGCGGCCATGTACTGGCCATGACCGTCAATCCGGGCTTCGCAGGGCAATCGTTTTTGCCGTTTACGTTGGAAAAACTGCGCGTGCTGGGTACGATGGCAGCGCAACATGGCTTCACCTTGTGCGTGGACGGCGCAATGGATCCTGACAAAATTGTTGAATTACACGCGATGGGTGTCAACGCCTTTGTGCTGGGCACCAAATCGCTTTTCTACCCGCAGCCGAACCGCCCCGCGTATGCGGAGATTATAAAAAAATTGAGGTGCTTGGTATGAACCGAGAACAAATGACACAGCTTTTCCTGGACAACACAACGCGCATCAGAAAGTCCTTTCCGTGGCAGGAGCCGATGATCAAACGGTTAACGGCACTTGTTTTTGCACTGGAAGGCAATGAATTGGACGGCGCAGCCGTGGTTGCGGCGCACAAAAAACTCAAGGACAGCACGGGCGTGTTTTCCACATTCCGCGGCAATTTGGCGGTACTTATATCGGCGATGGCGTCCATGACACCCGAACCCGCCGCGCGGCTGGCCGACACACAAACCGTGTACCAATTAATGAAGCACGAGAAATTCCGCTCGTCGGATTACTTAGTCGCCGCCGCCTACGAAATCGCCTCGCAAGCCCAAAGCACAAACTTCCCGCACATAGTCACACAAACGCGGGAAATCTTCTTGGCCATGCGCGCCAATAACCGTTTCCTCATCGGCGCAGATGATTACATCTACGCGGCCATGCTGGCACTTGCAAGTCTAGACGCGCAAACCGCCGGCGACAAAGTGCGCGATATGTACACACGCTTAAAAGCCGAATTCCCCTTCATGACCAGCCGCTCGTGCTTGCTGCACCTGGCGCAAATCATGGTGCTGAGCGACCGCACCGAACACTGCATTTCTAACCTCATTCACCTTAACCGCATCCTGCGCGCGCACAAAATCAAACTCGACCGCTCGCTGGTGCTGCCGTCGTTGGGCATCCTGTCCACCCTCACCATCAACCCCGACGCATTGGCCGACGAAATCAAAACCACCGTGGAATACCTGCGTGCACAAAAAGGCTTCGGCGCGTTTTCCGTTACATCGGCGGAAATTAATATGTATGCCGTGGCACTCATCAGCCGCCACACCTTGGCACAAGCGACGGCTTCTACTGCCATCACCAACATGCTCATCGCCCAGCAAACCGCCATGATGGTGGCCATGAGCGCGGCGATTATAACGAGTACGAATGCAGCGGCGGCCGGGTGCTAGCATGCGCAGTTTTAACACGCAAAGATTATTTATAAGAACCACTCGGCAAAATGATTTGGACGCGGTTGCGGCCATGTGGGGAGACCTTGAGGGTGGAAAATACATGCCGGACCCGCATTACCAAAGCGGCGATGAAATCAAAGAAATACTTGAAGACGACCCGGATTGTCCTGTTTATTACTTTGTGGCCATGCGCGCGGGTTTTGATGAAATTATCGGCACTTGCAGCTTGGGTTTTGAAAACACTACCGCGCATGAATATTCAATTGGATATAACGTCAAAAAAGAATATTGGGGTAATGGATACGCAGGTGAAATGGTAAACGCATTAATCGATTTTGCCCGCGAGTTGGGCATAAAATCCATTACTGCACCCGTCGCGCAAGAAAACAAAGCATCAAACCGCGTAGTTGAAAAATGCGGATTTACCATTGCGAGCGAAAGTTCATTTACGAAAAGTGGTACGAATATTGTGCATCGTTCGTACATTTACAAATTAATTTTATAATTTTAAGGAGGGTTTACCATGCGTGACGAAAACAAAATCCTGCTCGACCTGTACAAGGACTTCCGCGTGGCCGACGTGCGCGACGGAATGGACTGGATTGGCTACCACAACTTTGGTTCGATGTCGCCCGAAGTACGCCCGTTGTTTCGTACCCGCGCGGTGGGCGTTGCGCGGACAGCGCGTTACCTGCCCTTCGTAGGCCCCTACCCCGAAAAGCGCGGCGACGAATACACCGAATGGCAGGGCTGGTATTATTGGAAAGTCTGCACCTACCCATGGATGGACGAAATCGAGGATGGCGACTTCATGGCCATTGATGTGAGCGGCGTGAATGTGGGTTTGATGGGGTCGGAAAATACCCTGCGTGCCGTACAACGCGGCGTGCGCGGCTTTGTGACCAACGGCTCCGGCATCCGCGACACGGATGAAGTGATTCTGCAAAAAGTGCCCGTGTGGAGCAGCTTTGTGGCGCAATCCATGGTGCAGTGCAAAATTCAATTTGATCAAAAGGACGTACCTGTGGCCATTGGCGGTGTGTCGGTCTTCCCGGGAGATGTGATTGTGGCGGACGGTGATGGGGTCATTTGCGTACCGCGTGCCGTGGCACACGATGTGGCCAAATATGCGGGGATGATTTTGTCCGATGATAAAAAAACCCGCCGCAAATTGTATGAAGCACTGGGTCGCACCCCCGACGATACCGTATGAGTAACAAGCAAAAAATTTATGCGTTGATCATTGCCGCCATCGTCATTGGCGGCTTTGCGTATTTTTCATTTACGGAACGCCCGGGGGATCGGGAGCAATATGATACGACCCCACCGCACTTGGTTGCGTCTCCGCAACATATCCCCCCTCCCCCGTTGCCGCTTCCCTTTGATGGGGAATTGTATGTAACGTTCTCGCACGAGGCGGGATTTTTTGATGCCGCGTTTTTGCTTGAATTAACCGCGCCGGAAGGTGCAGAAATATTTTTTACACTGGATGGGTCGTATCCGAATGTGGAATCCACACGGTACGAACGTCCGCTGTTGGTCGAAGCCCCCGCCCCCGCCATTCCTTTAAATGCGGCGGCGTTTTATATTGAGCAAGTCATGTCGCAAGTGACACTTTTCACCATCCGTGCGGTGGCGATACGCGAAGATGTAGCATCGGAAATTGTGACCCGCAATTTCGTCATGGGCACCGACGTGCATGAGCGTTTTTGCGACAATGTGCTCATTTTCGCCATCACGAGCAACCCACACGGGCTGTTTGACCACTACGAAGGCATCATGGTCCCGGGCATCGACCGCGAAATTTGGCGCAATGAATTTTTCTTACATCACGGTCGCTGGCCCGTACATGGCTACGATGCCTTGGGTGAAAACCCTGGCCGCCCCGCCAATTTTAACCGACGCGGAGCAGATTCCGAACGCGCCGCCCACGTTGAAATGTTTGACTCCGCGGGCAATTTACACATGTCGCAGCACATCGGCATCCGCGTGCGGGGCGGATTCTCCCGCGCGACCGAACCGCAGAAGTCGTTGGAACTCATCGCGCGGTACGTTTACGACGACCGCAATAATTTCGCGTTCGCGTTTTTTGATGATGAATTTTGTGTCAACGGATATTTAATCGACCGTTATCGCCGTTTGCGGCTGCGCAACGGCGGCTCCGATCGTTTGGCGGGTTTCATCCGCGATGAACTGGGGCAAGTATTATTCCGCCAAGCCGGGCATACCGTAACGCAAACACACCGCCCTGCCGTCGTGTTCCTTAACGGCGAATACTATGGCGTGGCGTGGCTCAAGACCCCGCGCCGCGAAAATCATTTACGTCGTATATTCGGCGGCGTAACGCAAAATTTTGAACTCATTGACGGCGGCGAAGCCCGCACCACAAGCTGGTGGAACGGAGAACCGCGCGCCGTTAACGATATGATTGAAGTGCATCAATTAGCGGTACAAGGCTTCACCGGCGATGGCGGCGACGAACGATTCGCCGAGTTCTCTCTACGCGTGGACGTACCGGAGCTCATCCGATATTACGCCATGCAAATCTTCATTAACAATATCGACTGGCCCAATAACAATTTTGAATGGTGGCGGTACTTCCCCACCGACGAAGAGCGCGACGATCCTGACCTGCACCCCTTCCTGCGCGACGGACGGTGGCGCGTGTTCGTACACGATGTTGAAGCCTCTTGGGCTATTTGGGACAATTATGATCAAGTCGTACACCACGACACCATCCACGACATCCTAACCGGTACAGGCGACCGCTGGAATTCCGGGCAAAGCTCGGCCTTCTTGCACGCCTTCATCGACCGTGAAGATACCCGCGCCATGCTGGCCAACGCCTTCGTCGATGTCATGGAGGGTGCATTTGCCCCCGGCAACGTCAACCGCGTACTAAGCGACTTATCCGCGCAAATCGACCCCGAACTCAACCATGCCATAAACGCAGGCCTGTTCCACCCCCAAGGCATTTGGTGGCCCAGCCCCGAAAGCATCGCCGAAAGTCGCTACGCCATCCGTCGCTTCGCCGCCATGCGCCCGGCCATCATGTTTGCTTCCATTGAGCGGCACATGGGCTTCACGCGCGATGAGCGGTTTGCCGTGACGTTATCTGTATACGGAGCCGGTTCGGCCATGATGCATTTGCGGCCGGTACCTGCCGACACGACGGTTGTGGGTAATTATTTCGCCGGGACGGAGATAAAAATAACTGCTACATCAGCGAATGTTGATTCCGAAACTGTGTGGATAATAAATGGCGTGCATTACATTGGGGATTATATTGTGGTGAATCAAACGTCAGAAATAATTTTAGCATTCCATCGGTAAGTGGTAATTTCAGACCCTGGGCGCCGCCCAGACCCGCAAGGGAGAAGCGTTCCCCCTTGACCCCGCGCTGTGGGCGTTGCCCCCTCTCAATCATGGCTAGGAAAAAATCAGTTGGTCGCAAATTGCGACCAACTGAAAGATTGAACAGCCAAGCGTTGTGTAACATTAAAATAACCGGCACTAGCCAAACGCAGAGCCTCGCGAAGCTCAGCGGGGTCGAGGGGACGCGTTCCCTCGCGGGTCCGGGCAGCGCCCGGGGTTTTGATCTTTAAGTTCCCATCAATACACCCGATACTCCCCCGCCAGCATCAACAAGCAAAATAAATACAAACAATTATCATAATACCTACGATGCCCCCGCCGCAGTGGCGTCTTCCAAAAATCTGCGACCCATTTCAAGCGGTACTCCCCCTCAGCAGCCAGCGAGCCCGCCGCGTTGGTAGCGATGATGGCTGTGGGGTGCATGGCGGGCAGGTCTACCGGCGTGCCATCCAGCATGTAAGAATCGTAATCACCTAGATTTGTATTTACCGAAAACCAGCTTTGCAAGCGGTCTACGGCAGCAGTTAAAGCAGCCGTCTTGCCGTACCATGCCGCATCCAACCCGATGTTCATGGCTACGCGGTATGCGTCGGAATAGAATTGCTGTTTTTTGCCAAACATTTCACGCGGGGTGCCGTCGTATTCTGCGTATTCGGATGCCATGCCGGTTATGGGGTGGCAGGACAGAGCGATGTAGTCACGGCTGGCTTGGACGGCTTTTTTCCAAAAATCGCGGTCGGCTTCGTCTGCACGGTCAGCGAATATTTCGTAGAAATGCGGCAGATGATAAGACGGGTCTGAGAAAGGCGTGGACGGTACGAATTTGATTAAATAATTGGACGGCTCCCACATGGGCTCGCCGCCTTCGACGATTTCGTGCTGATGCACGCAATGGCGCAAGATATCGCGGGCTTGCACGGCGTAGTCAAAGGGTGCCGCGCCATCCCCCCACCGCGCCGATGCAAAAAATAACGCCAGTGCGAAATATTCCTCTCCATCGGGTGCAGGGCCTTGCGAATTTTTCGTGCCGTCGGTTTTGACACTCCACGCAAAGTAACCCTCGAACGGCCCACTCGACTGGTACATGTACGTCTTGCTAAACAACCACAAACGGTCAAAAATATCCTTCCGGTTCATTTGCGCAGCCATCATCATACCGTAGCTCATACCTTCGGAACGCGCATCGTTGTTGCCCGTGTCCAGCATGTACCCCATATTGTCGCCGAATTCAAAATAAATACGCTCCACCGGATCAAAGAACATCGTTTCGAACGTTTGCCGAATTTTCTCGTTAATTGCTTCCTTGTTAATACCGATTTCTGCGAAAAGATTTGGATAAGTTTTCATACTGCACCTCCTATTTTTTTCAATTATAACAATAAACGGGGGATAATTGTGGATAACGAAGCAAGAATGTTTAATTTTAAATACACACGACATAGGATTCTACCCTTCGTACTATACGCTATTTTATTACTTGTTTTTGCGAATATCGCAATGTTAATTTGGCCTAATACACAAATAACAATAAGTGATATTGTAACAAGACAAATTGCCAATCCCATTTCAGGGAGAGCCGTTCTTATCAGCATACCTGTTTTATGGATAATTATTAACGATTGCTTTGCTCGCAAGGGCAAAGCAAGTGAAATGATTGCACCGGAAACTATTTCAAAGTAGACTGTTAACAACGTAATACAATTCAAAGCTAACATACAAAAAAGGAGATGATTAACATGGAAAAAGAAAAATCCGCTAACGAATTATTACAAGAGCAACTCGTGTTCAAAAACGAGCACGCCGCATTAAAAATGACCGAAGCGGAATTACAAGCCGCGCAGGATTTTGCCGAAGGGTACAAAAAATTCCTGGACGCATCCAAAACCGAAGGCGACTGCGTAGAAACCGTCATCGCCATGGCCAAAGCGCGCGGCTACGCCGAATTTGTCCCCGGCAACGCATACCAAGCGGGCGATAAAGTCTTTGTGCAAAACCGCGGCGCGGCACTCATGCTGGCCACCATCGGTAACGGCCCCCTCGAGGACGGCCTGCGCGTCATCGCCAGCCACGTTGATTCGCCCCGGCTCGACCTCAAGCCCAACCCCCTGTACGAAGACACGGGCATCGTGTATCTCAAGACGCACTACTACGGCGGCGTGCGCAAGTACCAGTGGCCGACGGTTCCCCTCGCGCTGCATGGCGTGGTGTACAAGGCCGACGGATCCATGGTGCGCGTCACAATCGGCGAGGACGACAACGACCCGCAATTCATGATCACCGACCTCCTCCCCCACTTGGGACGCGAACAAGGCGAAAAGAAACTTTCCACGGCCTTCGCGGGCGAGGATTTGAACCTCATCACCGGTACATTACCCACCAACGATGACAAATTGGGCGACAAAGCCAAATTCACCGTCCTTAAAATATTGCACGAAAAGTACGGCATCACCGAGGCCGACTTCCACACCGCCGACCTCAAAGCCGTACCCGCTTACAAAGCGCGTGACATCGGCTTGGATCGTTCGCTCATCGGCTCCTACGGCCACGATGACCGCGTATGCGCGTATGCTTCTGTCATGGCAGAATTCGCCGCCGCCACGCCCCACCACACCACCGTCACCATCCTGGCCGACAAAGAAGAAGTGGGCAGCGCAGGCAACACCGGCCTCGATTCCAACTTTTTACTCTATTTCGTAGAAGACTTGTGCGAACTCAAAGGTGCCAAACCCCGCCGTGTTCTGCGCGCCACCAAGGCACTCTCCGCAGATGTAAACGCCGCCTACGACCCCAACTTCACCAGCGTATTCGAAAAACGCAACTCCAGCCTCATCAATCACGGCGTTAGCGTTGCCAAATATGTAGGTTCCGGCGGCAAGGGCGGCACGGTAGATGCTTCTGCCGCGTATATGTCCTTCATCCGCACCCTGCTGGATGGCGCCAACGTCCGCTGGCAAGTAGGCGAACTGGGCAAGATTGATGCCGGCGGCGGCGGTACCGTAGCCAAGTTCCTAGCGTTTTTGGATGTTGACATTGTGGACATCGGCGTACCCGTGCTGGCCATGCACGCGCCGTATGAATTGGTGTCAAAAATAGACGTGTACATGACACACCGTGCATGCGCCGCGTTTTATGTATAAATAACAGTCAACAACAATTTATAAGAAAGCCAGTTGGTGGCAATGTTGCCACCAACTGGCTTTTTTGAATTCATCGCAATGCGGTATGGTATAATTACAATAAAAACAAAGGAGTCACTGCATGACCGTCCGCGAAATTACTGCTTCACACGAAAAAGCCCAAATTTGTCAATCAGTTTTGACCGCATTACCCAATTGGTTCGGCATTCCGGAGTCCACTGCCGACTACATTACCGGTGTGCAGGACAAACCGTTTTACTTAGTGTATGACGAAGACGAGCCCGTGGGGTTTGTATCGATTAAACCGCACAACGCTTATACAGCAGAAATATATGTAATGGGGCTATTGGAAAACTACCACCGCAAGGGGCTTGGGCGCTTATTAATTGAAGCATGCGAAGAATATTGCCGTCAACGGAGCATGATGTTCCTGACCGTCAAGACCCTGGACGAAACCAATCCCGACCCGTATTACAAGCGCACACGCTTTTTTTATGAGGCCATGGGGTTCAAACCGTTGGAAACATTCCCGCTGTTGTGGGATGCAGGCAATCCGTGTTTGTTTATGGCAAAAGTGATATAAAAAAGGCCGGGGCATCATACCCCGGCCTTTTTGCACAATGTAAAAATTATTTTTGTTTATTATTTTTTTTACCACATCCGCCGCAACCGCATCCTTTGCCGCAGTGGCCGTGCGCCGGGTCGCTCCCTTGCTTTGGCTCCTGCCCGCGTTTGCGCGTCGATTCTATATCCGCCACCGGGTAAAAGTTCATTTCGATGCCGTCACCGGTTTTTTTCTTGACGGCGACTTTTACGGTTTGGCGCAGGACTTGAACGGACACTACATCGCCCTCTCCATCCGGTGTAGTTACACGCTCGCCTACATTGGGCAGGTTTTTATTTAAGTGCGTGTAGGTTTCTTCTTCGTATTTGAGGCAACACATGAGCTTGCCGCATACACCGGATATTTTAGTGGGGTTAAGCCCCAAACCTTGATCTTTGGCGGTCTTGACGCTTACGGGTTGAAACTCATCCAAGAACGCCGCGCAACAAATGTTGCGCCCGCAGATGCCTACACCATTGATGATTTTGGCTTCGTCACGCACGCCAATTTGCCGTAGCTCAATACGCGTGCGAAAGGTCGCTGCCAAGTCTTTGACCAATTCGCGGAAGTCAACGCGCCCATCGGCCGTGAAATAGAAGATGATTTTGCTTAAGTCAAAAGTGAGCTCTACATCTACCAGGTGCATATCCAAACCATGCGCCTTTATTTTTTCTTGGCAGGTATCGCGTGCTTCGGCTTCTTTTTGGCGGTTGGCGACTTCTTGCACTTCGTCGTCGGGGGTGGCCAAGCGCAGCACCTTGCGAATGGGTTGCTGTAGGTTACTCACATCTTCCTCGCGCCGCGTTAATGACACGTAGCCAAATTCTGCGCCGCGCACCGTTTCTACGATAACCGCCGACCCCTGCGGTGGGTCAAAATCGCCCGGATCAAAGTAATAAATACGCCCAACGTCTTTAAATCGTACACCGATGATAATCATTGTATGTGTGCTCCTATCTTTAACAGCATGATTTCGATTGCTAATTGATAATTCCCGTTTTGGGAAAGTAAATCCTTCGTTTGGGTGATGGCACGTGTGGCGCGAAAGGCATATTCCGCTTGTGTTTGCCGCACGAGGGTGCCGTAGCGTTCATATAGCATGTCCAATAATGCCACTGCCGACTCCTTGGACTCTTTGAGCGGTTCAAATTTTTTGTATAACATCAGCGCACCCAAGATGTCAAGTTTGTGTGCGTTCTCGATTACCTCTTGCGCCAGTGCCATGTGCGCTTCATCGGTTTCACGTTGTAATGCGCCGGGTTGGCCGTTTTCATTCACTTTTATGATCACGCAGCGTGAAAGTACTGTTTCTAACATTAGTTCCAATTCTTTGGTCAGTAACAAAAAAACCCCATACGGCGCGGGTTCCTCGATGGTTTTGAGGAGCGCATTCTGCGCCGCAGGGGTCATGGTTTCGGCTTTGTCGATGATGAATACTTTATATTTGTAACGGAATGGGCGCGTTGCCATTTCCGCCACGACTTGATGGCGCACGTCTTCAACACCAATGGCAATGGTTTTGGTCGCCGTTACATAGAAGGTATCGGGGTGATTGCCCGAATCCAGCACGCGGCACGATATACATGTGTCGCATGCCACTTCGCCGCCGTTCAAGCAATTTAACGCTTTGGCGAATGCATTGGCGGCTTCCAATAGCCCCGTGCGGCCTTCCATTAAATAGGCATGGCCCACGCGGCCGGTCGCGACGCGCATCACAAATTATACTTTTCTGAATTCTTCGATATTGAGGATGAAGATATTGGCGCCGCCCACGGTGACTTCCACCGGATACGGGGCGAAGCTTTCGTTGGCGTTGACGTTCATGGCATTCACCGAGGTGATTTGGCGGCGGGATTTGCATTTCTTTTCGATGATGTCGATGAATTCGGGCAGGCGCTCTTCAGATACGCCGCAGATGAAAGTAGTGTTGCCCGCACGCAGGAAGCCGCCCGTAGACGCCAGCTTGGTGACGCTAAAACCCTTCGCGTTGAGCAAATCCATCAAATGAAACGCATCTTCGTCTTGGATGATGGCCATTACCAATTTGTCTAGTTTCATAGAAATCGTCCTTTCTATAACAACATCGTGCGGATTTCTTCGGGCAAATCTTCGGGCTCCATGTTGACGCTAATAGTAAATTCAACATGGTCGATCGTGGAAATCATCTCCAGTTTTTTGGTGAGTTTTAACAACGCTTCGTTATCCAGCGTTTTGATTATGTTACACAGGCCATCTACATATATATGCTCAATGTCTGAATTTTGCGATAAGATGCCGCGGACGAAACCGATGAATTCGCGGTAATTGGAAAGTATATGCTTACCGGACTCTACAAAGCGGATGTCTCGGTCGATATCGCGTGTGTGGCGACGGTCATCGTCGATGAAAACCAAGTGTCCATCGGCGGATTTGATGGCTTCGTTTGCCATTTCTATGATTTTGCGGGTTTTGCCCTGGCCTTTTTGGCCTGCCATAAATTTAATCATTTTGTACCTCCACAAGGAAAAATACTTGCCTATTGTTGAGCATTATAGCATAATCCTCCGCGGAGTACATACTTTGAGCGATTTTTTCGCTTTTTGGGGCGTTTTGATTTGTATCTTAAACGACTTGAGCTTCTTGGTTTCAAATCCTTTTCTGAACGCACGCAGCTTAATTTTGGTGCGGGGCTTAATGCCGTCGTTGGCCCTAACGGCAGCGGCAAGTCCAATATTGCAGACGCGTTGCGTTGGGTACTGGGCGAACAATCCGCCAAGCAACTGCGCGGCACCAAAATGGAAGATATTATTTTTGCAGGTACGGCACACCGCAAGCCCCAGGGGTTTGCGGAAATTGTCATGCGTATCGATAACACGGATAACGCCCTGCCCGACCCCGGCACACCCGAAGTCGTGGTAACGCGCCGCGTGTACCGCTCGGGCGAAAGTGAATTCGCCATCAACGGCACCCCCTGCCGCTTGAAAGATATCCAACAATTGTTTATGGATACGGGCATCGGGCGCGATGGTTATTCCATCATCGGGCAAGGCCGCGTGGATGAAATTCTTTCTGCCAAATCCGAAGATCGCCGCCATATATTTGAAGAGGCGGCGGGCATTAGTAAATTTAAAGCGCGGCGGCACGAAACGTTGCTTCGCCTTAACCGTGAAGCGCAAAATCGCGAACGCGTATACGACATCATCGCCGAATTGGACGAGCAACTCGAACCGCTGGCCGAGCAATCTGAAGCCGCCCGCAGGTATTTGGCATTGCGCGACCAATACAAAGACGTACATATCAATTTGTTTTTGAACGAAGTCCAGCGCAACGAGGCCGACCTTGCCAAAACAGAAGAAACTTTGGTTAACGCGCTGTTGCAATCCGCCGACGGACGCGAGCGTCTGACCCTGGCGCGAGAAGCCGAAGAGAAGTTGAAAGCCCAAGTCGCCGAAGCCGATATAAGCTATCGCCGCGCCAACGAAACCATGCTGGAAACCACCGCATCAATCGAGCGCAAAATCGGCGAGAAAAATCAGTTGGTGGCAAATTGCCACCAACTGACCAACGAACAAATTCGCCTGCGCGGAGAAATTGATCGCCGTGACTTACAATTAACCGAGCGTGAAAATGAACGTATACAAGAAGAAGTCAACCGCGAAACCGCGCGTCAATCGCTGGAAACGCTAACAGTGCAACTCTCCGAACATGCCGACCGCAACGCCGTGTACGAAGCCGAAGAAGAAGAAAATGCGCAAGAACTAGCCGCATTGAACGCCGACATTCTGGCGCAAGGCAACGCCGTGGCCGAGCACAAAGCCATCGTCCTGGATATGGAAAACCGTTACATCCGCTTGGAAGAGGACAAAGAAAAACTCGACGAAGACATTGAACAAACCGATGAAAAGCAAGAAGCGCAAGAAGCCGTATTGCGCGAATTGGAAGCACTACACGCAGCCAAATCGCAAGAAGCCGCCAGAGCCAACGAGCAAGTCGCAGCCTTCACCAATGCGCTGGACACGCTCAACCGCGACATGACCGGCATCGAAACGGACTACCACACCGCGCAGGAGGCTTTGGGCACTGCACGCAGCAAGCACCGCGCCATCGAGGACTTGCACAACCAATACGAAGGTTATCACCGCAGCGTCAAGTCCATTTTGCGCTTGGCAGAAACCGACCGCAATTTTAGCGGCATCTGCGGCGCGGTGGGCGAATTGGTGGGCGTGCCCGACGGCTACGAAGTGGCCATCGAAATTGCGCTGGGCAATGCCGCACAAAACATCATAACCCGCACCGAGGACGACGCAAAACGCGCCATCGAGCATTTAAAGCGCACCAACGAAGGCCGCGCCACTTTCCTGCCGTTAACAGCCGTCACGGGCAAAATCATGGACACCGCCCGATTAGCCCGCGAACCCGGCTACCTTGGCAACGCCGCCGATTTGGTGAACCACGACGCGGCATACGACAACGTTTTTGCACAACTACTAGGCGATATCGTCATCGTGGACAACCTCGACAACGCGTCGGCCATCCACCGAAAATTTCATTACTCGTATAAATTGGTGACGTTGGAGGGCGAACGCTTATCGCCCGGCGGCGCCATGACCGGCGGCAGCATGGGGCGCGGCGCAGGCGGGCTAATCGGCCGCCCACGTCAGCTAAGCGAACTTGCCGAGCAAATCGTCAAGTTGGAAAAATCTTACAAATCCTTATCCGAAAAATACAAATCCCAAAGCGAAAAATGCGCCGCCACAGACGAAGCCCTACACCGCGCACGCTCTCGCGCACAAACACTGCACTTAGAGGCGCAAACCGCGAAAGAGCGCAACGAGCTTGTCGCCCACGGATTGGAAACCCTACGCAAATCCCTCGAAACCCTCGCCACGCAGAACGACGCCATCATGGCGCAACTCATCGAAACCAACCAAAACATCCGCCAAGCCAAAGCCGCACAAGCCGAGCAAGAAAACGCCGTAATCGCCGCGCAAGCCCGCCTAGAGGCCTACCAACGCGAACTCGTCGAAAAGCGCATGGCCCACCACGAAGAATCAGACATCGTAACCGAATTGCGCGTAGAAATCGGCCGTCAAACGGAGCTCCAAACCGCCGCCACAAACAACATCACCCGCATCGAGCGCGAGAAAACGATTCTAGAGGAAGAAAAACGTATTCTCTTCACCGAAATCGACAAAGCGCAACAATCCATGCGTGAAGTCGAGGCCAACCTCGCCACCCTTTCCGCTGAGTTGGAAACCCTCCAATCCCAACAAAACACCACTCGCGAAGCACTCACGCAGGCCGAAACCACCAAAGCGCAACTCGACGAAGCCATCGCCAAAGTCGAGGCCGACGAGCGCAACCAAACCGACGAAGCCTCGCACATTGAAAAAGAATTAACGCGCTTAGAAATGCGCAAGGAACATCTCGCCACCAACATGCAACGCCTGCACAACGAAATGTGGGACGAATACGAACTCACCCATTCCCAAGCCCTGGCACATAAGCGCGAGGATATCAACGAAACCGCCCTACGCCGCGAAGGCCAGCAACTCCGTGCCGAACTCGCCCAACTGTCCGACGTTAACATCGGCGCTATCGAAGCATACAAAGCCATGAAAACCCGCCACGACTTCCTCACCACACAACATGACGATATCCTCCAAGCCGAAGAAGCCCTCAAGGAACTCATCGCCACCCTTACCGAGCAAATGGAGCAACAATTCCTCACCCACTTCACCGAAATCGCCAAGCATTTCAACGAGGTATTCCGCGAAATGTTTGGCGGCGGCACCGCATCCCTGCGCCTGACCGATGCAGAAAGCGTCCTTGAAGCCGGCATCGAAATCACCGCCCAACCTCCGGGTAAATCCCTTCAAACCCTCATGCTCCTGTCCGGCGGCGAACGCGCACTCACCGCCATCGCCTTACTCTTCGCCATCTTGCGCATGAAGCCATCGCCCTTCTGCGTCCTAGACGAAATCGAGTCCGCACTGGACGATGCCAACGTAGCCCGATTCGCCCAATTCCTCAAACAATATACCGACGGCACCCAATTCATCATCATTACCCACCGCAAAGGCACGATGGAGGCTGCGGATCAATTGTATGGCGTGACCATGCAGGAGCAGGGCGTTAGCAAGCTGGTAAGTGTGCGTTTTACGGAGGATGAAGCCGGTGGTGAAGGATAACCACCGTATAAAAATAACATCTTGTTTAACAGTAACATTTTTTACTGTGATGATTTATATTTTGTCGCATGTCTCTGAAGGATTGTCATCTTTAATCCCATTATATTGGTTGTTAGGAATCCCGGTCATATACTATTACAAACAAAAAACACCTTTCACAATCGCTTTGACACAGAATAAGCCGTTGCTTTCGCAATTTTATGTAGGCATTGCTTTGTGTTTATGCACAATATTATTGGCATCGTTTTTAAATATTTTTTATTCGCTTTATTTAAACATGACATATCTTGAATCTTTGCGCAATTATGGCCCATCCGGACAAAACATTATATATGCGTTATTTATTATTGGCTTTGGCGAAGAATGGTTTTTCAGAGGTTTTATATTTGACAAATTGTACAAAGATACTCAAAACAAATTAATCACAATATTATTATCTTCGCTCTTATTTGGATTAATGCATTTCCGCATTGAACTGATGGGGGCATACCATTGGGCTTTAATCGGCAACATGATTTTTTGCGTTTTGATAGGGTTGCTATACTCATCTGCCAGATTTTATATTAAAAACTGCACATTGGTATCGGTAAGTTTGGCGCATGGATTGTATTGGATTGTTATGCCTTTGATCGTACAACATGTATAATAACAATGAAATGAGCAATTAAACTAGGGATGAGATTGCATGATAAACATTATCATTTGCGATGACGAAGCCGCGCCGCGCCAACATTTACTATCGTTGACGCAACGTTGGGCGCGCGAAAATGCGATAGATGTTTCTTTCACGCAATATGAAAACGCAGAACAATATTTATTTTCCGTGGAGCATGCTACATGCAAAACCGCGGATATTTTTTTATTGGACGTACAAATGGGTGCGATGGACGGCGTGACGCTGGCGCGTAAAATTCGATCCACTAACAAAGAAGCACAAATCATCTTTGTCACCGGCTATACAGAATATATTGCCGATGGATATGAAGTGGAGGCCTTGCACTACCTCATCAAGCCCGCTACAGCAGAGAAGTTATTCGCCGTGCTTGACCGCGCGCGGGAGAAGCTGGCATTGGCGGAGCGCGTGATATTCGTACAACACGGAGGCACTTCTACGCGTTTGCCGCTGTACGCGATCCGTTACATGGAAGTGCGGCACAACCACGTAACCATCCACGCCGACAACAAATTTACCGTCAAAACCACGCTGGGCGAATTGGAAAAACAACTCGCGGACGACCCGCGCTTTTTCCGTGTGGGGCGGTCATTTATCATCAACTTGAACGGCGTGGCCAAGACTACACGTACTGACGTGCATTTGCGATGCGGTGCGGTCATCCCCTTGCCGCGCGGCGCGTATGACACGCTCAACCGCGCCATCATCCAACGTTTATGATAGCGCGGTTGCTTGCCAAGTGGATTGACCGCCGCATCGCCGCATATCAACAACGCGTGCTAGCCATCCATGCCATAGAAGTAGAAAATATGTACAACCAGATGCGCGGTTGGCGGCACGATTACCGCAACCACTTGGCCACGCTCAAAGCCCTCGCACAAAACGACGACCGCGAGGCCATCACCCGTTACATCGACGCACTGGACGCCGATCTCATCGCGGTGGAAAACACCCTCAAAACGGGCAACAAAATGGCCGATGCCATACTCAACAGCAAAATATCGTTAGCCGCCGCCAAGGAAATCACCATCATTGCCGACGTAAATGTAGCCGTCGAACTCACCACTTCGCAAATCGACCTGTGCATCATCTTGGGCAACTTATTGGACAACGCCGTAGAAGCCAGCACCTCCCTCCCCCCAAGTGAGCGCATCATCCGCATCTTCATGGAAATGAAAAATACGCAACTCTACATTTCCGTCACCAACGCCACTTCCGCAGGCAAGATACAAAACGGACGCTATGCCAGCAGCAAAGGCGACGGCCACGGCTTCGGTTTGGCACGCATCGATCACATCGTAGCACGGTACAGCGGCTACATCCGCCGTGCCAGCGAGGATGGCGTATTCACAACGGAAATATTGCTGCCGCAGTAATGTCACCCAAATAACACTTCACCCCCAAAATCCAACCATTCATCCCCGAAAAAATATCGGGGATTTTTTTATGCTATCATCGCAACAAATCCACCGGAAAGGCGGAATTCAAATGTGGCCTGCCAGCCCGTACAAATCCATCAGCAAAAAACCGCGTTACAATTTGTTCCAAAACACAGCTTACATGATACGCACCGCATGGGGCAGAAACCGCAGCGTATTGGTTTTGTGTGTATTGCTTGCAATGTTGGCCGTTGTTAGCAGCCTGTTAGGCCTGTTCATCGCGCCGGCAATAATTGCGGAAGTGGAAGCCGTGGCACCGCTGGAGCGTTTGGTGACGGTTATCCTGCTGTTTACCGGTGGCATGCTGCTGGTGGGTGCGTTGAACACGTACATCGGCAGAAATACGCTTTTCGGGCGGGTGGCGGTGCGGTCGGTCATTGTAAGCCGCATACACGACAAAATTTGTCAAATGTCCTTTCCGTTGGTGGAAGATCAGGACGTACAAAAACGGCAAGATACCGCATCGGTGACGGTCAATTCCAATTCATCCGCCGCAGAAGCGATTTGGGATACGTTGACCGACTTGATGACCAATAGCGCAGGCTTTGTGATTTATTTGGTGTTATTGGCGTCATTGCAATGGTGGATTGTGGCGATTGTGCTGGTGACGGGCGTGGTAGGCTTCTTATTTAGCCGTCATTTCAATGGTTGGGGCTACCGACACCGCGATGTAGAAGCCGAATACTCCCGCCGCATGAACTACATCACGCGCGAATCCAATAAGTACACGCTGGCCAAGGACGTGCGCATCTTCGGTATGCGGCAATGGCTCACCGATGTACACGACAGTTGGATGCGCTTGTACCAATCCTTCATCGCGCGACGCGAGCGTGTGTATATTTGGGGCGATATCATTGACGCGGTGTTAACATTGGCACGCAACGGGATAGCGTATGCGTATCTGATTTATTTGGTGCTAAACGATGGGCTTTCTGCCGCGGCGTTTTTGCTTTTCTTTGCGGCGGTGGGCGGATTTTCGGGCTGGGTGGGTGGCATCTTGTCCAATGTTGAAACGCTGCACCGGCAAAGTCTGGATCTTTCCAACATGCGTGAGTTCATTGAGTGGGATGAGCCGTTCAAATTTGAAGATGGCTTGCCGCTGATACCCGAAACCAACGCACGGTACGAAATCAAGCTGGACAACGTCTCTTTTCGATACCCCGGTGCGGAAAAAGATACCCTCACGGGCATCAACTTGACCCTCCAACCCGGCGAGAAATTGGCCATCGTAGGCCTCAACGGCGCGGGCAAAACCACGCTGGTCAAGCTCATCTGCGGTTTGTACGACCCCACGGCGGGGCATGTGCTGCTCAACGGCCAAGACATCCGCCAATACAATCGGCGCGATTATTACAAGCATTTTTCGTCTGTGTTCCAAGATTTTTCGATTTTACCCACGACGATTACGGAGAATATTACACAATCCATCTGTGCGCCCGATGAAGCGCGGTTACGTGCATGCGCCAATGATGCCGGACTGCTGGAAAAAATCGAATCCTATCCGCAGGGTTTTGACACATATGTGACCAAAACGGTATTTAACGAAGGCGTAGAATTATCCGGCGGGGAAACGCAACGCCTCATGCTGGCACGCGCACTGTACAAGCAAGCTCCATTGCTAATCTTGGACGAACCCACCGCCGCGCTCGACCCCATCGCCGAGGCAGATATGTACAGCAAATACAACGAATTTTCCGACGGGCGCACGTCGGTGTATATTTCGCACCGGTTGGCCAGTACGCGTTTTTGTGACCGCATCATCCTCATAGACGGCGGCAGCATAACCGAAGAAGGCACACACGACCAATTGATACGCAACGGACAAAAATACGCCGAACTCTTTGAAATCCAAAGCCACTACTACCGCGACGATCTCGTTGCTCATGCAGAAGGGAGCGCGTCATGAATTATTTAAAACTCACCCAACGCGCGTACAAACTTTGGTGGGCGCGGCAGCCGCTTTTGTTGGTATCCATTGCGGTACACGCGGCGGTTTCGGCGTTGGCACCCTTTATAGGCATCTACTTGTCCGCGCAGATATTAAATGAAATCGCAGGCACGCGCGATGTAGACCGCTTACGCTTCCTTGTGCTGGCGGCGTTGATTACGGCCGCGGTGTTGGCGTTAATCATCGCGGCGTTGGCGCGTTGGAAAAATTACCACAGTGCCAATTATTGGTACATGATACGCAAAATTGAAGCCGACAAATTATTTTCCATGGACTTTGTGGATGTGGACGACGCCAAAACCCACGACAACCTTTCACAAATACGCCAATCCCACAACTGGAGCGGTTGGGGGCACAGCAAAGTAATTTGGGGGTTAGAACCGCTGGTTAAATCGTTCTTCACCATCGGCGGAGCGGTGGCGCTGACCGTATCGCTGTTCACCCAACCCGTGGCGCAAGGCGCCGGTCACGTGGAAGTTTTGAACCATCCGCTCTTCGTCGTTGGTTTGATCGCGGTGCTGTTAGGCGTTACCGTCCTGTCTCCGATGGTGGGCAACAAGGCATCGTCCTACTGGGCGCGTCATGCCGATGGTGCCACCATGGGTAACCGCATATTCGGGTTCGCCGGGTTCTTCGGGTACGATGTGCGCCGCGCCAAGGATATACGCATGTTCCGCCAAGACATTGTGTGTAAATCCTATGCGCAGGACGAAAAGTACGACTCCTTTGGCCCTACGTCGCAAATCGCGCGGTGGGCACGCGGGCCGATGGGCGCGTTGCACGTCGCCTCCACCGTCATTTTCCATATTTTTACCATTTCGATTTACCTCTTTGTATGCTTGAAGGCATGGGGCGGCGCGTTCGGCGTAGGCAATATCATGCAATACATCGGCGCGATCACCGCATTATCCGGCGGCATCGCAGCACTCGTATCCCACCTAGGCACCATGAAAAACAACGCCCCCTACATGCAAAAAATCTTCGACTTCCTCGACACCCCCAACAACATGTACCAAGGCACTCTCACCACCGAAAAACGCAGCGACGGCAAATACGAAATCGAATTCCGCAACGTCAGTTTCAAATACCCCACGTCCGACGACTACGCCCTGCGCAACGTATCCCTCAAATTTAACGTAGGCCAACGTCTGGCCGTAGTGGGTCAAAACGGCAGCGGCAAAACCACTTTCATCAAACTCCTGTGCCGCTTATACGACCCCACCGAAGGTGAAATCCTCTTGAACGGCTTCGACATCCGTAAGTACGACTACGCGCAATACATGGACATCTTCTCCGTCGTGTTTCAAGACTTCCAACTCTTATCCTTCCCATTGGGAGAAAACGTCGCTGCATCCGCCACTCCCGACCACGCCAAAGCCGCCGAATGCCTAATCAAAACCGGCTTCGCCGACCGTTTGGCCACCCTACCCAAGCACTTAAACACCTGTCTGTACAAAAACTTCGAAGAAGAAGGCGTAGAAGTATCCGGCGGCGAAGCGCAAAAAATCGCCTTGGCCCGCGCTCTGTACAAAGACGCGCCCTTCCTCATCTTGGACGAACCCACCGCCGCCCTGGACCCCATCGCCGAATCCGAAGTCTACAGCAAAATGAACGAAATCGCAGGCACCAAAACCGCCGTCTTCATCTCGCACCGTTTGTCCTCCTGCCGCTTCTGTAACGACATCGCCGTGTTCCATGAAGGCCGACTTATACAACGGGGCGGTCATGATGCATTGGTGGCCGAAACCACAGGCAAGTATCACGAATTGTGGCACGCACAGGCGCAATATTATACTGTGGCGTAACGACATCATCTGTACATCGGCGTTATAATATCGTACAATGTTAACGAGGTGATTTTGATGTTGGCAACCAAATCAAATGTAAATGTTAAAATTGACACAACAGTGAAAGAAACCGCCACTATGCTTTTGAACCGTATGGGAATTGACCAAACCACAGCCATAGACATGTTTTATCGACAAATCATCGCCGAACGCCGCTTACCTTTTCAACCCGTGGTATCACTTGCACCGGAAGAACAACTCACGGCAGCGATTGCCAAGCGCAATATCCCAAGAATTAAATTGGAAGCCGATGAAAACGGATATGCCACCGTAAACAAAGATGAACACCCCGAAATTTACGACTGGGTGGTGAATGGATGATGCATCCATATCACTTACACATTGCCTATGTGTCATGGGGTGGCGACGGAAAACGTCGCCCTATTTTGGTGTTGTCCGCATGTAAAAATGAAGTCGCAGTTTTTCAAATTACATCGCAATATGATAACAAAAGCGCGGCCATACGATCCCGTTACATAACTATTGACGACTGGGCACAAGCAGGCTTGGCAAAACAATCCTATATAGACATTGGCAAAATCCTTGAGTTGCCGATATCAACAATACAAACTACCCCCATTGGCAAATTATCCAATAATGATTTGATCAAACTACTTCAAGCAATAGACACATAAGGTAAATTAAAACAAAGCCATCACATTGCAATTTATATTAAACCGAGTGTGTGTTCACACAAACCACCCCTCAGGTGAGTTGCAAGCCTTGAGGGATGACTTGGGGCGGGATTGCTTTGCTTACCTCTTTGTCAACAACGGAATTGGATATTAACCGGCACCGTATAAAAATGACGGCCAACTTGAAAGAAAACGTGGGCGAAATATTTTGGTTATTTGGCACAAATGACTTCGAATCATAAAAACGCGCACATGTCAAATTAAAAATGGTCAATTCACCCTGATATAATCACCACACAACAGTCGAAAGGCACTCTGCGTCGAATGGCCGGATAAGAAGATGCACTTCTTCGGAAGTGTGTCCACTCCACCGCGCCTCTGCGCTCATCAGTTCCCTGCTTCGGTTGTATGCAACATCTGCAACACCCCGCAACACCGCCAAACCTAAAGAAGGCGGGCAAGCTACAGTGCACGGTAGCAAACCCACGACGTCAACCTTCCAACGGTACGGCACAAGCCCTCATGAGGCAACACCAAATTGCAACAAACCAAAACCCCACAATACGGCAAACCGGCGATGCAAGAAAAGGTTAACTCTTTTTCATGCATCGGCTTGTTTGTCGTGTTGTGGGGTTATTTAATTACCTTCCTTTACGCTTGCGTCATTTGTTGATACAAGAGCGGGTAGTTCGCAGCTCCATGTAACACACGATAAATAAAAACATCGCGCCCGATTATGCGATAAAACACCAAATAAGGTTTAATCCCCAATATACGATATCCTGCCTCAGACATTTTTTTGTCAGGGACTAACCGCCCGCGTTTTGGGAATACCGACAAGTCGTTGGCTTTTTCCATAATTTTGCCATGCATACGGAGTGCGGCAGCGCGGCTGTCTTGCGCGATATACAAAATAATTTCTTCTAAATCATCCAATGCCTCTTGCAAAAACCGGACATCATAGGTTTCCATCAATCAACCCCCGCAGCCTATCGCCTACTTCCGCAGTGGTGTATGTTTTGGCACCGGATAGCCTATTTGCTTCCGCAAAAAGTAATTTTTCGCGCAAGTCCAGCATTTCTTCGCGGTATTTATAAGTTTCGATACTCATAAGCACCAAATCACCTTCTCCATTTTTGGTAAGAAATACAGGTTCGCGCTTTTCTTTGCACAATGTAGAAATACTGTTGTATTCGTTGCGTAGCACGGTAGAAGGTTTTATTAACACGCCAATCACCTCATGAAATATAATTATATACATATTCTATCAAAATAATTTCAACGGATAAAGCCCTTATTTATCTTCTTGATTTTATTTTTCCAAACCGCATATTGAACCAGCCACATGAAGATAAAAATTGCCACGAAAACAACGAAATAAATCACAAAACCAAAAACCGAACGATCCATCCAATGCCCAAAATAAGCAACGGGAAGCATCGTAGCAGCCGTAATCATAAAGTATATTCCCGTTTGCTTGACGATACTCCAATTTTCCACTTCCCATATAACAGAAGCCGACGAAAAAGAAGCACCCAGTACGCCATATAAGGCAGTTTGGAATATAACTGCATTCAATTCGTTGTTAAAGTCATAAACCAATTCGGGGATTGCCGACAAGTGATATCCATCGCCAATAGCTATTGATATTACAATGGTTATCACATGGCACAACGCAATACCCAAAGGAAAACCCAACATCCCGCGCAAAATTGCTTTTTTCTTCATAATCATTCCCTCACATTCCTAATATTCGTTTAATTTTGGCGACATAACGCCGCGATACATATGAAGCCGACCCATTGCAAAATTGCACGCAAATGGTGCCCGCAAAACTCAAATCAAATCCCTTAATTTCTTTCAAATTAACAATTTCCGAATTGGATATGCGCACAAATACAGTGGAATCCAATCGCTGCTCAAGTTCATAAAGCCGCAAGCGTAGGGTGTACTCGGTATCTTCCGTTACTGCGTACACCTTTTGATTGGCAGCATAAAATCGAATCACCTTCCCGCAATCAAGCATCACAGCATGATCATTCTTAAACCCAACCAATACCGACGGCGCATATTCCGATATCCTGCGAACAAGCTCGTTCACCTCCTCCGTCATTTTATTCGCCGTAATCACCACCCTTGTTTCACCAAAACCGGCGTCAATATTAATTTCAACCTTCAACACATCACCTCCCAATCCATCTAATCACATTATAAAAAATATATATTCCCCCTTCCAGCGCAATTTAATAAGTGGTCTTTATTCGTACACAGTCGGTCAAAACAGTGCATTACCTACAACCCACCCGCACTAATCCACCTAATCTTTCGCCCCGCTGTCGTGTGGCAGCATGCGCGTAGGGCAATGTGATTGCGCAGCCTTGCGGATTTTGGCAGTTTGCGATGCGTGGGAGTTTAGCACTTGGCGTTCGGCAATCTTTTTCACTCCCTGCTCACACAACAAAAATCCCTGCACTGACCATAGTGCAGGGATTCAAAAAGTTGACTAACGCAAGTGCTTAACGAGCGCGCATCGCAAACTGCCAAAATCCGCACAGCAAGCAATCGCATTGCCCTATGCGCATGCGGCTATCTCACCACAGCATTCTCCGCGAAAGTGTTGTTTACGAGTTGGTCAAACGGTGCGCGTTGGGTGAGTTCCCCGGCGGATTCCATCACGCGTTGCAAACGGTCAAAGGAGTCCTCGGTCATGAACGGCGTAGCGGAGAAAGCATCGATTTCAAGGTAGCGGGCAATGGCGGATTCGAGAATGACGGGGTCGGCATCGGGGAACCACGGGCGGATGACGCGGGCAATTTCTGCGGGTTCATTTTCCTGCACCCATACTTGGGCGCGGGCAATGGCATTGGTGAAGCCTTGGATGATTTCGGGGTTGGCATCGATGAAGCTTGCAAGGGCGTAGTAAGCGGTGTAAGGGATTTCGCCGCTGGCCTCGCCTACGGAGGCTACGACGTAACCCCTACCCTCGAGCACCAGCGTGGATGCGACAGGTTCAAAGGCCGTTACAAAGTCGCCGTTGCCGCTGATGAAGGAGCCTACCATGGCCGCGAACGCGATGGACGTGTCAAAATCCACATCATCGCCCGGGGTCAGGCCGTGAGCGCGGGTCACGTATTCGAGTGCCATGAAGGGCATACCGCCGCGGCGGCCGGGTAACACATGTGCGCCGCGCAGGTCCTGCCACGTGAAGTCGGGCATGGGCTCGCGGGCGATGAGGAACGACCCGTCGCGCTTGGTGACTTGGGCGAAGGTGACGGCGAAGTCGGCGCGGCCTTCATTAAATACATAAATCGTGGCTTCGGGACCCGAAAAGCCGATGTCTGCCGCACCGGTCAACAGCGCGGTCATTACGCGGTCAGCACCGTCGGATGTGAATAATTCGATGTTTAAGCCTTCATCGGCGAAGAAGCCGAGTTCGATGGCTACATATTGCGGCGCGTAGAAAACGGAACGCATGACTTCGCTAACGCGCACGGTCACAAGGTCACTTTCTTCTCCGCGTCCGCAGGCTGCCATTGCTACCAACAACGCACCCATCAACAAACACGCAAACATAATTTTTTTCATATTAACCTCCAAAAATGATTTTAAAATATAAAGGATGAAAAGATATGATGTTGAGTAAAATTCCGCTAAAGCGGAATTGCCCCGTTAATAAATTGCGGGTGGTACGCTTCGCAATTTATTAACTTGTAATGGGTGGTGCGCTTCGCAATTTATTAACTTGTAACGTGCGGATCGCGTCGCAATTAATTCACTGTTAACATCCGCAGCACGACCCATTCCAACAAAGCCACCAACCGATACAACAACGCGGCTACAATCCCCAAGATAATCACGCTGGTCATCACCAAATCCATTTGGAAAACCTGCCCACCGAACACGATTAGGTATCCCAACCCTGCACGCGACACCAAGAATTCCCCGGCAATCACACCCACGAGCGTCAGGCCGATGTTGATTTTCAAGCAGTTAAACAATGTGGGCAGCGACGACGGAAATACGATCTTTACAAATGTTTGCAACCGGCCCGCACCAAAGGTCTTGACCATTTTGATTAATTCCGGGTCGGCGTTTTTAAAGCCCGCCAGCATCTCCATGATGGTAACGATGAGCGAAATCGCCAGTGCCATGACGATGACGGCTTGCATCCCTGCGCCTACCCAAATGATGATTATCGGCCCCAGCGCAATCTTGGGCAGCGCGTTAAACACCACCAAATAAGGCTCCGCCACGCGCGAGAGGAAATCTGACCACCACAAGATAAATGCCGTTAATATCCCCAACGCAACCCCGGCGGTAAAGCCGATGACCGTTTCCAATAACGTCACGCCAATGTGCGTGAACAATTGATTTTGCTGAAAATTGGATATCGTGCGCCACACCCGCGTGGGTTGGCTCATCAAAAAACTATCGATAAAACCGACGCGCGCCAATATTTCCCATAACGCGACGGTCAAAATTAACGCCGAAAATTGAAAAAAACGAATCCATCGCTGCCTGCGTTTGATTTGCTTCAAATATAATAACCGTGCCTCAGACATTCACATCCAGCCCTTTCCAAATGCGGTTAAAATATGCGCGGAAGGCGGGGTCTTCGCGTCGCGCCAACGGAGTTGCATCGGGATTGGCAAATGCCGGCACGATGACTTCCAATACCGTACCCGGCCGCTTGGTCAGCACCACTACGCGGTCGGCCATGCTGATACCCTCGGCAATGTCGTGCGTAACAATAATCGCCGTCTTTTTTTCGCGCTTCAAGATGCGATGCACGTCGTCTGCCACCACCAACCGCGTTTGATAATCCAACGCGCTAAACGCCTCATCCAACAGCAACATATCCGGCTTGACCGCCAAAGTGCGTATCAGCGCGGCACGCTGGCGCATCCCCCCTGACAATTGCGCAGGGATTTTGTCCGCAAAGTCACCCAGCCCGTACATAGCCAATAACGAATCCACATAGCGTTCATTTTCGGGTGCTTTCATCTTGCGTATTTCCAACCCAATCAACACGTTGGCGCGGATGGTACGCCAGTTGAGCAAATTATCCCGTTGCAACATGTATCCCGTGGTACCCCGCTTCAACACGCGCCCACCGGTTGGCTGTTCTAATCCCGCAATCAAAGAAAGCAGCGTCGTCTTACCGCAACCCGAAGGCCCGATAACCGACACCAACTCCCCTTCATTGACCGAGAAATTTATATTGTTAAGCGCGTTCACTTCGCCGTTTTCGGCTTGGTAAGTGAGCGATACGTTTTCAAAAGACAAGATTTTCGACATGCCATTCCCTCCCGCTTTGTACATGTATATGCTTGGGCGCGGGATGTTGTTAACGTGTGGTATAATCGCCAAAACGATAACGATAAAGGCGTGATTATCATGATTGCCTATGTACGGGGGCCGCTGGCCTATGTAAGCGATACACACGCAGTGGTGGATGTATGCGGTTTGGGTTTGCAAGTACAAGCCGCGCCCACGACATTGGCGCGTTTGCCCGCTGCGGGCAACGAGGTGCAACTGTTTACTTATTTACAATTAAGTGAGAACGGACAAGCGCTGCACGGATTCCTTACCAAGGAAGAAGTGCGGCTTTTTATGTTGTTGATTGGCGTGTCGGGCATCGGGCCCAAAGTGGCCACGGCGGTGTTGGGTACCTTCGCGCCCGAACAGGTTATCTTGACCGTAATGGCACAGGATGCCGCCGCATTAAGCAAAGCCCCCGGCGTGGGCAAAAAAACCGCCGAGCGCATCATCCTGGAATTGCGTGACAAAGTGAAAAGCGAAGACGCATGGGCGGGTATTGACCCCTCCGGCGCGGCAGGAATGGCGGCGTTGAATACGGCGGCGGGTGGTGCCAAGCAAGATGCCATGGAAGCTCTGCTGGCACTGGGTTACGGCCGTGCAGAAACCATGCAAGCCGTGCTGGAAATCGCCGACGACTCGCACACCGCAGAGGCGATCATCAAATTGGCATTGAAAAAATTATCGCGATTAAATTGAGTGAAATTCCGCTTCGCGGAATTACCCCGCTCGCAAATTGCGGGTGGTGCGTTTCGCAATTTACTCACCGGAAGAGGAGTATGGCATGACCGGCTTGTTAAACACCACCGGCTTCAACCGGGAAGAAGACGAAGAAATTGAATTAAAACTGCGCCCGCAGAGTTTTGACCAATACATCGGCCAAGACAAAGTCAAAGAGAACATGAAAGTGTTCGTAGAAGCCGCGTTGCACCGGGGCGAGACACTGGATCATGTATTGCTGTTTGGCCAGCCGGGTTTGGGCAAGACGACGTTGTCGGGCATTATCGCCGGTGCCATGGGTGCCAAGCTGCGTGTTACCGCAGGCCCCGCCATCGAGCGTGCTGGTGATATGGCGGCTATCCTCAACGACCTAAACGAGGGCGACTTCCTATTTATTGACGAAATCCACCGCCTGCCTCGCGCCATCGAAGAAATCCTGTACTCCGCCATGGAGGACTTTGTACTGGATATCATCATCGGCAAGGGGCCTGCGGCGCGGTCGATTCGTTTGGATTTGCCCAAGTTTACGCTCATTGGTGCCACAACGCGCATCGGCCTGCTGACCGCACCCCTGCGCGACCGCTTTGGCGTGATCCATCACCTAGAGCCATACAACGTAGCACAACTGCGCGATATCATCACCCGCAGTGCCGAAGTACTGGATGTAGAAATCGTGCCTGACGGCGCAGACGAAATCGCCCGCCGCGCACGGGGCACGCCGCGTATTGCTAATCGACTGCTCAAGCGCGTGCGTGACTTTGCCCAAGTACGCTACGACGGCATAATCACCCACGAAGTAGCACAAGATTCCCTCGATCGATTAGACATCGACCCCATGGGGTTGGATGCGGTAGACAAGAAAATCCTGCACGCCATCATCGAAAAGTTCAGCGGCGGCCCCGTAGGGCTGGACACCTTGGCCGCTTCCATTGACGAAGAAGCCGGCACATTGGAAGACGTGGCCGAACCGTACTTATTGCAACTGGGCTTCATTCAACGCACCCCCCGCGGGCGTATGGTGACGCAATTGGGATACCGCCATTTGGGCATCGTACCGCCATTGTCCATGCACGCAGATCAATTATCCATAGGTGAGGTGTGACATGTTCGAGCAAATTGCATTAATTTTTGACGAATTGGATTTTATCACCGCCAACATAACCACCATTATTTTATTCTTGACTTTATTGAGCTTGACCTTGGCCAATGTGGCGCGTTATGCGCAGGCAAAAAAATATGGCATACCATTAAAAATGATACACCAAGTAAGCATTCCCGATAGCTTTGATATTTGGATTACATTAATATGCGTATTGGGGTTTGGCATTGTGGTGCCGTGGGCGATGCAATCGGCCGCGGTGTACCCTTGGCTGGCCATTTCCATCATCACTGCTTCATGCTTGTTGGGTTCGCTTGCATCCCCATTCGTAGCCGGAGCTACGCTCAAAGACAAACAAGGCAATATCGTGCGCGTCATCAATTTTAAGTGGATCATTTGTGCATTGGGCATTCTTGCGTTTATTTATTTGCATTTTTTACCGACAAATGACCCGCATCTATTCATCCGCATATTGGCCATCGTTGCGCGGATTTTAAGAGGATTATATGTTTTTATTTTTGCTCTTAGCTTAATAACAGATATAGTGCGCAAGATTTTCGGTGCGAAAGACATCCTGACGGTGCAAATCAATGAGGATTTGTATTTAATCGCCATGCGACATGTGCATAATTTTTGGGTGCTCATCCCCTGTACGATGACAAAGGACTATCCGCGCGGCAATATTACTTTGGGCGGCAAAAAGGAAGAAGATAAAGTGGATGTCATCACATATATAAAGGGCGATTTCATCGTGCGCGATATATCGTTGATGGACCAAAAGAAAACCATCCATTGCTACGCAACGCATGAATTGCGCGGGATAACGCCTCCGAAGAATTAAAATAGACCCGTGTATTTAAACGGGTCTATTTTTTATGACGTTTTATATTTTATGCTTTTTGCTTCAGTTTGCGTTGCAAAACATACAAACCACCTGCTGCGATGATGGAAATTAATAACCCCATTACATAAAACATATTGCTGTGTGTAACGCCGGTTTGCGGCATGGTTCCCACTGCCGCGCTTAAAGACGGTGGAGCAAATGCCGTGAATATCCACATATCTGCTTCGTCATCCCAACGCCATTCACCAAATGGAATACCCATTTCGTCAAGCTCAATCCACCGGTTGCCATCTTGTATAATTTGGTTACCCGGTATGCTGGGCAACGGGGGAACATTGGAGCTGTCGCTACCCTGTTGCGGAGGACTGACATAATCATCGTTTTCTACATTGTCATTACCAATCACGTTGGTGTTATCGGTTGGCGCCTCGTAAATAGGGTCATCGGTGCTTTCGCTATTATTGTTGTTTTCATTGTTGTTTACATTGTTGCTTCCGTTGTTGTTGCTTACATTGCTATTGTTTATATTGTTGTTGCTTCCGCTGTTATTGTTTCCGTTGTTGTTGTTTTCATTGTTGTTATTTTCGTTGTCATTGTTTTCGTTATTGTTGTTTCCGCTATTGTTATTCTCGTTATTGTTGCCGCCGCCTGCCGGTGGCGTGATGATAACAACTACATTGCCGTCTTCATCTGTCGTGATTTCATACGTCCAATCATCGGGATGATTGACGATGATATCGCCCGGGGGGGTACCCGGCGGGAAGGTTACATAAATGTTACCGGTATCGTTGGGGTCATCACCTTCGATCGTATAACCGCCGTCCGGGGGATTGCTTACGATGGTTTCGCGGTCCTCTTCTACGTCAATGATGATAAAATCATCACCGGGTTGGTTGCCGCCGTTGGCCGGTGGCGTGATGATAACAACGACATTGCCGTCTTCATCTGTCGTGATTTCATATGTCCAATCATCGGGGTGATTGACAACGATATCGCTCGGAGGGGTGCCCGGCGGGAAGGTTACATAGATGTTACCGGTATCGTTGGAGCCATCGCCTTCGATGGTGTAACCGCCATCGGGCGGGTTTGACACCGTGGTTTCTCGGTCTTCTTCGATATCGATGATTACGGGGCCTTCCCATGGCGTTTCATTTTCCGGCGGGGTGATGATTACAACCACATCTTCGCCATCTGCCACTGGCGGTATGATATAACTCCAACCGGGAAGCGTTTCGCCGTTGTCGTCTGTTGGCAGATTTACTTCGATATTACCCGGAGGGGTGCCCGGCGGAAAGGTGACATAAATGTTGCCGATATCGTTGGGGTCATCGCCATAAATGGTGTAGCCGCCGCTCGGTGGGTTTGATACCGTGGTTTCGCGGTCTTCTTCTACATCGATAACAATGGGCGCAGGCGGCATATGCGTTTGCCATACCCAATGGTTTACTTGATTGGTTGCGTTTTGATAATCGATGAGTTGTTGATAGGTAAATTGGCGTGCGCTTTGTTGATTGGTTGCGGGGTCAATGTACGTCCAATAACCAGTGTAGGTCTCGTTATTAAGCGGTACGGTGGCAAAATTGTGATTGCTTGGCGAGGGTCCGGATCCCCACTCAAACTCTATATATTCAGGAAAAGAAAAATACTGCCCCAATATAAATTCACGAAGATTCGGTAAATTGTAAAACATATCACTAATCCAACTATCTACATAAAAATCCTCTATGTTGCGCATGTCCCAAGTCGATAGGTTCAAAGAACGTAGTTCAGTCATATTGGCGAATGCTTGTATGGGCATCCGTATATCAGTGGTTACCCAACTGGATAAATCCAGCGCGGTCAGGCTGCTTGCATTTTCAAACACAGATATAAACCCATCAAATGAACCGCCGCTTACTTGCCATTCAGAAACGTCCAAATTAACCAAGCTGTTAGCATTATAAAACATCCATGGAAACGTTGGCGTAGTACCATATATTCGATGTTCGATAATCAAGCGGGGGGCTATCAGGGTGTGCAGGCTGCTTGCATTTTCAAACATCCCACCCATGCTATCCATGTAGCTCGTATCCCAATCGGATAAGTCAAGAAATTCCAAACTGCTTACGCCGTAAAACATGCGATCCACACGGAACACATTGCTAAAATCCCAACCCCAACTTGGTACATCCAATAACACCAAGCTACTTGCGCCGGCAAAAAAGTCCATTAAATGCCCCGCACCGGAAACATCGATATTTTCCATACCCACAAATGATGTGACGTTGGGCAAGTTCGCAAACAAACCGTTGCCTGCATCTATGATAACAACAGGACCGTCTATTACTACTTCATATATATCATGCCTTATATCATACCAAGGCATCGAATCGCACCATATGCTCCAGTGGGTAGTAATCGTGCCTTCGTGGATATACAACATATTATTATTAAAACTCCAAGTCGCCGTACCGAAAAACGATACAAAGTCGTTTAATGCCGTAACAGCCATTGTTACAACAATCACCCTGCTTACAGTTTGTACAACACCGGTAACAAGGCATTCCGCACCGTACACAACGATAAAGACGTTATCCGGAAATTGGGCATGAATGTCAAAGCCGCCGTCATCTATCACGAACACATTCATTTCGTTGCCATGCATATCGATGGCAATTACGCCATATAACAAGCAAAATGCTCCGTCATTGCCTTCAACAAAATGAACATCATAGCCATATGCATCTTCCGGGAAAACAAACGTGAAAATATTTGTTAAAACATCTTCTTCGTCGGCGTCGGCAATTTCTTCCGGTTCATCGTTTAATGAAGCTTCATGCTCGTTAGTGTTTTCTACTTCAACTACATTGTCTTCGCTGTATGGGTCGTCTATTTCGTTTATGTCTCTTTCGCTATACGGGTCGTCAATTTCGGTTATATCGCTTTCACTGTACGGGTAGTCAATTTCGCTTATATCGCTTTCGCTGTATGAATCGTAAGCTTCCATTATGCTTTGCTCGCTTGCGGTATAATCCGCTCCATTCGAGTCATACATGGCATGCGTGTTGATTAATAATACATTGAATGCCAGTACGGCTACCAAAGCTAGTGCCAATAATTTGCTCATCTTACTTTTCATTTTGCTTCTCTCCCTACGCATTATTTTATTGTTTGCGTCATTACATCCCTTGAAAGTCATTTTGCTTTAATGCTATATAAATTATACAGTTATTTTTGGGTAAGCTCGTAAAGGTTTCCAATTGTTAACTATTTTTATTGAATAAAATAAAACCCACACACATTAAACACAGCCCATACAAGTCAGAAACGTTTGCTTCCGTTGTATTGCCGGTTTGTTGCATGTGGGTTTTACATAACCTTTGTTTTAGTTTACCTCATGAGGTTTTGTGCCGCGCCCGAAGGAAGTTGTCGACATGAACGTACCACCGTGCACTGTGGAGTGTTCGCTTCCCGGGATTGGCGGGTACTGCGGGTGCTGCAAGTATTACATCACAACAAATGCAGGGGACTGATGAGTGCAGTGGCGCGGCGGAATGGACAAAAACCGAAGTCTTCATCTTCTAGCCGGCTGATTCGACACAGAGTGCCTTTCATTTGTTGTGCGGTAATTTTACAGGATGCCAATTGTCATGCCTTACTTGACATGTTCGAACATTTGTGCTGCAGGTTATTACCAGGCATATTTTTCACAAAGTTTAGGCAACCATTCCTTCAAATTATTTTCCTTCCAATCAGTATCTATGTCGGACGCATATTTTATTTCAATTGCAATTTCATCTCTTTGCGCATCGGTCAATGAATATTTACTATGCTCATTATAATAGCGGTCATAATCCGGCGATATGCCAAGTTTTTTGAAATAAGCGGTAGACGCAGCGCTCATAATATCTTCAAATTCAGCATATTCAACCATGTCCAAAGTTGCCAATGATTCCGGATCATAAAGTGATTTAATGCAAATCTCTTTTCCTTGCGCTGTCAGCCAAGCACGGAAATAATCAAAGCCATCGTCTGAACAACCGCCGTTTATTACATAAGCAGCTGCCCAAAGCTTATTTTTGCGGGATAAATGCTGGTACTCTTCAAATATAAGTTGCCAATGAAAAATCTCTGCCTCTTCTAGTTGCTCCAGCATGCTAACAAGAGGCTCCATCATTTCCTCCCAACCGCTAGCTTGCATCCTTGCTTCACCGATTATTTCCCAAAATTTTTTACTGTTCATAATATCCTCCTATAATCAAATAATATGTGTTACAAGCATCATTTTCACCGCGCCAACTTCCCAAACAAATCCAAAAACACCGCATCGCGGTTTACATAGTATGCTACCTTCATGGGGTGGCGGTGCGGGTCGTGCAGATAGCCGCCTTCGTAGGCGGGGATGGGCGCGGGTACGGTTACATCCTTGACGAAGTCGTCGCCCAGCAGCCACGCTACTACGGATATATCCCAAATCACGCGGCTCCATGCGGCGTTGCCGCCATCTTCGCGCACGGCTTTGTCACAAGTGATATCGTAGAGGTAATCGCCCAGTGATGATTTGCCTTTGATATGGGTGCGCAGTTCGGGCTCGGTGGTCATCAAGTGCGAAACTACGCCCATACAGGGTAGTTGCACCAGTGCACAACCGCTGTTGTATACCACCCGTGCGGCGGCTATATCTTGCACCATGTTAAACTCCGTCCATTTCAAGTTGGGCCAGTGGTGGACTTGCCCGCCCAGCCATACAACTACGATGTTGCGGCGGATGGCGGGCACCATCAGGAGTGCGGATGCCACATTGGTGATGCATCCAATGCTAAGTACATATAAGGGATTGTCGGGCGTGTGCGCTAGTGCACGTTCCACAAGGTCGCGGGCGGCTTCGGATTCTACGGGGGTGTATTCATCCGGTAGGTAGGTGGTGGAGCCGCGATACGCGGGGAAGCCTTCGCGTGCGCAGTGATGCAAAACGCGGTGGATTTCTTCGTAGGATTTTTCCATGCCTTCGGCGGGGGTGGTGGCGCGCACATTGGCGAAGGGTGCGGCGTAAATGGCCAACGGATTAATTCGCTCCGGCGACCGCAGGAAGTACGCCAATGCGTATTGGTCGTCGATTTCGTTGTAGGTGTCGGTATCGAGTACTGCGTTTATGATGCCTGTGGGGCGTTGTAAGTTTTGCATGAATTGCCTCCTATGTTGCGTTATAATTTTGTTGTTTTATACCATCGCTTCATTAATATAGCAACCGCTACGTACATAAATCACAAGCTTGCCTTAAATAAAGCGCAGTGCTATAGTGCAAATAAATGGAATTGGGAGGTTATCAATGAAAATCGGAGCGCAACTCTTTACCATCCGCGACTTTACGCAAACGACGGCGGACTTCGCGGCATCGATGAAAAAAATTGCGGACATTGGGTACAAATGCGTACAAATTTCGGGCATTGGCGGCGATATCGCCATCAAGGATGTGGCTGATATATGCGCGTCCAATGGCTTGGAAATCGTCATCACGCACACTAACCCCATCAAAGTACGTGATCAAATTGACGCCGTCATCGCCGACCACCGCACCATGGGTGCCAAATACGTAGGCATCGGTGCCATGCCCGGCGAGTATAGTCGTGATGAAGCAGGCGTGCGCAAGTTCATTGCCGACTACACCCCCGCATCCAACGCTTTGAAAGAAGCCGGCATGTTGTTCATGTACCACAACCATGATTTTGAATGGGAGAAATACGGAACGAAGCGCATGATTGAATACCTTATCGACGAATTCCCGGATTTGGGATTTATTTTAGATACTTATTGGGTGCAAGCTGCCGGTGGCGACCCTGCCGCGTGGTTCAACAAACTGGCCGGGCGTATTCCTGTGGTGCACTTCAAAGATATGTCTTGGGCCAAGGGCAGCCGCCGCATGGCCGAAGTCATGGAGGGCAACCTCAATTGGCCGCCTATCTTTGAGGCTTGCTGCAACGGCGGTGTAGATTACGCCATGGTCGAACAAGACGATTGCAACGGCGTAGATCCGTTCGTAGCGTTACAAACCAGCTTTAACAATTTGAAGGGAGTGATTTAACATGGTTAAAATCGGCATTATCGGCTTCGGCGTGCATGGGCGCAACGTAATTGGCAACCACATATGGAACAGACGTGTTCCCGGCGCAGAAATCACCGCCATCTGCGACACCAACCCCGACAAACTTGCTTGGGTGCAAGAGAACCATCCCAACGTCAAGACCTTTGCCACCGCAGAAGCGCTGCTTGCGAGCAAAACTTGCGATGCCATCGTCGTCGCCACCCCCCACTACGACCACCCCACCCTTGCCATACAGGCAATGGAAGCCAACCACCACATACTCATCGAGAAACCCGCCGGCGTATATACCAAGGCCGTCCGCGCCATGAACGAGAAGGCCGCGCAATCCGACGTAGTGTTCGCCATCATGTACAACCAGCGCACCAACCCCATCTACCGCAAGATGCACGACATGGTACAAGGCGGTGAATTGGGTGAAATCAAGCGTTTCTCGTGGCTCATCACCGATTGGTACCGCCCCCAAGCTTATTACGATAGCGGCGGTTGGCGCGCCACATGGAAGGGTGAAGGCGGCGGCGTACTCATCAACCAGTGCCCCCACAACCTTGACTTGTGGCAGTGGATTGTCGGCATGCCCAAGCGCATCACCTCTTTCGTACACGAAGGCAAGTGGCACAACATTGAAGTCGAAGACGACGTAACCGCCTACGCCGAATACGAAAACGGCGCGACGGGTGTATTCATCACCTCCACGGCAGATTGCCCGGGCAATAATCGCTTCGAGGTATTGGGCGACAAGGGTCGCTTGGTATGCGAAAAGGGCAAACTCATCCACACCAAGCTGGCCATGGGCGAACGCGAATTTAACGCCACCAACAAAGAAATGTTCGCATCTCCGAAGGCCGAGACATACGAAGTAGAATGCCCCGGCGAATACCCCGACCATGTAGGCGTGTTAAACGCGTTCGTCGCCAAGATTAACGGCGAGGGTGAACTCGTTGCCCGTGGCGAAGAAGGGATTCATGGGTTGACGATTTCGAATGCGATACATCTTTCGAGTTGGTTGGGCAAGACGGTTGAGTTGCCGTTGGATGAGGGGTTGTTTGAGGCTGAGTTGAAGAAGCGTTGGAAATAGGCGCGAGGGAAGATAAATGATAAAAGATTAAGACCCCGGGCGCTGCCCGGACCCGCAAGGGGAATAATCCCCTTTACCCCTTTCGTGCTGCCGCAACGCAATCATGGCTGTTGCATGGATTTAAAAGCATCAAGAAACCGCGCACTTGCGCGGTTTCTTGGGTTAGGGGTTATACAATGTTTATAAAGGAGCGCACCATTGATGAGGAAATTGATTTTCGGATTGGTTATGGCTTTATTTTTTTTCGCTGTTTTTGCGGGTTGTTCTTCGCGGCGCAATAATGATGGCGAAACTGACTATCCCGACGATGGGGAAACCACGTATGCTACGCCTTATGTATATGAAGCAACGCCTACGCAACCTCCCGCACAAGTGCCTCCTGTGCTTGCATACAATCCTTCGCCTACGGTGGAAGCGTTGACTTTTAGCGAGGGGGTTACTTTTTATCGGATATGGCAACGTGCGGCTTGGTATGGGGGGGGCAATGAAACACAAGTTGTTACTGCGTTGGATGATGGCGTTGCGACCACTGCCCGTGTGGAGGTTGATAGCCACGATCAAATCTTCCGACTTATTGCTGCGCCGGGTGAGACGGAGTGGTTTTATATTCAATCAATAGTCAATCAGGCGGTGCTTACGGTTGATGGTGATACTGTCTTGCTTGCCCCGCGTGATGGCGGCAATGCTTACCAGCATTGGCAGTTGGTGTATACGTTGGAGAGCCAGCGTTATTACGAGCTGGGCGCGGTTACACATGGCGTATATCGAATTATCACCAACCGCGCCACGGGTACATCCTTGGCGCATGGCGACCCGTTGGGGCTTAGTAATGCCGACCATTTGCCCATTGCCAACCCGCTTGTGCGCAACCAAAATCCTGCACCGCACAATCCCATGCCCCCTACGCACTGGAACATTGCACCGGTGGATTTTGAAATGATGATGAACGGAACAATAACGGATACGCGCAACCGTGCCGAGTGGGAAGCATTTGCCATCATGTCCCCCATGCGTGACCGACTCAACGCCGCCGGACGTTTTCAATTGGCGTTTACCAATGCCAACAGCTTCCTGCGTGATATCACGAGGTATCGGGTTTATTTGAATAATGAGTTTCTGTTTTATATCCCTCAAGCGGATGATGAAATCCTGCGTCATTATTTTTATGAAGTGGAAGTAGCCCGTCACACCCTGCGCGTGGATGCGATGTTTGGCAATTTGGTGGCGGCTTCAAGCGAAATGAATTTTTATGTGACCAAGAAGGGCTTGGCGCGTTCTGCGGTTTTGCGCGTGCCACCCATGGGGCAGGCTTGGTTTTATAATTGGGGGCAGCAACCCATGGCCGGAGCAGAGCATCTTGAGTTTGTACCCATGCAATGGGGTAATTTGTCCTCTGCCGGCATCCAAAACAATATCCAAGCTGCCGTCGATCGTGGCTTCACCACTTTCATGGGCTTTAACGAGCCCGACTTGGTCGAAGAAGCAAGCATTTCCGTGGATATCGTCATTGACCGTTGGATGGATTCCTTTGTGCCTTTCCGCAATGACATTCGCTTGCTTTCGCCTGTAACGGCGTGGCCGAACAGCCCGTACATGCACAGCATGTTGGACGGCAGATACAGCCGCCACCCCAACGGCCCCATGGCACTCGTGGACGATCGTTTGGGCATCATCGACTATGTAGACATTATTGCCTACCACGATTATGCCACTTGGCCCACATTTGCCAATTTCCGCAGCAATATGATGAGCACGCATACCCTATGGCCGGATCATCCGATTTGGATTACGGAGTTGGGCTCGCGCGCGCCGTCGGATAATTTGTGGCCCAATCATGCGGTATACGGCCGCAGTTTGACGGACAATGTGCTGTACAACGGTTTCGTTGAGTTGATGGAATTCATGACCGAGACGCCGTGGATTGAACGCTTTGCATGGTTTACCTTTCGTCCGTTTAACCATGGATCGCCGGTGGTCAATGGCGTGGGCACGCAATACCGCGGCATGCGCACGACTTACGATGCATCCACGGGGCAATTGTGGCCGCTGGGTATGTTATTCCGCGAGCACGGCAACCCCGCGGGGTATGTCTTGCCACCGCTGGTGCCCGTCATAGACGCGGCAGATACTTGGGATATCTTCCTGCCTGCAAGCGCGGCAGCAATTGACAACCTACCCGCTCCCGTCGCCGGAGAAACGGCAGTCACCGAGTTCACCACCAGTTGGTTGCAAAATGCAACCATCTCATGGTACCCCACCCCCACCGACGGCATTTTTGCCGAGGGCGTGGCGTACACCGCCGTCATCCGTTTGCAGCCCACGGCGGGCGTTAACTACTTGCCGGGGCTCATCCCGCGTGACTTCTTCACGGTCGAGGGCGCAACCAGCACCTTAAACCCCCACGGCGGCGCAATTATTTCTGCCACTTTCCCGCGCACGGCGGGTGAAGCACAACTATTTAACGTCACTTTCCGCGATTGGAACAACCAAGTCATCCGCACCGACACCGTGGCCTACGGCGAATTTGCCATGCCACCCGAAGTTGCGCCCCGCACGGGTTACGTATTTACAGGCTGGGACGTTTCCAACTTCATGCATATCAACGCTGACATCACCGCCACGGCGGTGTTCGCACAGACGTTTACGGTCGTGTTCCGCAACAGCGACGGCGCGGTGATTGATACGCAAACCATCACTTACGGAAACAACGCCACCGCACCCCCCACCCCCTTTCGCGATGCGTTTTCCGACTTCATCGGCTGGGATGGAGATTTTACGAATATCACGAGCGACACCACATTGACGGCGGCGTTTTCCGTTTCCGATGGATTTGTGCCCGGCGACTTGGCGTTTAGGCAGCCTACGTGGGGTTCTTCCGTAAACCCGCACAATGTGCTGGCCCTGCCCGAACGTGCGGTGGACGGCGATTTGTCTTTTGTCGAAGGCACGTACCAACACAGCTCATTCTGGCAGGCTTATGGCGGCGCGGATGATTTGTACCACTGGCTCATGATTGACCTGGGCGAAGTCCACAATATATCCCGCATAGAAATCGAATGGGGGCGGTCACACTTGGCCGACAACCCTTCCGACGCCATGCAGCACTTTGCCATTTGGCTCTCCTACGACGGCGAAACTTGGAATTATTTTGCATCCGTGGCCAATCCCCCGGTAACGGACAGATTGCTGGCGCCGTTATATAACCACATCACACCTGGCAACAACCAATTAACGACAGGCCGCTTTATTCGCCTGATTGTGACATGTACCGACGAGGTATACACGCAGTGGCCGCGTGTTGCGGCGTTCCGCGCATTCTAAACTTAGATAATTTTCACAAACAAACCTCAAGAATAACGGCACGCATTGTGTAACATCACGTGCCATTATTTATTTTATCCATTCAAACGTGTAAAATCACAAGTAATGTTACAAATGCATTGCAACGCATGGCACATTCATCTATAATGCGATTCAGGGAGCAGAATATTTTGTGCATTTTGCCTCCCACCATGGCCATCGGCCACAATTAGGAGGAGATATCCGTGATGAAAAAATTCATCAAAGTCATTTTGTTGATCGCCATTGCAGCAGGCATGCTAACTTTTGCAGCTTGCGGCAGAAACGACGACAACGGGGGCAACCGCGGCCCCGCCGTTGACCCACAAACCTTTGTAGGCATCCCCACGGATACCGAAGGTTCTGTCAACGTAATGTTGATCGCAGGTAACGATGCTTGGTGGCCCAACATCGGCCAAATGAACTTGGGGCCGGACGACTTTGCCGGTGCCATGAACGTAGCGGCCATCCACGCCGTAGCACGCGAATTCAACCAAATCTTCCCCAATGTCGAAATTAACTTGTGGGCGCATTCCGGCTCACCCAACCGCGACGACACCCCGTGGATTGAGCACCGCTCGATGGTAGCCGACACCATGGGTGTAACAATCGACATCTTCCACGTAACCAACTTGGTGGACGAAATCCAACGCGGTTTCGTAGCGGACTTGTCTGTATTTGAAGACGACCCGCGCATGCAGCTGTTTAACCCCGCCATTGTTGACTTGATGTCCTATGACGGCCGCCTGTTTGGCTTGCCGCAATGGATGGTACCCAACGGCATTTGGGTCAACCGCGCATTGGCCAACGAACATAACATTGACATCCCCCCTATCAACTGGACATGGCAACAATACATGACATTTGCCGCCAACTCCCAGCACGAGGTATTTTTGGGCGGCGTAAGTATCCCGTGGAACGTCATGAACTCATCGACTCGCGACATTCATTATCAATTGTTTAACCGCGGCCCCAACGATCCGTTCATGAACATCGACACCGAAGCCAACCGCCAATTTGTACGCGATGCAGCCCGTTTCGTGCCCCACTCCATGTGGCAACAACGCAACCAAGGATTGCTCTCCGATGAGTTCTTCAGCGCCAACGGTTCAAGCTCATGGGGCTTCTTCCGTAGCGGTACGGTACTCACCAACAACCAAAATGCATACATGATCAGCGGCGCAGCCCTGCCTGGTGGTGTCAACGAAGTTAATTCCAGCGACTGGGATATCTTCCCCCGTCCGTCCAACGCAGCAATCGGCCTGCCCAACCATGTAGGCATCTCCATTGACCCCATCGCCATGCGCAACTTTGCAGGCCCCGATGGTGTACTCACCCCCGAAGAATGGCTCAACAAGCAAATCGCTTGGGAGTTCGCCACCTTCTGGCTGGTAAGCAACACGTCTTGGGAAGCTCGTGCCGATCAAGTATTCCACGACTCTGCAGGCGCACCCCAACGTGCATTGAACCCCTCCTTCAGCTTCGCCACCGGCGAAACCTTCGAAACGCACATGTATCACTGGGCACGTGTACCCGCCCGCCAGCGCTTCAATGATGCAAACCTGATGCCTGGATGGCAAGAAGTTATGCACCTATGGAATGAAGGTTACATTTGGGAGGTCGTGCAAACCGTATTCCCATGGACCGATGATGACGGCGCAATCGCCCGCGAGTGGTGGAACCGCCACACCGCAGGCGTAGCAGGCGCAGCAGAGCACGAGCCCGAATGGGCAGACCTCGTATTGTCACTCATGCCCGAATGGGACAGAGTCATCAACGAGCGTTATGCGCAAGCATTCGTCACGTTGTACGACGCAATTGCCCGCTTCTACCCACGTTTGACCATCCCCGAATAAATCACATCGCTTTAATAGAACACAAAGCCATGGGGAATGGGGTCAATCCCTATTCCCCGTGGCTTTTTACATATTCATATCCCCATACAAGTCGGAGGCGTTTATATGTCCGTCAAACTGCTGATCCAAGGCCTCATTGCCATCTTGATCACTGCGATTGGGTTATACATTGTATTCGTTCCCAACCGCATTGATTTTGACTCACCCACGCGTGAGGAAGCCAACGCCGCCGCTACCCTACTGCGTAGCAGTTTTGAAAATCCACGTAATCAGTATGTGGATTTTTTATCGACCCATCACCGCCTGCGCGGCATCACGCCGCAATTTAACGAAACGATATCACTGTCGGCAAACATCAGTGAACGTGGTTACATTACATACCACGTGACCGTGCCCGCCGAGGGTTTGTACTTCTTAGCGTTGGAATACGAATTGCCACCCGATGCATTTAATAACCTCACCATTTCCGTCCGGGTCAACGGGGAAGTTCAATTTGAAGAAGCGCACACCATTACCCTGCCCGTCTTTTGGGAGGACGAGACCAAGGACTTCCCACTCAACCGCTTCGGCGACGAAATCAACCCCGCGCGTTTACGCGTAGAAGGGATTACCCGTATTGAATTGTTTGACGCGGGCTTCATCACTGACACGCCGCTCCTGTTCCATTTGCAAGCAGGCGCAAACGAAATCACCATTACCAACGAAACCTCCCGCGCGCTTTATATCAACGGCTTGGGCGTGTATTCCGAAAATATGTTGCCACATTTTGTACGACCGCAAGCATCGCTGGTGGACAGCCTCATCACGGTTAACGCCATCGACAACACGCATACCAATTCCGCATTCGTGCAATTGCAAGGCCGCCGAAATGCAGGATTAGAACCTTTCCATCCCGTAGATCGCGTCATCAACGTGGCAGACATGAGCCGCGCCGGCGACGAAATCTTCTTCGAATTTGAAGTGCACGAAACCGGCTACCATGCCATTACCCTCAATGTACAGACCGCGCAGGAGGACTTCTTCACCTTCATCACCGTGCGCATCAACGGAGAAATCCCCTTTTACGAAGCTGCGTCGTTCCCGCTGGTGCCGCACACAGGCAACCGCTGGCGCAACCAAACACTGACCGATGCCTACGGCGAGCCGCTCATGTTCTTTTTGGAAGCCGGCGTGCACACCATGTCCATCCGCACCGAGTTGGCCCCAATTTCGGATCAACTGAACCAGTTGCGCCTGCTGGTGGATCACGTCAATTATTTGGCCTTAGAAGTACGCCGCATCACCGGACGCGAAATTGACCGCAACCGCACGTGGTGGCTCACCCGCTACATCCCCGCGTTGGAAAGTTATTTGGACGCCTACGACGTAATCCTGCGCGACCTCATCACCGAGCTGGGCAACCACAGCCCACGCGGGCAAAATTCTGGCGCGGCCAACAATTTAATTACCGCGCTGAGCCATGTGCAATTGTTACAAAAAAACCCCGACCGCCTACCACTTTATATGGCTCGGATCAACGGCGCATACGCCTCCATTTTGCAAATGACGGGCATCGCTATGGATGCGTTGATTGATTCCGGTTTGACCATCAACAACATCTACATTGGCCGCGCAACCGACCTCCCGCGTGAATCTGCAAGCATGACGCAAAGCCTCTCCGCCGGTATGCAGCACTTGTGGGCGACTTTCGCATCAGACAAATTCACTATCCAACACGACGAAAACGCGCTGAACGTATGGGTCAACTACTCGTTCTTGCACGTGGATATCTTGCAACAAATGGTGGACACGACTTTTACGCCGTACACGGGCATCCAAGTAAATTTAAGCGTCATGCCCGATGTGGGGCGCTTGATTTTGTCACGCGCGGCGGGTACCAACCCTGACGTGGCATTGGGCGTACCCGCGTTTATGCCATTTGAAATGGGTGCACGCGGTGCGTTGTACGACTTGAGCAGCTTTGATAATTTTTGGGAAGTCATGGGCAACCATGTACCGGGCACGTTGATTCCCTACATCTTTAATGACAGTGTATTCGCCGTGCCGGAGACGGTCGGTTTTGCCGCTACGGTATACCGCACGGATATTTTGACCCCGCTGGGTTTGACTGCACCCGATACTTGGCACGACGTAGCGCAGGCGCAATCGGTATTGCAACGCTTTGACATGAGCTTTTTCAAACCCATCGCATCGGGCGTGGGATATAAATGGTTCTTCCAAACCACACCGCTGATTTACCAGTTCGGCGGGTCACTCTTCGCCGAGGACGGCTTGTCCACTACCATCGACCAGCCCGAAGCCGTACAGGCACTCACCTTCTTGGGCGACTTGTTCACGACCTTTGCGTTGGCAGAGCAAGTGCCGTCTTTCTTTAACTCGTTCCGCTTTGGTCAAACGCCCGTGGGTATCATCGATGCGGCCACGTACATGCTGCTCCTCTACACCGCGCCGGAGTTGCTGGGGCAATGGAATCTGGCTCCCTTCCCTGGTATCGAGGACGAATATGGCTGCATCCAACGTTGGTTTATCGCCAACGGCACGGGATCAATCATGTTCGACAATACCGACATGGCAGACGAAGGCTGGCTGTTTTTGCAATGGTTCCTAAGCGCAGAAACGCAACGCAACTTCGCGTTCCAATTATTTTCCAACTTCCGCATCTTGTGGCTGTCCTCTAACATTGAAGCATTGGAACAAACCCCCATTGAATATCAGCACTTGCGTGTCATCCTCGACTCCATGCAGTGGTTGCGCGACGTACCACGCAGCCCCGGGCAATACATGCTGGAGCGCAGGTTGTCCGATATTTGGAACACGATGGTCTTTGAGGGCACACCGCCGCGGGTCGCCATTGACCTGCGCGTCATTGATATTAACCGTGAGTTCCACCGCAAGTTGGTGGAGTTTGGCTTCATTGATGCCGATGGCAATTGGCTACGCCCCTACGTCGTGCGCGAGTTGGATTGGGTGCTGGAACAAATTGAAAACGCGGGAGGGAATCGCTAATGACCGCACGTAAAACCGCCCGCAAGAGCATGCGCGACCGCGTAAACACGATGGGCGATGGGATGCACGCACTGTTTTTGTTGCTGCCCTACGGCATCTTGTTCTCGATGTTTATTGCCGTGCCTATCCTTATTGCTTTCGGGTTAAGCTTCACCTACTTCGATATGATACAGGCTCCCACGTTCGCGGGGTTGGCCAATTATATTTCGTTGCTTACGCAGGACACGATTTTCTTCCAGCACGTACTGCCCAACACGCTGCGCTTTGCGATTATTGTGGGGCCGGGCGGGTATATAATCGCGTTCTTCATGGCGTGGGTGCTGGCGCAGATACAGCCCGCGCCGCGCACAGTTTTTGCGCTTTGCTTGTACATGCCTTCGTTGGCACCGGGCGTGTTTGTGAGCGTGGTGTGGACGACGGTGTTCTCAGGCAATCAAGCGGGTTTAGTCAACGCGTTCCTTCTATCTAATAACCTCATTGACCAACCCATCCAATTTTTGCAAACGCCGTATTATTTCCTCAACATCATGATAATCGTTAGCCTTTGGAGTGCCATGGGTGTAGGTTTCCTGGCGATGTTGGCGGGTATCTTGAACATCGACGAGCAACTCTACGAAGCCGCGTACATCGACGGCATCCGCAACCGCTTTCAAGAAATCATCTACATCACCATCCCGTCGGTGAAACCGCAAATGCTGTTTGGTGCGGTTATGGCCATTGTGGGTGCGTTTAACGCGGGGGGGGTTGGTGTCGCCTTGAGCGGTGCAAATCCAACGCCGCAATATTCCGGGCAGCTCATCACCAACCACATCGACGACTTCGGTTTTATCCGCTACGAGATGGGTTATGCCGCTGCCATATCTGTGATGCTGCTGGGCATGGTGTGGGTATTTTCGAAAATAACGTACAAATTCTTTGGGGAGCGTGATTAATTATGCGGGGTTCTTCCAGTTTTCAGGGAACAAAAATAAACCCGACGCGCTTTCATCGGTCGCAGATTAAATTTTATTTATTGCTCATCCCCATTTCGATTTTCATGTTGCTGCCGGTTATGTTTGTTATTAGCAACGCGTTCAAGCCGATTGACGAATTGCAACGCTTTCCGCCCACCTTTATCGTGGAGCGGCCTTCGTTGAATAATTTCCGCTATATCATGCAGGTGGCATCGGGTACGGGCGTACCCATGAGCCGATTCCTGTTGAATACGGTGGCCGTCACGGCGGTGACGCTGGTTGCCACCATCCTCATTACGGGCATGACCGCCTACGCGCTCAGCAAAAAGAAATTCCGGGCGAAGGAATGGCTATTTAAGGTCAACCAAGCCGCGCTCATGTTTGTGCCTGCGGCGGTGGGGTTGCCGCGATACCTCGTAATCATAAATTCCGGGCTCAACAATAATTTCATGGCGCATATTGTGCCTTTTTTGGCCATGCCGGTGGGGTTGTTCCTCGTCAAGCAGTTCGTGGACACGCAAGTACCCGACTCGCTGCTAGAAGCCGCGCGCATTGACGGCGCGGGCGAAATTAAACTTATGTACAAGGTTGTGTTCCCACTGATAAAACCCGCGTTGGCCACGGTGATGATTATCACCTTCCAAGCCGTGTGGGGCGCGGTGGAGCCGTCGACCATGTTTATAGAGGACGATACACTGCGCACGTTCGCCTTCTACTTAGGGTCGTTGACGGCGGGCGGCGCACCGATGATGGCGGGTGTGGGCGCGGCTGCGGGTATGATTATGTTCCTGCCCAACTTGATTATTTTCATCGCGTTGCAATCGCGCGTTATGAGTACCATGAGCCATTCCGGAATTAAATAGGGGGGTATATGAATCGCAAACGATTAATGAAATTCCTTTTAATATTGTTGGCCGCGTTACTTTTTTCCGCGCCGCTAGGTGTGGTGGCAGAGAGCACAACGCTTACTTTCGGTTTTAATCGCCGCGGGTGGATCGTGCGCACGCAAGATGCGTTTTTGCCCAACCAGACCATCACGCATTTGGGGCTCAGCAATCCGCAGACGATGGTCTTTGGGCCGGACGATTTACTCTACATTGCAGACACGGGCAACCAGCGCATCGTCGCTTATAACATCCACACCGGGGAAATTGATCGCATTGTCACTTACGACGGTTTCCGCAGCCCGCGCGGTGTATTTGTGACGCAAGACAATATCTTGTACGTAGCTGATGCAATTGCCGAAGCCGTATTCGTATTCGGCGCGGACGACAAACCGATACAGACCTTCCGCCAACCGCGCGGTATGGCAGTGACGGACACACGCTTTGCTCCCCACCGCATTGTTGTGGATCAACTGGGCAGCATGTTCATTGTAGGCGAGGGCGTATTTGACGGTATCATCCAACTCTCTGCCGAGGGCGAATTCTTGGGCTTTTTCGCGTCCAATCAAACGACGCGCACCTTCGTGCAGATGATACAGGACACGATTTTCTCGGAAGCACAAATGGAACGATTAGCACCACGCTTGCCGCATACCTTCTCGAACATTGCCATCGACGGCCGTGGCGTGGTGTATACCGCTGCCATGGGCAGCCCCGCGCAGTTGCAAGGCGAGGCTATCAAACGACACGACATGGCCGGGCGCAACACGATTGACAATTTCATACCCGTATCGGACGTGGCGGATATAACCGTAGATCGCTACGGCAATATCTTTGCCGCTAGCGTTTCGGGTTGGATATGGGTATTTACCAACGACGGTACGTTGATTTTCTACTTCGGCGTGCCGGGCTTTACCGCGCACGAAGATATCGCGGGCTGGTTCAGGAGTTTGGCCAGCATCGCTGTGTCGTCCGAAGGGCATATTTGGGCGCTGGACGGGCAAAGTGCGTTCTTGCAAAGCTACACACCCACGGAATACACCCGCGCCATCTTTTCCGCGTTGGATTTATTCAACGCCGGTATGTACATGGAATCTGCCATTGTGTGGGAATCCGTACTGCGCCACAACCAAATGAGCCGCCTTGCGCACAATGGCATGGGGCGTGCGTTGCTGTACCAACATGACTTTGCCGGGGCGATGCGCAGCTTCTATTTGGCGGGCAACCGCGACTACTACAGCGCGGCGTTTTGGGAAGTGCGCAATATTTGGCTGCTGAATAACTTGGCAATAATTCTCATCGGCGTGGCCGCGCTGCTCGTCATCACATCGCTCATCAAGCGCATCGACCGCAAAAGAGTCATTGCCAGCCACATCGAAAATACCCGTAGGGGCATCATGGAGCACCGATATGCCAAGCCCATCATGTTCGCGTTCACCGTGGCGCGGCATCCGCTGGATAGTTATTACTATATGAAGCTGGGGCAAAAAGGCACGCTGGGCGGTGCAGTTTTCCACTTCTTCCTATTCTTCATTGCGTACATGGTCTACATCACATCGCGCGGGTTTATCATGCAATACACGGATATTGTGGACATGGATTTTGTCGTTATCGTGGGTGGGTTCTTTGGCTTGTTCGCGATGTTTATCGTTAGTAATTATCTCGTTACGTCCATCAAAGACGGCGAGGGTGGCATCAAAGACATTTTCAAACTCATCAGCTACGGCTTGTTCCCGCTGACGATTACATTATTCGGCGTTACGCTACTTACGCACATCATTACGCAAAATGAAGTCTTCCTCGTAAATTTCGCGCTTTTGGCAGGTGGTATTTGGGCGGGTGCGGTGTTGTGGTTGGGCTTCCAAGAGACGCACAATTATAGCTTCCGCGCTACGTTGTCGAGCTTGATTATCACGGTTTTATTCATGCTCATTATTTTGGTGGTGTTGTTTAATTTGACGGTGTTGTTCGACGGCATCGTTTCGTTTATCGAATCCATCAGCTCGGAGGTGTACATCAATGTTACGGGTTTTAATTAAACATAAAAAAATCGCCATTGCGTTTGTATTAATTTGCATATTTGCCGTGGGGCATATGGTGAATGCGGTTGAATTCTTGCCGACTAACCGCGACACCCGATTGGCACCTGTACGCGCCGTGTTTGAAGATATTCCGTTGGACAGCTACGCCTTTTTGGGGCAATTTGGCAACTTACGTTATTACTTCCGCGGCGACCGCGATATTATCATGGTGCAGCATGTGGACGGGTTGTTCACATGGCGCACGGGGCTGGATGCGCCGTTCGGCTTGGATGTGCCCGAATTAATTGCTGCCGCTGAAACAGAAGAAGAACGCCTGCGCGTAGCCGAACCCATCGAAGTGCGCCTCAACGCAATATGGACGGCCTTCGCCAACTCGTTGATTACGGTGGAATTATTTGATACGCAATTTAATGTGAGCCGTGTATCCTCCGCTTCGCAAGGGTTGATATCGGAATCAACTTTGATGGAAATGGACGCGGCCCATGGGCACTTCCGCTTGGACACGCGGTTTAACACCCCGGCCGCCGGGCGTTTGTATATTTCCGTACACATATTCTTAGGCAGCGACGGCATCACTTACCGCATCTTCCCGGACGAAATCACAGGGCCGGGTGTGTATGCGCTTTCCGCGATTATATTGACACCCTTCTTGGGTGCAGCGGGCGGAACGCGAAGGTTCTTCGACCCGGAAACCGGAGAACACGGCGAACCGCAAGTCATGCCCATGACACCGGGTTACATCTTCGTACCCGATGGCAGCGGCGCATTGATTCGTTTTGCGGAAAACACGGTGCATTTTTCCACATTGACCGGGCAGGTATTTGGCCCCAACCGTTCGGAAGCCACCCTCTATTTCAACTCCGAAGTCGCTATGACCGAACGTCGCCATCCCTTGATGCCTGTATTCGGCGCCACACACGGCTATCATCAACAAGCCTTCGTAGCCTGGGCAGAGGACGGCGCACAATACATGGAAATCGTCATGATGCCGCACAACAATACGACGTACTACAACTTCGTGTTCCCACGTTTTGTGGTGAATGGCACGTTCCATCAGGTGTATAACCGCCGGGGTGACGGTTTTATGCGGATGTTCCCGCAGCGGCGCGATTTTGATATCACGATGCATTACCGTTTCTTGTATGGCGAAGATGCCAGTTATGTGGGCATGGCACGCACGTACCGCCAGCACTTGATCGACACCGGCGTGCTCACACCCCAAACCGTACAAAACGACGGCACCGCCCCCATCCGCGTAGACTTTATCATGAGCGATGCGCGGCGTTCGATTTTGGGCAGCACGGACGTGGTCACAACCAGCGCCAATCAAGTGGGCGATATCATCCGCAGCTTGCATGACAGCGGCGTTTCTTCCATTAATAGCGGCATGTTGGGCGCACAGCGCGGCGGCGTTACTACCGGGCATCCATCCAATCTTAGCTTTAATCGTTCGGTGGGCACGCGGCGCAACTTCCGCAATTTGTTTAGCGACATGGCGGATTTGGGCGCGGACGTGAGCTTTACGCAGGATTTCTTCCATATTAATAGCCAACAAATGAACGTATCGCGCAATCAAGCCCTGCATCTTAATCGATGGGGGTTGGTAGGCTGGGATAGCTTTGAGCCGTTTTTGCTGGTTAACGAAATTTCCTTCGCACGACCGCAACGCAGTGCAGAATGGTTGCAAACCCATCATGATCGCGCAACCAACTTGGGCGCACAATCTGTAACTGTCAGCGGCATCACCAACAACCTATTAAGCCATTGGGGTCGACGCGATGCGATGACCACCGCAGAAACCATCGCTCTATTCTCCGACACCTTCGCCGGGTTGAACGTGCCGATTAACGCGACTTCGCCCAACCAATATTTGTGGGCGTATACCACACGCTTTTTGCAAGCACCCGTATTCCATAATCAATTCATCATCGCTACGGACTCGGTACCGTTTTTGCAATTGGTACTGCACAATACGATGGAGATTTACGGCCCGTATGCGAACTTCTCGTTCTATACGCAGGCAGATATCCTGCGCATGATTGATTACAACGTGCTGCCATCGTTTGTGCTTACGCATTCGCCCGCGCATTACCTAGGCAATACCAATTCGCTCAATTTCTTTTCCACCGAATACGCAATCTACCACGACATTATCATGAACGTGTACAGCCAAATTGCGCCCATCATGTCGCAAGTACGCGGGTTGGAATGGCTAAACCGTACTGTGCTGGCGAATGGGGTAGTGTTAAATACCTACGAGGGCGGCGTATACGTGCTGATAAATTACACATCGGTGCCGTTTGTGCATAACGGGGTCACAGTCGATGCCCAGTCTGCGAGGTTGATACGATGAAGAAAAAGAAAGCAAGTCTCATTTCCAAGCGGCAGTGGTTCATCGGTTATATGTTCATGCTGCCGTGGATTTTGGGCTTTTTTATACTCACCGCGTGGCCGTTTATCCAAACGGTGTACTTGAGCTTCTTTAGTGTTAACCGTACCATTTTGGGTTGGGAGCGCGAGTTTGTAGCGTTGGAAAATTATCGTTATGCGTTTTTCGAAAGCGTTACGTTTGTGCCGTATTTATTGACCTTTGTGTGGATGCAAGCGATTTATGCGCCGGTTATTACGGTGATTTCATTTATTTTGGCGCTGCTGTTGAACATGAGCATCAAGGCGCGTGGGTTTTTCCGGGCGATATTTTTCCTGCCTGTGGTGGTTATGAGCGGCCCGGTTATGTACCAGCTACTGGACGCGGGCGGGCTCACGTCGGTCGAAATCCACAACTTTACGTTGTGGATGATGGTGGCGCAATTTTCTGTGACAGCGGCAGATGCGCTTTTATATTTGTTCTCGCACTACACGATGATGTTGTGGTTCACGGGCATTCCCATCATTTTGCTGATTAACGCATTGCAAAAGATCGACAGCGGCATTGTCGAAGCAGCACGTATCGATTCTGCCACCAGTTGGCAAATCTTGTGGAAGATTACGATTCCCATCATCCGCCCCATCTTCTTGGTGTCGATGATATTGACCATTGTACAACTGGCGGGATACACGTTGAACCCCGTGCTGCCCATGATACAAGAATCGATACATGCAACGGTAAGCGGATTGGGGCAGGCCAGCGCGTTGGCATGGATTTATTCTGCTGTAGTGCTGCTTATCATTGGGCTGGCATTCCTGTTCCTGAAAGAACCCAAGGATAAATCGGGCCCGGAAATTAAACGACGCCAAATGGCGTGGAATGAAAGGTAGGGTGTGAAAATGGTAGATAAAATGAAATCGACCCTGGCACACCCACGCGTTGCCCGGCTCAAACAAATTAATTACCGCAATTTATTCGTCTACGCCATTCTCATCCTCATCAGCTACCAATTCATCTACCCGTTGCTGCGCATGGTGTCCATGTCGTTGATGACCGAAGACGATATCATCAACCCGGTGGTTAACTGGATACCGCAGTCGCTGTCGTTCAGTAATTTCCGCACAGCGTTGCGTGTTATGCAACCGATGACGACGTATTTCAACTCGCTTTGGTTTTCGGGCATACAGGCGTTGGGGTCTACGCTTGTGGCGGCGATGGCGGGCTTCGCGCTGGCGCGATATGACTTTCCACTCAAGAAATTCTGGTTCTTCATGATTATCGTAGCTTTTATTATACCGCTACCGGTCATGATGGTGCCGCGCACGATGATGGTGATTAACTTGCAAGATTATTTGCAAGATGCATTGGCACGAGACCAATTTCGACTTTTAGGAACCGTTTGGCCCCAATTTTTATTGGCATTTGGCGGGCAGGGTGTGTTCTCCACGATATTGATTTTGATTTTTTATAATTTCACACGGATGATTCCCCCGGCGCTGGACGAAGCGGCGGCCATCGACGGTGCCAGCTCGATGAAAATTTTTTATCATATTATCCTCAAGCTGAGTGTATCGACGTTGCTGGTTATCTTTTTGCTGTCGTTTGTATGGAATTGGAATGAAACGCACATCACTAACCAATTTCTGCGGCCGGGTTCCTTAAGCATAGAACTGGTGACATCACGGTTGCAAGCATTCGAGGGGATGTTTGACGAATTCGCAGGAATGTCCGGCGGTATTGCCACGCCCGAAGGCGAAACCGGCTCCGAAATGGAGCGCATCAACGAAGCATTCCGCATGAGCGGCACATTGATATCCATCCTGCCGTTATTTGTGTTGTATTTGTTGGTGCAAAAGCACTTCATCAAGGGGATAGAAAATACGGGACTAACGGGGATATAGCGCCCAAAACGGAGTGACGGGAAATGAAATTAGTGTGGGAAGAAAACTTCGATTATGTAGGTCCGCCCAACCCGGATAAATGGAGCGCGCAAGTGGGCGGCCACGGCTGGGGCAACAACGAGCCGCAATACTACACCGAAAGCGGCAACGCATGGGTAGACGGCGAAAAGTTAACCATCACCGCCCGGCGCGAGGATTTTGAGGGCAAAGAAATCACCTCCGCGCGCATCCGCACCTGCGGCAAGGGCGATTGGCAGTACGGCCGCATCGAAGTCCGCGCCAAGCTGCCCAAGGGGTTGGGTGTATGGCCGGCCATATGGATGATGCCCACACCGCCCGAAAGTGAACGCATCCACTGGCCCGACTGCGGCGAAATCGACATCATGGAGCATGTCAATTACCTGACCGACACGGTCATTTCCACCGTGCACACCGGCGCATACAACCACCGCAAAAATACCCACCGCGGCGGTCAAATTGTGTTGCCCGGCGTGTCGGATAATTTCCATGTGTACAGCGTAGATTGGGATGCCAACCGCATGGACTTCCAAGTAGACGGGCAAACCATCTTCCACTATGCGCCCAAATTGGAAGAAGAAAATGTGACCGACGCAGAATGGCCGTTTGACAAACCGTTCCACTTAATTTTGAATTTGGCATTTGGCGGCAATTGGGGCGGTGCTAAAGGCGTGGACATGAACGCCCTACCTGCCACGTTTGAAGTTGACTATGTGCGCGTGTATCAATAACACAAAGGGCACATTTATATATCACCAACGGATTTGAGGAATGTGCAAAATATTTATATTTTGTGCGGGAGGTACTTTGTGGATAAGGGTAAAATTATATTCTTAAACGGCGTATCCAGTGCCGGTAAAACGACATTGGCAAGAACTTTGCAACAAAAATTGGATGAGCCGTATTATATATTTAATGTAGATATGTTTTTAGGCACAGGCATTATGCTTCCGGATAAGTTTGCAACACACGACATTGCCGGATGGAATTTTTTACTTAAATCTTTATCCGGAATGCATCACACTGTAAAACTATATTCAGATATGGGTATGAATGTAATTGTTGACCATGCTCTTACAAATTGCGTCCTTGGCAAAGATCCAAAAGCGTTGGAGGAATGTATAGCACTATTAAATGATGCTCCTGTTTTATTTGTTCATGTTACTTGTCCGTTGGATGAGTTGCGCCGCAGAGAGAAGGAACGTGGCGACAGGCAAATTGGGCAAGCAGAAACTCAACTCCCCATTTTGGTTCCTCAGGAAACATATGATTTAGTGGTGGACACATATCAACATACCACAGAGGAATGTTCGGATAAAATTATTAAAATACTTGGATGTTCTGAGAAGCATACAGCGTTCAAAACACTTTGGGCACAATATATCTAATAAACATTATTCTTGTTATTACCACCATAAAAATGACATTATATAAATTCATCGCCGGCAATTTCGCCGGCGTTATTAAATGAGGGATAAACCATGATTGAAACCAAACCCAGCGGCACCTATTACAAAATCGAAAACCTGCGTGACATGCCGCCCTTTTTTATCAATATCGCGTCCGCTTCCGATGTATGGATGTTCTTATCCTCCAACGGCGCACCTGCTGCGGGGCGCAGCAACCCAAGCGCAAGCATCTTCCCGTATGAAAGCGACGACCGCTTGCACTTGGCCACGCACACGGGCCCCAAGACGCTGATTCGATTATCAACCGGTTGCATTTTGCAACCATTTGACACGGGCTTTGATAATCCGCACCGCATCCGCCGCAACATCTACAAACGCGTCACGGGTGATGCCGTAATGTTTGAAGAAATCTACGACGACCTCGGCATTATTTTCACGTATCGGTGGGAAACGAGCGAAACGTATGGCTTGGTGCGCACATCGGCCATTAAATATGTAAGCGAAGGCACTTGCTCCTTTGAAATCTTGGACGGCGTAGAGAATCTCATCCCCCATGGCATCCCCCCGGCGATTGCATCCAATCTGACTTGCCTGGCCGACGCGTACAAAGCGTGCGAACGCCCCGACAGCGGGCGCGTGGCGGTGTATTCCCTCACCTCCACCATCGGCGACACGGTCAAACCCGTGGAAATCTTGCGCGCCAATACCGCGTGGTTCATCGGCAATGGCGATACCTTTTTACTGTCGTCCAAGCAAGTGCGCGACTTTGCCGCCGGGTTGCCCATAACAGATGAAGTTAATTCCGTAGGCCGCAAGGGTGCGTTTTTCACCCATCAAAAATTAACGCTCAACGCGCAAGAAGAAAAAAGCTGGATGATGATTTTTGATGCGGGGTGCAGCCAACAGCAAGTGGTGGCATTGGTGCAAAAAGTCAACCACACCGACGCGGCCACCCTGCGCCAAGCGGTGCTGAACGACATCGCCAAAGGCACGGACGAACTCATCCGCTACGTAGCCACCGCCGACGGCTTGCAACTAACCAACAACCCCAACGGTGACATCCGCCACTACATGAACGTGCTATACAACAACATGCGCGGCGGCGTTTTCCTGGATAGGTACAATTTTGACGTAGATTTGTTTGTAGATTTCATCAGCAAGCGCGATAAAGGCATCGCCGCGCGTTGTGCAGATTTTATCGGCCAATTAAAGGCCGACGGCGTTTCCACGATTACGGAATTACACCGCCGAGCGTTTTTATACAGCGATGCAGATATGATTCGGCTGGCGTTGGAATTTTTGCCGCTTACGTTCTCGCGGCGGCACGGCGACCCTTCGCGTCCGTGGAATTACTTCGACATCCGCATCAAGGACGAAAACGGCGCACCCGTGTACCACTACGAGGGCAACTGGCGCGATATCTTCCAGAATTGGGAGGCGTTGGGCCTTAGTTTTCCCGATTATTTTGCGTCCATCATCGCCAAATTTTTAAACGCATCCACGCCCGACGGCTTCAACCCCTACCGCATCAACACTGAAGGTATCGACTGGGAAACCCCTGCCCCACACGACCCGTGGGCAGGCATCGGTTATTGGGGTGACCACCAAATCGTGTATTTAAACAAACTGTTGGAATGGTTTGACGCTTACAACCCAAACACTTTGGTGCAATTTATCAACAATGAGGTATTCTCCTACGCTGATGTACCCTACGAAATTGCTCCCTACGAAAGCATCCTAAAAGACAGCAAGCACACCATCCGCTTCAACCATGAGAAAAACGACCGCCTCGTGCAACGCGCACGACAAAATGGCTCCGACGGACGCTTATTGGCCAAGGACAATCGCGTTTATCACGTTTCATTTACAGAAAAATTGCTCGTTCCCATCTTAGCCAAGTTGTCCAACTTGGTCATCGGCGGCGGCATTTGGATGAATACCCAACGCCCCGAATGGAATGACGCCAACAATGCCATCGTCGGCAACGGCCTTAGCATGGTGACAGTGTATCAGTTGTACCGGCATTTACATTGCTGCGCCAAGCTCGCCACCACCAGTTCTGTTTCCACCGAGGTGAAAGCATGGTTCGACAATCTACACCGCGTTTACGCCAACCGCGCCGGTCATACCCCCCGTGCGTTTTTGGATGCAAGCGGCGCGGCGTTTTGCCAATATCGTAAAGCGGTTTACACAAACGGCTTCAGCGGAAAAGAAACGCTGACCGCCGATGCATTAAAGAACTTTTATCAAACCGCCATACAAATCCTGCGCGATACGATTAACGCCAACCAACGTGATGACGGCATGTATCATTCGTACAATATAATGACATTGACCGACGACAGTCTGTCGGTTTCGCCATTGTCGTTGATGCTGGAAGGTCAAACCGCCGTGTTGGGCAGTGGCTGCCTAGGTGCCGCACAGGCACATGCGCTAACCACCGCCATGGAAAACAGCGACTTGATGAACCCGCTGCTAGGCCAATTTTATCTATACCCGATCAAAACGCTCAAATCCTTCGTGGACCGCAACATCATCCCGCCCGAATACGCAACCCAATCCGCATTAATCCAACAATTGCTGGACAGTGGTCACGACGGATTAATATTACGCGACGTACAAGGCCATGTCCGTTTCCACCACGCCATCAAGGAATTATCCATCGCAGAAGCCAAGCTTGCAGAATTGCAAAATAATCCCACCTACCAACAAAACGCCACCCATGACGCACCGCTAATACTCGAAATCTTTGAAGTCATCTTCGCGCACAAGCAGTTTACGGGACGCTCGGGCATTATGTATAAATATGAAGGTATCGGCTCAATTTATTGGCACCAAAATTCGAAGTTTATGCTAAGTTTGCAAGAAGTTTTCACATCCAGCAGCGAAAATAAAGCAAACGATAAATCCAACCGCACACTAACCGATTTAAAAGCCACTTATTACCGCTTGCAAAACGGCTTCGGTTTTTGTAAGAAGCCCACCGAATGGGGTGCGTTTCCCTTGGAGCCGTATTCGCACACGCCTTATGCCATGCCCGCGCAACAACCCGGCATGACCGGGCAAGTGAAGGAAGACATCCTCACCCGCGTGGCAGAGCTGGGCGTGGCTGTAAAAAACGGCGTACTAAGCTTCAATCCAACATTGCTGCGCAGAGAGGAATTTTTGGTGAAACCCTCCGATTTCCGCTACATCAACACATCCGGTACATTTGAAACGCTTGAAATCCCAACGAATACGCTGGCATTCACTGTGTGCCAAGTTCCGGTCGTGTATCATCTTGGCCACACAAACAAAATAATCGTAACGCACAACAACACACAAACAGAATACGCAAACACATCCGCATTAACCAAGGAAATCAGCACGTCTTTGTTCAACCGAAACGGCACGGTTAAACAAATCGATGTGTGGATATCGCCCGATTTAATGCTGTAATACCGCATATTATTCATGACAAAAAACCCGCATTCAATTGATATATACAATTGTGTGCGGGATACTTTACATATATGGACAACCCTGCTATGATTTCCAACGTTGTTATAATCTTTAATCAACACAATAAACATAAAATATTTTAAATCAGAAAGGTTGTTGACCATGTTCAAACCCGATTTCATCCAAAAACTGAAACAATCCAACATCAGCACCACGCCCGAAAAAACCACCGAACGCGTGCGCAGTATCTGGCGCCCCCTCTCCAGAAACACCCGTAACGATATCCTCACCTTGGCAGATGTTAAAAAACCTTCCATTGAGCGCGCATACAAAACCGGCAATATCTCCGCCAAGATTGTGGTTAGCATGTCGCAGGTATTGGAACTTGACCCGCGTTACATTTTGGGCACCTCGGACGAGCAACGCCCATTCAACAGCGACTTGCTCATCGAATTCTTAAAGGAACACAACTACGACGTAAGCAAGCGAAACCTCACCACGACACGCAAGCGCAAGGATACCACCGTTGCAAATGACGCCCCTCTAACGAGCGACGATACTGATTACATGGAGTGCCCAGCGCAACCCAATCTACTTCCCGTTTTGGAACAGTTGACGGCGTACTTCGGCGATGATGTTAGAGCCAAACTGGCCGACCTTGCAGACGACGACATGTTTGCCATGTTGGCAAGCTTGATGGTGCAAGCCGACATCAACGAAGCCAAGCAAGACCGCTTGAACCTCATCAAATATTTGTTAGTTCTGTAAGAGTTAAATCATCCAAATCAAAAATTGCGCAGCCGCATTTATGTTGGCTGCGCAGTTTTTTATATCGCCGTTTCCACAAACAACGCCATCAACCCATACACAATCAACGCCACGCCAGATATTACATAGCTCAATATCACAGGGATACGCTTTGCATATTTGCTGCGCGCTAAAAAAAACGATATCGCAGAATACCCAAAATGCGCCGCCGCAACCACCACAGGAATCACAAAAAACGTATCCGGCGCAAAAAGGATCGTCAACCCCATGGTTATCAACATGGCCTCAACACTCATGACCAAACCTACAAGGACAATGGTTTTTATACCGGATTGCGGATTTTCTTCCGCGCGTTGTTTTTGACGCTCCGCCACAAAATATTGCGCAATCGTCCAAATCCCCAACGCGATAAACGCAATCCCCACCAACCAATCCGGGTCAATCGGAATTAATTCATATACGCGCCCCGCCAAGAAAAATCCCAACACACAAAGCCCAAACAAAAATGCATTTATCACTACCAAATACAAAAACCGGCACCGCTGCCGCATACCCAACGACAACCCAATAAAAAACGCATCCACCGACACCACCAAACCCGACAATATAGGTAAAAACATATTTTCCGCTCCTAACAAATAAAATTGGCGTAAGGAAAGATTTTTTCCTTGCGCCAATATATGCCGATTGTGATGGGGTGGTTACCGTGGCAAGCCAATTTTACACGTTCAAGGGTTACGCGTTATTGGATGCCAACGCTATCACCGCCTCAATGGAGGATTATTTGGAAATGGCCTACCGCCTACACAGCCACGGCGCCCCCATCCGCGTCAAGTCGCTGGCAGAAAATCTTAATGTCAAACCCTCCTCCGCCACCAAAATGGTCGCGAATCTAAAAAAGCAAGGCCTAGCCACTTCCGAACGCTACGGAAATATCCAACTGACCCCCGACGGATTGGAGATGGGCAGTTATTTGGTGTTCCGACACGATATCATCCATGATTTGTTATGCCACATCAATCAATCCGCCAACGAATTGGAACAAGTGGAGAAAATCGAACACTTCATCAACCCCGCAACCGTGATGAACATAAAACGATTGCTGGATAAGCTGCCCAACGATACAAAATAAAAAAGTCGATTAACCCCAGTGGGTGAATCGACTTTTTTTATGTCAGGGGCAGTAGGACTTGAACCCACAACATCCGGTTTTGGAGACCGACGCTCTACCAATTGAACTATACCCCTATGCATGCCTGAGCGGCAGGTGCGTTGCATATTATAATTTGTTTGCGGAAAGCTGTCAAATAATTGTAGCGCGATGATAGTGGAACGCAGCCTCGTTGCCTTACAATCAACCAAAGGGAAGATTATGTATGACCACGCAAAAGAAATATATAACCACTTTCAAGAAGTTGTTATTCGCCTACCTTGCGTTGTCCAAAATATTTTATTGGATTTCGAACATCACGTCGATTGGCTCGGGCGGGCATATTCGTGTAATTTGGCGGGATGCACTGCGTGGAAAAATGGGCAAAAGCCGATGAAAACATCGTAGATGCCACGCCCGACGACGCAGGTTTCATTCATCATCGAACGTGCGAAGGACACACACATCCGCGTCTACATCCGCCTACCCGACCATTATATATACAAGCAGGGTAAGGTTTAATCTTTGTAATATAAAACCCTTTTCGGATTCGACAATCACAAATGCCGTAGTTGGGGTGTATCTACTCCGTGGGTTGCTTTAATTTAATCCTGCGGTGTACGAGCCAAATTACGCCTGTAGAAGCAATGCGCAAGCCACTAATGATAAATAATGCCATCGCATTGCCCCATATTGTAAACAATAAATGCGCGAAAAATGGCGCAATGAATAGGCTAACATTAACAATGGTGTTGTAAAAAGCCAGATAAATCATGCGGTTTTCGTCGGGGGTGGCCTCGAGTACGCCGTTGAGCAGTGCGGTGTTGATACCGATGGCGGAGAAGCCTGTAAACAATGAAATGACTGCCATCATCTGCACATTGGGGACGAACGGGGTCATAATGGTGTTGGCTGCCAGCAACATCCCCGATATCACGAAAATAGCATTGTTGCCGTATTTGCGCAGCCACTTCTGCCAAAATGAGCCGGATATAAACGCCGATACACCCGATGCCAGTGCGAAGATAGCAAACCACAATTCCGTCGCGTTCAGCACACGCACTTGATGGAACGCAAACAACGTCCACCCCGCTTGCCACGTAAATACAAAAAATATCGCAGGGAAGAAAAACAACCGAAAACGCTTGTCGCGCATGATGGCAAGAAAAATCTCGCGCTTACGTGGGGAGTCGGCGGTTTCGGCGGGGGGGCGCTCTTCTACTTTCAACCGCATAAACATCCGCACTTCCCACACACCCACCAAGAATGCGATGATGAAAAAGCCTTGGTACAGCATCATACGTTGCTCTTCGGTGCGCGGTACGAAGGTGATGACCAGCCCCGTGATGATACTCACCACGGGGATAATTGCCTGACCAAACTTCGTGCGCATGGCAATAGCTTGTCCGCGCATGTTGCCGTTGAAGACCGAACCGAGGAAGCTTTGCAATGAAGTTTGCGACAGTGCGTCGGGGCAATTCATCAACCCCAACATGACGACAAACAGCATAGGCCGCACATGCGGCGGCAACGCAGGAATTAGCGCTAGCACTAAAATGAGCGCACGACTTAATAATATGAAGGCCGCTGTGGCTTTTTTTTGGTTGGCAAATTTGCGGAACAACAATGCTCCGGGTAGCAACACAACCGCCGCCACCGCACCGGGCAAGGAGTTAAGCAGGGTGATGTGGATTTCTTCCCCACCCAATCGGCTCAAAAACGGTAGCGCAAAAGGACGCCACAAGTTGGCTGCCGTATCAAATAACAATCCGTATAAAATAAAAACCCACACATTGGTGCCACGCATTTGCGCTATATTACGGCGGAAATGGAACCAACTTTCGCGTGGGTTAAAATTTATGCGTAAATAACGGAGCCTGTGGCGCATACTCGCCTCCGGAGGACAAGATTATAAACATTTCTAACGGCAGCGCATGCAATCCTGCCGAAAACAAAGCAACTACGTTGTACTTTTTCGTTACAAATTACATCAAGTATCGATATATGACCGCGGCAAGTGCACTGTCGTTATTACTTACATCCAAATGCACATCTGCGGCGGCAATGGCATCGGGTACAGCATTGGCAACCGCCACACCCAAACCCGCTGCGTGCAACATCGCCAAGTCGTTGCCTTCATCGCCCATGCAAATCACTTGCGACATGGGGATGTTCAAGTGCGCCGCCAACAACGACACACCGCGCCCCTTGTCCACGCCCGTAGGAATTAACTCCAGCAATTGCCGCGCCGAAAACATACATTGGCACCTGCCCGTGAATTGCGTGTTGGCAAAATCTGCGGCCTGCAACAAGTCTTCGTGTTCGCCAAAAATTAAAATTTTGTACATATCGCCGGGCAGCTCGGCGTAGGTAGGTGTTACGCGCGCACCCAGCTTAATCATTTCATCAAATAATTTTGATTCTTTTAGGGCTTCCTCGGCAATGAGGTATCCTTCATTATTATACGCCAGCATATACATGCCGTTAAATTGCGCCACCACTGATGCCATCGCCGCGAAAATTTCCTGCGCGATGGCTGCAGGCATTAAATCGGTATGCAACAAGCGTACATCGCCGTCGTCCATGATTTCATACACCGCGCCGCCGTTAAAGCCCACGCCAAACTGGCCGGGCAAATGAATGCCCAGCCGCTCTTCATACATTTTCATGGAGTGCCAAGTGCGGCCACTGGCCAACACCACACGCTTGCCCGCACGCACGGCGGCCTGCACGGCGGCGACGTTGGCATCGCTAATTTCGCCGTGGTTGTCCAGCAGGGTGCCGTCTATGTCGGTACATAGGAGTTGGTAATTAATGCCGCTCATGCCTTTTGCACCCACAAGGTGATTTTTGTTCCGTTTATATTCCATTCTGCTGAATGCGCAGCAGAGTGATATAAATCATCAGGATTCATTACATGGGCTTGTATTTCGCTCATGATTTCGTTTTGGTTTCTCTTGATAATTGCATCCAACTCAACCGCATTCGGCGCATCTTCATCTTCAAAATGATACCCCGCGCGGATTTTATCGGTTACTTCGTATCCCGCATCGCGGCGCATGGTTTGCCACTTGCTCACCAACTCGCGCACGTTGCCTTCCTCGATGAGCGCGGGCGTGAGGGTCGTGTCCAGTACCACGGTGATGCCGAAGTCGCTGGCCGCGCTGTAGCCTTCTTTTTGCAAGCTTTCGATTAGCACGTCGTCTTGTGACAGGTCAATTTCCGTGCCGTCGATGGTGATTTGCCAATTGCCGTTGCGCAAGGTTTGCACGACGGCTTGTGTGTCCAAGTTGAGTGCTTCGGTGATTTTGGGTACGAGTTTGCCGTAGCGCGGGCCCAGTGTGCGTAATTGCGGCTTGATTTTGACGGAGGTATAACCCGCCGCGTCGTCCACAAAGCGCACGGCTTTTACGTTCAATTCATCGCGGATGACGGCAACGTAATCGTCCCCTACCCCCACTGTGCCGTATGGCAGTGCGATGAGCATTTCCGGCAAGGGTTGGCGCGTTTTGATGTTGGACAGGCTGCGTGCGGCGCGTCCCAATTGCACGATTTCCAAAACGCGCGCCATTTCTTGTTCCAACGCTTCATTTATATAGCGGACATTAGACACGGGATAATCGCAAAGGTGAATGCTGGTGGCCGCATCGGGTTGCAAGCCGCGCACCAAGTTTTGGTACATTAGTTCCGTCATAAACGGCACAAAGGGTGCGGCTAGCTTTGCCAACTCCACCAGCACCGTATGCAGCGTACCGAACGCGTTGATTTTATCCTGCGTCATGCCACCCGCCCAAAAACGCTCGCGGCTGCGGCGCAGGTACCAATTGCTTAATTCGTCCACAAATTGCTCTAATATGCGCGCGGCCTCGGTGATTTCGTACACAGCCATATGCGCGTCCACGCTGGCGATTAATGTGTGCAAGCGCGACAAAATCCAGCGATCCATCGCAGGCAATGCTGCCAACGGCGAAATCTTGTGTGCATAAGGATTAAATTGGTCGATTTCAGCGTACAGCACGTAGAAGGCGTAGGTGTTCCAAAGCGTGCCCATAAACTTGCGTTGTGCTTCCTGCACCAATTCGTCGCTGAAGCGGAAATTGTTGCCCGGCGATATCGCGTACATGAACCACCGCACCGCGTCCGCGCCGTGCTTGGTCAAAGCATCCATCGGTTCTACTGCGTTGCCCTTGGATTTGGACATTTTTTTACCGTCGCCGTCCAACCCCAGACCCAACACCGTTACATTTTTATAGGGGGATTTTTCAAAGAGAATTGTGGAAATGGCAATGAGCGTGTAGAACCATCCGCGTGTTTGATCCACGGCCTCGGAAATAAAATCCGCCGGGAATTGCTGTGCGAAAGTTTCTTGATTTTCGAACGGGTAGTGCCACTGTGCGAAGGGCATACTGCCCGCGTCAAACCAGCAATCGATGACTTCGGGGGTGCGGTGCATTGTGCCGCCGCATTTTTCGCAAGCCAACACGACACTGTCGATGAAGGGTTTGTGCAGGTCAACTTCTGCGGGCAATGGTGCGCCGTCGATCATTTTGCCGCGTACACGCAGCTCAGCGATGCTGCCAACGCAGTGACGATGGCCGCATTCTTCCGATGCGCACAACCAAATGGGCAGTGGCGTGCCCCAATAACGCTCGCGGCTCAGGCTCCAGTCGATAACATTCTCAAGGAAATTGCCGAAACGCCCGGCTTTCATGTGCTCGGGCAGCCAGTTGACGGTGGCATTGGAGGCGACCAGCTTATCGCGTAGTTCGCTCATGCGGATGAACCATGCATCGCGGGCGTAGTACAACAACGGCGTGTCGCATCGCCAGCAATAGGGGTAGTTGTGCTGATAATCCATCCGCTTAAACATTTGGCCGCGCTCTTTCAAGTTGCGGATGATATTTTTGTCCGCGTCCTTCACAAATTGCCCGGCGAATAAATGCGCCGCATCGGTGAAGCAACCTTGTGCGTTCACCAATTGAATCAGCGGCAGGTCATACGCCTTGGAAATGCGCGCGTCGTCCTCACCAAACGCGGGCGCAATATGCACGATACCCGATCCGTCGGTGAGGGTGACGTAATCGTCGCAAACGACGGTGCAGTAACCGGGGTTGTCGCCCGCTTCGGGCGCGAAGTCGAAAAGGGGCTCGTATTTCATGCCTTCGAGTTGTTTGCCGGTCAGGGTTTCTAGTACAGTGTAACCTTCGCCCAGCACTTTTTCTGCCAAGGCAGCGGCCAGAATATACGTTTTGCCATCAAAAGAAGCCCGCACGTAATCCTCCTTGGGATTTACACACAGGCCTACATTGGACGGCAGCGTCCAGGGGGTGGTCGTCCACGCCATCAAGTACTCGTCCGCGCGGGCGGCGACTTTGAATGCTACGTAAATCGAGACGTCTTTCACGTCCTTGTAGCCTTGCGCTACTTCGTGGCTTGACAGGGGGGTGCCGCAGCGCGGGCAATATGGAACGACGCGGTAGCTTTTGTATATCAATTTTTTCTTCCAAATTTCGGACAGAGCCCACCATACTGACTCGATATAATCGTTGTGGTAGGTGACGTAGGGCGCGTCCATGTCCGCCCAAAAACCTATGCGGCGGCTCATTTCCTCCCATAAGGCTTTGTACGTCCACACGGATTCTTTGCATTGGGCGATGAACGGTTCTACACCGTATTTTTCGATTTCGGGCTTGCCGCTGATGCCCAGCTTTTTTTCGATTTCCAATTCTACGGGCAGGCCGTGGGTATCCCAACCGGCTTTGCGCAGCACGCGCTTGCCCTTCATGGTTTGATAGCGCGGAATCAAATCCTTGACCGCGCGGGTGATTAAGTGGGCAACATGCGGCTTCCCGTTGGCGGTGGGCGGGCCGTCATAAAACGTAAAAATCGGCGCGCCTTCGCGCTCGGTAATGCTTCGGTTGAAAATATCGTTTGCTTCCCATAATTCCAAAATGGCGTTTTCGCGCTCGGCAAATTGCAAATTCGTGGGGACTTTGGTGTACATAAAATTCACGCTCCCGATATTTTGTTGTTTTATAAATAAATCTGCGGCAGTATATCCGATTTATCCGCGCGAGTATAGCATTTCCGTTAGATGGCGTGTTATATTCGGGATATTATACAATTTTTGATAGGAGGCATATGAAAATGTCATTCAAAATTGCTGTTTCGACTTACAGTTACATCGCGTTGACGCGCACGGGGGCGATGACCCTTGCTGATGTGGTACGCAAGACAAAGGAGTTGGGTTTTGACGGAATCGAATTTGCCGATAATGTACCGTTTGAGGGCGACCCGATGGAAGGCGCGGCCAAAATGCGCGACATGTGCGCCGAAGTGGGTTTGGAAATTGTCAACTACACCGTGGGTGCAGATTTGTTAAACGGCTTCGCGGGGGGCAAGGCGCAAGATGAAATCGAGCGCATCAAGCACCAAGTGGACATTGCAGAGGTGCTGGGTGCTAAAGGCATGCGCCACGATGCCACTTGGGGGCCGTCGAAAGAAGCACGCGCGGGGTATCGCGGGTTTGATTGTTTCCTGCCGCAGTTGGCGGACGGTTGCCGCACGGTTGCCGAATACGCCGCCGCCAAGGGCATCAAAACCATGGTGGAAAACCACGGTTACTTCGCACAGGACAGCGACCGCATGGAGAAGTTGGTAAATGCCGTAGCACACCCCAACTTCGGCATCTTGTGCGATATGGGCAATTTCATGTGCGCAGACGAGGATCCGCTGTTGGCCGTGACGCGCGTGGCACCGTACACCGTGCATGTCCACGCCAAGGACTTCCATTATAAACCGCACTACATGGGCAACCCCGGCGGCGGATTCTTCCCTACCCGTGCGGGCAATTATTTGCGCGGTGCAATTGTGGGTCACGGCGAAGTGCCCATCGCACAATGCTTACAACTGATTAAAAATGCGGGTTACACCGGTTATGTCTCCATTGAATTTGAAGGCATCGAAGACCCGATCGTGAGCGTTTCGCATGGGTTGGATTTCTTGCGAAGGGTGCAATTAACATGAACAATCAAGCAGTAAATCCCTTCTTGCCAAGCTGGGAGTTTATCCCCGATGGCGAACCTTATGTTTTTGGTGACCGGGTGTATATTTATGGCTCGCACGACCAATTTAACGGGTATGTTTTTTGTATGAACGATTATGTTTGTTGGTCTGCGCCGGCGGATAACTTGGCCGACTGGCGGTACGAGGGTGTGATTTGGAAGAAAACCGACGAGCCGCTGAACGCGGACGGTCACATGTGCCTGTACGCGCCCGACGTAACGCGCGGGTCCGACGGGCGATATTATTTGTACTATGTAATGGACAAATTGAACATCGTATCCGTAGCCGTGTGCGACACCCCCGCGGGAAAATACCAATTCTTGGGGTATGTGAAATATCAATGCGGCACGCGGCTGGGCGAACGCGCGGGTGATGAGCCACAATTTGACCCCGGCGTGTTGACCGAGGGGAACAAGACTTATTTGTACACGGGCTTTTGCGGGCACGGCGACAAGTCACGCAGCGGGGCGTGGGGCATGGTGCTGGATACGGATATGTGCACCATCATCGAAGAGCCGGTGCTGGTTGTGCCGGGTAATTGTTATGGCGCGGGCACAGATTTTGAAGGGCACGAATATTTCGAGGCCGCTTCCATCCGCAAGCATGGCGATACTTATTACTTTGTGTACTCCGCCACGCCAATGCACATCCTTTGCTATGCCACCAGCAAGCATCCGCTGAAGGATTTTAAATACGGCGGCGTACTCGTCAGCAATTGCGACATCGGCATCGACACATACAAACCGGCGGACAAACCCATGAACTTCGCCCATGCCAACAACCACGGCAGCATCATCGAAATAAATGGACAATGGTATGTTTTCTACCATCGGCACACAAATGGCACGTGGTTTTCGCGGCAGGCTTGCATGGAGCGGATAACGATGGCACCCGATGGCAGCTTCGCGCAGGTAGAGATGACCTCGTTAGGCGCAAGTGCAACGCCGTTGCCCGGATTGGGCGAATACCCCACTTATATCGCGTGCAACCTATTCACCACCAACGACGCTGCCGAGCTGCCCAAAATCTCCCAAGACGGCAAGAACGGGGATGAAGAAGTCGGCTTCGTAACCAACCTCAAGGACGGCGCAGGCGTGGGCTTCAAGTACTTCGCGTGCGAGGGCATCACGCGTGTAGCGGTCAAGACCCGCGCATACAACCGCGGCACGCTGGAAGTACGCACCGCGTGGGATGGCCCCGCATTGGGCTGCATCCCTATCGTGTCAGCCAATATTTGGACAGAATTTGCTGCCGACATCACAATACCCGACGGCGTACACGCACTATATTTTGTGTACAAGGGAACGGGCGCGGTGATGTTTGGGGCATTTGCGCTGGAACGCGGGTAGGCGGCGACGCGACGCGATAACTTCGAAATTTGTTAAAAATGCATCGATACAACAGCGGTGCATTTTTTGTTGGTGATTTTCAGTTGGTTCCAAATTGGGGCCAACTGGGATGCGTTAAAAATCAAAACCCTGGACGCTACCAAATAAGGCTTTAGCCGGCACCCAGACCCGCGAGGGAAAGCGTTCCCCTTGACCCGCGCTAGGCTTCGCGAGGCTCGGTTTGTTGGATAGTGCAAAATTTCAGTTGGTCGCAATTTGCAACCAACTGGATTTTTATCCTAGCAATGATTGAGAGGGGGCGACGCCCAATAATTGGGATCGAGGGGGCTGTGCGCCAAATAAGGCTTTAACCGGCACCCTCGCGGGTCTGAGCAGCGCCCAGGATCTTGATTTTTTCTTTTGGCCGCTTTAGCCGCCAGCAACATTACGACCTGCTGTATAAGATGCAAATTATTTGATATTGCGGCAAAATCTTATATAATGGCGGTTGTGCCATGCGTTATACGCGCGGCGATTCGACAATGGAAGGAATTTTCCCAATGAAACTAGGCATTGTGGGGCTGCCCAACTCGGGCAAAAGCACCCTTTTCAACGCGATTATGCAAACCGGCGCACAGGCCGCCAATTATCCATTTTCAACGGTCAACCCCAATGTGGGGCGGGTGCCTGTGCCCGACAAGCGGCTTGATGACTTGGCCGCCATGTATCAACCCAAAGTCGTGACACCCGCCGCCATCGAAATGGTGGACATCGCCGGACTGGTCAAGGGTGCCAGCAAGGGCGAAGGGTTGGGCAACCAATTCTTAGGCAACATCCGCGAGGTGGACGCGCTGGTACACGTGGTGCGCCTATTCGAGGATGAAAACGTGCCGCATGTATACGACACCATCGACCCCAAGCGCGACATTGAGACGATTGACTTGGAACTCATCTTCGCCGACTTGGAACTGATTGAACGCCGCGCCATCCGTGTGGAAAAAGTCGCCCGTACCGACAAATCCTTCGCCCGCGAGGCGGAGATTTTGGCTAAAATTATCGCCGTGTTGGAAGAAGGAAAACCCGCCCGCTCCCTCAAGTGGGATGACCCGGAGGACGAAAAACTCGTCAACTCCTTCACGCTCATCACCGCAAAACCCGTGCTGTACGCCGCCAATATTTCCGAGGAAATGGTGGGTTCTGATAGCCCGTTGCTCAAAGAATTGGAAGCCTTCGTAGCCGCAGAAGGCACGACCCTATTCGTCTCCTGCGCCAAGCTGGAGGCCGAAATTGCTGAGCTCTCGCCCGAGGAAAAAGCCGACTTCTTGGCCGATTTGGGTTTGCAAGCCAATGGATTGGATCGGCTCATCTTTGCCGGGTATCACTTGCTGGGGCTCATAAGTTTCCTCACCGCAGGCCCCAAAGAAGTGCGCGCGTGGACCGTCCGCGCCAACAGCAAAGCTCCCCAAGCCGCCGGCAAAATCCACAGCGACCTCGAAAGAGGCTTTATCCGCGCCGAAGTCGTGGCCTTTGACGACCTCATGGCTGCAGGCAACTACACATCAGCCAAGGAACAAGGCGTTGTGCGCGTCGAGGGCAAGGAGTACATTGTCAAGGACGGCGACGTAATGCTGATTCGCTTTAACGTATAAAGGAGCACCCAGCATGGAAAATTACACCACAAAAAATGCAGAAGCCATCAGCGAATGGGCTGCCGATGGTTGGCACTGGGGCATTCCCGTTACTCCGGAGGAATGCCAACAAGCCCGAAACGGCCAATGGCGCGTATTACTGACCCCGGACACCGCCGTACCGCATGATTGGTTCCTGCCGTGGCAAGGCACAAAATTGCTGGGTTTGGCAAGTGGCGGCGGGCAACAAATGCCCATTTTCTCGATACTGGGCGCGGACTGCACCGTCATGGACTTGTCCGACAAAATGTTGGACAACGAACGCATCGTAGCATCACGCGAAGGATATCAAATCGACATCGTCAAAGCCGACATGACCCAACCCTTCCCCTTCGCGGACGAAAGTTTTGACCTCATCTTCCACCCCGTGTCCAATGTATATATTGAAAACGTGCATCACGTATGGCGCGAATGTTGCCGCATCTTGAAGCCCGGCGGCGTGCTGCTGTCCGGTCTTTGCAACGGCCTCAATTTCGCCTTCGATGACTACGACAACCCCCTGACCGTCAACGAACCCCTACCCTACAATCCATTAAAAAACCCCGCCCAAATGGCAGGGTTGCTTGCAGACAACGAAGACAGCATCCAATTTAGCCACAACTTCGATGAACAAATCGGCGGGCAATTAAAAGCGGGGTTTGTCATCACAGCGGCGTATGAAGATCACGACAGCACACATTACGACGGCAAAGCCCCGGATAAAATTTGCAAAGCGTTAAAAGACGCGGGCATTTCCACCTATTGGGCAACCCGCGCAGTGAAATTACCGAGGTAAAATTACCGCATAGCTAAGATGGCACGCACAGGACTACCGTTGCCGCCCTCAATCTTGAGCGGAAGCGCGGCCAACGTATATTCGCCCTCGGGTACATCAGCCAATACCAAGCCTTCCAACACGCCCACGCCATTGCCCAGCAAGGCCTTGTGCACCGTATAATGCGTCGTGGCCGATGCCTCAACCGAAAGATAATCCACCCCTACGGTCTTAACACCGCGTTCAACCAAATACTCCGCTGCGTCCAACGCCAATGCAATGTAATCATCGTCAAACTTCGGCGTTTGCATCTTGATCGACTGTCCGGTGCACAATAATACAATGTCACCCGCTTGAATATCCAACGGCAACAAATCCGCCCGTGTCACATGCGCTGTAACCGCAAGCCGAAACACCTTGGCCGCACCAAAAAAATGCGCCAAGTCCACCGTATCATTCGCCGCGCCGCCGTCCACAAAATGCAAAGGTACATCCGCATGCGTACCCGAATGCATCGTCATCATAAACCGCGAAAAATTACACGCATCGCCCTTGGCCATAAACATCGTCTGCTCCACCAACGGCCGCTCGCCATCCTTGTAAGCCGGCAACTGCTCATTAATTGTCGCTGTAATATCATAAATTTTCATAAAATCACCTCGCGCGCAGTATAACACCCATAACATCGGGGTCAAGCAGCAGACAGGCCGAAAGGATGTTGCACATGTCTTTGTACCAAGAACAGAAGAAAATCAAGCCCAAAATTGAAGACGTAATCCCTGTTTGTCTCGATGGTGATATGCAAGATATCGCATTGGATTTTGTCGCTACATTACGATCAAATAAAATAAACCCTTCGTGGACACTCACAAATCAATGGAAATCCGTTTGCAAAGGAAAAAATATTTTTAGATTGAGCCTTTTGCCGTGGACACCACCGGGTAAAAGTCAAAATGCAAAATGGGTGGTCACCGCCTATCTCCAACATCTTGATAAATATACCGATATTGTTATTGCCGAAAATTTGCAATCCTTTCTATTTGATAATGTAAATTATTGCGTCCAAAAACCAAGCAATTCTCCACCGGAAGCAGCATTTAGGCAACACTCTTTTGCGCCTCCATGCAATACATGGAACTGCGCACCGGGCAAAGATATAATAATTTGTAACCAAAAACTAACAAACATTTGCGCCAACGGCAACCGTGAATACTTTTGGTTCCACGATCCCGATAAAAATACACTCAATGCCATCATCCGTTTGTTAAACTTGGAACGCACGGCACGATTAGAAAACAAATAAAACACAGCCCACACCCCATCGAGTCAATGAGCCGCGCCAACCAAAACACACACCAGCCAACAACCCACCCTCCCCCAATCGGGTCAAGGGGCTGTGCTCCTTGCGGGGTTCGGGGCGGAGTCCCCGAGAATTTAATCTTTTGACCTTCCTTCTTTTGACTTTAATCTTTTGACCTTAATCTTTTGACTTTACTTTTTAAGGAGCACACCCCAAATGTTCATCGACCAAGTACAAATCACCATCGCATCCGGCGCAGGCGGCCACGGCCATATCTCCTTCCGCCGCGAAAAATACGTACCTAATGGCGGCCCCGACGGCGGCGACGGCGGTCGCGGCGGCGACATCGTCTTCGAGGCCAGCACCAGCATCAACACGCTAATCGACTTCCGCTACAAGAAAAAGTTTGCGGCGGAAACAGGTGTGAAGGGCGGCGCAAGCAAATGCAGCGGCCGCAACGGCGAAGACTTGGTGTTGAAAGTTCCTGTGGGTACGCTGGTGCGCTACGGTTGGGAAACGGAAACGGGCGAAAAAGGAATTGTCATGGCCGATTTGAACGCCCCCGGCGAACGGCGCATACTGGCCAAAGGCGGGCGCGGCGGGCGCGGCAATCAACACTTTGCCACGCCATCGCGGCAAGCACCCAAGTTTTGCGAGGATGGCCGCCCAGGCAAAGAATACAGAGTGACGCTGGAACTCAAACTCATCGCCGACGCGGGTATCATTGGCTTCCCCAACGCGGGCAAATCGACATTGCTGTCACGCGTCACCGCCGCCAAACCCAAAATCGCCAACTATCAATTCACGACGCTGGCACCCAACTTGGGCGTGGTGCGGCTGGACTACGAAACGGACTTTGTGCTGGCGGACATCCCCGGCCTTATTGAAGGCGCAAGCGAAGGCGTAGGACTGGGCTTCGACTTCCTGCGGCATATAGAACGCACACGCGTGCTGATTCACATGGTGGACGCGGCGCGGATGGAAGACTTTGAAGACGAAGAAGCGGACGACTTCGGTCTGACACCCGTACAAGCGGTGGAGAAAATCAACGCCGAGCTGGGCGCGTTCAACCCCGCACTGCTGGAACGCCCGCAAATCATCGTCGCCAACAAAATGGATCTGCCCACCATCGAAGCGCAACTGGCCGAGTTGGAAAAATACGCCGCCGACAAGGGCTGGCCGTTCTTCAAAATCTCCGGTGCTACGGGCGCGGGCATGCAAGAACTCATGCGCGGCGTGGCCGACGCAATCGCCGCCGCCCCCCCCACCGCCAACTTCGAGGCCGACTACGGCACTTTCTTTGAGCCAGAAGTCCACTCCGACTCCATCACCGTAGAAAAAGGCGATGACGACGGCCACTTCTACGTAGAAGGCCCCGGCATTGAGCGCATGCTGGGTTACACCAATCTCGCCGACGAGCGCGGCTTCGCATTCTTCCAACGCTTCCTACGCGACCGCGGCATCATTGCCAAATTAGAAGAACTGGGCATCCAAGAAAACGACACGGTGCATTTGTATGAGCATGAATTCGATTATTGGAAATAACGAGCGCGTGTTAATTGCCATGAGCGGCGGCGTGGATTCGTCCGTTGCCGCTTTTTTGTTGCAACGCGACGGCTACGACTGCACCGCCGCCATGATGAAGCTCTACGACGCGGGCGAGGCGGTAAAAGGCTGTTGCACACTCGAAGACGCCGAAGACGCACGCGCCGTGGCGCAACGGCTGGATATGCCGTTCTACGTGTTCAACTTCATGCAAGAATTCGAGGCCGAAGTGTTGACGCGCTTCGTGGCGGCATACCAACGCGGCACTACCCCCAACCCCTGCATCGATTGCAACCGCTTCGTCAAATTTGAAAAATTCTTGCACCGCGCGCGCGAAATTGAACACGACTACATCGCCACCGGCCACTACGCCCGCATCGAAAAATGTGGCGATCGCTACCTATTAAAAAAAGGCGTGGACGAATCCAAGGATCAATCCTACGTCCTGTACGCCATGACACAACCACAACTCGCTCGCACCTTACTGCCGCTGGGCGGTCTAGCTAAATCCACCGTGCGCGAAATCGCCCAACAAGCCGGACTCATCAACGCAAAAAAGCGCGACAGCCAAGATATTTGCTTCGCGCCCGACGGCGATTATGCGGGTTTTATCACGCGTTATAATACATCCCTCGATTCCGAAACGCACGGTTGCGGCAACGCACCCTGCACAGCTGAAACCTGCCAACCGCCGGGCACTCCCCCCGGGGCGTTCCTCTCCACCGACGGCCGCGTGCTGGGCCAACACCGCGGCCTCATCCATTACACCATCGGACAACGAAAAGGGCTGGGGATTTCTGCGCCCCAACCCTTATTTGTGTGTGCCTTGGATGTTGCCAACAACGCCGTCATCTTGGGCGAATCAGGCGCGCTATTCTCCCACACCCTGATCGCCACAGACATCAATTTAATCCCCTTCGATACCCTGCACAATGACCTGCGCGTAACCGCAAAAATCCGCTACAGCCACCCACCCCAACCCGCCATCCTCAGGCAAACTGGCGCGGATCAGCTACATATTACCTTCGATCAACCGCAACGGGCCATTACACCCGGGCAAGCGGTCGTCCTGTACGACGGCGACACCGTCATCGGCGGGGGCACGATTTCATAAATTAGGAATGTGACGATTAATCATCCGCCTCTAAATCCCCTACTGCCAGTCTTATATTCAATAGTGCATATTCAAATTCGCCCGCCCAATATCGTTGTGCCATTGCCAGACTCATCCATTCGAGTGCACTTTCATAGGATTGTTCAACACCAATACCATCACGATAAAATCGCCCCAATTGAAATTGCGATGATGCATATCCTTGCTCGGCAGCCAAACGTGTCCACCGCACAGCCTGAACGTAACATTGCTCAACACCCGTTCCATATAAATACAAGCGCGACAATTGTCCCTGCGACCAACCATTGCCTTGTTCGGCAGCCAAACGCAACCATTGCGCAGCTTGGGCATAATTTTGTTCAACACCCAAGCCATCTAGATATAATCGCGCCAATCTCTCTTGCGACCATACATTTCCTTGTACGCCAGCAAAACGCAACCATTCTGCCGCCCGTACATAATTTTGCTCAACACCACGACCAAATAAATAATGCCAACCCATGTTTGATTGCGCGACGGTTTGTCCTTGCACAGCGGCTAAACGTTTCCATATCATCGCCTGTGCATAATCTCGTTCAACACCGCGGCCATTTGAATACATCCAGCCTAATTCTGATTGAGCAAACGCACTCCCTTGTTCAGCCGCTAAGCGTAGCCATACTGCAGCTTGCACATAATTTTGTTCAACCCCACGGCCACGTACATACATCCAACCTAAATTTGCTTGTGCCGTCATGTTTCCCAGTTCAGCAGCATAGCGCCACCATATTGTGGCTTGCACATCATCCTGTTCAACACCATGGCCATTGAAATACATCCCGCCCAAATGTGATTTTGCCCATACATTCCCTTGTGCAACGGCTAAACGCACCCACAATTCAGCTTGTACATAACACTGCTCAACGCCACGTCCATCGCGATATTGCACTGCCAAATTTGATTGCGCACCTGCAAACCCCTGCTCGGCAGCCAAACGAGTCCAATAATATGCTCTTTCATAACATTGGATGACGCCGGTTCCCTGTGAATAAAATGCACTTAAATTGGCTTGCGCAAACGCATTATCCAATTGTGCGGCTTGATATACCCAGTAATGCGCGGTCTCATAATTTAATTCCACGCCTCTGCCAAGCCAATAATTCATGCCCAGATTCGCTTTCGCTCTTGCCAATCCTTGCTGTATAGCCGCGCGGTATAATTCATTCGCGGTATAATAGCATTGATCTACACCATACCCCCCGGAATGCATAACCCCCAATATAAATTGCGCTTCGCGATTTCCTTCGTTTGCCAGCGTGGTTATTTCATATACCCAATTTGCAGCAGATATCCTATTAATAATATCCGATCCGCCATATACCGACAACATTCTCTCTTCAAAACCAATTTGCGATAATGAAAATTCCGCGTCAATCGCAGGTTCAAATTCAGGCTCAAGTCCATACTCATACACATCAATTACAGGCGCCAAAACCGCATCGTGCAAACGTAACACAATAACGATGACTTCCTGATGCGTGAGGGTACTCCGCGGAGCGAAAGTCGCTTCATCAATCGCTTGCATGATTCCCACTGCTTGCACTTGGCCAACAGCCACTGTTGCCCATGATGATATTTCGTTGTCATCAGTGAACAGGGTTATCCCATGTTGTAGGGGGTGGTTTAAAATTTGGGCAAGCCTTGCAACAATTACCGCTGCTTCTTGGCGCGTCAATGCCCTGTCGGGATTAAAATTGCCGCTACCGGTACCGGTAACAATCCCCATATATCCGGCCGCTTGTACGTTGGCATCGTCCGTGTCATTGAAGGACACGCGCCCGGATACAGCGGTATCGGCAAGGACTTCATACAATCGTACCGCAAGCGCAGCAAATTCTGCGCGCGTGGTAATGGCATCATAATTATTTTGCAAATGTGATGGAACAAGATGCAGTGCGTATGCACGGTTAATTTCTGCTTGTGTACAACCGTTCGGTTGTTCGACATTTGATTCCGTTGTTGCCGCATAAAGAAAATGCGTTGGAATTATTGAAATAAACAACGTCATTACCATGATTATTACAATCCATCGTAAAGCGGTTTTTTTCATTTTTATCGTCTCCTCTATCAAGACCCACGCAAGAACGTCCACGGATTAATCCCTCGCGCTCCGTTGCGGCGCACTTCAAAGTGCAAGTGCGGGCCGGTCGAACTACCCGTCGAGCCTACGTTGCCAATGGTATCTCCGGCATACACCCATTGCCCTTCACGTACACGTATTTGCGACAAATGCGCATATACGGTGGTATATCCGCCACCGTGCGCTATGAATATAACGTTACCTAATCCGCCATTCCAACCAAGGGATGCGGTAGTTACTCTGCCATCTGCCGCTGCAACAACATTAGCACCATTAATCCCCGCGCTGGCAATGTCTATGCCATTGTGAAATTGTGTCACACGCGGATTAAATGGATTGGGGCGCGGGCCAAAATCACTACTTATACGATGAAAGCCGGGCACCGGCCATGCCCGATTGGTTCCCAATTGCAAATTCGCCAATTGTTGCGCTTGTTGGGCTTGGCGTATCCGTTCATTTTCAGCGTCTATACGCCTTTGTTCATTGGCAATTTGCTGTGCCACGGTGCGCTCTTGCGCTTGATATTCTGCCAACATTTCTTCAAATGATTGATGGGTAATCGTCAATTCTGCGTGCCGCGCTTCCCATTCGTCAACCAACAACGCAAAATTTTCCGCAGTGCGTTCCATTTCTTGAAATGTATTTTCCAAATTGTTGCGCAATCGTTCTTCGTCTTCTAGGCTTTCTTCATAACGTTTTTCGGCTTCTGCCAAGCGCAACAACATTTGCTGGTCGTTGCTGGATACCCGCGCCATAAATTCCAACCGCATGATAAAGTCACGCACGCTGTTGGATTGCAACAACACGTCAAAAACGGTTAATTGTCCATGTTCATGCATTTCGCGCAGGCGGGTGTGCACGAAGGCTTCCTGCATGGCGTGGTATTCGCGCGCTTGCTCCAATTCCAAAGTGGCTAATTCCAAACGTTCCTCTACCCGATCCATCGCATAACCAAGGATAATCAAATCTTCCATGGTATCCATGATTCGTAAGTTCAAATATTCAATTTCGCGTTCGGCTTCGTTCAAATAACGCTGCGTTGCCGCAATATTGCTGCGTGCTTCATTAATGTTGCCTTGTATTGCCTGCCGCCGTTGATTCAATTCTGACATGGTCGGCTGGTTCGCATTGATAGACACAAGCGGTACTGTCATGGCCAAAGCCAAAAGCGCGGCAATAAAAATTTTCAACCCACGTTTCATATGTATCTAGGCCTCCTATACCTTCAAATATCTGCGGACAGAAACCGCCGACCCCACCAAGCCAATCAAAACACCTAGCCCCACCGCCAACGGCAGAACATAAACAAAAATGTCCTCGCCCGGCATAAAGTCCAAGAAGTTGAGCCATTCGATGCCTTCAATAACGCCCACCAACCAATTGTATCCAAAACGGCAAACCAACGCGGGTATCATGCCGCCAATAAAGCCAATTAACAAACCTTCAATGATGAACGGCCAGCGGATAAACCAATCCGTGGCACCTACATATTTCATGATGCCGATTTCTACCTGGCGCGAACTTACAGTGATGCGGATGGTATTCATGATAAGCACCACGGCAATCAACGCCAACACGCCAATCAATACCAATGATGTAATTTGCACGACATCGCGCACAGTAGTCATAATTTCCACCGTCGATCCCAGCTCATGGTTAAGATTAAGTTCAGGCATTCCTTGCAAAATGACCATTGCTTCTTCGTGATAACGCAAATCATATAAATAAATTTCAAACGTATGCGGCAGCGGATTATTCAACAGCAATGATTCAAATGCCTCTGCACCACCTTCCAGCCCTTGCAACCAATCTCTCAACGCTTGATCACGGCTGATAAAAATAACGCTTTGCACTTGCGGCATATTTTCAAGGCGCGGAAGCACTTGATTCTGCATGACATCCGCTGGCACATCATCATCAACAAAGGCAATGATGCTAATATTACCTTCCATCTGTTGCAAAAAATAATCAATATTCGCCGCCAGCAAATAAAACAGCGATACGATAAAAATACAGCTCGCTACTGTCAATATTGATGCGAAGCTCATGAGCCGGTTGATGACCAACGAACGGAACGCTTCCGTTATATAGTGCCGTATTGTCCTTGGTCTCATTGGTCGAGTTCCTCTGCTTGGTTATTATCGTAACCGCCGGCGTGGTCGCGTACCAGTTGCGCTTGTTCGAGTTGAATAACGCGCTTTTGCATTGCATCTACGATATCGTGGGCGTGCGTAGCCATGACTATGGTGGTGCCCAAGTCGTTGATGTCCTCCAGCAGGGTCATGATTTCCCACGCGGTGTCGGGGTCGAGGTTACCGGTAGGCTCGTCGGCTACGAGTAGCGGCGGGCGGTTAACGATGGCACGCGCCAAGGCCGTGCGTTGCTGTTCTCCGCCGGAGAGTTGATTGGGATATGCTTTTGCTTTCTTGGACAGCCCTACTAAATTAAGTACTTGCGGCACGGTCCGGCGTATCTCGCGCGGGGTGGCCTCGACAATTTTCATCGCGAAAGCGACGTTTTCGTACACGGTTTTATTTTTCAATAGGCGGAAGTCTTGGAAAACCACACCCATTGTGCGACGATATTTGGGCAAATGCCGACGTTTTAATGCACTCAATTCATGGCCGTTAACGAAAATGCGGCCTGAGGACAATTCTGCTTCTTTCAAAAGCAATTTTACCAATGTGGTCTTGCCACTACCGCTGGCACCCACGACAAATACAAACTCGCCTTTTTCGATGCGTAGATCTAAGCCATCCAAGCCCCGTGCGCCGTTTTCATATATTTTTGTTGCTTTGACGAATTCAATCATTAACCTAATTGCCCTTCCCGATGCTGCATGTATTTGTTGACCATTAAGGTGATTTTGAAGGTGATTGCGTCGCTGAATTTACGCAGGTCGAGGCGCGTTAATTTTTGCAATTTATCCAAGCGGTAGACAAGCGTGTTGCGGTGAATGTACAGCTCGCGTGCGGTTTCGCTTACATTAAGGTCGTTATCAAAAAATTTTGTAACCGTGGTGAACATTTCTTCATCAATGTCTTCGATGGAGAATCCTTGCAACATTTCGTTGATGAAGATGCGGCATAGCGCCAGCGGCAGTTGATAAATCAACCGCCCAATGCCCAGCTGTTCATAATTGACAATCTGTTGGTCGGCTTCAAAAATTTTGCCTACTTCTTGTGCTAGCCGCGCCTCTTTGTATGATGATGACACGTTTTTCAAGTCAGTTACAACCGCGCCGATAGAAACGTACACCTTGGCCATCGTTTCGCTGGTTAATGTATCCACAATGTTGTGTGCGATCATTTCGATTTCGCTTGATGCTTCATCGTCGGTGAGTTCCTTGACCAAGATGATACTGTTTTCGTCCACGGCGGTGACAAAGTCTTTGTGTTTGTCTGGGAAAATGCCGCGCACGACTTCTACGGCAGCCATGTCTGTGTCAATGGCTGTGGAAATTAAAAAAACAACTCGCCGAACGGTGTTTTCCAACCGCAATTTTTTGGCACGGCTGTAGATGTCCACCAGTAGGAGGTTGTCTAAGAGTAGATTTTTAATGAAATTGTCTCGATCGAAACGTTCCTTGTACGCCAGCATCAGGCTTTGGATGTGGAAAGCGACGAGCTTGCCCATGCGGTACGTATCTTCGTCCTCGCCGTTAATCAGCACCGCGTATTCCGTGATGCCGTTGTCGATTACCTTAAAATATTGATTGCCTTGGATGAGCTGGTTCTCTGCCGGGGAATTAATGAAGCTTTCCACCAGTGCGGTCAACCCTTGGTGCAAGTCCGCTTCGGTAGATGCGGCGACCTTCCCCTCGCGATCGGTTATGGTGATATCTTTGCGCGTGATGAGCTTGAGTCCGTCTACTGCGCCTTGCAGGATTTGATTGGTTATCATGGGAGTTGCCCCTTTCGCCATAATCCCCGCCACTGTAACATATTAGTAATAATTTTGCCAATGTTTTAACAAATAAAATTTATGTTATAATATACAATATATTACCGCAAAGGTGCGATTCATGTATGATTTTTCCACAGATTACGCAACCTGAAGCCGCCAATGCCCCTGTATCAATATGGCACAGGGATGTTGGCGATTTGCTAGCGCGCGGTGCAGGAAAGATACCGCCGAATGATTTGGCGGTTTTTTGTAATAAGTTATCGTTTCTATTGGAAGCGGGCGTGATGCTAAAAGATGTGCTGCCGTTGCTGGCAGAACAAAGCCGCGGACGCATGATTCGACGCATACTGCCAGAAGTACATAAAAAGGTATTACAAGGGGAAAGTCTGTCTGATGCGTGTGCAGCGGTGGGGGCGTTCCCCGTTTTTATTTGCGGCATGTTTAAAGTCGGAGAAAAAACAACCCAATTGCCCCGCGTATGCGCACAATTGAGCGAATACTACGAACATAAGGTGCAAGCACGCAGCGAATTGCGCGCAGCACTTTTATATCCGGCAATGGTTTCGTTGATGATGCTGAGCGTAATCATTATTGCGGTGACGTTTGTGTTGCCGGGTTATGCGCAGATGTTTGCCGCATCGGATGTGACGTTGCCTTGGTTGACGCAAGCGTTGCTGCGTATTTCAGATTTTGTAACAGCGCGCGGGTTGCTGTTGGTTTTCGCCATTTTATTATTGGCCATTGGTTTGGCGGTGTTTGTACGCAGCGATAAGGGGCGCGCTTTCTTTTCATGGTTGGTACTTCGTTTCACGTTATTCCGCGTGGGGGTGAGTTTACATATTTCGCAAGTGTTGGAATTGATGCTGCACGCCGGACAGCCGTTGTCGGATGCGCTATCACTGTGCGCGGAGGCACAAGGCAATACCTGCGTGTCATCGGACTTGACCCGCGTGGAATATGAAGTTGCCGCAGGGCGCACGCTGGGTGCAGCATTGAATGATTTGATTTATTTAGAACCCCTGCTTGCGGGATTGGTACGCGTAGGCGAAGAATCGGGCAAGTTGCCGCAAACACTCACGCAATGCCGCATCCATTTTGAAACGCAGCACAAACGTGTTTTGCAGCGGATGAATAAATTGGTGGAGCCGATTATCACGCTGACGATGGGGATTTTGATGGCGTTGGTGATGCTGGCGATTGTATTGCCGACGTTTCAATTGGCCGGAGCATTATAAAAATACAAAAGCGGAGGACAAAAGAATGCGCAATAAAAATGGATTTACCCTAATGGAGTTGGTGATTGTATTGGCGATTTTGGCAATCATCGCGGCAATTTTGATTCCCACGTTCTTGAATACTACCGACCGTGCGCGGTTGCGTAGCGATATTCAATCTGCACATGTGATTCACAATGCCATGGAGTTGTACCGGGCGGAACGCGGAGTGTCGGTTGCGGGTCTCACCATGAACGAAATGTTAACCAATTTGCGAATCGCCGGATTTTTGCCCGAAATGAATCAAAACAGCACGCAAACCGACGCGGTATTTGCGATGCGCACCATCATTATAGGCAGCCAAAGCATTAATCGTGTAGTGGTGGACATTAACAATATTGACCCGGATGACAATATACACGGTATAGCCAACAGCTTGCCCGAAAACGAACGCCGCTACATTTATCCACCCTTAACGCCTTAATACCGATGATTAACCTAGCTACCACCCCCATCGACCCCGAAGCCGCGCAAATCCTGGGACACGACTACGCCGAACGCTTCAACGCCCTGCCCATACGCCGCGACGGCAATGTTTTGTACGTAGCCATGGACGATGCGGCATGCGTGCAAACGCGGGAAAATTTGGCCGCCGTTACCCGTCATTTTATCGAACCCATCGCCGCAGACCCTGCTGAACTGCGGTATTACATACAGCGTACTTTCGGCGCGGACGCGATCCACAGCATTGCATCGCAATTTATTGTCGAAGAGAAATTGCAAACTCGTACCGCCGATGCCGCGTTATTGGCGGAACTCAATGCCGCTCCGGCGGTTCGGTTGATTGACACGCTTATTGACGCGGGTATATTGCACCGCGCCAGCGACTTGCATATCGAACCGTTCGGGCATTTTTTGCGCGCGCGCTACCGCGTGGACGGTGTGCTGGTGACGCACGGCACGGTGGATATTTCTTTATTGCCCAACGTCATATCGCGACTCAAAATCATGGCCGACATGGATATTTCGGAAAAACGTTTGCCGCAGGACGGCCATTTTACCCTGCGCACTGATGCGGAAAGCGTGGACTTCCGCGTATCCACCATTCCTACCATCAACGGTGAAAAAGCCGCCATTCGCTTGCTTTACGGCGGAGAAAAGCGCATTAATAAAGAAAAACTCGGCTTCGCGCCGGATGATTTGCAAGTGTTGACGCGCTTGTTCCGCCAACCTTACGGCGCAGTCATCATCACCGGCCCCACCGGCAGCGGCAAATCTACGACCCTAACCGCCTTCTTGGCCGAATTAAACGATGACAAGCGCAATATCGTCACCATCGAAGACCCGGTAGAAAATCCCCTGCCCGGTGTCAATCATATCAATGTATCTCCCTTGGTCGGTTTCGCCACGGCGCTTAAACATATCTTGCGCCAAGACCCCGATGTCATCATGATTGGCGAAATGCGCGATGAAGAAACTGCCCGCATCGCTATTCAATCTGCACTTACCGGCCATGTTGTACTCACAACTCTGCACACCAACGACGCGGCCGGTGTCATTGAACGCTTGGGTGATATGGGTGTAGCCCATTACTTAACCGCCGCCGCGCTCAACGGCATCATATCCCAACGCTTGGTGCGCCATATTTGCCCGCATTGCACACAACCCGCCACTCTTACGGATGAACAAGCTTTTTTGTTAAAAATCGATAAAAAGACTCGCGTTCATGAAGGCGCGGGTTGCGGTCATTGCCACCAAAGCGGTTACAGCGGCCGATTTGCACTGTATGAATATATTGTTATTAACAAAGAAAGCCGACGAGAAATCGCCGACGACGCAAATTCCTTCGCACGAAAAATCCGCGACCGCCAAGCCCTACGGGAAAATGCCTTGCAAGCCCTGCGCGCCGGTCGCACATCTGCCGAAGAAATTATTGCTGCGCTGCATCGTGATGTTTAATATATTCTGCGGGTAATGCACCCAATCCCTATGAAGCAATATAACGTAAATTAAAGCACCGAAATAATAAAACACCACAACAAAGAAACAGCACTGACGGTAAACGTCCGCAGCGCACTGCAGATTTATTGTGGTGTTTTTCATTACCCTTTTTGGGAAAACGCTTTCTCATATTTTCCTTGATAATGATTATGCGATGTGGCATCCTCAACGAAAACATACATATCACATGAGGGGGAACCATGAAAATGAAACGACTCCGATTATTTTCAATGTTGCCGGTTATGTTATTAATGCTGTTCCTTTGGCTTCCAGTTTCGGTAAATGCCGATGATGTCGTGGCTATTTTGTACGTGCGCGTACCCGCGGATTGGACGGCACCCCATGTGTGGGCGTGGGACAGTGCCGGCAACAATGCATTCCTCGCATGGCCGGGCGGCGTGCTTGAAGCCGACCCCAACAATCCGGGATGGTTTTATATCCATTTGCCGGTGGGTATGCATAACATTGTGATTAATGACGATGGCGGAACGCAAACCTTCGACTTGCGCGTTAACACGATGCCTGCATGGGTAACCGTTTTATCGGAAAACGACGTGGATATTTCTTATGAACCTTTAACGGCAGGTGATTTCCCGCTGTATATACCGCGCTTTACGGTGTATGTGCGCACGCCCGATCATTGGATTGATCCTATCATTACTTCATGGAACCGACCTGCGGGCGCGGGCGCGTTTATGGCACGCCCCGGGTTGCCGCTGCGCCGCGTGGGCGATTGGTATACCGCGCGGATACCTTATTGGGCCGACCATGTCGTCATCACCAACCACGACGGTACGGAACAAACCCGCAACACCGCCATCCAACCCACCATCGGTCAACCTACGACAGTGTGGTTATTAATTGACGACGACGCAAATGTGCATGTCTATTACGAAAACCCTGACTTTATGGCTCCGCTGATATATATCCGCGCGCAAGTGCCCGAAGGCTGGGAAGCGCCACACCTGTGGGCATGGTTACACCCCGACGGCACTAACTTATTCGCCTCATGGCCGGGCGAGCCGATGACACGCGACGGCGATGGGTACATCATGCAAATCCGCGGATGGGTCAATTCGTTAATCATCAACGCCAACAACGGCATGGTACAAACCGGCGATATGCATGATGTAGAAATTGGACGCGATGTGTGGATTTTGGTGTTGGATGCGGATAATTTCGGCTTCGACTATTACGAAATATCGGAATTACCCGCAACGCAAGACGATGTAACGGACGAAGTCACCCACATTAATGACGAAACAGAACCGCTGCCGCCAATAGATGACGCAAACGGGCAGAACAACGGGCGCAATAATTCATTATTAATGACGATTTTAATCGGCGCGGGTGCGATTGTTTTTATCTTGGTTGCGTCGCTATTTATTAAGAAAAAATAGGGGGCGCACATGAAATTATTATTTGTGTGTTTATTTGCCGCGTTGATGTTGACGGTATTGGCAAGCTGCGGCGGGCAAGCCGATGAAGATGGCGTTATTACGCTGGTGATTTGGCACGACAAGGAAGCGGAAGTTGCCGCTGCGTTGCAAACCAAGCTGGACGAACTCGCGCCCGATATCATTGTCGTGCTGGAGCGCAAAAGCGGCTTGACTGAAACGCTCAAGCTGGTAGGCAACAGCCCCGGTGCCGCGCCGGATATGTTCTTCTTCGCGCATGACAAGGTGGGTGTGTATTCCGAGATGCGCATCATCGTGCCCATCTCGGATTTTGTGGATGCGGCGTTGCTTGATTTATTTTTGCCCAAGACGATAGAAGCGGCGACTTACAACGGCAGGGTGTATCAATTACCCCTTTACTTTGAAACGCTGTTGTTTATGTACAACAGAGCCATCATGCCTGACGACGATGTGCCCACCAACACGCTGGATTTATTCCGCTTCATGCAACGGCACACGGGCGGCGGGCACTTTGGTTTTGTTGAGCAATTTAATAACGCGTATTTCGTTGGTGGGTGGATGCATGGATTTGGCGCGGAAATGATTTCTGCCGACGGCGTACCTATGCTTGATACACCTGAGATGATTGCCGCGCTTCATTACTATGGCAGGCTGATGCGCCTGATGCCCAACGAGGCCGAATTTGCCACCATTAACACCCTGTTCCGAGAAGGGCGTGCAGCGGCGACCATCGGCGGGCCATGGCTCATCCCCTCCATCCGCGAGGCCGGGATTGACTTGGGGATCGCACCCATGCCCATCGTAAGCGAAACGGGGTTACCTCTCGCGCCATTTATGGGCGTACAAGGGCTGCATGTGTTGCGCGTAGCGGCGGAAAATCCCGTCCGCAACGAGGCGATACGCACCGTGCTTAACCATTTAATCAGTACGGACATTGGCGTGGCATTGGCGCAAGCAAGCGGCAGCGCACCTGCACTGGCGGCAAGCTTCGACCTGCCCGTCATCTACAACGACCCCATGGTCATGATGATGTTGGAAACCGCGCAAACCGCCACCCCCATGCCCAACATCCCCGAGATGGACATCATGTGGACGGTGGCGGCCGGTATGTTGGTGGACATCAACTTCCGCGGGCATGAAGTGGAAGTGGCCGCAGCCAACGCGCAACGCCGTGCCGAAGATTTGATTGCGCTGATGCGCTAAAGGGTGACGCATATGCACCGCAGCAAAAACTTAAAAAATGCCCTCATGGCGTGGACATCGTTGTCTCCTGCCTTGATTTTCATCGGGTTGATTATCTTGTTCCCCATCGGATACACATTTTACATTTCGCTCACCAATATGAATATTTTCAATTGGTTTGATTTTCGCGTGGTTGGGTTGGGCAATTATCGACGAGCTTTGTTTGTTTTTGATTCGGGATTTTTGCGGGCGTTGTGGATTACGGTGATTTGGACGATTTTGAACATGGTGTTGCAACTGGTCATCGCGTTTGTAATGGCCAGCTTGCTCAACGTTCAAAAATTAAAATATGCGCGGGTGTACAAAACAATATTGATGTTCCCATGGGCGATGCCGGGTTATGTGTCTATATTGTTGTGGCGACACGGCATTTTTAATGCGCAGTTTGGATTGCTCAATCAATGGTTGTATCAGCTGGGCATGGAACCGCGCCGTTGGCTGGCGGATGATTTGACCGCGTTTGTGGTTTGCATGATTGTTAACTTGTGGCTGGCGTTGCCCTTCATGATGATGATCATGGACGGCGCGCTCAAGAGTCTGGACAAGAGTTATTACGAGAGCGCGCTGATTGACGGCGCGGGATGGTTTACACGGTCGGTACGGCTGACAATACCGGCCATACGCCCCATCATCGCCCCGGCGGTGATTATCACGTTGTTTACGACCTTTAAGCAATTTGACGTGATTTACTTGATGACGCAACAAGTCGGCGCGCAAACAGGTGCCAATATCCATACGGTGCTGACCTATGCGTATGAAAGCGCATTTGTTACGCGTAATTACGGTTATTCCTCTGCGGTGTCCATCATTATTTTTGCGATGCTGATTGCGTTTTCGCTGTTGGTTACGGTCTTACGCAAAAGGGGGCAATCGGCATGAAACTGAACCACAAGTTCGCACAAAAAATTGGATTACTTTTGTTGAATGTCTTTTTCATCGCATTGTGCTTCATCGTGTTGATTCCCATTTTGTATGCGTTGTCGATTTCGTTTAATGCGCAGGGTGGGTTGCTGGGGTCGGATTTTCGATTTATTCCGCGAGCGTTTACGTTGGATCATTATCGGGCGGTTTTGGTTGACCAACCCTTGTTTCTTTGGTTTGGCAATACTTTGGTGCTGGCGTTTTCGGCGGTGGGTGTGGCACTGTCGGTGTCGGTGCCGGGGGCATATGCGTTGTCGCGTTTTCGTTTTGGCGGGCGGCAGAAGGTTTTTTCGGGGTTACTGTTATTACACGCCTTCCCCGCGATTCTTTCCATGTTTGCGATTTTCCGCTTGTTGAGCCCGTTGGGCTTGATTAACAGCCGCATGGGCATTTTGATTATTTATGTAGGCACGATGACGGTGTTTGGCTTGTTAAACCTCAAAGGCTATTTCGACTCCATCCCCATAGAAATTGAAGAATCTGCCGCCATGGACGGCGCGGGTATGTGGCACACCATCAAGAGTATTTTGCTTCCCCTCGCCCGCCCTGCGCTCATTGTTACCGGGGTCATGGTCATGATTTTTGTATGGAATGAGTACATCTACGCCATCACCTTCATGACGGGCGCGTCCAACTATACGTTAGCGGTGGGGTTGTACACCTTGCAAGCTACAGAAATGACCGGCAGTTGGCCGGTGTTTGCGGCGGCATCGATTCTTGTGTCGCTGCCCATTCTATTTATTTTCTTCGCAACGCAAAAATACATGACGACCGGTTTGACCGCAGGAGGCGTAAAAGGATGAAAAAAGAAGCAATTTTGCATATCCCCATGTCGGAGTACGGGCATGGCTTGGATGAAAACCGCGTGGTTTTCCGCCTGCGTGCCGCACGGGGAGATTTGACTGCCTGCACCTTCCAATACGGCGACCGCGCTTGCCGCAACAATCCCATCGACTTCACCGCCCTACCCATGCAAATCGTGGCGTGGGATTTGCACTTCGATTATTGGGAAGTCGAATTCGAAACCCTGTACCGCCGCATGTGTTATTACTTCGAATTAAACGACAGCACGGAAACCGCGCTGTATTATGGCGACGCTTTCCACACACAAATCAGTTGGGAACGGTCGGAATATTTTCAACTCCCCTACTTGCACCGCGCCAACATCGCCCGCGCGCCGGAATGGGTGAAGGACGCGGTCATCTACAATATATTCCCCGACAGCTTCGCCACGGGTCACAAGCAAATTTCCTTGATAGCCTTGGAGAAGACTTATAAGGGTGAAAAAAGTCAATCCAAATTGGGCGGCACCATCAAGGGCATCACCGCCAATGTGGATTATCTGCTGGAGCTGGGCATCAACTGCGTGTACATCAACCCCTTCTTCGCCGCGGGGGAGTACCACAAATACGACTTGCTGGATTATTACACCGTGGACCCCTGCATGGGCACCAACGATGACTTTGCCGAAATGGTGCGCACCCTGCACGATGCGAATATCCGCGTCATCATCGACGGCGTGTTTAATCATTGCGGCTGGCGTTTCTTCGCGTTTGATGATGTGGTCAAGAACGGGGAAGCTTCCCGCTACAAGGATTGGTTCTACCGCTTGGAATACCCCGTCATCCGCCCCGACAACGGCGACGCGATTCCCGGTTATGAATGCTTTGCCTACGAACGCCTCATGCCCAAACTGGACACCACCCATCCCGAAGTGCGCGAATATTTCTTCGATGTGTGCCGCTATTGGCTGCGCGAATATAAAATTGACGGCTGGCGGTTTGACTGCGCGGACGAAGTGGACGACCGATTCTGGCGCGATATGCTCACCGAGGCGCAAGCCATCAACTCTGAAGTATTCATCATGGGCGAAGTGTGGCACAACGCCAACCATTGGCTGGACGGCACGATGTTCCACTCCACCATGAATTATTACTTCCGCAAGCACTGCCGCGAATTTTTCGCGTTGGAAAATACCGATGCCGCGCAATTTAACGCCGGCGTTACCAACATGCTATTGCGCTACCGCAAAAATATGGTGTATGCGCAACTTAATTTATTGGACAGTCACGACGTGAGCCGTTTCCTATCCCTGTGCAACGGCGATACGGAACGGTTCAAGTTGGCGATTTTGTTCCAAATGTGCTTTGTGGGTGCGCCGTGCATCTTCTACGGCAACGAGCAGGGCTTGATGGGTATACGCGAATCCGACTACCGCCATCATATGATATGGGATGGCGATGCCGACTTGTTCGATTTCTACAAAAAAGCGATACAATTACGCCGCACGCATGATGCATTGCGCTACGGGAATTTCAAAACATTACACGCCGCCGGGCGCGCGTTCATCTTCGCCCGCACGTACAACAACGTCACGTTAACCGTAGCAATCAACGCAAAATGCCCCAACGCGGGCGAAACCCTTTGGGAGGGCAAAAATTTTATGGTGGCCATCAATCATGGTTAAAATCCAAGACGTAGCCGAACGCGCGGGTACCTCCATCAGCACGGTTTCCAAGGCGTTGAACGGGTCGTACACCATATCGCCCGAAACCACCGCGCGTATCAAGTCCATCGCCGACGAAATGGGCTACCGCCCCAACGCTCGCGCGCAAACCTTCGCCCGCAAATCCACACGCTCCGTCGTCTTCCTCGCCAAGCTGGGCAAAGACACCGCATTCGAAAGCCCCCACCTGTTCGAAATCCTCACCGGCGCAGAAGCCGCCCTGCGCGAGAAAAAGTACGCTCTATCCTTGCAAAATTGCACCGCCAAAAACGTATGCACACACGCCCATGACATCAAAATGAGCAAAAGTGCAGATGGCTTGCTAATACACGCCTCGGTTGTCACGCGTGAATTGGCCCTGTTGCTAACCCGCGAAGAAATCCCCCACATCATCATCGGCAAACCCGACTTCACCAGTTCCCTCTGCTGGATCGACAACGACAACCGCTTGTCCGGCACACTGGCCGCAAAACGCTTAAAATCCCTCGGGCACAAAAAAATCGCCGTCTTGGCAGGCCACGAGGACGATCAAATATCCGAATACCGCTTAGAAGGCATCCAAAGCGAACTCGCGCATTCAACACATATTCAAATATACCGCGGTGCTTCCACTATCGAGGACGGCGCACAAATGGCCCATGCACTATTAACCGCACCCCGCCGCGCCACCGCAGTCATCTGCGCCAACAACTTCTTGGCTGTGGGCTGCTTGCGTGCCTTCCGCCAAAACAACATCCGCGTACCCGACGACATCAGCCTGATCACTTTTGACGAATACCCCTTCGCTAAATTTACCGACCCGCCGCTTACTACCATCAGCATCGATGTCTTCGACTTGGGCACACAAGCAGGCAAACTGCTGGTAAGCAAAATAAAAAAGCCCGGCTTCCATGTGCAAAGTCATTCGACCTTGCCTGTGTTGGTAGCACGGGCTTCGGATGCGATGATTAATATGACGTGATTGCAATCATTCTATTTTATTTCAAAATATATTTTCCCTGTCTTTTCATTCACGTGCGGCTTGCGCTCCTTCAAGTACATATACTGCGGCAACCGCGCCAATGCATTACGCATGGCATACAATGCCACGTCCTCGTTGCCCGTCTTAATCGGATACTCGCGCCCCAAATGCGCCAAAATCAACTCCGCTTGCTTCTCGATTTGCGGCAGCGCCAAACCCATCGGCATCTCCGAAAGGATATACCAATAAAACTTCTGTACGCCGCTGTGGTGCTTGGCATCACCAAAGTGCTTATTGTACACATCAATTTGCTTCTGCATCCAAGCCTCATCATCCGCTGCGGCAAAAGCCAAAAACCGCAGCACCATCATCCCCGCTTCAAAACACTCCGCGTAATGGCAGCGTTGGTACCCAAAGCACGTATGCCGCAACCGCTCCTTCGTCTCCTCCACCATTTCCGTCACTTCATCGTCCGGGTCAAACATATGCAACAACCGCAAAATCTCATATTCATACGCATTGTCCGCCACAATATTCGTCTTGGGCGAAATAGGGATAATCGTTTGCAACTTCTTGCCCCCATTCACCGGCGGAAAATAAAAGCGCGGATACGCGTAAGCATCAAACGTCCGCCGCCGCCCATCCGTAACGCGATGGGCACGCAACCACTTTGCAATTTTCTTTTTTTGCGCATCGGTCGGCACTTCACCCCGAATAAGTGCGTGGTTGGTTTTGATCATCATATTGTATGCTTGCATTGCGGCCTCCTTATGTACAAACACGTCCGTGATGCTTGTTTATACGGCCTTGCAACGCACATGTCAAACAACCAGAGGTTAAGCAACCAAGGGCAAAATCATCACATGTAAAACGCATGCACATTATTTCTTTCATGTCAAGCTAACGCGATTTGCCCAACCGCAATAAAATGACCCCGCATCAGTCGAAAGGCACTCTGCGTCGAATGGGCCGGAAAGAAGATGCACCTCTTCGGAAGTGTGTCCACTCCACCGCGCCACTGCGCTCATTAAACTGAATGCTGCGTGTCGCTTGCGACACAAGGCATTCGGTAGTCCCCTGCTTCGGTTGCACCGCAGTACCGCAACACCCGTGTCACGCCCCAAGGGGGAGGAACGCCACACTGTTATTTAATTCGCGAAGCAGTGCGGGCATCCTACCTACGTAGACCCCTTATCCGGCAATGGCACCAAACAGGATGGCCGTCCGAATCTTTTTACAAAAAATAAAGCAAGGCAAATCATCAACCTATGCATGGGGTTGGCGTTTTGTCTTGCTTTTTGTATATTATGCGTGATACAACAACGTTATCACGTTTATTTCGATACAATTATTTTTGAAGTGGGAGCGTATGACATGAAAACAACCCGATTCGAACACGATGCCGAGTATTTTTTAACAGGCGAAAAATTGACGAATTTCTTGGCCTTCGGCAATTTTTTGACAGAAAACAAAATAACCAAAACCGCATCGTCCAAGCCGTCCACCAAGCATAGCTGTTGGTCGCCCAAGCACAAGAAGAAAACGGTGTGCCATTTTCGTGCGTGGCGTGACGGATGGTTTGTCAGCTTTTTCAGGGGGGTGGACATCAATTTATGCGAGCCTTTTATCACCGATGAAATGAAAGAATATATGTTAACCCACATAAATACAAAACCCGGCTGCGGCAGTTGCAAAGGCAACCCCAATCGGATTATTTTCGGGCAAAAATTTGACATCGTATGCGGTTGCAATTTGATTATGTTCGTTAACCCCACAGGGCACGACATGGAACGAATCCGGTCATTGGTACTGGCGACAAAAAACGCCATAGACGCATATAAATAGAAAAGGAGTATTCTATTATGAAAAAATCACTTAATTTTAACATCCAATTTTCAAATCTCATGAAACATAGCTTCCCCAATTGCTTTGCGGCTGTGTATGTATATCTTGAAAAAATTTTCGGCGCGTTGCCGAAAAAATGCAACAACGGCGAATCGTGGTGCTTCGGTTGCGCATGCCCGGACAATGCAGACCCGCAGTCGGTATATTTTGTGCTGTTCGATACCTTGTGCGGGCGCAGCAGTTTGTATTGGCACTTTGACGGTACCATGACGAATATGGCGGCACGCATAGGCGATGAAAGCAGCGCAGGCAACTGGTCGGGTTTGTGCGGCACAGATTACACAGCGGATTTCCTGTTTGGTTTTGCCGGATATGAATATAGTAAAATCATCGATACAGCAATATTCAAAAAAAGCATTGCCAATTCCATTGATGCCGACAAGCCCGTGCTTGCAGAACGGGCAACCGACGGCGTTTTTTGCGTCATCACCGGTTATGACGGGGATGTGGCGCTGTGTACCCATTACCATACCAATCAAGAAAACAACACGCAAGAAAAGCGTACCTTCACGTTATCCTATGATGAAATTAAAACCGTTTACTTATTCGGCAACAAGGTTGCTCCCCGTTATACATTAAAAGACGGGTTGGAACGCATCACCCGCGTGATCGAAAGCAGTTTTTCCGAAAATGTGTGGGACAATGCCATTGATCATACAAACAAAGTGCTGGTAACCCCCACCGATGATGAATACAAAAATACAGATGCGGACGAATTGCGCGCATTCAGAAATCGCGTTACAGAAACCTTCACCAACCAATTCAACTGCCATATCTTTGATGTCGCATTTTACCATTTGCCCAAAGCATATGAAGAAGCACGGCAGCCGGCGTTGTTGGATTTGTGGGATGAATTGTCCAAACATCAAGCGCGCTTGCACAGCTACGCATTTTCGGCGGGGCATTTGAATCATATCAAAATCGCCAATATAGGCTTGTTCAGAATAGGCTTGGCACAAATGTTCATCACAGCCATCGAAGATATAAAAGAAACGCACATGAAAATGTTGGAGGTTTTAAAACGAGCGATAGATGTTTTAAACTGATAAACACAGGGGGATATATTTAATGCAAAGCGCACAAAATTTCAAACAATATCTTACCGAAAAGAAGAAATCGAAAAAATACATCGATGAACGTGTCGGTTTCACAGCGTGGTTTCTTGCCGACTTAAAAGGCGAACCGCCAACCTTCGAATTAATCGACAAATTCATTAAAGACAGATGGTGCGGTTATGTAAGCAAGGATAAAAATCATTTTCAATTTTTAAACGATTACGCCGATTTTTGCGAATTGACCGACCCCACATTCACCAACACATACCGTGCCTATATACGCGAAACATTCGAAAGCGAAGCCCGCAAAGCCATGAAATCATACAAAGATGCCATGGTGTTTATTCCTTCGGACACGAAAATTAACCCCATTCATCTTAACGGATTATCAAATGCGGCGTTTGTCGATGCATTTAAGTCTTTTCAAGAATTTTTATACACGACTTACGATGCCATTGAACAAAGCTCACCCTTTGATTGGGGCTGGCCGGATTGGAAAGAACTAACATGGTACGGCATAATCCATAACCGCGTAATCATGCTGTTGAACGCATTGGTGGAATGCGGCCGTGCAGAAGATAATATCCTAACAATAGAAAAACACCGCCTTACCGAACACGCGAAAAAACGCGGCGACGAACAACTCATTTGCAAATCGCCGGAAAATACAAAACTATTGCTGAAAGGGCTCACGAAAACGGGCCTGCACATTGAAGGCCTAAACGACGCATCCGCCCCATCCTTCAACGTCTCTTTTCCCAATCACCCCAACATAATTACCATCCTGTGCGCTTATTTTAAAGAAAGAAATCCCAAAACAACCAACCACATCCGATATTTTTCCTACCGTTTCATGCAAGACCCCGCCATGCAAACCCACGAAACCTTCTTCTTGGCCAAAACCGACAGCGAACCGCAACACCTGCGCGAAATCTATTATTGGCTCTACGACCAAGCCATCCAACACGGATTCATCCCCACCGGACAAGAAAAAATGTACTGCTGCCTATACAAAAAAGGCACCAAAGAATGGCTCCTGACAGGCAAAGGCTCGTCCTACCACGAAGAAGAATTTCTGCACAGCGCAGACCACAAAATATCCGTCAAACTAGCCCTACCCAAAATCTACCATACCCACCCCGACAAAATCGATTGGTTGAAAGAACGATTCCCCGATTCATTCAACACCCGATGGGGCGGCTGCCACCATTGCAAAGAGAAAAAGGGAACGATGAACGAATGTAAGCACCGCGTCATCGTTAACCCAAATAACCCCCATTACCGTTGTATAAAGGGGTATTTGTATTTTCATGACCCGACTTTTGATGATGTGCGGGTGTTGTTGGATATGTATAGGTTGGAGAATAATATTAAATAGTAATTTCCATTGTCGTAATAAAAACAGGCTTTACAGGCTCGATGTCATCGTTATCTTCGTAGTACAATTCCAAGGCCACTTTCAAGTTGGCAAGTGCTTCTTCCATACTTTTTCCTTGTGATGCAACGGCGTTTTCTATGCAGCTAGCAACAAAACAATCTTCGCGTTGAGTAATTGCAATCATATGGTTGTATCGCATTTAAAATTCACCTCTTTGCCCGTTCGCAAGATTTCTTTTACAAATGGGTTATCATTTTGTATTTCTGCAGTCGGAAAAACAATCGGTTCGAAATGAATGCGTTCATAATTGCGCATCAAACCAAGCAATGCTTTGATTATATCCACACGCCTCATATCGCCGAAGCTATTAAGGAAGAAGCAAACGTCAATATCGCTTTGTGCAGTAGCCTCCCCTTTCGCATGAGAACCAAATAACACCACTTTATCAACAGAGAATAGTTCATTTACATCCATTGCATAACTTTCAACAAGTTTATTTATGGTTTCAAAGTCAGTAACCACGAAAACACCTCCTCTGTTTTAGATAGGATTTTCGTAGCTTCATTTTCTTTTATTTGCGCACTCAATTTATTCATAAAATCAGGGTAACGATTATTCAAATAATATGCCGATAAAACATCGAAAAAATCTTTTATTTCTTCCGGTATAGATACCGACAATTTATTTTCAAAATAATCGACAATAGTTTTGATGTTGTGTACACGCGGGATATTATCATCTACATATAATGTGTATAAGCCTTTGGACAATTTTTCAACTGCTTGTTGACACATGAAAACAACATAAAGCCACCGCCCGCTTGACAACATGGTCTTTGCAGTTTCCAAATCATATTGAGCTATGTCTAGCCAATGGTCGTATTTTTGCTGTGCAGTCATATTTCGCACCTAAATTGTTATTTTTTAATGCAAATACTTTTGACATTAAAATGCATTTATTGATTTAATAAACTTTTTTGCTAAATAATTATGTCGCGCTTTAATGAATTTTGTGTAATTGTCTTTTGTAAATTTTTCTCCTTTAATAAAATCAAGTTCTGTTCTGCTAGGGTAATTATATCTTTGCATAACAGTTTTTTCATCTATTGTTCCACTTTTTAATGTTTCATCGAAATATTCATAAAGTGTTTGAGTCTTTTTACTTCTATTTTCAAATTCCGGTAAAAAACATAGATTTCCAACAGCAGAAAGCGCACCAGCGCCGATATATTGTTCAAATCGTTTTTGTGGAATTATATGTTCTATGTCGTATACCGCGGAAGTGATTGAAGGATTTGACATGTTGAACATATAATTTAAGAAAAGTTTTTTTACTATGTCAATGCTTTTTGATTCTTTTTTTTCATGCTCTGCAAACCATTCATCTAGCGTCGATGCCCACCATTCATCAGAAATTCCTCTTAAATATTTGTTATCATTTGTATTATGCTTAAGAAGTTCAACAACCTTTGAATCACCTGCATTTCCCCAGTACCCTTTTATCATGTCGTACAAATAATGCTTGGGCATACATTTTTTAAATGTTTTTACTTTTTGGGCAGATCCCTCATTTGTTGTAATATTTAATGAACCAGCGATTGAATATCTTATTTTAAACAAAGATGCCACAATAGAAACAATTTGTGCAAATATATATTTTGTATATATTTTTCCTCCTGGCGCACAAATAAATTTCTTCAACATTTCATTTACTTCATTACTACATTCTACTAATCTATCTTTTAGATTTATCAATCTCGCAGTGTCCATTTTGGAAGAAAATGAATCTGCAATCTTTCCCATTTCTTTTAAATCGACATCCAAAACTGCTGCAAGCAAACCAAATCCGATTGAATCGATTTCAGAAGCATCTTCACTCTTTTTACCGCCAAACATTTCAGGATAATCATTTCTTATTATTTTACCAATCGAATATGCATATTCAAATAAATTTATTTGTTTACTTTCTATAATACTACCAGTAGTATAATCACTAATTTCCAATCCATGTTTTTCTTGCATTTTATCGTATTTTTCATCCACCCATTTTAATATCACCTGATCATCTACTTGAAAAACCATTCCTTGCCAAACAGATGCAAAAATTTCATACTTAGACAACTTAGTTCCACCTGAATTTATACTTTCAAAAATATTTGGCAGTTCAGATTCACTTCCTTTAAATATTACAACAGGCACTCTAAGTCTTTCTAAATCTATATAGTTCGTGATGTTCTTATCGACTTTATCAAGTATCATATTTACGTCAAGAGAAAAGCTATCAAACAATGACATTTCTAAAACAAGTCTTTTCGTAACTACAGTTACACTTTCATCAGGCCGTTTATCTTTAAATGCACTGCTGATGATGTCTTTTATTTTATTTTTTGTTATTTCGTTTAATTTAGCTTCAGCTTTTTCTTCATATAAATCATAAATTTCTTCAAAACTGCTTTTTGAAAACTCGTGGATGTCAACATAGGAATATTTATCTTTTTCATAATCCATAATAGCGGATAAACGTTGCAATCCATCCACCAATGAATATCTTTTCTCTGCGCTCGGAGTTTCATGAAGTAATAAAGAGCCAAAAGGATAACCATTATGAATTGTTTGAATTAATTCCTTTCTTTTATCTTTTGTCCAAACAACGCTTCGTTGAAAGGACGGTAGTTTAGTTTTATTCTTCAATTCATTGTAATCCAACGTTGTTATGTCATAATTCATACTCAAATCAATCTCTCCTTCATTTGCAAATAAAAAACGTTCTTGATAATTTAAAATCACTGGAGGCGACGGGAATCGAACCCGTGTCCGAAAATTCATCGATAACAACTTCTCCCATCACAGTTGATTAACTTGTGTGGTCTTACTCCACGCGTTCCCCTCCCCTGCGCGAATCAACACGCAACAGGTTTGGGTAGCCTTTGATATTCCGCCACTTCAAGGCTACGGGTGGCGGAAGTCCTCGCATGATCGACACCGGGAGCCCGGGCTGCGAGTGACCGCGGGGCCGACGGCTGACTAACGCTTAAATTCTATTAAGCAGCAGCGAGTTGATAATTGTTGTCATTTCATTAAAAGGCCGGCCTTTGGGTACGCGGTTACCGAGCCGCGGATGGCT
>WQVD01000002.1 GCA_009781755.1 Defluviitaleaceae bacterium | reverse complement strand
TCAACTACGAAGGCAGCATGGATGCCCTACCCGAAACCGGCTGGAACGGCCATTGGACCTTCACCGCCCAAAACGGCACCGCCGTCTACACCGACGACGCCCTCACTTTCCACACCCCCGACGGCACCCAATCCCTGCCACTGCCCACCGACCCCACCGACGTATCCGACAAAAATGCCATCCTCGATGACTTCATGCACTATGCAAAAACCGACACCCCACCCCCTACCCACATCAACGACCAAGCCCGCGTCGCCGCCATCCTAGAAGCCATACTCCGCTCGGCGCAAAACAACACCCCTGTATCCATCCCACAAGGAGGTCTATTATGATCCGCAATTTCCTAACCGCCACCCCCACCGACGTACCCAACTGCCACGACGGCGAAGGCACCATCCAAGTGGTGGAAATCTTCGACCAATTCGCCACCGCTATGCCTTATTTCCACTACACCGTGCTACCTCCCGGCACTTCCGTAGGCCTGCACCAACACGGCAACGATGAGGAATTCTATGTAATCCTGGAAGGCAACGGCATCATGACCGACGAAGGTCAAGATAAGCCCGTAACCGCCGGGGATGTAATTAAAAACCCGCCCTACGGTGAGCATGCGCTGGTGAATATATCCGCTACGGAGCCGTTGAAGATGTTGGTGTTTGAAGTGCCGTGCACAGTATAAACTATTTCTTATCATTTTAATCGCCAAAAATCTTTTTGTATTATAAATAAACCCATCTTTTTAACGATTAATCACGGTCTTGCCAATAACCTATGACAATAATAAAAAAATTCAAACGCAAATGATTCGATTTTTCGCGTTTGAATTTTTTTTGTGAAAAATTGTAAAATAATAAAATTTAATAGAATAAAGCGTTATGGTTTGTAAAAATATTTACATCTCTGCTAACGTTATTATAACCTTGCCGCTAAAATTTTACAAAATATTTTATTCTGTACAAGTTATTATCTTAATCCCCTATTAAAATGCAATGCAAATAACGCATTAACTATTTCGATGAATATTTTTACATATTGATTTACATATGCATTAATCTTCATCGTGATGGTACATGTTTTATACGTTTTTGCATCTTATTAATTAACCGGAGGTGATACCCTTGGGATGAATTATTATTTCAAAAAATTATCGGAGGTGATACATTTTGGGTAACCAGGGATAAACCGCCAACGCTCAAATCGATGATTTATCCCTGATCGGCGCATTTAGTATAAACACGCCCCCGCTTATTATGAAGCATTGAGCCTCTTTTTGTAAATAATAACGCGGATAAATCTTTAGCCATATTTAAACAAAAAATCGCAAAGGAGAATGAAAAAAATGGGAAAAATAAAAAATTGTTGTATATATTGCGGTCTTTTTGCAATTATATATCGAATTATGCATATAACTTTATGGAATGCAAATAATCCGCTTGCAGCGCTATTTGTACTTTTATGTTTATTAATTGCATTGTTCACCGAATTTAACGCATGGATGAAGAATCAAAACATTAAAGTGGAAATAACACATGAACGATTTTTATTATCCGCAAATACCTTCAAACTGGATTTGATGTTGATAATTGCAAAAAGCGGTTAATTTTATTTAACATCAAAAGGGGGTTGTTCAATCAGCCCCCTTCATATTTTATCGATTGCGCTTCATTGACCCCGGCTATCACGGTCGGGGTCGTTTTCATATCCATCCAAATACCACGACAATGATTTACCTTTAAGTACACTTGACTCGGCAATCACCATGTCGCAAACAATCAATTCATAAACATCGGGCCGGGCTTTAACCATGATGGGCATATTATCCAACACTACTTCCATGAGGATATCTCCGCCGGGTGCATCCCTGCGGATTGCCATCTTTGCTGCCGCTCTTGCCAAAGGTATAAGTTGCTCGAAGGTGGGGCCGGTTGATACATGCCCGGGATTTTGCAGATTACAACCATTACACAGGGATGCCATTGTCGGCTCCTTTTTATTTATGGATTTGCAACCAAAAAAGCGTGCAGGGGACGACGGTCGAGCCGTTTGCACGGCTCTTCCGTCAACACCTACACGCTTGCAGAAGCGTTGTCAGCAAGTTTTTGTATACATAATACACGAAAGCGCGGTGGACGCGATTGCGGGTATTGGTAAAAAAGTGTATACTTCCCCGGCTGTGACGGCGGGGATTCCCTGCGTTTGTAGGTGATGTTGTATCATCCCTACATCCGTCGTGGTGTGTTTGCGCACATCACGAACGTTGCGGCTTTTTGTTGCTTTTGCATGGTACCGGATTTGTTCCGGGGTTACAAGTGCAAAAACCCCCACGCAAATCCATTCAAATATATGGCTGTCGATTTACTTGCGTTATGAATAGAGTGCTTTAACCCGGCGAAGATGATTCATTTAATTGCATTTTTAAGAAGTCTGCCAAATTCGGCATATAATTTGTCACTACATCCCAAATAATTTTATAGTTCATCGTATGATAGCCATGGGCTGCAATGTCTCGCATCCCGGAAATACTTTTCCATGGAATTTTGGTATGTGCGGTTTTGTATTCTTGGGGAAATATGCGCTAAGATCGTATAAAAAAAGCCGAATCTTGTGGTGATTCGGCCTTTGTACATATTTTAATTTGTTAGAAAACGGTTTGTTCGTCCACTTCCGTGCACAGCGCTACCAGTGCTTGCTTTACCAGTTTGCGCCGCAGTTCTTTTTCGTCCTCGGGCGGTAGGGTTGGGTCGCCCAGTGGATAGGGGATGGCCACCGTGGGGATAATGCGATTTGCGCCCACCGTCACCGATATGGGTACGACCGTGCACATATGTGCTACCGTGATGCCGGTTCTTTCAATTTCTTTCACCATCGTTGCACCGCAACGTGTACAGGTGCCTCACGTGCTGGTGAGGATGACGCATGACACGTTATCCTCATTGAGCCGCAGGGCGAAGTCCTTGGCAAATGCCACGGAATTGGCCACGCTGGTGCCGTTGCCGACGGTCGAGTACCAATATTCATGCAGGGAGCCGATTTCGCCTTCGGCCACGAGTTCTTTGATGACGTCTACGGGCAGTACGCGGTCCAAGTCGAGGTTGGCGTAGACAGGGTCGTAGCCACCGTGGGCGGTTTCGCCGTTGTCGGGGGTGAAGTCGGTGATGTTGGCGAGGGAGTACGCGCCGTACTTGGATGCGCTGGAGGACTCGATGCGGTCGGGGTTGCCCTTTGGCACGGGGCCGCCGCTGGATACCAGCGCGATACGTGCCGTGCGCATGTCTTTGACAGCGGGCGGGGGTGCCACGCGGTCAAATACGGGCATGGGGTACTCGGTCACAAATTCCTCATTGGCGATTTTCTTGAGCAGCATATCGACCGCACGGCGACTGCCGCGTGTGTCGGAGAAGTAATTCTTACGCAGCCCTTTGGGGAAGAAACCTTCGGTCACTTCCTCGCCGGCGATGATTTTTTTGAGGATGGCTACGATGTCGGGCACGGCTTTGCGCATGGTGGCGGCACTATCGCCCACCGACACGAAATAAGCGTGGCGTTTGTAAATTTCCAAGCCGGGGTTTTCTTCGTACAGGCCGCCCACTACGGGGATGCCCAGTTTTTCGTCTACCAGCTTGGCCACCGCGCCACACGCCATGCCATAACGCCCGGCGTTGAAGCCCGGCCCAACGACTACGATATCCGGCGCGTAGGATTTGATCATTTCCAGCACCTGCGCGGGCGCGTCGTCGTGTTCATTGAAATAACCGTCGCCGCAGAAGACCGTGCCCACAATGTGACCCGCGTCGCCCAGCCCGGCGTTGATGGCCATGCCGGGGCCTACGAAACCATCGCGCTTTTCGGGCGGGTGGTCGGCCTTATCCTCGCCGCCTATACCGGCGTAGAATTGGTTGATATAGTGTACGATTCTGGCGTTGCTCATTGCATCGCCTCCTTTATTCGGGCAATTTTGCAATAATTTTTTCTACATATGCTACATCTTCTTCGGACATCATCAATTCGGTTCGGATAATTAATTCACCCAAGCCCTTGATTTCGATGCCATCGTTCAACTTTTTCAGCAACAGTAAATCATATAGCTTGCCCTTATACAGCGAGCGCAAGCCATAATCTTCGTCCATTAAGCACCGCCGCCGCGATACGTCGCCACTTCGGCAACAATGGCATCTACATCGATGACCATTTCCATCATGGCGATTTGTTCTTCGTAGACTTCGGGGGCGATTTCGTCTTTTACTTCCACAATGTGGTACGCGAGGAGTCCCAACGAGACTCCGGCCAGTGGACCTGCGAAGGTAGGATCGCCCGACGATACGGTTTCGGCGGCCAGACCGGATGCTTCCGCTTCCGCGCCACCCAGCAGGACAACCAAGTCGTCCTTGCCGTATTTGTCGAACAATTCTTTAATCCTTGCTTGGTTTTCCAGGTCCATGGCACCTGCGCTGGTTCAGACGAAGCACTCCGTGGTGGAGAATACCACTTCCGCGCCTTCTACCGTGGCCACGCAGGCCTCGATGGCCGGGCCGGGGATGCCATCGCGGTCGCCCAAAATGGCGATTTTTTTGTTGATGAGTAATGCCATTGGTTTTGCTCCTTTCGTGGGGATAAAATTGGTGCGTGTATGATACCGCACAAATAGGGGATTGTCACGCGGTTGGGGGTGAATGTGCGAAAAAAGCCGCGATTTTCGCGGCTTTTGAAAAGTTCGATTTTGCTTTTTGCTACATCTTCACAGCAGCATGCTGGCGATGATTTCGTTGATTTGTGTTTCGGTTAGGGTGATGTTGTGCGCGTTGTCATCTGTGCTCCATGCTGTGGGTGGGAATAGACGGTATAGTATGCCTTCATGTTCCCATAAGAAATAGGTTGCGTATTGGCCGCCTGTGATTTTGTATACGGTGGTGTCGGCGATGATACGTGGGGCAGCTTCGCCGGGGCGCATCCATTCGCTGGCGATATTGTTATCCGCGTGCAGGCTTTCTACCCGCAAGAGTAAATGTTCGGCAGGAACTTGTGCATTCGGGTGCACAAAGGTTATTGACGCAGTTTTTTGGCCGGGCCATGCGCGGAAGAGGGGAGCGTAAAAGTCATCTACATGTACCGTAGGCAGGTTAACTTGCGCTTGCAATGCGTGCTGGATATCTTCAAGTGTGCAGGTATACCCATGCTGTGCTAGGTGTTCATCCATGGTCAGAAAGCGCAATTCTAGGATTTCGTTGTTTTGTTCCCATGTGCGGATGGTGCCGATTTTTTCGCCATAAGCGTTATACAATTCATGCCCGCGGGTGTTTACAATATGCCAAGTGTGCGGGCCCGGGACGATTAAAGGGTAGGGGAAGGGGCTGCCATCGGCCAAGAACAACTGCTCCGATAATAATGCATTTATCCGACGCGCCCGCGGCGGATCAAATGCGCGGTCATTTAAATTGAAATACCACGGAATATAAGGATGGTTAACACTTAAAATTAATGCGCTGCCGTATGCATTTTCCCATCGTTCTAAATATTCCGGGTCGTCATCGGCGACGAATACATAAGTGGTACGCCCACCCGTTTCCAGCCGCCCCCCTGCGAAAATAAGCCCCGCCGAATATGCGTAAACCGCCGACCCGGCAAACAACACCGCAGCCACCGCAATCATCGCCGCAACGCCCATGCGCATGCGCCGCAGGCCAAGCCGCCCGCTGGGTTCTTTTGCGTCCTCGGTATTCCATACGGTTGCGTGTTGTGCTTCGTGGCAGGCCTCGCGTACTTGCTCTGCGTCGGGCATTTTTGCCTTGTTCATTTCGTGGATGATTTCATTTCCCTTCATTTTATATCTCCTTCCTCGGCCAATAATTGGCGCAGCTCCTTGAGGGTACGGTACAGCATGTTTTTTACATTGGATTCGCTTTGGTTGAGTGCCTTGGCGGTTTCGGGGATGGTGAGACCGGCCTCGTAAATTAGATAGAAAGTCTTTTGTACACGTTCGGGTTTGGCGGTTAGCCACTGGCGCAGGGCTTCTATCATGACCAAGCCGTTGGCAAAGTCCTCTGTCATGAAGGCCGCGGCATCTTGCACGCCGAAAGTGCCAACGCCATCTGCCTCGCTGTTTTCATCCCACGCCGTTTGCGAGAAGTGCATCTTCCAGCGTTGCCGCCAGGTGTAGTGGTCGGCGATTTTGTTACGTGCAATGCGCCGCACGAAGGCTTGTGGGTCTTTTACATAGTCGGTGCCGCGCTCGGCCAATGTGCGGTACAACGCCATGTATGTTTCTTGGAAGATATCCTTAATGTCGTCCGTGGCGCACTTGGCCGTGATTAAAGCCAGCACCGCCTTGCGCGTGTCGTTGTAGATGGTATCGAAGTACGAAGCGATATCGCGCATTTGCTGCACCCCCTCGTTATATAAGTCCATGCATAGATGGAAAAAGTTTCATGCGATTATAGTTAAATATAATTTTCTGCACAAAAAACCACGCGTGCGCTGCCGCGTGGTTTTCCTTGTCGTGTTTTATAAATTAATTTTCGCTATTACTGTTGATACGGCGGTTGCTGATTGTGGTGATGATGGTTGTGGTGGTGGCTTTGGCCGTACATGGCTGCTTGGTATCCCAACGCGCCCATGAGGATTTCATAGTTACGCGCGCGTGCGCGGTCTTGAACCATAAACAAGTCTACCAGCCACCAAATGCCGCAGCCGCCCAACGTAAGCAATTTGCCCACGCCCAGCCCGATATCATTGAGCAAGAAACGATCTACACCGTAGGTACCCAAAAATATAGAAAACAACAAAATCGTGGTGGGATTCTTGAGTTGAAGCGAAAGCAGCAGATTGGCATGTTCGTCGGGCAGATTATTGAGTTGTTCGCTTACATAAACCATGTGTTCGGGTTTAAAGTATCCATTGTGTGCCATCAGCCACATGCTTGCACGGTTATTTGCCGGATGCATTTGATCATCTCCATTTCATTCACTTGTTATTTAACATTATATACGCTTACATGGTACAACAGTTTTATTTGGCGAAACATTACTAATGCAACAAGGCCGGCAATAAAAACGACACCCATACAATCGTATACAAAATCGCTAACACCGTGCCGACAAGCGTCATAACCAAACCCGCCGTCGCCAACCCGCTGCTATTACCCTGTTTGCGCGCCGATGTGATCAATAGGATGCCGATAAAGCCTAAAATTACGCCCAAAAAAGGCACCGGAAAGATCAACGCCACAATGCCCAAGCCCAAAGCGGTACCGGCCATCCCCTGCGCGGGTGGCTTGGCGTAATATCCGTAAGGCGGAAAACCCGGCGGCGCGTGATGCGGATAACCCTGCGGGGGCGGGTATGACAATGGTGGGTGCTGTTGGGGTGGGTGTTGCGCCTGCTGATATTGCTGTTGTTGATGTTGCGGAGGGTATGCATTGCCGTATGGGCCTTGCAGCGGCGCACCAACCGGCGGCTGCGGGTTCATTGTTTTAAGGATTTCTTCCGCGTGGCCGCAATTGGGGCAGTATTGCGTAGCAACACCAGCCAAGTTTTGACCACAATTTGAACAAAACATGCTTCACCCTCCTTGTGCGTTTATAATATCCAGCTCCAAAAAGCACTCAACCATAAAGGGAAATGTGACAAGAATAGTACCATTATAACAAAACCCAATGCGTGCAAAACCACTACCGCAATAATACATCGGGCAGAACTTTCACCGTACAAATTAATCAAATTGTTTATTTTGTCTATCCTCACTGCTCTTTTATATTCTTTGGCCATTTGTTTATGCCACTTTTTTCTGCCGTGCGGCGTTGACAGCAATATTTCCATTCTACGCATTTCTTTCCGTACATAATTTTGCTGCTTCACGGATTCGCGGTAAGTCATGTCGCCCCTCCTGCAGATGCTTGTATGTATTTAATCATGCATTATAACATAATGTGCGAATAATTCAATTTGTGCTTGCTGTCGTCAAGGTCTTTGTGCGTTGTGGAATATTTCAGTTGGTTCCATTTTGGGGCCAACTGAAATATTAATTTCGTTACTTTATTAATTTTCAGTGCGTCGCAAGTTGCGACCTACTGAAAAGCTTAAAAGCAAGACCCTGGGCGTTCCCCTCGACCCGCGCTGTGCTTCGCGCGGCTAGACGTGTGGCTGGTTGTGGTTTTCAACCGGTCGCAAATTGCGGCCGGTTGGATTTTTATACGCTTATCAATTTTTTTACACGCAGGGTGGCGGCGTAGATTTCTTTTTTGGACAGTTTGGGGGGTTGGGCGTGCAGGATGGCGGCGGCGGTTTTGAAATCGCAGGCTTGCTGCACCATGATTTCTACGATTTGCGCTTCTAATGATATGGTGGTGGAGAGTTCGGCGGGTATGTGGGTGGTGGGTGCGGAGTTGACCACGCAGGCGTATTCGCCTTTTTCTGCGGCGGGGTTGTCGGATAGTTGCGCAGCGACTTCGTCGGGTGTACCACGGTAGATGCGTTCGAATTTTTTTGTCAGGTCGTTGCACAGGCATACTTGCATATCCGGCGCATGCGCGGCGAAGCATTGCATCGTCTTGATGATTCGCTTGGGCGATTCGTAGAAAACCATGGGCTCGCCACGGTGAATGATTTCTTGCAATTGCGCTTCCATTTGCGCTTTCTTGCGCGGGAAGAAGCCAATGAACGAAAACCGCGATGCATCAAAACCCGATACCGACAACGCCGCCACCACGGCCGAAGCCCCGCATACCGACACCACGGCAAAGCCCGCTTCCGCCGCCGCGTGGATCAGCAAATAACCGGGGTCGGAAATACAAGGCGTGCCCGCGTCAGATATCAATGCTACACTTTTGCCCGCGCGCAATGCCTGCACAAAAAAAGCCGCCTTCCCTGCCTCGTTAAACGCATGGCATGAATGAAGGGGCGTTTTAATCCCAAAGTGGGCCAACAACGGACGCGAATGACGCGTGTCTTCGGCGGCAATCATGTCTACTTGCGCCAATACTTCCACCGCGCGGGGGGTCATGTCCGACAAATTACCGATGGGTGTTGCTACAACGTATAGCATGCTGGGTTGCACAACCATAAAAGTCACGTCCTAATGAAGGAATTTTTCTTTGTGGCAATATCGTATACTTTTTGCGGTTATGTTACAATTGTTGGATAAAATGATTGCGAACAGGAGGGGACAGCGTGGGCGAAGAACCAACACAGACATTGCCGGCGTCCACACCCGTCTCCGAAGTTGATATCTTGGGTATCCCCTTTGCGCGGTTGACCTTTGCGCAGGCGTTGGACAAGCTCACGGAATATTTGCAAGCACCGCGCAACCACATCATCGTCACACCCAACCAAGAAGGGGTTATGCAGGCGCGGCGCAACGCCGACTTTGCGCATGCATTGGCAACAGCGGATTTGCGGCTGGCAGACGGCACGGGCATCGTGCTGGCATCGCGCTGGCGGCGTAACCCCCTGCCCCAGCGGGTGCGTGGGTTAGATATCACTTTTGCGTTGTTCGATCGCGCTACCGCCGACCGCCCCTTGACCGCGTTTTTCCTAGGTGCGGCACACGGCGTGGCCGAAGAAGCCAAGCGCCGCATAGAAGCCCGCTACCCCGGCGTACAAGTCGTAGGCACGCAACACGGATTTTTTACCCCGGAAGAAGAACCACGCATCGTGTCCGATATCAAACGCGCCGCGCCCGACATACTGCTGGTATGCCTAGGCATGCCCCGCGCAGAAATATGGGCGACCCAGCACCGTAACGATTTATCCACACGGCTTACCCTGTGTGTGGGCGGCACGCTGGACATCATGGGCGGCAACGTCAAACTCGCCCCACATTTGTGGCGCAAGTTAGGACTCGAATGGCTGTACCGCCTGTGCAAGCAGCCCGCACGTTTCAAACGCATGCTAGACATTCCCCGCTTTGTATGGGCGGTTATCACGAATCAATAGGAGTCACCAATGACGAAGAAGCAAACCCGCAAGCAATTAATCCGCGAATATGTAATGTTAATTGCGGGTGTATATTTGATGGCATTTTCGCTGGTGGCGTTTTGGGCACCGCATCATTTGGTGACGGGCGGCGTTAGCGGGCTGGCAATTGTTATCCAAGATTATTCCATGATGTGGACGGGTTTCGCCGTGCCGTTGTGGGCTAGCAACTTGGCGTTGAACATCCCCCTGTTCCTGCTGGGTTTCCGCACGATGGGGCGTTCGTTTTTCTTCCGCTCGCTGGTGGGGATGATGCTGTTCTCGCTGGCGATGCACAACCTTACTTTTTTGCCGCCGATACCCAGCGATATGCTGCTGGGGGCTTTATTCGGCGGTGTTTTTTGTGGCATCGCGGTGGCACTCATCGTGCGCGGCATGGGCTCGACGGGCGGCACAATGCTGTTGGCCAGCGTCCTGCACCATCGGTTATTGCGCCACGTTTCCATCGCCAAGTTACTCTTTGGCTGTGATGCACTAATTGTGCTAATCGGCCTCGTCGCTTTCGGCCCCGAACGCGCCATGTACGCCGTCATCGCCATCTTCGCTTGCACCAAAGTGACCGACGCGGTGCTGGAAGGCTTTTCCTTCGCCAAAGCCGCTTACATCATCAGCGACCAAGCCGAAGAAATTTCCACGGAAATATTCAAGCAACTGGACCGCGGCGCCACCGAAATCCAAGCCCGCGGCATGTATACCAAGGAGCGACGTGGCATGCTCATGTGCGTCGTATCCGGACGAGAGCTGGTACGACTCAAGCAGCTCGTATCCGAAATAGACCCCAAAGCGTTTGTCATCGTCGCGGACGTAAAAGAAGTATTGGGCGAAGGTTTTACCGCGCATTCGATGTAGTGGGAGCCGCACAAGCGGCCACCGTGGCCGGGTACGGTATCGTGGCTGCGCGGACTATCGCACACGGCGGCACGCTTCGGGCAAGTGAAATCGCTTGTCTTCTACGAAGCCTTCTCGATTTCACGTAAGCCCGAAACGCACCGCCGTATGCGAGATTCCGCTATGCGCCCCGACACCGTACCCGGCCACGGTGGCCGCTTGCGCGGCATCCACAGATTTGCGCGGATAGGAAGGCTGTAAATTAGCTGGAGGGGTTTTGTGGGAAGAGTGATTTTGGTTTGTGGCAGGATGGGGTCGGGTAAGACTACGTATGCCAATAAGCTTGCGGCGGATATTAATGCTGTAGTTATCACGCATGATGAAATTATGCTTGGGTTGTTTGGTGGGGAATTGTACGAAAATGATAAGAAGCGTTTTTATCAATACCATGCTTGGGTTGATACTTATACGAAGCGTATGGCCGGGCAAGTGGTGCTTGCGGGTGCTACGGTTATTTTTGCCAATGGGTTTTGGTCGCGCGGCGAACGGGATGCTTTGCGTCAATATTATTTTGACATGGGGGTTGCTTGTGAGCTTCATTACATAAATACAACGGAAGAGCAGCGGTACAAGAATATACAAAAGCGGAATGATGACATTCGCAATGGCGAGTTGGGTTATATTTTGACGGATGATAAAGATATTTATCATTTTTTTGAAACACCCACCGATGATGAAATAGATTGCAACGTTACATTTTAACGATGGAGGCCGTTATGGAAATGATTCGATTTGGGCGGACGGGATTAAGCGTTGGGCGTACCGGTATGGGGTGTATTCCTATACAGCGCATCACGTATGACGAAAGCACGACTTTGTTGCGGCGGGCATATGAACATGGCGTTACGGTTTTTGACACGGCCAATGGGTATACGACCAGCGAGGAGCGGATTGGGCTTGCGCTGGCGGATGTGCGGCATAACATCGTTTTATGCACCAAGTCGGGCGCGGGTACGCCTGCGGAGTTGATGGCGCAGCTGGACAATAGTTTGCGCATGTTGCGCACGGATTATATTGATGTGTTTCAATTTCACAATTCGGCCAACCCGCCTGTGCCGGGGGGGGCGGATGGGTTGTATGATGCGCTGGATGCCGCGCGCAAAGCGGGCAAAGTGCGCTTCATCGGTATATCTGCACACAAGCGGGCGAATGCGGAAATGGCGGTCGCGTCGGGTTTTTATGACGTGTTGCAATTTCCGTTTTCGTATTTGTCCACGCCGGAAGAGTTGGCGGTGGCGGATTTGTGCCGTGTGCATGATGTGGGCATCTTGGGGATGAAAGCGCTGTGCGGGGGCATTTTGACCAATGCGCGGGCGGCTTTCGCCTTTTTGCGGCCGATGGACAATATTGTACCCATTTGGGGTATTCAAACCGTGGCGCAGTTGGATGAAATATTGGGATATGAAAACGCGCCGCCCGTTTTGGACGACGCGTTACAAGCAGTTATTGATGCCGACCGTGCAGAGTTGGCGGCAGAATTTTGCCGCGCTTGCGGATATTGCCTGCCTTGCCCGGCGCAGATTCCCATCCCCATGGCCGCACGGATGAAATACCTGCTGCGGCGGATGCGTGCCGATGTATTCCAATCCCCGGATTGGCAAGCGCAAATGCGCCGCATCGATGACTGCACCTGGTGCGGCCACTGCGCAGCACACTGCCCCTACGAATTGAATGTACCCGCGTTGTTGCAACAACACCAAGACGATTACTTCCGTCAATTGACAAATAATTGAAATACCCCGTTTGCAAACCGTGAAAAAAACCCGCATTCATTTAGAAGGAGCGAATATCATGAGCAACCTGTACAACGAAATTTCCACAGCCTTGCAAGACGGCAAAACTAAAACCGTGGCCGAACTGGTAGAGAAAGCCATCGCCGACGATCTACCCACCGAAGCAATCTTGAAGCAAGGCTTGCTGGCAGGCATGGAGATCATCTCCGTGCAATTCCAAGCGGGCGAAGTCTACGTGCCCGAAGTGATGGTGTCTGCCCGCGCTATGAACGCCGGTGCCGCGCTGCTCAAACCCCTACTGGCCGAAGCCGGCGTAACCGCCGCAGGCAAAGTACTCATCGGAACGGTCAAGGGCGACTTGCACGACATCGGTAAAAACCTTGTCAAGCTCATGATGGAAGGCAAAGGCCTAGAGGTCATCGACTTGGGCGTAGACGTATCTGCCGAGCAATTCCTGGCCGCCCAGCGCGAGCACAACGCCGACGCCATTGCCCTGTCTGCTCTGCTCACCACCACCATGCAAGAAATGAAAAACGTCATAAACGCCTTCACCGAAGCAGGCTTACGCAACGACATGATTATCTTGGTAGGCGGCGCACCCATCAGCGAGTCCTTCAAAAACGAAATCGGCGCAGACATCTACACCCCCGACGCCGCCAGCGCAGCCGCGGCATGCAAAGCCGCCATTCTGGCGCGCAAATAAACGCCCCCGCATAACCAACAAAGCGCATTCCCGCAAATCGATAAATCGGTTTTTGCAACCGGCAATCCCTTTGCCACAAAGGAGAACAACCATGCATATTGACCAAGAAAAAATCCGCGCCTACTTAACGCGGATTGAATTTGAAACCCATGGCGATGCATTGCCCGCTCCCACTTTTGAAAATCTTAAACGCTTGCAATACCAACATTTATTAACCGTGCCTTACGAAAACCTCGATATCATGCGCGGCATTCCGCTGTCGTTGAAAGTCGCCGACCTTTACGACAAAATTGTTGTCCGCGGACGCGGTGGGTATTGCTTTGAATTAAACGGCTTGTTTGCATGGTTATTGCGCGGTTTGGGTTACGACATCGTTGAATACTTCGCTCGCTACCTGCGTGACGAGCCCGAAGGCACCATCCCCATGCGCCGCCACCGCGTACTGCACGTCAAGTGCGCCGACGGCGATTTCTTGGCCGATGTGGGCGTGGGTGCGCTCGTGCCCTTGGAAGCCCTGCCATTAATCACCGACACGGAGCTACACTGCCGCGGTGATATATACAAATTCGAGCGTGATGATTTCTTAGGGTATGTACTCTTGCATTGGTACAAAAGCGCATGGGTGCAGGCCTATTCTTTCACCACAGAGCCGCAGCTGGAAGCAGACTTCATCGCCGCCAACTTCTATTGCGAAGCGCACCCGCAGTCGCCCTTCCATACCATCAACATGGTGCATCGCTTCACCCACGACGGCCGCAAATCCATAGATGGGCGCACCTTCAAGCACTTCACCCCCACAGGCGTAACCACCCACACCCCCGCCAATGAAGCCGAATTTGAAGCACTGCTTACCACTGAATTTGGCATTAAATCATAAAAGGAGCAATTCCCATGAATACAATAAAAATCCATGATGCAACAAAAGAGGATCAAGACTACTTAAATTCGTCCTTGATGCGCTTCAACAACTCAAAAGTGCCCTTTACACAAAATCCGCTGACGGCCTATATCAACAAATGTATAAAAGATGGCGATGAAGTCATCGGCGGCATCCTATGCGAAGTTTATTGTTGGAATATCTTGAGCATTGATACGGTATGGGTCAACGATCAACATAGAAACAAAGGTTATGCCCGCGCCTTAATGAACGAAGCAGAAAACGAAGCAAGAAAAATGGGATGCCGAATTTCTCACTTAGACACTTTCGACTTCCAAGCAAAAGAGCTATACGAAAAACTCGGATATACCGTGTTTGGTGTTTTAGAGGATTGCCCTCAAGGTCATAGTCGTTATTACATGTCGAAAAAGTTGTAAAATAAAAATTTTATTCGCTTGCTACGACAATACACAATCAAGGGCATCTCCGCGCCTTGCGTTAGCGCAAACGTGGTGATGTCTTTTTTCATTTCTATGGTGATGACGCGGTCTTGCCAATTTAAGGAAAAGCGCAGCGTCTTCCAGCGGTCGGGCAGGTGCTGCGCCCAGCGTAACATACACCGCCGGTGCATTTATTCCGCCGCCGCTACGTTAATTATTCATCACTGCGCGTGTTGCACCTGCGCATGATTATGTATATACTGTTCGTTATGGAGCTATTGAATTTTTGCAAGAAGCATATAAAGAAATTGTTGGCCGTAGCCGGAATTGTCGCCGTTTGTTATTTACTTGCGGCGACGGTTTTTGTTGTGGTGGCGCTGGCGGCAGATAACCGCCGCGGAAACCCCTTTGACCTGTCCGACTTGCCCCCTGCCATCGCGCACAACCCCGGCGAATCGGATTACAACGGCGAATTCGTTGTTCCGGGGCATTTTTTGACCCCCAGCGACCCGTATGAGAATGGCGGCGGTATTTTGCGTCCGCCTGCGCGCACCAATTTTATTTTGATGGGCATTGACCATTTCTCGCTGGCGGATGCGATCATGGTGGGCACTTTGTACCGCGATACCGGTGCAGTCCACTTGATGAGCGTACCGCGTGATACACATATTGTGCTTTCGCAAACGCGACACAATCAGTTGCGCAACAACGGGTTGTGGGTACCGCGAGAATTAAAGTTGAATGAGTTACGCTCCTACGGCGGCCGTGCGCAGGGGCCCGATTTGATTATGCATGAAGTCAGCAACATGCTGGGTGTAGAGTTTCATTATTATATAGAAATGCATCTAAGCGGATTTGTCCGTATTATTGACCATATTGGCGGCGTATATTTTAACGTGCCGCGCAACATGCATTTTGAAGACCCTGCGTGGAATTCGGTCATCGCCCATGTACCCGCCGGATACCAGCGATTAAACGGACGGCAAGCTGAAGGCGTGATACGCTACCGCGGCTTTGCCAACGCCGACTTGGGGCGCAATACTACACAAATGCAATTCATGACCGCATTGATTGAACAATTGTTGACCCGGGATGTGTTGCTGGACGACCCGCTGGGATTGGCAAGTATTATTATTGACAACGTAAGCGTAGGCGCAGGCAACCGCCCCGGTACCAACGCAAGCATCCCCGGTCTAATGCGCTACCTGCCCGTCATCCCGCTGATGGGTGAAGTAAACACCTTCACCATGCCCGGCGCATCAGGCTGGCGCAATAACCGCTCCGTTTTCCTGCCCGACGTGTCCGAACTGCATAACGTAGCCAATCAGGTTTTCCGTGCGCATGTTGAAGTGGAGGCAGGCGAGGCCGATGAAGACAGCGAATATGACGATGAGGCCGAAGAGGCTAACGAGGGCGCGTAGGAAAGGCATAAAAAGCAAGACCTTAGACCTTGGGCGCTGCCCAAACCCGCGAGGGAAAGCGTTCCCCTCGACCCGCGCTGTGGCGTCGCCGATGCCGCCGAATATGAGTACATAAACAGTAAAAATGCCGCCCTTGGGCGGCATTTTTGGATTTATCGTACTTTTTTTCGTGCGTTGCGGTAGCACAGCGCGGGGTCAAGGGGGGAAGCTTCCCCCTTGCGGGTCCGGGCTGCGCCCGGGGTTTTGGCTTTTGATCTGCGCCGCGACCTTAAACCCCCACCCTATAACGCCTTCAACTTGATCGACCCTACGCCGCTGCTGGCGCGTAGTACATAGGGCGCATTTGGGTTGCCGCGCAACTCGTTGGATAGCGAACCGATGGCGGGCTTGGCGGCCTCGATGCGGCAGTTGAGGTCTGCGGGTAGGAGCGCTTTGGCGGAGCCTGCGGCGGTGGAGATGTCAATGTTTCCGGCTACGTCGTGGGCTTCCAAGTAGGCAGAACCTGCAGCAGTCGAGATTTTTGTATCGCCGTAGAGGCGGTTGATTGTGGCGTCTACGTTACCGGCGGCGGATTCTACGCGTAGGCGGCCGGTTTCTTCGGCCGTTATTTTTGCGTTGCCGGCGGCGGTGGAAATGTCGATTTCATCTACGCGGCCGGATTGCATGTGCACGGTGGCGTTGCCTGCGGCGGCGCGGATGCGGATACGCTTGCCGCGATGGTTTTCTACGGAAATATTACCCGCGGCGGCTTTTAAGTCGAGCTGACCGGACACATCGTGCGCAGAAATCTTGCCCATGGCGGAACGCGCCTTGATTTCGCCCGTAAATTGGGCGGGCAAGTATACAGTCGTGTCCAATTTGGTCGAGAAATTAAACATCATGAAGCGCCCGTGCGGTTTTTGGTCGCGCACGTATAGGGTTCCGCCGCGGTTTTCTACGGTGTAAATATTGTGACGGCTTTGGCCACGGATGGTGATGCGCACGCGGTTATCATCTGATGGAGCGAAGCGGATGGTGCTTTCGGACAATTTGATGTTGATGTCGCAGATGCCGTCGAATGATTGGTCGATGCTGATAACATGCCCCTCGGCGCGGCTGCCTCCACCGCCAAACATCCGTCCAAAGTTGGCGAAGAACCCGCCGAAACTGCCGGGGCCGTCGTCGTCGTCATCGTCGTATTCATGATCCGTGCCTTGGCCTTGTTTATGACCGTTGTTATATTGATTGCCGCTTGTATTCGATGTTTGGCTGCGCCGGGCGGCTTGTTCGCCGTACTCTTTGTGCACCTGCGCGGCGATGGTACCCGGCTGCCCCAAATTACGGCATACCTCTTCTTCGGTCATACCCTGCGAAATGGCTTCACTAAAATGCTCGCTGATGTCGGCCATAATTTCCTCGCGGATGTGTGACGGCGCGTGCGCCAGTTCGCGCTTTAATTCGCTCATGAATGATTGTTTTGTCATGTTAATTTCCTCCCAGGATTTTTTCGGTACCGGCGACAATGGCGCGCCATTCGGCTTCCAACGATACGGCGTGCGTGCGCCCAAAATCAGAAATCCGATAATACTTGCGCGGCGGGCCCTCGTTGGATTCTTGCAGATATGTGCTCACATACCCTTCGTCTTTGATGCGCTTAAGCAGCGGATAAATCGTGCCTTCGGAAATTTGAATTTCCTTGGATATCGCGCCCACCAGCTCGAAGCCGTAGCGGTCTGCGCGTGACAACAGGCTAAGCACACACAGTTCCAACGTGCCTTTTTTGAATTGGATGCTCATTAGGTTGGTTACTCCTTTCATTGCAATAATCATGAATACATTGCGTCGACGGGTACATGTTAGCACACGCTACATGTGTATGCAAGGTATTGGGCGAAAAAAATTTCACTTGGCTCCAATTTGGGGCCAACTGAAATTTTTTATTTGTGCTATCGCATCTAATTTAGGTATAATTTCCTCAACAAAACTTGAGGAGAGAAAATCATGTACGACGAACAACGCAAGGGCAATCTCATAGGTTTAATCATTTTGTTTGTATTGCTAACACTGACAGGGTCGGCGCTGAGCTTCGTGTACATAGCGCTAAATGACGTGGTGCCGTTTATTTACCTGAACGCTTTGTTCGCGCTGGGGTATGGCTTGCTGTTGTGCGGCATTATCATGTGGGTCAAGAAAGTATGCAAAATCACCAACAACGTGGCGACGGGTATTGTCGTTTTCTTCAGCTTGATCATCATCAATTTTATTATGTGGCAATGGTTCTTTAGCCTGTTCCACTATCGCTGGTCAACGGGCGATTGGATTAACCCATTCTTGGATATCGGTACGCTCTTCGAGCAATTCCGTTTTATGATGGCGGACAATCCCGGCCGGTTGATTCCTTATTTCTTGGACGATTTACGGCTGTTTAACGAACAAGGCACTTGGACGATAGGCGGCGGCGACCGCGCTGTCACCGGCATTCTGCTGGCGTTGGTGTGGATTGTCGAGTTAGTGTTTATTAACATCTTCCCAATGGTAGCGGCGTTTACTACGCTCGGCTTTTTCTTACACGAGCATAACGAATGGGCAACGCCGCGTTACCTGCCCTACGCCTTCGACGAAATGGCGCGCGACGACCTAGACCTGGTCGCCAACGGAAACAGCGACTTGCTGCCCATTCTTGCACAAGCGCACATCCCCGGCGGCAGCGATGCCGTACACTACCAACTGGCCGCTCTCAACCACGGCGACACCCCCACCGACTACATCGGCATATACCGCTACACCCCCTCCGACGAGCAGGAAAAGAAGAAAAGCGTGACGGACAGCTTCTTCTCGCTCATCGGCAACAACCCCGCCTTCATCCGCGCGTTCCGCTTAGGGCAGGACAAAATCGTCCTGTTGGAAGAACAATTGGCGAAAATGTTGGTAGAACCCGAACCCACGCCCGAAACAGAAACTGCATTTGAAGCTGAATCCATACCCGAAACTGAATCGGCAGCGGACGAATATACCCACAACGAGCAAGAATAAAATCCGCTCATCCATCCAACCAAAAATGCCCCGGCGACCATTGTGCGGAGCATTTTTTATTTGAATTCAATCCCACGCGCTATGTGCGATGCATTAAACACCTAAGATTTAAGCTGTAGAGAGTGGAAATAACACTATGAAGCTATTGCTTGCGATTCGCTATACAATTGCCTATAATGTGACATAGTTGAAAATTTTTATGGGGAGTGGTTAAGATGACAAAAGTTTCTAATACAAGAACTTCCAGCATTTATGCCCGTGTCGAGCCAGAGATAAAAGACCAAGCCGAGCAAGTTTTAGTTCAGTTAGGTATTCCAATGTCAAATGCCATCGGTATGTTTCTGCGCCAAATCATCATGCAAAGAGGCATTCCATTTACCATGAAATTGCCCGCTAACGAGCCCGTTGCTTTTGGTGCTATGACCCCTGCCCAACAAAATGCCGAATTGGAAAAAGGTTATGCTGATATTGTTGCCGGTCGTCTACACGACCTTGATGATGTCGTTGCAGAAATGGAAAGGGATTACGGCATATGATTTACCGAGTCCTACTTGCTGAACAGGCAAAACGGGACTTGCGCGGCATTTATGAATATTTTGCTTTTAATCGGTTAGAGCCGAGGCTTGGAAAGAAAATCAAACAGCGAATAGTAGAAAAATTAAAATCGCTGAACGAAATGCCTCATAGATACCCCGTCTATCAAGATGAGCCGTGGAAAAGCATGGAGCTTCGTCAAGTTTTCGCCGGAAGTTACTGTGTTTTTTATCTTGTAACAGAAGATAGAGTACAAGTAACCCGTATCATGTACGGAAGCATGAATTTAAGTGCCGCCTTGAGCGAAACGGCGTTTGGTGATTTTCATTAAAGTGGAAATACTTCATCAAAATTGACTAAGAAAAAGAGGGCGCACTTATGTACCACGATGAGCGTGGTACGTGCGTAAATTATTTTTTTGCGTGAGTATTAAAAATGGGAGGTTAACTTATGAGCGAAGTTTATTATCACGCAAGTAACATATACAATCTTGCAGAAATTTTGCCACTCTCAAAGTTGCATGGAAGCGAAGAACAAGTAGCATACTTTACTCCATTTAGAGCCTACGCCATCTTTTACTTGCGCGACATGGAAATTAACCACGTAACTTGTGGTGTTAATCAAAATGGTGTAGTTATATATCATGAACAATTTCCTGACCAACTCGAAATTCTTTATTGTAACAGGAGTGGTTATTTATATATTTGCGAAAACAGAAACATGGAGTTGGCACATACCAATGGAGTTTGGGTTGCATATCAGCCTGTTATTATATCAAGAGTGGATTTTGTTGAGGATGTGTATGCCGACATATTGAAAGCAGAACAAGCTGGCGAAGTTCAAATCATCCGTTATAATTCGTTGTCCGATGAAAAGAAGCAAAGTTATATAGACATGATGGAAAGTGAAATTGCTAACAACGGATATATAATGAGCAACTCAAAAAAAGCGTCGTTTTTCAAGGACAACTTCCCAGAGTCATGGAGAGCTGTTAAAAATAATAGCCAGCTCCGTAAATAAGCAATGTGACGTTATTTCCACCCTCTATAGCTAGCATCATATCATTTCCAAGCAACATTCATGTACGCCACACCACATCTTCTTTACTTTGCAAACAAATTACCGATTTTGACGGCCGATTTTCAATTTATCCAGCCATACATAGACTAATTCAATTACTTTCGCCGCGGCCGGCGTAATCGCACGGCAGCGTGTGCGCGGCATTATACGAATTCGCGAGCCTTGCGGATTTTGGTAGTTTGCACTATGTTCGAACGCATAGCCGAACAAAATGAAAATCGGCCATCACAACTTGCCCCTTGCTTGCAATCCTGCGTCAGTCGCTCCTTGCGCCCCCCCCCCCGGTGCGCCGCGTCGCTACTTCCTTGTCTTGCAAACAAGTTGCCGCGTTGTGCTGACCGATTTTCATTTTATTCGGCTATAGAACTCGACGTTCGGCTGATTTTGGACTCCCTACTCACAAAACAAAAATCCCCGCACCGGCCAAGGTGCAGGGATTCCAAAATTAGACTAACGTGAGTTCTTAGTGAGAGCGTATTGCAAACTGCCAAAATCCGCACAGCCGCGAGTTCGTATAATGCCGCGCACACGCGGCTATGCTACTACGCCTCCGCCTTGCGGCTATTTTGCCGTTGCGCCATAACCAAATTATAATACATACCTTTTTTCTTGAGCAATTCGGCATGCGTGCCTACTTCTTCTACGCCGCCTTCCTTGAGCACAACCAATCGATCGGCGTTGCGCAAAGTGGACAGGCGGTGGGCGATGGCTATTGTGGTACGGCCTTGGGTGATGCGGTTCAACGATTCTTGGATAGAGGCTTCGGTTTCCACGTCTAGGGAGGACGTTGCTTCATCCAAGATGAGGATGTCGGGGTTTTTGATGATTGCCCGGGCAATGGACAGGCGTTGCCTTTCGCCGCCGGACAGGTTTTGCCCGCCTTCACCGATGTAGGTATTGTAGCCGTCGCTGGACTGCACGATGAAGTCATGTGCGTTGGCCACTTTACACGCCGCCACCACTTCTTCAAAGGTGGCATCGGGCTTGCCGTACACAATATTATCGTAGTAACTGCCCGCAAACAGGAAGTTGTCTTGGAACACCACGCCCATGTTTTCGTGCAGGTGGTCACTGTCCATGTCGCGCAGGTCGGTTTCGTTGATGGTGATTTTGCCGGTGTTGGGGTCATAGAGACGCATGGCCAGGTTAATGAGCGTGGACTTGCCCACACCGGATTTACCTACCAGACCAATCATTTCGCCGGGTTTGATGTCCAGCGAGATATTTTTGAGCACCGGTTCGTAAGATTTGTAACCGAAGAATACGCCGTTAAACTCCACATCGCCCGCGACGGGTACGTTGCTGGGCACGGTGGCTTTTTTCATTTCCGATTCTTCATCCAGCACTTCAAACACTTTAACCAAGCTGGTGGTCGTGTTGGCCAACCAACGGGGGAAGTGCACCATCCAGCGCAGCGGCCCATAAATGAAGCCCAAGTACATCGTGAAAGTCACCAAGTCGCCAATTTGCATTTCGCCGGAGAAAATCCACCATTCGCCGCGCAGCACCATCCAGCCACCAACAAACAAAATCAAGAATTCGCCCACGCCCATGATGAAGCTGATGGGCGGGAACAGCAGCGACCACAGCACTTCGTTCTCCTCGCCAATCTTGGCATGGCGGTGCGTCGCCTTCGAGAATTTCTCAATTTCCTGCTGCTCGTTACCAAATGCTTTTACCGTGCGGATACCCTTGATAATGTCATGCAAAATCGAGTTGCATCGCGACGATTGCCGCCAATGCCGTTCAAACCTTGCCATCATCATGCCCCAGAAGCGGCGCAAGGCGAAAATAACAATCGGCACCGGCAAGAACACCAAAATCGCCAACTGCCAGTTAATAAACAGCAAAAACGCAAACGCAATCACAAAGTTAAAGAACAGGTCAATGACCCAGCGCCCCAAGTCCGTTACAAACTCGTTGATCGTGCCCGTATCGTCCATAATCCGACGTATCAAGTCGCCCGGTGTACGCTTGGCGAACAGCGACATGGAATGTCCTTGCAACTTCTCATACGCATGCACGCGCAAATCATTGGTCACATTAATCGTGGCACGGTTGAAGATACGATTGGTAAAAATGCCCGTCGCATCGCCAATCACGCGCACCAGCAGCATCAAGCCCGCCAGCATCAACACATCGCCCAGCGTGCCCCATTGCGGCTCAAGGTGCGCATTCACCAACTGGCGGATAATCATCGGCGACACCAAGAAAGTAATCCGCGGCACCAATCCCAAAATCTGCGAGAAGGTAATCTGCTTCATATAAGGTTTGGCAAAACCCAGCGCGCGCTTCATCACGCCCAGCTTGGAATAACAGAACACACAAACGCTAATTTCCGGCGTCATCGGTCTGCCGCATTCTTCACAAATGCGCTTCTCTTCCGTTTCCGGGAAAGCTGCCGTGCCGTTCGCGATGTAAAAGTTCACAATCTTACAAAACTCGCCCGCGCGCTTGAGCCCGCTCATCGTAAACCGACACAAGATGCGATCCTCCGCACCTTCCGCTTTAACGAAAAGCAGACCACAGCCCACGCCGGCTTTAACCACGGCTTCTTTAATATCCGTCGCGGCAAAGCGGAACAGCTCCGCGCCGTCCTGCGTAGCGCGTAAGTATCCGTCCTCGGCAAAGGTCAACTCGCCTACAAGCGGGTTCATGTCCATGCCAAGGTCGTACTCGAAGATGAATGATTTCATATAGCCTCCGTTATAGGTTCAAAAGGGTGCTAAGGGTGCTAAGATCAAAAGATTTAAGGTCAAAAGAGTGGTAAGGTCAAAAGATTGTAACCCCCGGGCGCTGCCCGGACCCGCAAGGGGGATGCGATCCCCCTTGACCCTGCGCTGTGCTGCGCGGGTGGGATGTTTCCGCTAGTGCGCGTTTAAGTTCATTAAACCTGTCGTTCGCTTCGCGCGTGGTGCTGTCTAGCTTCGTCAACTTTTTCGCTTGCGTTGCGAATGAACGCTAAAACAAATATGCATCCAGCTTTTTCTGACTGGCTTTGCTCATGTCCTCGATTTTGGGGATGGTGTAGCGATTGCCGTCTACGTCAAAAATCAAGACCATGTGATTGGGCAGCGTGCGGATATTTCGGCTCACGTCTTTAATCGCACATGACTTGTCATAAACACGGCCCTGCTTATTTTGCAATTTCATTTCCATGTATACATAGCCGAGTTTATCTTTGACGCTAATCACATCCAGCACCTGCGGGGAATAATAGCGATTGTCCAATTCCGTCTCCACCAGCACGCGCTGCTCTTCCGGTAATTCACCCACATGGCGCAAAATTCCAATTTCCTTATTTTCATGATCCGCCACAGAAATGTACTCCATCGGATGCTCAATGGGCATAATCCGCCGCAACACAATATGCTTATAATCCTCGCCCTTGTGCCTGAGCCCTATAAACCCACCCGCAGCCGTATAAAAAGCCACGTCCTTTACATCCAAAATACCCAAATCCATATGTGTGTTAATCGCCATACCCCAATTCACTCCCACTAATTAATCTTTTAAACTACCTTGCTATATTTATTTTTGGAATAACCTTTTTTCAATTCCGCACCGGGCAGGCGAAGCGGCTGCGGTTTATATGCCGTGCGCCTTACGGATTTTGCGATGAACGGTGCGTTTCGGCTTAGTAAGACCGTTTGGCTTCTTTCGCAAATCCGCATACATCACAAGCTGCTTCAACTCCCCGGCGAAAGGAGACGAACGGTCGCACTTAGCCGAAACGTGCCTTTCATCGCAGAAAATCCGTACAGCGCACGGCGTATAAACCGCAGCCGCTTCGCCGTGGCTGTACGAACTCCCCAAACGGCTATTCCATACTAATAACTTTCAACCCCTCCATTTGTATGGAGTATAACTTGTGGTATTCCGCTTTTTTACGCATGAGTTCTTCGTGTGTACCGGTTTCCACGACTTTTCCGTCTTTGATGACCGCCAGATTTTCCGCGTCTTTGAGCGTGGATAAACGGTGTGCGATGGCTATCGTAGTACGGCCGGATTGCAACTCGTTCAGCGCGTTTTGGATTTTTCCTTCGGTTTCTGTGTCCATAGCGGCGGTGGCTTCATCCAAAATTAAGATTTTCGGGTTTTGGATGATGGTACGCGCGATGGACAGGCGTTGTTTTTCACCGCCGGACAGGTCTTGCCCGCCTGCGCCTACGCGGGTTTCGTATCCGTCGGGCAATAGGGTAATGAAATCGTGTGCGCTGGCCATCTTGGCCGCCCATATGACTTCCTCGATGGTGGCATCGGGGCGGGCGTAGCGGATATTTTCCACAATAGAGCCGATGAAGAGGTATATGTCTTGCGACACGATGCCAATGGAGGTGCGCAATTGTTTCAATGACATGTTGCGCACGTTGATGCCGTCTACTTTGATGACACCCTCGGTGGTGTCGTACAAGCGGGCGATGAGGTTGGCCATGGTAGATTTACCTGCACCGGTTTTGCCTACGATGCCCAGCGTCTTACCTGCGGGCACGTGCAGGGTCATGCCCTTGAGCACCGGCGTGGCCGGGTCGTATTGGAACCATACATCGTCCAATTCAATTTCGCCGCGCATATTTTCGATGATTACGGGATTTTTGGGTTCTTCAATTTCTGCCTTAGCGTCTACGACTTCAAACACACGCTGCGCCGAGTCTACGCACCGCGCCCACCAGTTGGACACGACAGACAAGAATTCCAACGGGCCGTACAACATACCCAAATAAGTAAGGAATGCCATCAATACACCCAGCGTGATTTCGCCTTGGATAACCATCCAACCGCCATACGCCGTAACCGCCACTTGCCCGATAAACATGAACAGGTAAATCAACGGGAAGGCCGTCCAAGCCAAGTTGGCACCTTTAACATCCACGGCAGCGTGTTTGTTGCCCATGTCAGTAAAACGGCGGGATTCTTCCCCTTCGCGGGCAAAGGCCTTGATGACACGCTGGCCGTTGACCGCATCCGATACCATGTTGTTCATTTGTGAATTTATTGTCCATTGCTTGTGCCATATACGGCCAAACATTGACCGCAACAAACGGAACATCACCGCGCTGAAGGGGATGATGGTGATACAAATCAACGCCAATCGCCAGTCCATCCAAAGCATGATGCCGAAGATACCGATGAACAAGATGACGTTAATTACAATAAACGGCAGGCCGTCTACAAAGAACCAATAAATATTGCGCGCGTCGCGGCTTACGCGGTTCATCAACGCGCCCGTGCGTTTGGATGTATAAAACGACACGCTCAACCGTTGCATGGCCTCGAAGATGCGCATTTGCAAGTCGTAAATCATCCACGGCATAGTACGCGATAAAATATATTGTTGCATGATGTTAAACAACGTGGTCACGATGCGCATAGCGATGATGGCCAATACAATCAAGCCGACCATTTCATACCATTGGCCGCCGCGGGTTTCTACATATGCATAGACATAATCGGGGGCGGCAGACAGGAGGCGGGTATGTTCGCTGATGATTTCGCCGCTTGGCGCACTATAATAACGCGTGGGGGGGGTAAGTACTTCGTCAATCAGCAGACGCGTGCCTACATACGGTGCCAAAATTGACAGCACCGTTACGGCCAGCATACCTGCGCTCACCAGCGCCACTTGCTTCTTATAATATTTGAAATATCCCATCAAGCGCATGAAGATGCTCATCTTGTCGGTACACTTGGGGCACAATTGGCGGTCGGGCTCGGGATAACGCGTGCCGCATTCCGGGCAAAAGAGTGGATTCTCTTCTTTAATTTCTTGCAAGGGGTCATCGCCTTTGTTGATATTGCGGATAACTTTAAGCAAACGATCCACAAAACCCTGGCAACCCAACGAGAATAATAAAATTAAAGTCTCCCGGCCGGACGAACCGGCGGGTTTATCATCGTCGGATTTTTCGCCTTCGTTTTCTTCGTCGGCCTTTTTGTCGGGATTGTTGATTAAACGGCACGTGGACAGCATCGTTTGCGTGGTTAATCCGCTTAATGCAAGCAATGGATGTGTCACCAACTCGCGTATTTCATATTCGGCCACGATACGGCGCGCGCCTTCGGTTTTGACCACGCGCTCCTCCCCATACAGTATGTAGAGGTTGGTCGCATCCACGGCCACATAAGCGTCGGCAAAATCGCCGTCTGCCGCCATGTCGGTATGGATGGCGTAAATCAACCCATCCACGCGCACGCCCGCCGCGGCGAACGCATCCAACATGTACTGCGGTACGGTGTCTTTCCTCGTTGTTTTTTCTGCCATATAATCCTCTTTCTTGGTACTTGCACCTATGAATTAGGGTCGAAAAAACCGCGCAACCAAAAAACGCGCGAAGTGGAGGATATCACGCGTTTTTGCTAGTGGCAATGGTAAAAGATGATTTATACGAAAAGTCTATTCACGACGTAAGAATTACACGGGTAATTCATCTTCGTCCTTCTTCCTAAACACAAAAAACTTGCCCAACAAATAATTAAGCACAACGATGAAGGACATGACAATTGCGTTGGCAAGGATGTCGTGCATCCGCAAAACTGCCACGGCGAAGGAGAACATCCCCTGCTCCAAAAACGCCGATGCAATCCGCGTGGAAAAAAACGACCAAATTTCGTGCAGCAGTACGCGCCCGCGCGTGCCTTTTGAGCGGAATACCCACACCTTATTTGGATAAAACGCAAAAACCATGGCCGTAGCCATGGATAATAATTTTGCCAAATGTTCATTCATTCCGAACACGCGAGAGTACAATGCATACGTGCTCAAGCTCACCGCCGTCGTACAAATGCCCACGATGAGGTAGGTTATCGTCTCGCGGTTGAGTGCAAAGCGCATCAAGGCATTAAACTTTTCTCGCACGTTACACAACCAGTACAAAAACCACGAACGCACAACCTACCGCCCATATGATCCACTGCCACGCTCCGTATTTACGCAGTTTGATGAACGAAATCATCATGAACGCAAGGAACAAAAACGCAATCCCCATCACCCATTGCGGCCCGTCGTAGTTTTGAAGGAACCAAAACACCATGGTCACGACCATCATGGCACCCGGCACGGGCAAGCCGATGAAGTATTTTTTGCCGTCTTTGTCTACCGATTGGGGCGTGATGTTAAAGTTGGCCAGCCGCCACAGCCCGCAAATCGCATATATCGCAACGGCACCAATGACGAAGGCATTTTCGTAGAAAAATTGATGCACGATGATAATCGGCATAATGCAACAAGTAAAAAAGTCTACCAACGAATCCACTTGCTTGCCAAACTCGGTGATTTTGCCCAACTTGGACGCCGCCAACCCATCCGCCAAGTCCAACACCCCGCAGAAGAATAACGCCAGCACCGCCCAACGCAAATCATCCTGCCGATGCATCAACAGCCAAGCCGTTAGCGCACCCATCAACAAACCCGTGGTTGTTAACATGCTGGGGAAGTTAATGTGCTTTAACACCGGGAATATTTTAATCATAAAACCGTGCTCCTTCATTATGTAGGGGAAGCCCCGTTTATATCATTTCCGCAATTCCTTATTAATATGTCGGAATTGATGAATTTACCATTTTTCCGATGGGGTCGCCTACCTGTACGCGCGTTTCGATACCGGCAGCGGTGCGCGATACAATCCCCGCATCCAAATTAACCGCCCCTTTTTCAAAGAATGCCAGCACCAGCGACCCACCGGGCAAGAAGTAACTGGCTTGCCGCCCGCGTCGCGCTTTGTCACCCACCAAAAAGCGATGCACGATACTGCCCACAAACGTAGCGCCTACTTCCATGAGCGTCACATGACCGAAGTTGCGCGTTGCAACTTGTACACGCACGCGCTTGTTGCGGCAATATAAACGGGCAATCTTGGCCACCGCCAGCGGATTAACGGAGTGTAAATCGCCGTCAATAAACGTTGCATCCGTGACTTCGCCGTCATCGAAAAAATGCATGCGGTGGTAATCCGTAGGCGTTATACGCAAGCGCAGGCAAGTACCGCCGCGGTACCGTTGCGCCAAACGTTCTCCGCAATTTTCGTCCAATATTTTTTGCATCATGGGGCAATCATTTTCGTTGATTGTCTTCAATGCATGCGAATCGTGATTACGGTTTTTTGTGTTACTTGCCGCGCTGCCGAATAATTCTGCCAGCGTATATTCGCAACCCTTGGCCGCTACCATTGCATTGGGGTCGATATCTTCGTACACACTCGCCAACCCTTCACATGGTGAGCCCAATACCTGCGCATCCTGCGGGAATACAATCCCCTTCTTCTCCCGGGCAAAGAACTGCGCAAAATTTTCATAACTACCCGCGCAACCCGTCAAGTCCACTTCATTGTTGGCAAGAAAAGAATTAATCAAATGCCGCGAATGCGATGTTTGACAATACGCGCCATATAACCGCGACAACAACTTGCGACTGATCAAAGAAGCCAGCGACGCGGGTTGATTGGCGTTGTCCGCATCATAAATAAGCCGCAGCCATTTTTCCGCAACGATTTTTTCGGGGTGCGTTTCGCCGTTTTTGTGGATTAGGTTGGTCATGGGTATCCGTCCTTGTTTTAATTGTGATAGCGACTTTAACCGCGCTTGACCTTAGCCGCTGCTTTGCTTGAAAACCCATTCAACAGCAACCCTGCATCGGTATCTACCGTCACGGGCAGCCCGGGGTTAATAAAATCTACGGCACGCACGCCTACGTTCAGCAGCGGAATATCCAGCGCGCGGGTTACGGTTTCGGCATGACCTAAGTCCACAACCTCCCATGAGCCCACTACGATGGCTCCCGCTTTTTTGATGTATTCCATCATTTTGTCTGTCGTGTGGGTGCATATGATGATGTCGCCTTGCTCGAAGTAGGGCTGCTCGATATTTTCCACATCGGCAAAGATGCGGACGATGCCCTTGACGATGCCGCGCTTGTTACCTTCGCCTTGTGCCAACACATTGCCTACGGTGCGGATTTTCATGGTGTTGGTGGTGCCTGCTACGCCGATGGGCACGCCCGCTACGGCGATGATGGTTTCGCCCGTTTTTACCAAGCCGGACTTGCTGGCCATTTCTTCGGCTACGTCGAAGACTTCATTGTCGCCCTCGAACGGCTTGGGCGATAACATGGGCATGATGCCCCAAACCAGATTTTGCTGGCGACAAACGGATTCGTCGGCAGTAACGGCCAAAATGGGAAAGCTGGGGCGGAAGCGCGACACCATGCGCGACGCAAAACCCGTGTCCGTGATGACCACGATTGCAGCGGCGGCCAAGTCGGTGGCGGTGGCCACGGCGGCGTAGCTGATGGCATTGGTAGTGTTCTTATTGATATTGCGGTGCAAGCTTACGTATTCATTGGAGTAATTGATGTGCTTTTCAGCCTTCTCGGCGATGCGTGCCATCATGGCTACGGCCTCGACGGGGTATTGGCCGCCTGCGGTTTCGCCGGACAACATTACAACGTCGGTACCGTCGTAGATGGCGTTGGCCACGTCGTTGGCCTCGGCACGGGTGGGGCGGGGGTTGGCGGTCATGGACTCCAACATATGGGTGGCGGTGATGACGGGTTTGCCCACGCGGTTACACTTGCGGATCATGTCTTTTTGTACGATGGGGACTTCTTCGGGCGGCAGTTCGATACCCATGTCACCGCGGGCTACCATAACACCATCGGCTACCGACAGAATATCTTCGAGGTTATCCACACCTTCGCGGTTTTCGATTTTGGCGATGATTTTAATAAAGCCGCCCCCGTTGTCTTCCAGCACCTTGCGGATGTTTAACACATCAGCAGCAGTACGGACAAAAGAAGCAGCAATATAATCAAATTTATTTTCGATGCCGAATTTGATATCGGCGATGTCCTTGTCGGTCAAAGACGGCAGGTTGATGGCCACATTGGGTACGTTAACGCCCTTGCGCGCACTCAGGAAGCCCGAATTAACCAATACACACTTGATGTCGGTTTTGGTAAGTTTTGTGACTGTCATTTCAATTAAACCATCGTCAATCATGACGGTGGAGCCGATTTCCAAATCATTGGGCAAGTCGGGATATGTGATGCCAACGAGGGAGGCATTGCCTTCCACATCCCGCGTGGTAAGCGTAAATTCTGCACCTTGCTCGAGGTATACCTTGTCGGTATCGAACGTTTTGATTCGTATTTCCGGGCCTTTGGTATCCAGTATCAAGGGAATATACTTGTTCATGGCTTCGCGGGCTTCTTTTAAATTGTTTACAGTGACGGCGGCACTTTCGTGCGTGGCGTGCGAAAAGTTAATACGTGCACCGTCCAAACCCGCGCGGATCATTTCCTTCATGGTGCCCACGTCGTTGCTGGCCGGGCCCAATGTAGCCAATATCTTTGTCTTGCGCATAAAAAAAACCGCTCCTTCAATTAAAAGGTGCGGTTATTATAACGCATGTTTGCGATTATTACAAAAAGATTACTGCCGCCGCCGGGGGCGAAGGGGCTGTGCTGCGCGAAATCACGCACGCATCGGTACGCATCGGGCAAGTGAAACCGCTTGTCTCCTACGGAGCCTTCTCGGTTTCACGTAAGCCCGCTACGCACCGCTGCGTGCGTGATTTCGCTATGCGCACAGTCCCTTCGCCCCCGGCGGCGGCTTTGAGGTGGTTTATGAAAAGCTAAGGTCAAGGGATTAGATTAGCTTGGAGGGGTTTTTTAGGCGCGGATGTTCATGATAATGATGGTCATGATCAAGCCTACGGCGATTAATGCAGCGATTATTAGGATACCGGTGAATGTTCGTTTTTGGTTGTCGCCGGTGGATGCGGGTAGTAGGCCTGATGCGGCTAGGGCGGTTACGATGGGTCTGTATATCATGAGGGTGATGGCTGCGCTTAGGCTGTACTTGATGACGTTAAAGGGTAGGATGGTGGGTCTTAGCATGGCTACGATTGCTGCGCGCGGCATGCCTGTATATATGGGCATGATTAGATAATTTAGTGCCAGCATAACCGGCACTACGATGAGGACACCTGCCACCAATCCTGTTATTGCGCCTGTCATGGTACGGCGATATTTGTATATGATTGCCGCGGGCACGGCGAATGCTGCGCTGGATGAAATGTTCATGACCACGCCCCATGGCCCTGTGCCGGAGAACGGCATTTCTACCAAAGCGGAAACGACCGCCAACGTCAACGCTGCCACCGGGCCGAAAATGAAGCCGCCGATGACCACAATGATGTCCTTGGGGTCATACGTAAGAAATGGGGCGGCGGGCATTACGGGGATACGGATTAAAATGGTAGACAGGACAGCCATGGCAGCCAACATGCCCATGGTGGTTAGGTATTTCGTGCGTCCAAATGTCATGAGATACTCCTTTTTAATAATGAAATAATGCGTATGACGCAAAGAAAGCGAAGTATAACATCAAAGCAGACAGTGGGTACATAGCTGCTTTCGGCAGTCCTTCGCAAAAAAAATTTGAAAATCTATTTCAAACGTCTGTTCGCTGTGATTTAATAGATTTTTAACGGGTCATTGCTTGAAAAGTGACAAGCCAATTTAACGGTAGAAATCATTATGTTGATTTCCGGTGAACATGATCCGGCGCAAGTAAAATTTACAAATTAAGGGGATGAATAAGAATGAACGCATCAATCAACGAATTTTGGGAGCAGTACATAAAAAACAAAGGTGCGGATTTTGTATATTTTGTTGATACATCGGTGTTGCCTGCAGATGCCGTAGAGGGGTATTCCTGTGTAATTTTTTTTGGCAAGGCATTATCAAAGGAGTACATAAATGCGTTAAGCGCCAATGAGCAACCAAAGACGAAGGAAGTGCTCAATACGGAACGCAAAATGGACGCCCTTGCCGCAAAAACAGCTGAATTATTGGAAGTCGAAGGATATAAAAGTATTGCCAAGTTAAAATTCGGTCGCTTACCCCATAAAACGGTCGCACTCCATGCAGGGTTAGGATTCATAGGAAAAAATAATTTGTTGGTTACTGAACAATACGGCTGTGCCGTGCTGTTCGGCAAAGTTTTAACTACCGCTCCCTTTGAAATCATGAACAAAGCAGTAATAACACCGCAATGCGGCGATTGCAATATTTGTGTTGATGTATGCCTGCCTAAATCCCTGCACGGCACGACTTGGAACGCTGCGGTTAAAAGAGAAGATATGATGGTTAGAAAGCTTTGTAATTTATGTTTAAAATGTATGATTTGGTGTCCTTACACGCAAAGATATGCAAGTCAACATAAATAAAAAAAGCCTAAGAGAGCATTGACGAACAAGCCCGCGAATTTTTTATCATGTAAAATCAAAACATAATAAAAAGTTGGAGGCTTTAATATGCACGCATGGGAATCCATTCAAAAGGTTGTTGATTACATTGAAGATAACCTACAGGAAAACAATACGCCCGAAGAATTGTCAAAAGTTGCAATGTTGTCGCCGTTTTATTTTCAACGGTTGTTCACGCGTCTTGTAAAGCGGCCGGTTAATGAGTATATCAAGATGCGCAGGCTGGCAAAGGCCTGTGAAGTGCTTGGGGATAAAAGCAGGCGCATACTCGACATTGCGCTGGATTACGGTTTTAACAGCCATGAATATTTTACAAAGACATTCAAAAGTGCATTTTCAATAACACCCGATGAATACCGCAATCATCCCGTTCCGCTTAATCAAGTCACAAAGCCCGATTTATTGCTCGGATATGTGCACATCGATGAAGATGTGCCGCTTATAAGCAAGGGAATCGTGCTGGAAATCAACCGCAACACACTTGATGAACCGATTCATTTTATTGGCTTTTCGGGTCATGTCAGCATCACAGGGCATGTACCCGGCGGCAATGTTACAGGTATCGACGAACCCGGCGCGATATGGGAGCGCTTTCATGAATCTGACATTCCGATGTTGATTGATTGGCGAAATATTGGGATTTCATGCAAGGGCGATGCTCCGGAGGGCTGTTTCACTTACTTTGCAGGTACAGAAGCCGCTCCCGGTGCGGATAGTGGGGGTTATGCCACCCGGCAGCTTCCCTCCGGGAATTATATTGTATGTACATTTGAAGCTGAAGATTTTGAAGCCCTTGTAACGGACGCAATATATAAAGCAGGCGATTATACCGAATCATGGCTGAAGAAAAAGGGATTAACCCGTGGCAACTTCATGGCAGAATTATACACACCGTGCAATTCAAGTTTTGCCATTATGGAAATGTGGTATCCAATTATAGAAATTAATGAGGAGGGCAAGATATGATAAGTGTATTGAGGGAAATGCAGAAAAAGAAAAGCGGCATCCCACCCGAAACCGTAGCCATCTTTGAAGGAATTGTTAACCAATACCAATGCGAAAATGGGCCGCACTTAGTCGGGCTCAAATATTTTAATCCGGAATGGGATGATGAATTCGCACAGGCCATGAATACACACCTTACAAAAGAACAACGGTTTGAATTATACAAAACCCAAGGTGCTTGCAACGGTGCAGGTGCTGACAAGGAGCGTAAAGCCTTCGCCGTTGATTATGCCCATTTGGCGCTTGATGAAAGAATGGCTATGTTTGCGGATACCTTTGGGCGGTGGAAGCCGGTGCTTAATAATGATAACACCCTAACGCTTGCGTTCAAATGTTCTCACGGGTATTACAAGCGTGCCGCAGAGGGCAAGTACACCACCCCGCCGACTAATGCCATCGGTTACTTTGAACGCTGTGCGGGCGGAAGGCTTTATGAACTTCAAAAAGCCCTGGGCATACAATTAAAAATAAAATCCGTGGATATATCTCCGTTGGATGAAGATGTAAACAACCCCGTCGTGTTTACCTTTGAAATCGTGCAATAACAACCAAAGCCGCCCTGTCGACACTATCTACGACGGGGCGGTTTTTGATAATGATTTTCGTGTATATAATCGATACAACGCCTCCACCGCAAACAAACAAAATATCATGCGGTACGAAACTACATATCGCGGCGCAATTTCCAATAATGCCAACGCCGCTACCGTTCCCGCCAAATAAAACATCAATGCAAAATAGATACTGCGCCGCCGATGCACAAGGATGACAGCACCTCCCAAAACCGCCAACGCGAAAATCGTTAAATCAAAAACGGCCACCACCACACCCACCGCAGCGGTGAAACGACCTTCGTAAAACGCGGATACATAACGGTGCGCGTTCCATACGCGCAGCTTGCGTGTCATATGCGGGAAAATACCCGTGCCCATTTCGCGGTAGCGGTTGATGGCGGCCGTGGCAAAATAATGATGTACTTCATCGGGTGTGGCGGCGGTTTGCATCACTTCGTTAAATCGTGCAGCGTCTTCGTCGTTCCATGTACCGGCGGAAGACGCGCCTACATATAGATTCCAACCGAAGGAATACAAGGATGATGCGGGCGCATGGCCTGTATGATGCCGCACCAACCGGTCGCTTATCATGCCTGAAGCGACAAATGCCACCAACAAAATACCCGCGATGATACCCCGATGCATCCATTTATGCCGCGAGAAAAATAATAGATAACCCCAAAAAGCCGCTAACATCAGCACCGCCAATGGCCGTGCCCACCCCGCCAACGCCAATGGTACGGCGCATAAACAAGCCCATAACACAATGCGGTACAGTGTCGTTTTTATACCGGACAGCGGCAATTTGGGCGAAATGTGCGCCGTCAATGTCGAGGTATTGCGCGCCGGTGGCGTTGCTTCAAGTGCTGTCGATTGCGGGGCTTCATACGCCGTTTCGGCTAACCCTTCCCACTTTGCAAAGGCAAAAAAAGACAGCAACACCCCCGCACCGAAGAATAACTCAGCATTGGAAGTATTGCTGTACAGCACCGTAAACGGATGCAGCGCAATCAACAACGCACCCGCCAGCGCGAACGCTCGCGTCATGCGCGCTTTCAAAAATCCATACGCGGCGCAAACCACCGCGGTCATCACTACATGATTAATGCCCACAAAAATCCACGGCGACGTGGTGCCGAACAGCCGCATCAACAACGACACGATAAACGGGTACGTCAACGTGGACGGAAAAGTCGCCACATACAATGAAGGCGCACGAAAAGTCCCCAATGCCAACCGTGTAGCAATTTGATGCAAGAATTGCAAATCGCCTTCGCCTACATAGAAGCCTTGCAAGCTGACCGCCAATTGTGCCGCCAACGCCACCGTCGCCAACCACAAATAATCAACATTAAAATAAATATGTCCTATGCGCAAGGTGCGCGGCGTTGTACCGTTACGCGCCTTGTTCAAAATATCCGTCCAACCAAATTGCCCGCGCGTACAGCCAGGCAGTCATGTATTCCACTTGCGCGCGGAAACTGTGCAATTCTTGTACCACTTCCGGCACGAGCCAAAACCACGTGGGTTCTGTGCCCGATTCGCGTCCGTCGGGGGCGAAGATATGGTCGTGCCGTTCAAAGTTGCGGTCAAAAGCGGCTTCATAATTTTCCAACAAGTGGGCGGCGTAGGCCAATGTTTGCATGACTTGGTTATAACGGATTTCGCGCCAGCGGGCGGCGACCAAGGTGCGGAATGCATCCGTGGCCATCAAATCCGCAAACCATCGGTTGTAATTCCCAATAAAAATATATTCCGGCGTGTTCCAAAATGCTAAATTCCCCGCCGAACGGTCAAAATCCCACAGCGGGCCAAAGTATAGCCGCCGCGCCTCTCCCGTGCCCATCAATTGCATAAAAATACTGCGGTCGCCGCCGTCAATATTTTTGAACCACTCCTGCACCAAATAAAAATCCACCAGCGACGGGATATCCACCAATGCTGCCAGCGCGTCAAAATCATGCGCTTTTATGGCAGCGTCTACCCGATACAGGTAGGCTTGCAAATATTCCAAATGCCCGTCACGACGGTTTAATCGCGGGTAGCGCACGTCAATGACCCAACCGTTAACAAAAGTGAAGTCCACATTTTCTACTTCGCCTTCTGCCAACCGACGATCACGCGATGCCGCTGAACCATCGATTTCCAACAAAAATTCGCTTAGCGCGGGGTCGGTGTTGAACGTCAAATTTGCCCGCGCGGGGTTGTTATCTCGTTCATCCGCCAATTGAAAAACACCTTGGTATTCGCCGTTGATATACACATGCACCAACCGCGAGAACGGCGTCCACGGGAATGTTCCCAACGCGCCACCCATGTGAAACGCCAAATGCGTGCGCATTAACGACATATCAAATAAGTTGGCAATCAATACCCAATCCTGCGCCACCGCAGGCGACCCCAGCAACGACACCGGCGTTTCGAACCGTAGTCGCAGGGGGCGCTTTTCTTCCCCGTGCAACCAAGTGGAATTGCCCCGCCCGCGCAGGCGCACAGGGGTGGCGTTCATTAAATATGCGTGGTTTGTGCCGCTGATTAACAAATAAGCATCGTGCCAAAATTGCCGATCCACCGCGAAGGGGTCGTAAGTCGTGGTCAAATGCAATGCCGGAAAATCCCGCACGCCGACGGGTACAGCGGTTTGCGGCGGGTTTTCCAACGGCAGCAAGTCGGGCATGACCCATGCTGTGTTTTCGCCATCGTCGGGTGCGCCATTGCCGCCACGACCATACAGCATCAACGCTGCCGCCACTGCCAATACAAGCACCGCTGCAAGTACAGCACCGCGCTTAATCAATGATTTATCCATATGCACTCCTTACCGAATGTTCTGTGTCGCAAGTGCCCCACAGCATTCAGTTTGTCGAATGTCACGGGTCGCATAGCTTCCGTGTCATTCAATTACATCACCGCCGTTGCAATCCGCAATGCGCTGTGGTTGTTGCGGCATTCGTCCGTTGCGTTATTTACGGTACACACTCGCCCGCAGGCTAAACGACATCGGGAACAACCCCTCGTTGCAATCCAACTTATACAAATTACCGTCCACGCGCTTGCCGCCTCCCATGTCATAATAATTTTCTTCAAATTCATGCATGAATTCGATGTGCAACCCTGCCGTTATCAACGCGTTTAACACATCCGATGTCTTGTACATCCAAAAGAAGGTTTCCACGCCGCTCTTGGTTTCGGATGCATAACCGCCAATGGTGTTATCAATGTCGGGCGTTTTTTTGAAATACGGGTATTTGATTTCAATGATGCCTTGGGGCAACTTGCCCTCGTCAAACATCAGGGCAATGGGGTGGCCTTCGAAGATATAAAAGAAGCCGTCGTCTTTGAGCAAGTGGCGGACGGTTTGCCCCCACTTGGCAAGGTCGGGCAGCCAACCGATGGCACCTTCGGATACGAATACCACGTCGTATTTTTCGTTGTGCTTGTCCATCAGCTCCATGATGTCGGACGCGATGAAGTCTACGTTGGTGATGCCCAAATCCGCCGCCAATTGCTTGGCGTACTTGATGTTGTCGGGCACGAGGTCTACACCTACGGCATGTGCGCCCATCCTCGCCAAAAGCAAGGTGTCCGCGCCGGTATTGCATTGCAAGTGGATGATGCGCTTGCCCGCCAAGTCACCCAATTCGGACACGATGTGGCGGTTTAATTGGTACGTGCCTTCCGACAACGCTTTTTTGAAGTAATGGTAGTGATCCTCGGAGACTTGCCCCCAAGCGTGTTTGTTGGATTCGATTTCTTTCACTTTAATTCCTCGCTTTGTGAGTAGTTATAACAACCCTACCGCAATTTTTGCATCGTTGGCGGCCAAGGCGCGTAGGCGTTTGCGCTCGTGTGTGATTTTTTCTCGTGCGGCTTGCGGGTTGTCCATAATGGCGGCAATCATGCCTTGCAAGGTAGCTTCATCCGGTGCGGACGTATCCATCACCGCGTCTTGGTTCATGTACGCAACGAAATTGGCAACCTTGGGGTCGTACACCAGCCCGATGATGGGCACACCCACGCCCACAGCGTAAATAAGCGCATGTAAGCGCATACACATGGCGAAAGTGGCATGTGCCAGTACGTCCATGATTTCGTCATAGCGGAATACGCGGGGCAGCAGTACATAGTCGCCGTGCAACAACCGCGCCACGCTGCGCAGGATGGTTAGGTCATTGGGGTTGTCCAATTGCATGGGGATGAGAATGGGCACCAAGCCGTAAGTGGCCGAAGTGTGGTTGATGACATTTGCGATTGTTTCCACAAAGTGGGGCGCGTTATGCGGCCACGGGCGTAGGGATACGGCGAAATAACCCGCGTTCCCGCTTGCGTCCGGGATGCCGAATGCCGCGGATTGCATAACTCCCGCGGCATTCAGCTTGGGAAAGTCGGGGGAGCGTGTGTATGTTTCCTGCAGTGGGAAATCAGTTGATGGCAAATTGCCACCGGTTGCTATTTGTGCGTCTTGTGCGGAAGCCCCCGGCGCATCCAGTGCGAATACAGGGTCCACGCTGACGGCTACATTCGGGTTGACCACGCCCATGCGCTTGACGAAAGCATACGACTCCGGGTCGCGAAGGGATACATAATCGCAGACTTCCAACGCGCGGCGCGCACGCACGATATTGCGCACGCCGGTGATAGGGCCGATGCCGTTGCCGTACAGCATCGCCCGCATGCCCAGCCGCTTGGCCCAATGCAGGAGCAGCGTGTAGTACATCAACGACCTTGTGGAAGTGATGTCTTGTATGTGCGAGCCGCCGCCGTACACGATGAGCCGCGTGCGCTTCATATATTTGCGTACCTTGCGCAGGTTGTAACGGTAGATGGAAAACACGCCGTAATCGCGCATCGTATCTGCCGGCGCGCGAGACAGGACGAGGATGGACAAGTCTGAGCGCTCAGCGCGGAGGGATTTTAATACCGCGTCCAGCAGCGCGTCGTCGCCGGAGTTGGCGTAGCCATAATAACCGTGCAGCATCACGTCGAATACGCGGTGCGTGCGTTTTTCTTCAGTTAAAATCGTTTGATAAATTTCCAACGACCGCGCCTGCATCCGTTCCTTGGAGAAGAATGTGACGGCATGGTCATATAATGCTGCGCCGTGTTTTGCACCCAGCGCGGGGTTTTCTATGTAATTTTCAATTGAAGCCGCCAACGCGCGGAAGTCGCCGTCGGGTACCAATGTGCCCGTTTGGCCGTCGATAATCAGCTCGCCGATGCCGCCCACATGGGTGGACACGGCGGGTTTTTTCATAAGCGCGCCCTCGTGCAGCATATAAGCGAAGCTCTCCGACCGCGACGCACACACGTTGATGTCGATGGCATTGATAAAGCTGAAAATATCCGTCACAAATCCGCAAAACACCACGCGCTCCGCAATACCCAGCGTCCGCACCATCTTGCGCAAATTGGCCTCTTCGCTGCCCTCGCCCGCCAACAAGAAGCGGACATCATCGCGGCGCTTGCAAATCTCTGCCGCCGCCCGCAAGAAAATGTCATGGCCTTTAACATGGTCGAAGCGCCCGATGATGCCGACTAAAATCGGCTGCCCACCGCTGTCGGAAAACGCGGCGCTTGATAACCGCCGCCCCGCCCCATCAAGGCCGAACCGCGCCAAAAATTCCGCTTTGGGCACAAAATCCTTCGCCCGCTCTGCCTCCACCACGTTGTGCACGGAAAACACGCGCCCCGTATCAAACCCGCGCTCCACCAACATCCCGCGGAACGCATCGCTCACGCCGATGTAGTAATCCATGCGTTTCAACGCCATCACGTTAAGCGCGGTGTAAACAATTTTTTTATACAGCTTGTCTGTAAAGTCCAGCTTGTAATCGCTGTGGATGGTGGTGACATACGGCACTTTTACAAACGGCTTGAGTATCGAGCAAATAAAATTGGCACGCGCCCCGTGGGCATGCACAATGTCAAACCCCTCGGCGCGGATATAACGCGCCAGCCGCCGCAAAATCGTCAAGTCATAACGAAAGCGCTGTTTAAACAGCACCGACTTGACCGGCAACTCCTGCACTTCTTGATAAAACACACCCTCCGTGAAGCACGCCACTGTGATATCAATTTTTTCTCCCAGCGCCATCAACAACGAAAAAACGGCGGTCTTTGCACCGCCTTTGTCTCCGCCGGATATCATGTGTAGAATTTTCATGTTAATGGCAATCCCAATTGTATAAAACGTTGGAAAAATCAAGCCGCAATAATGCATCACGCGTGATAAAGAAATTCGCGCATCCGGCATCGCCCCACATGATTTCATCGCATCTCGGTATGCCGCCGTTTTCCGAATCCATTTGAAAAAGTAATACGGTGTGTTCGCCATACCCCTCCACGTAAGTCCGCGGGTCTTCTTGGCAAAATTCGGGGTACCCCCCCATCATGTGCCCATAAACACAAAGCAGATCCCCTACGCTTTCGATGATGTCGTCATCCAATTCATGGAATTTAATTGCCGTGGTATTTATGTGTTTTTTGTACACTTTCATAAATTCTTCATGAAATCGATAATCCGACGGCGGCATCGCATATTCTTTATATGCGCCCGAAATTTTAAATTCCCCCTCAAACGGGAACAGCGTATCGCTAAAATCCGGCAACTCTGTATTTTCTCCCGACACAACATCAGCGTGGTACACCACGCGAAAATTCGTGTTTTTATGCGGCGGATTATCAAAATCCAACCCCATCGAATCACCCGGGACAATAAAAAATTGCAAAATACCCCGCTGCGGAAAGTCCGGCAGCTTGGGTAATTCATTCAAATTGAGTTGCGCCAACAGCCGCATAGGCTCGCCTTTGGGGTTGCACGGATAATCCATGCCCGCAGGAAAATACGGCACCCCACCGAATTTCGAATCCGTAAGCCCCACCGCGCCGCGTGCGGTTGTCAAGAACAATGCCTTTAATGTCGTGCGCTTTTTAAATTCGTCGATAATGGCCTCGCGGTGCTGTTCAAACATTGCGCGCTCTTTTTCGTTTGCGTCATTTTCGCTTGTTGGTTGCGCTTGTTTTTTTTTGAAAAAATCAAACATCGCCACCACCACCCGCCTTCCCGGTTTAATATTAATTGCTAGATAAAAAAACCAATTATCCGCACAACGGCAAAGACAAGCAACACAATTATGCTAATGATTAAGTGCCAAAAAAACCTTCTTGCTCTAAATTCACCGACTGTTTCGGGGGGTGGCGGCGGTATGATGTACTTTGACACTTCTGTTATGTCGGCGTTGCACTCCTTGCACCGATTTGTAAATGATACATTTTTATAATCACATTCCGGGCATATTTTAACTCTCATTGGCATTTCCTCCGGTTTGATTAAATCGCGTCAATGCGGTCAACAACCCCACCACAACCCAAAACACCAGCATCACGCGGGGATAGAACCACACATATTCCCCCACACCGAAAGCGATGAATACCACCAATGCGCCCACACCCGCGGCCACAAATATCTTGTATTCCTTGTTGTCAGAATTCATATGTGCCGCCACGCCGCGCCGTATCAGGCTAAACAAGTACGCCACAAACGAAATCAACGCGCCGATGCCGCTGTGGATAAACACATCCAAGAAGGTATTGTGCGCGTGCAACGCCCGAAAGGCTTCGCCCTGATAATGCCGCGCATACGTTTGAGCAAAAGCCACCGGCCCCATGCCGATGCCTTGCACCCAATATACCTCCAGCATGTTAACCACGCCGCGCCAGATATTGAAGCGGTATTGGCTGGACGTATCTGTGCCCAGCGTCAGCAAGCGGTCGATGATGCCCGACGGGATAAACGGCAACGCCACGATGCCCGCAATCAGCACAATCGGCACCAAACGCGGCGCGGCCATCAATATAAACACGCCTACACCCGCCATCAACGCTACATAACCCGCGCGCGAATATGTGAGCGCGAACGCCCCCACGCACACCGCCACCGCGCCTGCCAATAATAACCGCTTCGTATCGCACCGCGCAGCTACGACCATCGCCAGCACAAACGGCAGCATCATGCCCCAAAATTGCGCATCATTGTTGGGGTTACCCATGGTCGAATGCAGCCGCGCCAACCCCGGACTGGCCAGCAAGTCCGTAAACTCCGGGCGAATCGGAATGCCCACCGCCAATTGGTAGAAACCAAACAACGCCGTCAGCACCAATGCCACGGCGATAAATTTCGCAAACAAGCGCAAATCAACCATGTTGCGCACCGCCAGCGTCACACAAACACTGTGCACCACACAAGCAAAGAAAATCGCAAACACACGCAGCGAATCTCCGCCGCCGTATCCCGTAAAAATGCTCAACGCACAAAAGCCCACAAACAACAACAACGCAGGGGAAAATAACCGCATCTTGTCGGCATATACTGCGGCATCCACACCGGATGATGCCCCCCGCGCAACACCGATGACATCCGAAGCCCCCCCCCGCACCCACGCCACCGCGAAGATGAACGCAAACAACGCCGCGCTTCCCAATAATATTGCATTCGTCCACAAATGCCCCGGCACCAATAGCACCCCGGCCACAAAGGCCATGTAGATGACTTTGTGTAATGCTACGCTGTTGACGGTGCAAGATGTTGTTTGCATCTTGCTTTCGCCACCACGCTGCACTGCGTCATCGCCGAAGAACCAAGCCACCAACCGCCACGGCGCACAGCCTGTTATCACCTTGCGCACGAACCATGAAGCTTTAAGCGCGAATCCTTCGTTCGTTTCATCGCGTTGCGCGGGGTCACTTTGCAACCATGCCAGCAATCGGCGGTTGGCACCGGATGCATTGGCACGGTCAAATAACCGCACGCACCACACCAACACCGTCAACACACCCTTGGTCACCGCATCCACCGCACGGCATATCCACGACCCGCCCCAATAGTCGCGCTGCTCATATGCATCACGCAAAAAGCCCGTCAGCACAAGGCTTGTACGGGCGGCGCGCTTCACGGCTTCCACGGCGCGGTTTAATAGACTGTGTTCGTACCAGTGATTCAGCACACCCAACACAGCGATGATTTTGTTGAGTAGGTAGCTTTGCGTTTGCATCAGGGGGTGATTTCCCGCAAATAAGACACACGCATTTGCATGGCCGCCGCACCCGCACGCAGGGCACGGTTCATACCCACACCGTAGCGGTTGCCCGCCACCAATACACCATGATTATCAGGCGTACCCGTGATGCGTACATACACCGTCAATTCCGAAAAACCTTCCATCGTAGATAACACGCTGTTGCCATATTGATCCACATTCCACACGACAGACGGCCCAACCACCACATCGTACACCTCACCCAGAAAATTGCCCAAAATATGGTCAAACGCATTGTCGCCAATGTTAATTATCGTCGCGCTAAAATCGTCCACCTCGGGCGAATGGAAGCCAATAATAAACTCGCGCGATTCACCGCCAATAAAAGCCCCGCCTCCGCGTATAAAATTAACGCCAAAAATAATCGCCCCCACTAACGCCAAAATTAAAACCGCGTCGATGATGTTAATTTTGCCAAACAACCGTGCATCCCTATCAATCATACAAACCAACCTCCCAAATTTTTCCGCTGGGGCACAAGCCCCCAAACCCATCCAACTAATCAAACTACTCGCGCAGAGTGGCGATATAGCACGGCAGCGTGGGCGCGGTGTTGTGCGAATGTGCGCCTTGCGATTTTTGGGTGTTGGCGGTGCGTCCGAATTTAGTGCTTGGCGTTAGGCATTTATGACTAACGCAAGCACTTAATGAGGACGTGCCGCCAACGCCCAAAAATCGTACAGCGCGCATTCACACAACCCCGCGCCCACGCGGCTATGCCGCTTACGCCACCACAATCGCGGTTACATACATAATCAAACGCACGCCGCCTGCCCACAAGTGTACTTCTGAACCCACGGCATACAGCCGCCCGCCCAGCACCACCGCGCCATCGGTCAACCGCCCCGGCACACGCGTGGTTAGCGATACGGAATAATATCCCTCCAACGTCGTAGCCACCCTATTACCCGCGCGATCGGGCAGGAAGGCTTCGCTGTCGCCCACCACAAAGTCCACCACGCGCCCCAAGTGGATGCCGCCGTCGTCGTCCATCACAGGCACATCATGTTGCAACGCAAGCGCGGTAAAATCCTGCACCGCCGCCACGCGAAACGTCACGTAAACGTCCTGCTCTCCTTCCAACGTAGGCCGCGACCCCGCCAACGACCACACGGCAAAAAAAATGGCCGCCACCATCACCACGGCAAATAAATCCACGATGCTGATGTAGCCAAACAATCTTCCTTTTTTGTCCAACATGAAACCCATCCTTCGTAACGGGAATGATTCCCAAGATTTCATTGATGTTATGCACTCAAGAATTTTATTAATTTTTGCGCGGCATGTGTTATTGAAAATCCGGCATCGGTTAGTGCCTGTATGTGCGCAGGATTACCGCGTTGTGTTTCGCTTGTTGCAATATCGCCCACATGCGCGAGGATTGCGTCTGCCCATGCGTCCACGCCGGCTTCGCCGATGCCGATGTAGCGCACCAACGGCGTGACGGCGATGTCATGCGCCAGTGTATCCGATAGGATAAGCGGCAGTCCGGCGGCTTGTGCTTCCACGGCTATCATGGGGAAGCCCTCGTGCAAGGATGGCATGATTACGACATCCAGTGCTTGGTAGTATTCATGCACATTTTCCACCGCGCCTATGAATCGGACGTTATCGCTGATACCGAGTGCGTTGGTTTGCGCTTCCAATGATTCGCGCAAGTCGCCGTCGCCGATGATGTAAAGCATGGGTTGCTTGTCCGCTTCGTGTGTGCGGGCTTGTAATTGCGCGAAAACACGCAGCGCGAAGGCATGGTTCTTAACCGTGCTTAACCGCCCAACGATGCCCACGGCCAAGCGATTTCCCATTTGCACCCGGTCACGCAGGGTGCGTCGCGCTTCTGCGTCGAAAGCGAATTTTTGCAAATCGATGGCATTTTTTACTAGGTCAAAATTGGTATTTATCATGCTGCCGCCGGTGGGGAACCACGTGGATAAACTCCTGTGATTACATCCAAAAAGCCACCGCCCCGCCGCCGCCGTACACGCCAACCGAAAATTGGTGAACAAACGCAGCCACGGGCGGGCAGGATAGTGCATCCACTTCTTCAACCGCGAGCCGCCTTGATAATTGGAGAAATGGCTCCACGCGCCGCGGTATTTGACCCTACACCACCACGCCACCACCAATTCAATAAAACCGAAGGCATGCTCGGTGCACAAAATTACCGTATTGTATTCCTGATGGTTTTTGTATAACTGCCTCATCGCGCGGATATTTTTGAAGAATCCTTCGCTGCGTGTCGGTACGCGGAAAATCCTTGCGCCCAGTTTTTGCGCTTCGGCCTCGTGATGACCGTTGTTGCCGTGTACCACAAAATCGAAAGGCACGCCTGCGCGCAGGTAGTTCATCACAACCGCTTCCGTGCCGCCCAAGTCCAAGTTGGGCAGGATTAACAGTATGCGTTTCACTTTAAGAAATTACATGTAAATATAAATTATCGCCTTGGACAAAACCGGTAAAGCCTACTAACGCAGGCAATGAATCCAACATTAAATACCAACTGCCCTCCACACGCACCAGCCCAAAATGCTCCTGCGGGAAGATAAAATCACCCAACAATATCGTCGCTTGATTTTGGTAAATATACACGATGGCTTCTCCGCTCCCGGCATGCGGCAGCGTAAACACGGTTATCCGCCTGCCGGAAATTTCGCTGACCTCGCTGGAGGTGGTCCCGCCCAATACTTCTTGCAAGCCGCGCAGGTTTACTAAGTTATTGATCATAAACGGCGCGCCGTTGGCTTCAGACGGGCGGTTTAAATCAACATAAATCCAATCGAATACGGGCGGTAAATCCGGCGCCGGGGGGGTTACCCAAACGTGGACGCTGCGCTCGTTTATATCACGCCCGCCGTTTTGCAATTCCAGCGTCCTTATCATACGGTTGTTGACCGTGTCCAAATTAACAAAGCGGAAGGTTTCGATGCCTGTCATACCTTGTTCCGAACGGTACAGCTGTGCAGCCGCATTGCGATTTTGCAAAGTGGTACCGCGATACAGCGGCAGGGACAATACACCCACAAAATCATCCATGCGATACCGTACATTGGCTTCAAAACGCCGCAACCCATCCTGCCATGTATCCATGCGTCCATCGCCCGCATCATGCACCATGGATGTCGGCACATAAAAAGCGTTGCTAAATGTAATGGTGCTGTACGCGCTCAAGTACACATGATTGCCCAAGAAACGATCGTATACGTAAGTCACCGTTGCGACCAGACCGGTTACGCGCCCCAATGCCGGGTCGCCGTAATGTATGTGTATGTCCATCTGCGGAATCACGCGCAGGGGGGTGGGTGTGTACGTAAAATTGCCTAAGTATATAAAGCCTTGGAAATCCGACGGTATCGACGTATTCAACCGCGTATAAAAAAACGTTCCGCCAAACACCGAACCGCTGGTAATGAACGACCCGTTGGGGAATACATATTCCACCACCGATACGTGTCCGCCACCGGCCGAACTTGGACCCCACACGGCAATCGCGCCCAAACGCGGTGTTTGCCCTCTTTCGAAGCGGTCGTTGTCATTGCGGAACGGGCCGCCGTTGGTAAACCAAAAACGAGAATGCCCGCGGTTTAATTGCGGTGCATGCCCCAATATTTCATAAGCCCTACCCCATGCGTAGGCCGTACAGTTGGGCATCCCCAGCCCCACGCCATAAAACGGGCTGTACGTAGTAAAACGCGGATCGTTAGGATCCGGTGCGGTCATGCGCGGTATAAAAGGGCGTTCTGCGGTTGCCTCAATGGATATGGGCGTAAATGCATTCACCAAACCCAAGGCCATTACTATTGCTATACATAGTGCAATTATTCGGTTTCTCTTACGTACTATCATTTTACTTTTCCTCTCCGGTCCTGTATCGGACTAAGTTGCAAACACCACGCGGCAGCTAGGTATACCACACCGCCCACAATGGTTGCATTTATGAATTGAGCTAACATATTTTCGTTGGCGCGTACTTCTGTTGCAAACCACAGCGCACCCAACACTGCGGCAACCATCAACGCCGCCGCCAACACTACTTTGCTTACTTCATATATAAAACGACGTGTGATGAAAGGGGTTTTCTTTTGCAAGCGCACCAGCAGCGTTCCTACACCCACCAATGCCGCCAAACCGTATGCTACAGGTAGTGCCCGCACTTCCAGATGCGGCAACAACAACACGACCGTGCCGATGTTCACCGCCATCATCAACACGCTAACCATGGCAGGCGTGCGCGCGTCCTTCATCGCGTAGGAGCCGCGATCGGCGATTTCCTTCAGCCCCACCGCTACCACGCCAATGGCATACAACCCTATCAACTCCGCGCTTGCGTCTATCCGCAGGACATACATGATATGGTGGCGCAGCAAAAATAACCCGCTAGCCGCAGGTAATACAAAGAATATAGTATAAACGAACGCATTCCGCAAGGTTTGATTGTAGTCGGCGGTGTCATTCTTTGCCCACAATGCGCTTAGCTTTGGAAAATATACCGCCGCCACTGCCATCACCAGTACCATGATAGACACCTGCACCAATTGCAACGAGAAGTCCACCAACGCCGCTGCTTCCAGCCGAAGCGCCATCGTTTGCGCAAAGAAAAAATGCGCCTGATACGACGCAACGGAAATTAAAACCGGCACACAAAGCCGCCCCGCCATGCGCACATTGGCGTCACGCAAGTTAAACCGAAAGCGGAAGCGATACCCCAGTTTTATCACCGCGGGCAAGAGTAGCAGCGGTTGCAACGCCACTCCTACCGCCGTCACAAAAATCAAACCCGTTACGCCCCACCGCTCCGCGAAAAAAACAACGTAGCCAATCAATAGCAACCCACCCGGTGCACTCACCAACGCAGGCAACCGAAACCGCCCGTGCGATTGCAACAACCCCGCAAACACCGCGCCGAAACCAAAGAATATCATCACCGGCATCAGCACCCGCAGCGCAAACGTCAGATACGCCACTTCTTCAAAATCCGCGCCCGCCACACGCACAATCAACGGCGCACCCGCCACACCCAACAACGTAAGCCCAAATAAAAAAACCAGCGCGATGCTGATCACATGGTCGATAAATATTTTTGCTTCGTCGCGTTTATCCTCTGCCAGCAGGCCGTTGTATACCGGGATCATCACCGTGGACAACGCCGTACCCACAATCGTAAACAGCATATTGGGTACATTCATCGCGTAAATAAACGCGTTGTACAACGCATTCTGCGCACCAAAAACCCGCAACGATACTGCACGTACAACAAAGGCCAACGCGCGCCCAATCAAAGATAACACCACAACATCGGTTACGTTGCGGTTGGCGTTATGCGTTGCCGGTGAGGGAGCCTTCAAACCCATTCCCCTTCATTAAATATATAACCATACGAATGGGCATCGTACCGTATTATTGTTGTGGTGGCAAATTTTGGACGTATTCCACCAGCGGCATTATTGATGTGCGGTCGTTAAAGTCGATGTCTTGGCCGTAGGTTTCCAATATACCGATGTCTTCGGTGCTGCGTTCGGCTTCGGGCTTTTTTTCGACGGATTTTTTCACGGCGGCCATGAGCATTTTGTGCAGGAAGCTTAATTTGCTGTACGATATACCGCCGCGCAGGTGGAATACTTTTGTTTGTGCCTGCTGTGCCGGGGTTAGCGCATTGTTTACTATTTCCGTATAGTCGGTGTCGGCGGGGATGGCCACACCTACGGTAAACATTACTAAATTTTTGCACGGATTTTTTGTGACGAGCTTGGCACCGTTGATGCCACCCGCGTACAACCCGCCGCCGTATACCACTACATCGTAGTCTTCTAATTGCTGCGGTTTAATCGCCGTATGTTCGTATAATTGCGCATCCAATGCCTCCGCAATCCATTGCGCGTACCGCTGCGTATAACCATACTTCGACTTGTATATCACTGCGATTTTTTTCATATCAAGACCTCCGCATTATTTCAGTTGGTTGCAAATTGCAACCAACTGATTTAGTTTATCCTATCTGCACATGCTCCGGCAACCCAAATTACGAACTATAAATAAGCCTTGTGCGTAAGATAATATATCATCCACAGCGATTTTATTCGCAAAGCGCAGGAGGTTTAATATGCAAATCACCGCCAAAACATACCCGTACAACACCGGTGTCGTTACCCGCAAGCAATATGACGACCACATCACACTGTACAACGGCTACGTAACCAAAACAAACGAAATCACGACCGACTTGGCCAACGCATCCGCCGCAGAGCTGGCCGCCGCCAACGCCACCTACAGCGTCATCCGCGGCTTAAAACGCGGTCAAACCTACGCCCTGGACGGCGTCATCCTACACGAGCGCTACTTCGAAAACCTGGGCGACCGCGCCACCCCCATCGGGCGCAAAACTCAGCAGTTCATGGACACCCACTTCGGCGGCGCAGACAAATGGAAGGCCGACTTCATCGCCACCGCGCTGTCAGCACGCGGCTGGTGCGTTTTCGCCTACGAGCAACGCACCGCCTCCTGCATCAACCTCCTCTTCGACTCCCACCACGACGGACAAGTGACGCTCGCTTACCCGCTCATCGTACTGGACATGTACGAGCATGCCTATTTCTTGGACTACGGGACGGACAAGGCGGCCTACATCAACCGCTTCGTCGAGAAGATTCCATGGGATTGCGTGGAGAAGCGGATAGCGGCGATAGGCGGCTAACGAGCGACGGCTGGCTGCGGGGCTGCGGCAGCGGCTGGCATGAGGCGCAACGGTTGCGCGGCAGTAGCGTATGGCCAAAAGATTAAGACCCTGGGCGCTGCCCGGACCCGCGAGGGAACGCATCCCCTCGACCCCGCTGTGGCGTTCGCCGATGCCGCCGAATATATGTACAAAACAAGCAAAAATGCCGCCCATGGGCGGCATTTTTATAATTAATCGTATTTATTTGAACGCGTTGCGGTAGCACAGCGCGGGGTCAAGGGGGAACGCTTCCCCCTTGCGGGTTTGGGCAGCGCCCAAGGTTTTCATCTTTTGACTTTCATCTTTTGACCTTTGCCGCGACCTTGGCCGCGCCGCGCGCCATCAGTGCTCCACGCTGTAATTCGGCGCTTCTTTTGTGATGTGCACATCATGCGGATGATTTTCTCTCAGCCCGGCCGATGTTATCTTCATGAACTGCGCGTTTTCTTGCAACGCAGCGATATCTTTGCAACCGCAGTAGCCCATGCCTGCCTTCAGCCCACCCATGAATTGGAAGATGGTGTCGGCGGCGGAGCCTTTGTATGCGGTGCGGCCCTCTACGCCTTCGGGCACGGCTTTTTGGGCGTGTTCTTGGAAGTAGCGATCCTTGGAGCCTTGCTCCATGGCGGCTAGGGAACCCATGCCGCGGTAGACTTTGTACTTGCGACCTTGGTACAGCTCGGTCGCGCCGGGGCTCTCATCGCACCCGGCGAAGATGTTGCCCATCATGCACACGTTGGCACCGGCGGCCAGGGCCTTGGTGACTTCGCCGGAATAGCGGATGCCGCCATCGGCGATGACAGGGATGCCGTAAGGCTTGGCGGCGTCGGCACAGTCGAGGATAGCGGTGATTTGCGGCACGCCAATGCCCGCTACTACGCGCGTGGTACAAATAGAGCCGGGGCCGATGCCCACTTTGATGGCATCGGCACCCGCCTCAATAAGCGCTAGGGTGGCTTCTGCAGTGGCCACGTTGCCCGCAATGATTTGCAAGTCGGGGAAGTCATATTTAATTTCACGCACCAGGGCGATGACAGACGCGCTGTGCCCATGTGCAGAATCCAGAACAATGACATCCGCGCCTGCTTTTTCCAATGCAGCGACGCGCTCCATGGTGCCGGCGTTAGTACCCACGGCCGCACCCACCAACAACCGGCCATAGCCGTCCTTGGCAGAATTCGGGTATTCGATGGATTTTTGGATGTCTTTGATGGTGATGAGCCCTTTGAGATTGCCTTGGGCATCCACCAACGGCAGCTTCTCTATTTTGTGGCTGATTAGGATGGTCTTGGCGTCTTCCAAGGTAGTGCCTTCGGGCGCGGTTACGAGGTTGTCCTTGGTCATGACTTCGTAGATTTTTTTGCCGTGGTCCTTCTCAAAGCGCATGTCGCGGTTGGTGAGGATGCCCACGAGCTTGCCGTGCTCGGTGATGGGCACGCCGCTGATGCGGTAGTTGGCCATTAATTTTTCCGCTTCATATACATAGTGGTTGGGCGACAAGAAAAACGGGTCGGTGATGACGCCGTGCTCCGACCGCTTGACCTTATCCACCTCGGCGGCTTGATCTTCGACACTCATGTTTTTATGGATCACGCCGATGCCACCCTGCCGTGCGACAGCAATGGCCATTTTATGCTCCGTAACCGTATCCATCCCCGCCGACATAATGGGAATGTTTAACGAAACCTTCTGCGTGAGCATGGTACGCACATCCACCTCACGGGGGATGATTTCGGAATATGCAGGGATGAGTAAAACGTCGTCAAAGGTAAGTCCTTCGCGGATGATTCGGTTCATGGGGTCAACTCCTCTATACAAGTGAACAATTGCGAAGCGCCTCACCCGCAATTGTGAACAGTGCAATTCCGCTTTTGCGGAATTTTTCTCAACCCAATTGTTTTATTATCTGTTTAACCGCCGCTGCGAAACCGTGTCCGCTTTCAAGCGCGGTCACGTAGGCGGGCTTGCTTTCGATTTTATCTACAAACGGCAGGATATTGGCCACGGCGCAAGCATTGGGAAAATAACCGAACATCGGCGCATCGTTGGGTGAGTCGCCGAAGAATATCGACTTGCGCAAGAAAACCTCGCGCCCCGCCTCGGTAGTCAAGTCCTCGCCAAACACCTGCGAAAATAGCATTTCTGCCATCGACAGCTTGTCGTATTGGCCGAACCACGTATTCACGTGAATCGAGCTAACCTTGGCCACCGCGCCATAGGATTCGCAAATATCGCGGATTGCATACGCCGCATCCAACCCCAGTTTGGGCTCGTCTTCGCAAAAGTCAATCGCCAAGTCATACCGCCGGGCGAATTGGTCGCGCGCTACACGGCAGCCGGGCACCTGCGCCAAGCAGGCCTCCCGTATCGGCACCAACCGCGCCGCCGCATCCTCAATTACGTTAGGGTGCGTCAACTCGGCATAAACGTCCGTGCCGCGATTGTAAAACGCGAACGCACCGTTCTCGCCAATCACAGCATCTACCGGCCATTGGCGGATAATCATATCGCACCAACCGGCAGGCCGCCCCGTTACAGGCACGACTTTTAACCCGCGCGCATGCAAAGCCCACAACGCGGCATAAGCCTCGGCAGTCAGCCGCCCCTCGGTCGTAATTGTGTCGTCAATATCAAACAACACATAACGCAGCGAACGCGCCGCTTCTTTAGGAAATTCATCAAATTTTCTCATATTGACAGCATACCATATCCACCGCCTGTTGTGGAAGGGCGCGGCGCGTGCAGTTATGTGTTTGGGCTACGCGTCCTATCGCACGCATCGGCTCGGTCGGGCTTACGTGAAACCGCTTGTCTCCCGTTGGGAGCCTTCTCGGTTTCACATAAGCCCGCCCGCCGACGCTAGCGAACAATTACGGAACGCTTCACCCGCAATTATTCGCGGGGCAATTCCGCTTTAGCGGAATTTTTCTTTGTTCAGTCACGAGATGCCGCTATCAGCCCAAACACATAACCCGCGCGAAAAATATCAATTTCAGTTGGTTCCAAATTGGAACCAACTGGATTTTACTTTACGCGCTGTTCATGGCCTTCTCCGACAAAATTGATTGCTTTTGCTTGTTTTGCTAAGTTCCAACCGGTCGCAAGTTGCGACCGGTTGATTTATAACACCCTCCCACAAATTTATAACGTTAGTTAAGCGCAGAGGAAGCCCAGCGGCGGGGGGCGAATGAAGCCGTGCCGATAGCGGAATCACGTGCACAGCAGCGAAGGGCGGGCTTACGTAAAATCGTTGGGGCTTCGTAGAAGACTAAACGATTTTACTTGCCCGACCAAGCCGATGTGCGCGTTAGTCCGAGTGGCACGGCTTCATTCGCCCCCTGCCGCGGACGTCCCGCTTGTGCTAATCCAAAAAAGTATCTATATTTGTGGACAGAAACGAGGTGCGTATAAAATATGCAAACAAATATAGAACTAGCCCAGGGTTGGCGCGACTATACATTGATTGACACCGGCGATGGCCAGAAGTTTGAGCGTTGGGGCAATGTCACGGTGGTGCGGCCGGATCCGCAAGCGATATGGCCGCGTTGTGCGGATGTGGATTGGAGCGCGGCGGATATGCGCTATCACCGCAGCAAGTCGGGCGGCGGGCAGTGGGAAATGCTGCGTGCGGTGCCGGAGGCTTGGACGATTGGGTATGACAAGATGCGCTTTCATATACGGCCTACGGGGTTTAAGCATATGGGGCTTTTCCCGGAACAGGCGGTTAATTGGCGCTGGATGCAAACGTTGATACGCGCAGAACAAAAAAACGCGGCACGGCGAGAGCCGATTCGCGTATTAAATTTGTTTGCGTATACGGGCGGGGCTACGGTGGCTTGTGTGCAGGCGGGTGCGGCGGTGACGCACATTGACGCGGCCAAGGGTATGAACCAATGGGCGCGTGACAATGTCGTGCTGTCGGGCTTGGGCGATGCGTCGCACCGGGTGCTGACAGACGACGTGCTCAAGTTTGTGCAGCGCGAGGGGCGGCGTGGCAACCGTTATGATGCGATTGTCATGGACCCGCCGGTATTCGGCCGCGGGCCGGGTGGCGAAATGTGGAAGCTGGAAGACAAGCTGTACACGCTGATCGATGCCTGCGCGCAAATACTGTCGGACAAACCGCTGTTTCTGTTGGTCAATGCGTATACGGCGGGTTTCGCCCCGGCGGTGTATGGGAATGTGCTGGCGGCGGTTTTCCGCGATATCGAATGTATAGCGTCGAAATCGACTCGCGACATTAGATATGACCCCCGGCGCGGTACGATTACCACGGGCGAAATTGGGCTGGCGGCAACCAGCGGCCCTATCCTGCCATGTGGTATGTATGCGCGTTTGACCTTTGCATAGCCCACTCGTCAGCCATTTCCAACAGCACACAGGGCGGCACTGTACCGCGAGCAAAGGCATTGGCCATGGCCAGTGCTTCCAATCTGCAATCCGTAAAGGCGCAGGTTTCTTCGCGCTCCAATAAAACACCGTCGCGGCTCAATTTATCTACGCGCAGGGCGTAGAACTGTTCGTCGCGCTCGGTGGTAATTGTTTGCAAGAAGTAGACGAAAATCCACTGCATTTCATCGTCACGCGGTACGATGGTTTCGGTAATCCGTTCGGTCGTGCGCAGATAATTCATCATGGTTCGCTCTCCTTGAAATGTAATGGCCGGGATGCGTCAAGTATAGCCAATTTATACCAATACACAACGCGCAAATTAAGCCAATTTCCGCCGTTTTTCGCACCAAACATGCAGGCAGATGGGTAGGCCGATTTTTACGAGGCGTATTGAGGCGAATCGAGGCTTATTGAGGCGTTTTGCATTTTGCGCCAGACTTTGGGAAAAATAATTACAAAAACCGGAGGCACGCTATGGAAAACACCCCCTTCATCCGCCAAACTATACCCGCCGACTTGGACGCGGTCATGCAAATCTATACCGCCGCCCGAGCAGAAATGGCCGCTACAGGCAATCCCCACCAATGGGGCGATTCTCACCCCCCGCGTGCCATGATTGAGGCGGACATTGATGCGGGCAAAAGCTATGTACTAGTCGATGAAACTAACGGCAACGATGCTGCGTATCCGCGCAGAATCCGCGCCGTTTTTTATTTCGCCATCGAGGACGACCCCACGTATGCCGAAATTGACGGCGCATGGTTAGATGTCGATGTGCCTTATGGCGTGGTACACCGCATTGCCCGTGCGCCGGGTGCCAAGGGTGCCGGGGCCGCCTGCTTGGCTTGGTGCTTCGGCCAATGCGGCAATATCCGCATCGATACTATGGCCGCCAACGCCTCCATGCACAAACTATTGGTGCGCCTAGGATACAAACGATGTGGCGTTATTCGACTAGGGTTATTCGATGACCCCGCAATGGATGAACGGATTGCCTACCAAAAAACCGAACCACGCGCCGCAAAGGAGGGCAACTAATGCACGCCCGCATGCATGAATTAACCGCGTTATTGCACGCTGCATCGCGCGCTTATTACCACGAAAACCGCGAAATCATGACCGACCGCGAATACGACGCTCTCTATGATGAACTCGCAGCATTGGAAGCCAAAAGCGGCACGGTACTGGCTAACTCCCCCACGCGCAAAGTTGGCTACGGCGAAACGGGCAGCCCCTTTGAAGTCGTTACCACCCTGCGCAAAGTTCCCCACGCGCTCCCCATGCTGTCGCTGGATAAAACAAAATCCATCGACACCTTGGCAGCTTTTTTGCAAACCGACGACTTGCCCGACGCAGTGGGTTTGCTCACGTGGAAAATGGACGGCTTGGCGTTGTCGCTCACTTACGAAAACGGCACGCTGGTGCAAGCACTAACCCGTGGCAACGGCGCCATCGGCGAGGATGTGACCCACAATGCCCGTGTGTTCTCCAACTTGCCGCTGACGGTACCGCACAAAGGCCGGTTTACCGTGCGCGGCGAGGCGATCATCACCTACGACGACTTCGCCGCCATCAATGCGCGCTTACCCGCCGAAGAAAACTACAAAAACCCGCGCAACCTATGCAGCGGGTCGGTGCGACAACTCAACAGCGAAGTCGCCGCCGCACGCAATATACGCTTCTACGCCATCGGGCTGGCATCCGATGCCGATATGCTGCCCGCGCGCTTTAAATCATCGCAACTCACATGGCTCACCACCCAAGGATTCGAAATCGTGCCGAATGCGCTTGTAAAATCCGCCACCGTACCCGCCGCCGTAGAGGCTTTTAAGCAGCAAATCACCGCCGCGCAAATTGCCACCGACGGCCTCGTCCTCACTTTCGACGACATCGCTTACGGCACCTCGCTAGGCACCACATCCAAATTCCCACGCGACGCCATCGCCTTTAAATGGGCGGACGAAACCGCCGAAACCACCCTGCGCACCATCGAATGGAACACCTCGCGCACAGGGCTCATCAACCCCATCGCCGTATTCGACCCCGTTGAACTGGAGGGCACCACTGTAACCCGCGCCAGCTTGCACAATGTAAGCATCGTGCGCCAATTGCAACTGCATCCCGGCGACCGCATCCGCGTATACAAGGCCAACATGATCATCCCCCAAGTGGCCGAAAACCTGAGCCGCCCCGCTTCCCATTCCCCCGCCATCCCCGTCGCCTGCCCCGTGTGCGCCGCCACAACCGAAATCGTCACCGGCCCTTCCGGCGAGTCGCTTTATTGCCCAGACACAAACTGCGCCGCACAACGCATACGTGCCCTGGCGCATTTCGTCAGCCGCAACGCCATGAACATCGACGGCTTAAGCGAGCAAACTTTAGAGAAATTCATCGCCATCGGCGCTGTGCAGGACTACCCCGACCTTTTCTATTTACAAAACCATGAGGCCGCACTCCTGGCCATGGAAGGCTTCGGCCAAAAATCTTACGACAATTTGTTAGCTGCCATCGACCGCGCGCGTCACGTCGCACCCGCCAATTTCATCTATGCGTTGGGCATCCGCCACGTGGGCCTAGCCAATGCCAAGCTCCTGTGCGCCCACTTCGCCCATGACATTCCCACGATCATCGCCGCCTGCGCCGTCGACAATTTTGAAGAAACTCTGAATGAAGTCAAAGGCTTTGGCGCAGCCATTTCCACCGCCCTGCACGCTTATTTCGCCGACCCGGAAAACACCGCACGCGTCCTTTCACTCCTGCCCCATTTGCACTTGCAAATTCCCCAAATCATCGACACCACGCTGCTACCCCTGCACGGCTTAACCTTCGTCATCACGGGTGAAGTAACCCAGCACAAAAACCGCAAGGCGTTACAATCCGTCATCGAAGCGCAAGGCGGCAAAGTCACGTCCGCCGTTACTGCCAAGACTTCCTATCTAATCAACAATAACGCCGCATCGACCTCAGGCAAAAATAAAAAAGCTGCCGAACTGGGCGTGGCTGTGATAACGGAGGCGGGGTTTGAAGCGTTGTTGGCAGGGGGCAGCTAAGGGCTCGGCGCAGATCAAAAGAATAAAACCGTGGGCGCTGCCCACACCCGCAAGGGGGAAGCGTCCCCCTTGACCCGCGCTGTGGCGTTCGCCGATGCCGCCGAATAATGAGTACAAAACCAGCAAAAATGCCGCCCAAGGGCGGCATTTTTGGAATCATTCGTATTATCCATGAGCGCGTTGCGGTAGCACAGCAGGGGTCAAGGGGCGGGCGCGCCCCTTGCGGGGTTTGGGGCGGATGCCCCAAGGTCTTAATCTTTTGATCATAGCCCCGATCTTAGCCGCCAACGACCTCAATCACCGGCTTCACCTGCTCCTCCGGATCTAACGCCCACGCGCCACGATGAAACAGCTCCGTTAAATACGCCAGCCTCTTGGCATGTTCGCCCGTCAACGTGCCGTCTACGAAGCGGAAGCCCCACCAGCCTGTGGCCTCGCCGGGGCAATTCATCCTTGCGGATGTGCCGTAGTCCAGCACGTCTTGTATGGGCACGATGGCGAATACGGCGTTGGAGGCGTAGGCTAAGCGGATCAAATCCCAAGCTACGTCATCGCCAGATACATTTAGGTAGCGACGCAGGTAGTCGCGTTCCTTGTCGGTAGCGGAGGTTTGGTACCAGCCGCGGGTGGTGTCGTTGTCGTGGGTGCCGCTGTATACAACGGTGCGGCTGTCTTCAAAGTGGTGGGGTAAGTAATTGCTCTTGGACGCGTGGTCAAAGCCGAATTGCAAGACGCGCATGCCGGGTAGTTCGGCGGCTAGGCGTAGTTGGTCTACTTCTTCGGTGATGAGCCCTAAGTCCTCGGCGATGATGGGCAGTTTGCCGAGGTTCTTTTTGAGCGCGTCAAACAGCGCGATGCCGGGGCCTTTTGTCCATTTGCCGTTGATGGCGGTTTTTTCTGTGGCGGGTACGGTCCAATACGCTTCAAACCCGCGGAAATGATCGATACGCACGACGTCCACCATGGCCAGCACGGCCTGCACGCGGCGCGTCCACCAAGCGTAATCCTCCTTGGCGTGCGCTTCCCAAGCGTACAGCGGATTGCCCCACAATTGCCCCGTCTCGGCAAAATAATCGGGCGGGCAGCCCGCTACGGCGGTGGGCCAATCGCCGTCCAAGCAATACAGCTCCGGCTGCGCCCACACGTCCGCGCTGTCTAACGCCACAAAAATGGGTATATCGCCGATGATTTGAATATCTTTGCCATTGGCATACGCCTTCAATGCGCCCCACTGGCGGAAGAATTCGTATTGCAAAAATTTAACAAACGCGATTTCGTCCGCCAATTCTTCGGCGGCTTTTTTTAATGCATCGGGTGCACGTTGGGCCAGTGCTTGCGGCCAGCTGCTCCACGCCGCGCCGTAGTAATAATCGTTGACTTGGTCGTCGTCCAGGTATTGCTTCATCTTAATGGCATACGCAGCCAGCTCTGGCGACTTAAACTCCTCGCGCCGCGCTTCAATGAGTTGCGCTTTGATGGCCGTGTACAACGCAAAGTCGTCCAACCAAACCGCATTATCCTTGCAAAACGCCGCGAAAGACGCACTCGCCGTCTTCGCAAACCGCGCATACGCCTTTCGGAACAAGCCCATTTTATATTCAATCACCGGGCCATAATCTACGTTGCGTGCGTCAAACAACGGCACGCGCTCCACTTCACTAATCGCCAGCCAGCCCGCTTTTACTAATTCGCCCGGGCTAATCAACAACGGATTGCCCGCAAAACTCGAAAAACTCTGATACGGCGAATCGCCAAACCCCGTAGGCCCCAGCGGCAATATTTGCCACAACGTTTGTCCCGCTTCTGCCAGCCAATCCACAAATTCATACGCGCCCGCGCCCAAATCGCCCATCCCATAGGGTCCGGGGAAAGAAGTAGGATGCGCCAGTACACCGCTTGCTCTTTTGTTAAACATCGTATGTAGCTCCCTTCGGATATTTATATGGAATATATCCACACATATATAAATTGTCAAACGGGTCAATAAAAGTAAACAATTATTAACCATTCATGTAAAAATCAACATTTTATGAAATAATATGCAAGGATTATTCTTCCGCGTACCTATAGATTATTGCAGAGCGCAGATAACTGCCGACTGCAATAATAAATTGGAGGTATCACATGAAAAGAAACAAGAAAAAGACGCTCGCACTAACGCTAGCCTTCGTTATGTTTGCGTCCACGGTATGGTTGTTCGCGTATGGAACCGAACAGCAAACGGAACCGGAGCCGCAGTGGGAAGACACATACGCCACCACGTCCCCACCGGCAATAAACATCACCACCGGTAATAATACATATCAAGGTTTTGCGCCTTTTTCGGGCGCGTTCCGCGCGGGGATTAGCGCGGTGGGGTTTGCGGATGCGGTAGACTTTACCCATGCAGGACATGCCCCGTTTACGATTGACATACACGACTCGGCCACGGTCAATCAGGTGTTGTCTGTACTGGCGGTTTTTGATGCCAATGCCACGGATCGCTTGGTAGAAATCCATTTACCGCAGGGCTTAGCCTTCCAAAGCATGGCCGCTACGGGCATGGTCGCGACCCAACATTCGGGAGACCGCCCGCAAAATTGGGCCTTTGATGCCGATGCGCAATTGGCACCGTTTATCGGCAATATCATGTACGGCACGTTTACGCAGTTGCCGATGATTACACAAAATATCAGCGGCAATACTTTCCAGCCGCGCGGCGGTACGGTCGTCTTCGAAATTGCCGACGGCGTTACGGAAATTGAAATTGAATTGGGTATCCGGCTGGATTGGGGCTTCGCCACGCAAGTGAGCCGTGGCGGACACTTTACTGACCCCATTACGGTGCGCACGTTTGAAAATAACGATGCCGCACCGTTGGATAGCGCAACGCTGAGTCGCTTCCAAGGTACGGGCGATGTACAGATATTGCGCAGCTCGCATCCATTGCAATCAAATAATAGTCCCATCCCCGTGGCCAACGGCGGCGAATGGTCGTGGATGAGCGAGATACACCAAATGGAAGTGCATGCTTTCCGCACGTTGGATCGGGGGCAGTTGCTGCACGAGCAATTGACCTTTGCGCTTATTGTGCCCCGCATCGCTACCACTTATGAAGGGTTGCGTGTTGAGCTGGTGAATGGCGTGGGTAGCATCCAACCGCAGAGCTTCAATTACCGCATCATCGACGATCCCACCGCGCCTGGCAACAACGGTGGCGGTGCCGATAATTTCATCGTAGAAATTACACTCATACAGGCAGATATATCTTGCTACAATAGCCGGTTTGCCATTTTTGGCATTGTACCGGACGCTACCCCGCCGGGGGTTATACCGACCGTTACCAATTTGCACGTGCACACGGTGGGTGATGTGCGGCAGGATAGTTTCTTGGTGCCGCACGGCACGGTATTGCCGCGCAACCCGCAAGGGATTATTACAGACCGCGATGCGGCCCTTGCGGCAAGCGCCATCCCGGCGATGCGCAATATTAATTACCATCCCATCCGCGTGGTTGCGCCTTTTATTAATGCACTAACAGTGACACAAATATCATCCCCCGACAGCGTTTCAGGCTTGCCGGGCAGCATGCCGATGCAGCCGCTGGGTGGTTTTAATGTCCGCAACGAATTTATCGAGCCCCTCACCGACCAACGTGTGGAAATCACGTTCCCGCAGGCAACATTGGACAAAGTGGGTGTGCGTGCGCTGCGCTTGCCCGCAGGGCCGGACGGCGTGGGCAATATTGTTGTGCACACCAGTGCCGGGCGCACCATTACGGTAGACGGTCCCATCGCACGTCATGGACGGGTGGGCACAGTTGCCGATGGCTTCTTCGACTTCATTAATATCAGGTTCTATGGGGATACACCCACAGGCACTAGCGTTTACGCATCGCCCACGCGCTTGGCATCCAATGAATTCATCACATCGTTTTCCTTTGATCTGCTGGGCGAAATCCCGGTGGGTGCAACCGATACCGTCGTATCGACTTGGTTTGCGGATAACCGCATTGTGTTTGCTTATTTTGGCATCAAATTTGGTGACTTGAGCGGCCAATCCATTACCGCATATTCCCTGTCGGGGCAAGCATTACCGGAGGGAGGTATTCACGAAATCCAACGCAAAGAAGATAATTCCACGATTTTTTTCAGCCCCTTGACACGGTACCAAGGCAACGAAATTTTTACGACCGACATCCATGGCAATGATTTTATTGCCGGTACTACCACCCGTGTATCCATTGTCATGACCCGCAGAAACATCATGGATGTCGTAGGCGGCGTGGTGAGCTTGCAAGGGCATTATGCATACCTGCGCACCTTGAACGGCTTGTTTGATATTAACCCCGCCACTATCGTGGTGGAATGCCTGCGCGGTACAGGAGCGGATATCAACCCCGTCGTTACGGAATTGCAAGACAACCATGGCAACCGCGTATACCGCGTTGCAATGCCCAACATTGTTTTGGGTCACACACATCGTTTTAACATGGCCAATTCGCCGGGGGTACGGATCCATTTTGATATGGTGGTGCATACGGCTGCGCCTAATATCTCGTTGCGTCCTTATGATTTATTTTGGGGCACGCATATGGACGCGTCCATCGAAACGATTTTTCATGTCAACCACCACCGTCGGCTCACGCCTACACTGCATGTGGTGGGTTGTGACCGCGCCGGGGATGGCGCCCTCGTTTCCAGACCCAGCGTGAATGAATCATTTAACTTGGTGCGCGTCGCCGATGTAGTCGTCACCACCGCACTGGCACAAAACCCGCCGTCGCCCACGGGCATGGCCGGTTGGTACCAATATTCGTGGGTCAACGGCATGGGTACGATCTTGGACATTAATCCACTGTATCCGGTGCTGTACCGCGTTAGCATTGCCAATATTTCCAATCATAACGCCGAGGTTTATACGCTTATCCCCATCCCACGCGCAGGGGATACGGTGCCGCATGCAGAGCAAATGCAAGCAGGGCCGTTCGGCTGGACATTAAATTTGCAAGGCGCACCGGTTTTGCCCGCTGGATTTTCTGCACGGTTTGCCACGCAATTCGTGTCGCTGTCCACGGAAACCAGCGATTGGATGACCGCCGCACAAGTGGATGCGCACCCCACCCTTACTTGGGCAGATATCCGCACCATCGAAGTACGCAACCCTTCCATGCCCGCCAGCGATACCGCTACGGAATTTATTATTTCGCTGGTGGTACCTTCCACTTACCTCTTGGACCATAGCGGCAATTACAATCGATATTCGAGTCGTGTTTTCCGCGCTTTTACCGGTGTATCGGCCTATACAGTATCGATGCCTGTAGCCATGCGCCTGATGCCCGGCGTGATTCAAGGCCGCGTATGGCTAGACCATAACGGCAATGGCATCATCGACGCGGGCGAACCCGGCCGCAACGGCGTAACCGTCGAACTGCTTAATCAAGCCGGAACCACCGTAATCGCCACCACCACTACAAGAACCATCAACGGCGTCACGGGAAGCTTCCACTTCGACTTATTGGATACGCGATTGATTTATCAAGTACGGGTCACCAACCCCAATGCCAATCAATATCATTTTTCAACGATTCAACCACTGTATCCGTCGTTGTCGGTTGCCGCCGGACAGTTATCCGCCACGGCAAGCGGTATATCACCCGGTTTGGCATCCGCACCAGCAACTGTAATCGCAGGGCTTGCCGCACTGTATGAAATCACCTATGTATTCGAGGGCGAAGCGCCGACCGGCGTGAATGCCCCCGTAACGCGCAGCAATATCGCCGCCGGCACGCAAAACCTTGCAGCCACCAGCGTAACCTCCCCGATAACTGGTACACACAACGGCGAAAGCGGCACGTGGACATTTAATGGTTGGACGGCAACCAACGTAACCAACCCGGCCGATTTCACCATGCCCAACGCAGATGTGGCGTTTACAGGCACGTGGACATTTGTAGCAACACCACCGGAAACGTCTGCGCCTACGACTACGCCGACGCCCACAACAACCCCAACACCTACCACCACACCAATACCCACAACAACCCCAACACCTACCACCACACCAATACCCACAACAACCCCAATACCTACCACCACACCAATACCCACAACAACCCCAATACCTACCACTACGCCAACTCCCACTACAACCCCAACGCCTACCACTACGCCAACGCCCACTACAACCCCAACACCTACCACTACGCCAACGTTCACCACTACACCGACGCAGACAACAACGCCAACACTCACAACAACACCGACACCCCCAACGTCACCCACCACAACATCTACCCCAACGACACCCACCATCACCCACGCGCCGCCATTGGTGAAATCACCCAGCCATACAACGGTACACGTCGGCGATACCATCAACTGGACGCTGCGCGGCTTCCACAACCGATTGGATGCTCCGGCAACCAATTTTGCCATCGTGGATATGCCCGGATTGGGGTTAAACTTCATGTCCGGTACGATTCCTGCACTGCACAATGGGGCGGGTATTACGTATTCCATACGCTACCGCGTCGCGGGTAGCAATGTCACGCATACCTTCGCCACGGGGATCCCTGCGTCGGCACCGTTTACATTTACATTCCCGCAACCGGGCAACTTGCATTACACGCATATCGAGCTTTACTTCGGCACGGTGCCCGTCGATTTTGCCTTGGGTAACGAGATTGTCCTCACCTTCCGCGTGGGTGCCAACGCGCCCAACAACACACTCGTTAATCACTTTGTTGTCATGCACAACGGCGCTCAAACCCCCGGCATCAATACCTACAACCCCACCGTAATCCCGCCTGCCACTACGCCCAACCCCTCAACAACAGGCACCACCCCACCGCCAACCATTCCCCCGCCGCCAACGGTGCCGGGCAGCAATAATCGCGTACCCAACGGCAATGGTTATATCGAATTGGATGGCAACGGTGCACCCCTGGGCAATTGGCAATGGAATAACGATACGCAACAATGGGTATTTACCCCAAGCACCCCCAACCCCACAAACAGTACAACCGTCGGCATCATGCCGCAAACGGGCTTCTTGGACAGTTTATGGTTTGTAATTGCGCTAACGTTGGCAACATCAGCGGGCTTGGGTGCAATGATCCTCATCAAAGCCAAAAAAAATAAAAAACGAGGGGGTTAACATGAATCTTGCAAAAGTGTCAACCAACGGACAAGTCACCATTCCCATGGAGGTACGCCGCGCCTTAAATTTAAAGCCGGGCGATAAAATCATTTTCCTCCAAGACAAAAACGGCGACTTTGTCATCGCAAGTCCAAACATTAACTTCATCGAAAAAATAAAAACCCACGCAAAATAATATATGCGTGGGCATAAATGCTAAGCGTTTCCTCATGGATTGAGGCACGCCGGTTTTATTAATAACTTCTTGCCGGTGGCTGCGATGTTTTCGCGGTTGCCGGCTTTTTTTTGGTTGTATGTGTAACGTGGGTTAGGGAAGGGCCCCATTAAAGTACAAACCTAATTATTGACTCTCGCTGGCCAGCGTTTTTTGTGAGTCCAAGTCCGGTGGTAACGATTCGATCCGGAGGCATGTGTGATACGGGATGCACGCAGGGACGTTTGCATACGTTTGTCATGAGAGCCGAAATTACATGTGCGGATGTCTAGGATACGCCGATGACTTGGATGTAATATAGCACAGGGGCTTGACCCTTTTCTAAGAAAAAGGTTCCGAAAGATTGCACAAAAAAACCCCGATTGTTTTCGGGGTTTTAACGTTTTAAGTGATTACGGACGCTTGAGGGATTCTTCCATGTCATGCAGCATTTCATCAAATTCTTTTTTCATTTCTTCGGTGTCGGTATCCAATTTTTTACGGAGCCTCTTCATTTCACGCAATAAATTTTTCCGATATTCATCGAATTGGCGGTCTGTCATTCCCATGAATTGCACCTCCCGATTATGATTGTGTTCAATATTATAACCACGATGCATTATAAATCAACCTTAACTTATTCACGCATCCAATCATACAGGGTTATCCGATCTTGCGGGGCGTGTGCGTTTTCGAAGAAGTCAAACCGCATGATCCATTGGGTGCCGTCTTCATTGGCAGCGATGCCGATCAGTATATCGCCGCTGCCCTCGTTGCGGAGGTAAAAACGCAACACGCGGTCGGTGAAGGTAATCATTTGCGTAGCGTTGATAAAATCGTAATCATTTATGATGCGTGCGGTTTCTTCGGGCGTGTGCGCACGGGATAACGCGGACAAAATTGCATCGGTGCGGTCAATGGCAACGGGTTCAGTGGGGGGTGGCGGCGTGGGGGTCGTTTCCAGTGGGGCTGTGGGTTCGGGCGTGGGGTCAAGCGGAGTGGGCGCCGCCGTGGTGGGGTCAGGCGCGGGGGTTGGCGTGGGCGCAGCTGTGGTTAGGTTAGGCGCAGGGGTTGGCGTGGGCTCCGGCGTGGTGGGGTCGGGAGTGGGCTCTGGTAGAACCGGTGCCGCCGTGACAGGTTCGGTTGGGAACGAGGGTTCCGGCAAAGCGGGTGCTTGCGTCGGTTCCGGCGCATGTACGACCATCGGTGCGGGCTCCGTTGACAGTGCAGGGACGTAAAGCTCCGTGGGTCGGGGTTCAGTTGTGTCGTGGGATGCAGCGCGCGGCGGGGTATATTCGGGGGTATCCCGTAATGCGAAGTAAGTCGTAATGCTTATCGCACCTACGCACGCAACGGCCAAACATGCCGCCAAGATATAACCCACCATGGCTGTAGCGGCAGCAGTTGTCGTTGTCGCGGCCGTGGTTGTGACCGTTGTTGTTGTCGCGGCTGCACCAGCGGATGTTGCCGCGCTCGCAGCGGCTACGGGTACGATGGCCGCCATGTACGTGCTTTCTTCTGCCAAGAACAACGCCGCCAGCGGCAGCAACACCAGCGTCTTTACGGCAATGGGCAGCAGGGCATGACGGTCATCTTCTTCCAACTTGCGGCGGATGGTTTGCCGCGCGCGGGTCAGGGAAGAATAAACGTTGCTGAGGGTGCATTCCATGATCTGTGCAATTTGGGCGGTGTCAAGGTCTATGTAATAGTACAAATAAATCATTTCGCGCTGGGTCTTGGGCAAGCGACTAATTTCGATTAAGAGCTGGCGTTGGCGTTCTTTGTTGTACAGGGATGCTTCCGGCAGCAGCGATTCGTTGAGCTCTTGCGGGTCAATAGGTAATTCATCGGTGGTGAAAACATATGCTGTTCTTTTATTATTGGCCTTGCGTTGGCGGAAGCATTCATGCACCGCAATTTTGCGCAGGTAACCTAACAGAGATTCGCTGCGGAGTTCATGACGTTTTTTGTATGCGATGACAAAAGTATCCTGCACGATTTCTTCGGTGTCTTCCTTGTTATCGCAAAATTTGCTGCACACAAAATAAACATAACCGCTGCATCTTTGATATAGGGCATCAAATGCGTGCGGTTCGTCTCGTTGTAATTGGTTAATGATTTGATTTAAAACAGGGACCACCCCATTTTATACGAATACCCCGAAATCGCGCCGATATCACCGCGGTCTTTCTCCTCAATCCTGCGTCAACACCTTCTTGCGTGCCGCTAGGCACGCTTCGTCGGCGTTTCCTTGTCTTGCGAAGAAATCCTCGCAGTGATACCGACGCGATTTCGAGGCATTCGTATTATGCGCTCCATGACAGCAGGATTTCATCCACTTGCATCATTTCGGATTCATCATAAGGTTCGACTTTTTTAAAAAGGTCTATTTTCATGTTCAGCCGCTGTGCGTACAGTACAAGCGCACTAACCACATGGTCTTCGGTCAATTCCACCACGCGTGCTATGGCCCGCGGCGACAACCCCGTAAAGTGATAGTAATAAATGGCTTGCTGTTCTTCATGGTTAAACTCGTATACCGTTTCATGAAGGATTTGCATAATCTTGGGATGCATGGCAAATGCTTGGGGTATTTGCGGTGCGGGTAATTGCAATAAGTATTCCATGCAGCACCTCCTACTTATATATAGGCGTCCTGCGGGCAATACCTTGCATTTATTTTGCACTATATGAACTTTTTAAACCCACCGTGCGATTAAAAACGGGCTTGCCGCTTGCTGCCGTTGCGATTTCATCCAAGCAGAAATATCCCTGACGCATAAATTGGAAGCGGTCATCCGCCGTAGCGGCGGCCAATGCGGGCTCAGCCAGCGCGTTGGGTATGAGGTTCAAGGAATGGGGATTATCCACGATGCCGTTCTCTGCGGTGTCATCGTCCAAAACGAGCGTGTCGTACAAGCGTGCCTCGATGGGCAGTGCGTGCGCCGCTTCGACCCAGTGCAGTACGCCCTTGATTTTGCGGCCGGAGGTATCATTGCCGCTGCGGGTGGCGGGGTCATATGTGGCCAGGATTTCGGTGATATTGCCCGATTCGTCCTTGACCACACCGGTGCAGGTGATGGCATATGCGCCCTTCAAGCGCACTTCGCGGCCGGGTGCCAATCGGAAAAATTTCTTTTCCGGCTCTTCCATAAAGTCTGTTGCTTCAATATATATAGCACGGCTGAAGGGTACGGCGCGGGTCGCGGGTACGGCATCCTCTGCCGCTGCGCCACCACTGTCGTAGGCCAAGTCCAACATTTCCGTTTGCTCGTCGGGATAGTTGGTGATGGTCACTTTCAGTGGTTCAAGCACCACCATGACCGTCCGCGCCATGTCCTTTAAATGCTCGCGAACATAGTGCTCTAGCAAATTAAATTCGACCTTGCTTTGCGCTTTGGCTACGCCGGTGTTACCCAAGAAATCGCGGATGGCAGCCGCGGGATACCCACGGCGGCGCATGCCCGATACGGTTAACAAGCGCGGGTCATCCCAGCCATCTATTTTGCCTTCGGCCACCATCTTGCGTATGTGTCGCTTGCCCAAGACCGTATTGGTCAAGTTTATTTCCGCAAATTCGATTTGCCGCGGCTTGCGGACGAAGCGGTCCAGCTGGTTCACGTACCATTCGTAAATGGGCCGATGGTCGATAAATTCTAGCCCGCACAGCGAGTGCGTGATGCCCTCGATCGCGTCCTCCAGCGGATGCGCGAAGTCATACATCGGGTAGATGCACCATGTATTGCCCGTGTTGCTGTGCTCCTTGTGTGCGATACGGTAGATAACCGGGTCGCGCATATTCAAGTTGGGCGATGCCATGTCAATCTTGGCGCGCAGCGTCTTGGCACCATCGGAGAATTCGCCCGCCTTCATCCGTGCGAAGAGGTCAAGGTTCTCTTCAATGCTACGATTACGGTAGGGGCTTTCCGTGCCCGCTTCGCCCGGCCCACCAAAAGTAGCACGGATTTCTTCTGCGCTCATGTCGCATACAAAGGCCACGCCTTTTTCAATCAATTCCACCGCGCAGTCATACATAATTTGAAAATAATCACTGGCCTTGTAAAGCGCATCCCATTCATAACCCAACCAATGGATTTCGTCTTGAATGGCCTGCACATAACGCGCATCTTCTTTAACGGGATTGGTGTCGTCCATGCGCAGGTTAAATTTGCCGCCGTATATCTGCGCCAACTCGGCATTGATATACACCGCCTTGGCACTGCCAATATGCAAAAATCCGCCCGGCTCCGGCGGGAAACGCGTATGCAAACGCGTCAAGTCCGCGCCCAAGTCTTGGCGGATCGCATTGTGGATGAAAGTGGCGGTATTTAATAAAGGATGATTGTCGGTATTCATAAAATGCCTCCAAATGATAAGAATCACTTATTTATAACGCACGCAATCATAAAGGGCAAGCAGGAAAACAAAAAGGTTAACAATCGGCAACCTTCACTACGCTTATACGCCAAATAGGGTATATTAATTTTTGTAAAAAAAAATTTTCAAATTTGCGACAGGTTTTTTCTTTAATTCTCCTCTTTGTATGTGTTTACAAGAATTTAGCACTTACTGGAGGCACAACGTGACCCACGCATCACCGCTCCCCTCGCCCGAAATCCCCAAGGCTTTCGCATCACACGACAAGATCATGCAAGTGTTGTGCGCCACGGTCGAAGATTTTTCCTGCGATGAACAGCAAGCGATTTATTTGTACCATCATTTGGAAATGTCAACCCCCACCATCGCGCGGATTTTGGACTTGACCGAGCAACACGTTACCAGCGCATTGGTGCTATATACCGAACGGCTCGCAAGCAAGCTCGAGCTGTTCAAGCGCGTGCAACCACATGACGACGATGACATGTTGCACGTGCGCGATATCCTTTTACCTTGGACTGCATAAAGAGGTGGCTTTGTATTAATAATAAACATAGTTATGACGCATTGGCCCAACTGGTGGCACAATTACAAGACGGTAACCACGATGCCTTTGAGGAAATTTATCAAAGGTGCCATGGCTACTTGTCCTTTGTATGCACAAAATTTACCGACAACAAGGAAGATATTGAAGAGGTCGTACAAGACGCATTCCATATCGCCTTCAAAAATATCCAGCAAGTGCAAGGTCAAGCGATTATCCCCTACTTACGCAAAGTGGCGGTGCATGAATGCTTCCGCAAGCGCAAGGCCAACAGCCGCTACGCCAATTATGCAACCCCCACCGGCGACATCACCATCGACTACCCCGAATTGGACGAGGCCCTGCTGCCCGAAGAAGCGTTGCAAAACAAAGAACGCCAATTGCAACTGCTAAAAGAAATTGACCGCCTGCCCAAGCTCCAACGCGAAATGGTTTACCTCTATTATTACGTAGACATTGACGCCAAAGAAATTGCCGATTTAATGCATTGCACTGTGGGTAGCGTCTACTCTGTACTCACCCGCGCACGTAAAACACTCAAGCAAAAGTTGGATGACGACCGCTGTCGCGCGGGCATCCTCGTTGCCAAGTCCCTGGCTGTATTGCCGTTGGCCGCATTGTTCTTGGCAGAAGAAACCACCTATGTAGCCGCTTATACGCCCGCTTCAACAGCCATCATTGCAACGGGTGCGGCCGCAACCACCACCGCGACCGCTACAACCACCGGTACCATCATTAGTTATGCAGCCGCTTGCATCGTGGCCATCGGGCTGGTAACGGGTACTTATTTAATCGCATTCCAAAATGCATATTTCTACGCGCTGCCCCCGGTTTACGACACCACAACCACAACTGCTCTCGAACGCGCCCCCGAACCCATCGCACACACCCCGTATGAACCCGAAGCAATGCCCGCACCCACCACGCTGCCGCCCACAACCCCGGAGCCCACCACGCCTGTGCCCACAACCCCGGAGCCCACCACGCCTGAGCCTACGACACCGCCGCTATCCATGCCCGTCACCACGACCACGACACCTGCATCTACTCCACCCACGCAACCGCCTACTGCACCCGCTCCCATCATCCCCATTAACCGCACGGCGGATATCCTTTTAGCATTATCCCAAGCTGCCACACCCGATGATGTCGCGCATATCATCGCCACTTACGATTTCGCCTTCGAAACGCAGATCATCACCTTTACCGATTACATCCTGCGTTTTTACATCCGCAATGAAGGCAGCGGAGACATCCTGATTGGCACTTCTATCCATGCCAGCGCTTCAAGTTGGCGGATTCAATATATATTTTTCGACGGCGGCAGCGTTCCCTTTGATGGAACCGGTCTGTACCGTTGGATGCGAAATTAAATACATAAAGATAGGAGCATGAAAATGAAAACCGCAACATGGAAAAAGCGCATTGCATTTATCATCGCGCTTGTTATTTTGACGTCCACGCTGAGTTATTTCGCGTTGGGCGAGCAGGAAGATTATATGCCCCCCGACGTACATACCCCCGCAACCAACGGCACAATCGGCAGCCGAACCTCCAACGGTGTCACCCTCGAAAAATGGGCCAATAAGAGTGTTGCGAACGTAGACGGTATTATTACATACACGATTCGGGCAATTTATAACCAAGATGACGATACGCCACAATTGCATGCAGAAAAAAATGCAACGCCGCTCGAATTTATTCCAGGAGTTAGTAACGGAGAAATCACGGCCGGTCATGCCATTCACTACACCATTACAGTCACAAACACTTCGGATACGGACACCGGAAATTTTTCCGTTTCCGACCCCATTCCTGTGTTCACGACATTTGTTCCGGGATCCATCGATTCTCCGCCCAACGTGATAGGAACATATTCTAATAATGCCGTAACTTGGACCGTTGAAAACTTAGGGCCTGGGGAAACCATGATCTTTCGTTTTTCGGTAATAGTTGATCCTACTGCGCCGGCCGGAACCATTATATTTAACCGGGCATCCGTAAAGGATAGTTCCAGCGAAGCATTAACCACGACCCATGTTGTTGTCCGCCCAACCATTTACGGTGTAAAAACAGCCTATTCAGCTCCGGGAGTTCCGCTGCCCGATTATGCAATTGTTCCTGACAATAATAGGATGTTTTACACCATAACCGTTCGGAATACCGGAAACACCCCTTCAGGGTCGGTTACGGTGCGGGATGTGCTTCCGCAGTGGGCAATCCCAACGTCAATAACGCCCATGGCTTCGCCTTGTTTTTGCGGTTCACAGTGTGTCATGGGCTTTGGCCCAATGGGAAACAGGATGGTTATAGGAAATGAAGTGCACTGGGTCATCCCCAATATTCCCCCCCACGGTGCCGTGACTGTATGTTTTGCAGTACAAATACAACCTTTTTATGATGACCGACCGGGAGTTGAACCGCACGTTGTCGCAAATCATGCTTTTGTTAATAACCTGCGCACAAACGAAACCCGGCATTATCAGCGTCATAGGGGTGATGCGATTGCATTTACCGGAGAGATCATGTCCACAACTTCCGATACCCCCCTCTTGCCCAATGCAATCATCACAGATGTTATTGATATAACGCTTGTAGAATTTGTGCCGGGTACGGTTCGTGTTGACGGCGTTTTGACAAGTGCATATGAATTTAATTCTTCTACAGGCGTATTGCGTGTACGTGTTGATTTATATGCCAATATCCCTGTTTATGTCACTTTTGATGTAATTGTTCTTGAATATGCCGCAGGGAAAACTATATACAATACCGCAACTATCCATTGCGAAGATGAAGCATACTTAACAACCAGTAATGAAGTAGCCGTGGTCGTTCCAGCACCCACAACATCCCCGCCGACAACGCCAGCACCCACGACACCCGCGGAGACGACACCGGTTGAAACAACACCACAGCAGACCACACCCGCGGAGACTACCCCAGCTGAAACCACGCAGCAGCAGACCACACCCACGGAGACTACCCCGGCTGAAACTACGCCACAACAGACCACACCCGCGGAGACTACCCCAGCTGAAACCACGCAGCAGCAGACCACACCCACGGAGACGACACCGGTTGAAACTACGCCACAGCAGACCACACCCGCGGAGACTACACCGGTTGAAACTACGCCGCAGCAGACTACACCAGCGGAAACTACTCCGATTGAAACTACGCCACAGCAGACCACGCCAGCGGAGACTACCCCGGCTGAAACTACGCCACAGCAGACCACGCCAGCGGAGACTACCCCGGCTGAAACTACGCCGCAACAAACAACACCCGCGGAGACAACTCCAGCTGAAACTACGCCGCAACCGACAACACCAGCAGAGACTACTCCAGTTGAAACGACACCACAGCAAACCGCGCCACAACAAACAACACCGCAGCAAACTACGCCACCGCAAACTACCCCACAACAAACGCTGCCGCCAACGCAACCACCCACGGATCCGCCTACGCGTGTTGTTACTTTCCCATCCACCACGGCGACACCCACTAGCGCGCCAACAACTACGCCCACCACTACGCCCAACCAAACCAGCGTTCCCACTACACCACCCACCACCACAGCTTCGCCATTGATTAAGTTTCCCAGTGTCATGGAAGTACCCGTTGGAGGAACAGTTTCGTGGACGTTGCATGGTTTCCACAACCGCACGGGGGCAGCAGTAACCAACTTTGCTATTGTGGATATGCCCGGCGTCGGCCTTAATTTCGTATCCGGTAGTCTTCCTGCATTCAATAACAGTGCGGGCGTGACTTATGACATCCGTTACATGGTGCAAGGCAGTAACACTTGGCGCACGCTGGTAAGCAGCGTTGACGCATCCAGACCGTTCAACTTTACGCTGCCGCAACCCGGCAATTTGCATTACACGGAGATTGGCCTATTTTTCGGCACGGTACCTGCGTATTTTGGCTTGGGCAATACGATTACTTTCACGTTTGTGGCAGGCAGTTTTGCGCCCAACAATGAGCTGGTCAACCACTTTATTATCATGCACGGCGGCAATAACACGCCCGGTCAATCGCCTTATCGTCCGCTCCTGCGTCCGCCCGTCAACGGCGGCAATACGCTGGTGCCCGATGGCAGCGGCAACGGTTACTTCGAACTGGATAACCAAGGCGTGCCCCAGGGCCAATGGACATGGAATAACGACACCAATCAATGGGACTTCATAGAAATAAACAACACACCCATACCCATCGGCCGCATGCCCCAAACGGGTTTATCCACCGCCGCATTATGGTTTGCCGCAATTGTCAACGTTGTATTGATTGGCGGCCTTGGCTCGCTGATTATGATAAAAACGAAAAACCGCAAAAGAATAGGAGGCTCAAGATGAACCTGGCCAAAGTATCATCCAACGGGCAAATCACCGTACCCGTAGAAATCCGCCGCGCATTAAAAATCAAATCGGGTGATAAAATTATCTTTTTGCAAAACAAGAACGGCGAAATCACCATGCAAAAACCAGACATAACCTCTGTCATCATTAATGAACCGCAAAAACAAGCCAACTAACCAATCGCAAAAAAGGATGCCTGACGATAATGTCGGCATCCTTTTTTATCTCAAAACCTTACAATCAATGGAAATGGTGGCTTTTTTGCATTTCTTCATGTTAGAATACGTGTGGAGGCGATTTTTATGGAAAAGTATTTAACAGATAATCCGCGTTTTGCGATGCGCCTATATTATGCGCTGGCGGTGTTGACACCGATGGCGATTTTGTGGGGGGTGTTTGCGGCGCAGGGGGTATTCCCGTTTAGGACAGGCGAGGAAGCCAACCGGATGATCTTGGTTTCGGACTTTTGGCAGCAATATTATCCGTTTATTAGCGATTATTGGCATAGGCTGCGTGGCGGTGACTCGTTATTGTGGTCCTGGACCGCGGGCGGCGGGCACAATTTCTTGGCGCACATTGCTTATTATTTGGCCAGCCCGTTCAATTTACTGGCGGCGCTGTTCCCCTACGAAATGTTGCGCCCGTTGGTGCAGGTTTTCCTGGTCATCAAGTTGGGCTTGGCGGGCGCGGCCATGTGTGCATTTTTGCATTATACGACCAAGAAGATTAATTTGATGACGCCGTTTTTTGCTACGTTGTATGCGTTGTGCGGCTTTGCGCTGGCGTATTATTGGAACATCATGTGGATGGACAGCTTCGCGCTGGTGCCCGTGGTGATGATTGGCGTGTATCAACTCGTGCATACGGGGCGGTACCGCCTTTTTGTTGTGTCGCTGGCATTGGCGATTATCTTTAACTTCCTGATGGGTGTATTCATTTGCATCTTTGTTGCAATTTACTTCTTCATGCAGGCATACATTGCCAAATTGAAGCCAATGGATTTTTTAATGAAATTGTTGGCAGTTGGGTTGTGTTCGCTATTGGCCATCGGGCTTACGGCTTTTATTACATTGCCCACTTTTGTTGCGCTGGATCGTTCGTACAACGCGGTTAATAGTGTAAACACGATGGAATCCATCCATGAAGCTTGGTTTACGAATATTGCGGATGTGTTGGGTAATTTCTTTGCACAGCACCACCATGATTTAAAACACCCGCCCATTGCCTTGCCGAGCTTCTTTACCGGTGTGATATCGTTGATGTTGCTGCCGGTATTTCTTATTTCCGACAAAATCAACAAGCGCGAGAAGATTGCATTTTCAGTAGCACTGGCATTTTTAATCATCAGCAGTAATAACCGGTATTTAGATTTTATCCTGCATGGATTCAGTTTCCCCCATGCGTTGCCGTTCCGTTATGCGTTTATCGCTTCGTTTTTGCTGGTGGCTTTGGCTTACAAGGCTTACCTTATCTTCGATACGAAGAAGCCGGGGCATACGCTGGCGTTGGTGCTGGGTGGCGCGTTCTTCGCGCTGATGGCCACGATTGGACGGCAAGAAGGCCGGTATGTAGGTTTTGGCGCTTTATTTGTCCTGTTGTATTTGATTTTGTTTATGATAACCGGCGCGGCCGAACCCGCTGTGCACAAGACGCACATCTTATTTAAAGCGCAACGTGTGCTTAAGGGCGCGGTGCCGATTTTATTTGCAATGATATTGATATTTGAAGTTTCCATCGCGGCGGTGGCGGCGGTGCAATCCAATACCACCACTCCGCGCGAGCCTTATCCTTGGCATAATGATGAAGTGCAGTATCTGCTGGCGCAACGCAATATGACGGACGAAACGGACTTCTTCCGCACGGAGTTTACGCGGTGGTGGAGTTCGAACGATACCACGCTGTACGGTTATCAGGGCTGGGCGTTGTTCTCGTCCATGTTTGATTACACGTTGGGTAGTTATATCCAACGGTTGGGCTTGCCGTACCGCAGGCGTTCCAACAGCATCAACTATGCCGAAACCACGCCCCTGACCAACGCATTCCTTAACATGCGCTACTTGGTGCATCGTTCCGGCCATCAAGCCGACACGGGTGTATTTTGGGAGCAAATCGCTTATGAAGGCAGCTTAAATCTCATGCGTAACCGTTACGCATTACCCTTGGGTTTCATGGTACGTTCGCAAGCCGCTATGTTTGAAGGCAGCATCACACATCCGTTCGCATCGCAAAATGAACTCTTCCGTCTGACGACTGGGTTGCAACAAGAGTTGTTCACGCTGCTGCCCATGACGTACAACCACATCAACTTCACCACCTACGGAAACGATGCGGGTACACGCGACATGGCGCGCATTAATCCGGACTCCGGCGGTACATTGCGCTTCGAGTTTGTTGTGCCGCGCGATGGTTGCTTGTATGGCTTCATCCATTACCACGGCGGTACGGAAGCACGCGTGCTGCGCAATGGTGAAGTCATTAATACCGTGGACATTACGCATTCGTCTTATATCTTCCGCATGGGCAGCTTCAATGCCGGTGATATTGCCGTGATTGAATCGCAAACATCTGCCGCAAATACTGCGGTAAATGTTTTTGCCGCTACGATTGATCATGGCTTATTCGCCCATGGCCATACCCTACTGGCCGCCGAACCCCTCGTAGTGACCCACATGGGCGATACCCGCATCGAGGGTACCGTCACCACACAGGGTGGCCTGCTGTATACTTCCATCCCCCACGCAGGCAACTGGCGCGTTTACGTTAATGGCGAACGCGCAGAAGCCGTACTCTTCGCCGATGCCATGGTAGCCGTAGAATTGCCCGCAGGCACACACGATATCGTGTTCCGTCATGTCAACTCGTCGTTCCGTGTAGGTGTGGTGATTTCGGTGGTGAGCTTGGTGGTGTTGATTGCGAGTGGCTTTGCTTTGAAGTTGATTGGATTCGGCGGAGCGGCGGCGCCTAGTAAGCGCAAGAAATAACGGTTGCTAAGGTCAAAACCAAGATCAAGACCCTGGGCGCTGCCCAGACCCGCGAGGGAGAAGCGTTCCCCCTCGACCCCGCGTTATGGCATTCGCCGATGTTGATTTATTGATAGTACAAAGCTAAACCCCGTGCCTAGTGGCACGGGGTTGTTTTTATTTTGCATTGACTTTATTGCGGTGGCACTGTGAGAGTAATGAATGAATCCCAACTGGTGGCAATTTGCCACCAGTTGAAAATGTGTCCCAGCCATGATTGAGAGGGGGGCCGGTTAAAGCCTTATTTGGCAACGCCCACATAGGGGATCAAAGGGGCGCTTGTGCCCCTTTGCGGGGGTTCGGGGGCAGCGTCCCCCGAGGTTTTGCCTTTGCTCTTGGCAATCCTGGCAACCTTGGCAGTCAACCGCCGCCGCCATCCCGAAACACCCGCACCTTCCTCCGCACACGTTGCAACGTATTGTCCACGGACTTCACAGTCTTGCCCATCCGCTGCGCGATTTGTGCATGGGTCTGGTCGTTTATATGCAACAGCAACACGTCTCGTTCTAACGGAGAAAGATGCTCGCGAATGAATAATGCAATGTTTTTGATCGATTCGCGCCCCAGGAAAAGGATTTCGGGGTTAGTAGTGCTGGCGGCGCTAGTAACGTTGGCGGCAATACCTGCTGGCGCTTCGGCGACGTCCAGCGTCTGGGCAGCGTTGAGGGGTGCGTGTTTTTGCCGCGCGGCTGATTTGATGGCGGTTTGGATTTGGCGGTTGATGCATAGGGAGGCGAAGGCAGCGAATACGGGATTGCGCTGCGGATCGTAATCGAGGAAAGCCTTGTACAAGCCAATCATGCCCTCTTGAATCAAATCATCGCGGTCACCGCCGGATATGTAGTACATGGACGCCTTGGCCCGCACAAGCGATTTATAACGCGCAAATAACGCGTCCATGGCGAAGGCATCACCCGCTTTGGCGGCTTGAATAAGTTGCTCTTCTTGCGGATTTGGCGTCATGGTTTGCCTCGCTTCCCCAGCCGCATGTCCTCAAGGATGGCGGCTGTTTTCTTGTCCAGCAGGCCTTCGAAGGGGTTATTTTTGACGGGTCGGTTCAGGATGTGGCGGCGGCGCATTTGTTTGCGAGCGGCTTCAATTTCTGCTAACAAGGCATCCGCACCGATGCGTGCGGCACCGCTACCCAATATAATGAGTTGCTCCAACACGTCGGAAGTGGCAACGGTGATTTTGTCGTGTTTGCCCCGCGCCATGTCATAAGCGGCGCGTTCTATGTAATGGTCGGCAGTTTCCGCTTCCTTGGTGAAAACCACCTTGATATTGCCGTAATCCGTATCACTGCCCAAACCACCGGCCACGAGGTGCGCATCAAATACCACGATGATACGGTACACGCTAAGCGCTGCGAATTCGCGCAGCAAATCACACAGCTTGATACGCGCAGCTTCCAGCGAGTCCTCCGCCAAACGCGTCAACGATTCGTCCGAATGGATGATGTTGTAACCGTCAACCAGTAGATAATTTGCCATTACGCACGGCTACGTCTTTTTCGTACAACTTCATAAATAAGCACGCCCGCGGCGACGCTCACGTTCAATGACTGAATGCGCCCCAGCATAGGAATGCCCACGACGAAATCCGCTTGCTCGCGCACCAAACGCGACACACCTTCGCCTTCGGCACCCAGCACCAGCGCAATCGGGCCGGACAAATCCGCGTCAAACAAGGATTGCGCCCCATGACCTTCGGTATCGCTCGCGTCGGCACAGGTGACCCACAGGCCGGCTTGCTTTAATTCTTCCAATGCACGCGTGACATTGGACACCCGCGCCACGGGCACATGCGCAATGGCTCCGGCACTGGTCTTGGCCACGGTTGCCGTCAACCCCACCGCACGCCGCTTGGGAATAATAACTCCGTGCGCACCGCCTGCATCTGCTGTACGCAACACTGCGCCCAAGTTGTGCGGGTCGGTCACACCGTCCAACACAATGACAAAAGGCTGCTCGCCGCGTTCTTCCGCTATCGCAAGGATGTCTGATATTTGTACATAAGGCACCGCCGGACACAGCGCAATCACGCCTTGGTGGTGGCCAGTTTCGCTCAGCTCGTCCAACTTGGCGCGCTCTACTTCCTGCACGACGATTTTCAACGCGCGTGCTTTGGCGGCGATGAGGCGCAGGGTGCCTTCGGGTTTGTTGTACACGGCATCGTTGCCGCCCGCTTCGCTTGCGGCTTGTGCGGCACCGGGTTTGTGTTTCCCGTCCACGCGTATGAGTATGCGGTCGATGGGTTTTTCGTGGTTAAGGGCTTCCAAGACGGCTTTGCGGCCTTCTAGGATTAAAGATTGGGGGGAGATTTCCATAAACGTTGACCTACTTTCTTAATAATTTAATGCGAAACACGATACCGACTACCAAAGAAAATCGTATCCTTCGGGAATTTTTTGAGGTAATAAAAAAACACATGAATATCCGTGCTACAATTCATAATATGAAAACCCAAAGAGAAAACCGCACCCACTTGCAGCAATCCCGTCAAAAATATAATACCCGCGATAAACAACAAGCTAAGCACAACAAGTGGTGTTATCAACGAAATGAGATGTTGCCTGCGCGTGATTGGGTCGGCATATAACATACGCGCACCACCCCACCGCTCAAAACCAATAAAACACCTGTCATCCAACTTAAAACCCACCAGTGGGATAAAATGCAAAATTTCATGGAGTGGTACTACAACAACCACATTCAAAAAACTGACGCAAAAAATAACAAAGAAAAGCCAAAACACATCTGCATCATAAAAAGTTGCCACAAACGGATCCATCATAAACAGCAATACCATGAAACCAAAAACCATAACCGTCAATGCCATATTTGGGATTATTTTTCGTTTGTTAAATTTTTCCCAATTTACCGCATGTACCCAACCATTTTCTTCGGTGATACCGCGTTTTATGTATTCGCTTTCTATGTCGTATTTATATGCTTTTACGATTTTCATGGCTGCCCCCATGGATTTGGCTTGCAATCCAATTGTAATATACGCATTAAAGCCCACGGTGTCAAAGCATGGGTCAAAACTGCCGCCGCCTTTGACAAAATCACGCCAATCGCCTATTCTTCATTGTGGTAATAAACCAATTAAGGCGGGGATATCCATGCAAAAAATATCCGTAACGCAAGCACTATCTTTCATTAAATCCGGCCACCACATCGCATCCGCCCTAGGCGCAGCCGAGGCGCAATCCTTTCTTTCGCAATTACATACCATCGACGCGCGCGATATTACGCTCACGACTTGTTTGTCGCTGCGTTCGTACCCCTTCATGGACGCGCAATACGCGCACATTTTTAACAACGAATCTATATTCATGACCGGCCCCGCGCGTGCCATGCAGGACACGGGCAACGCTTGTTACATCCCCGGCCATTTGCAACACTGCGCAACCAAGCGCTTGCAACACATCAAACCTAACATCTATGTGGGCGCAGCAAGCATGCCCGATAAACACGGTTACGTGAGTCTCAGCGTAAGCAATACCTACGAACGCCGCATGATAGACGCAGCGGACATTGTTATATTGGAAATCAATCCCCATTATCCGCGCACGTTCGGCGATGTTGAATTGCACGTAAACGACGCGGATTATTTTATTGAAGCGGATTACCCTGTACCGGAGCTACCCGATGCCCCCGTGGGTGAGTTGGACGCTATTATCGGCGCGCACATTGCGGGGTATATCAACGACGGCGATTGCTTGCAATTGGGCATCGGCGCCATTCCCAATGCCGTGGCCGATGCACTAATGAACAAGCGTAACTTGGGCATCCATACCGAAATGCTGGGCAACGGCTTGGTCAAGTTGCTGCGCGCGGGCGTTGCCACCAACAAGCGCAAGACCCTGCACCCCGGCAAGACAGTGGCAACTTTCGCTTTGGGCACGCATGAGGTGTACGAATATATTCATGACAATCCATCCGTGCTGCTGTTTGATGCCAACTATGTAAACGATCCCTATACCATCGCGCAGAATGACGATCAAGTTTCCATCAACACCACACTGGAAATTGACTTGACAGGGCAGTGCTGCTCGGAAAGCATCGGGGCGCGGCAGTATTCCGGATCCGGCGGGCAGGCAGACACGGCCATTGGTGCGCAACGGGCACGAGGCGGGCGCTCCTTCATCGCACTCTATTCCACGGCCATGATCAAAAATGAAAAAGGCGAACGCGAGCGCGTATCCAAAATTGTGCCCATGCTCAAGCAAGGCGCCACGGTTACGTTATCGCGCAATGATGTAGATTTTGTGGTTACGGAATACGGCGTGGCGGCGTTGCGCGGTACGTCATTAGCCGAACGCGTGCAGCGGTTGATTGCCATCGCGCACCCCGATTATCGCAAACAATTATCCGAAGGAGGGGCGCACCGTGTTTAATGCATTGGATGGTGTTTCCGTATTTTCGTTTATTTTATCGCTATTGATTGTGTCTGTGGTGGTTGCGGCTTGTGTGGTGCTATGGTTTTTGTACATGCGCAAGCAGCAAATAAAGCGAACGGCGCACATCATGGAATCCACGCCCATGGCGGTGATTATGTATGACCATACATGCACGCCGGTGGATTGCAACCGATATGCACTGGAATTATGGGGCGTCGACAACAAAGAAAATTTTATTAAGAATTACTACCAATTAATGCCCACCCAACAAGACAACGGACGCCCTACCAAAGACATGTTGCAAGAATATTTTGCCACAGTGGTTAGAGAGGGTTACGTATCTTGCCGCATGTTTGACAACGTGCACACCGACGGCACGGCCTTTATGGTCGAATTTACGATGACACGCATCCCGTACCGCAACAAATTCGCTATCTTGGAATTTATCCGCGACGTTACCGTACAAGTGCGCACGCGCCGCCGTGTAGATGCGCAAAATAATTTAGCACGCCAATTTTTAGATAATTCGCCCATGTATATCATCCTGCGCGACGCGGAGGGCCACATTACTTATTGCAATCAAAACTTGTTGAATGCATTACAAGCCGACGACATGCAAGATTTTATTACCAACTATTTAAATTACGCACCGCAATATCAACCCTGCGGCGCACTCTCTTCGGAAAAAATGGATCATTTCATCGCGCAAACCAAAAATCAAGGAAGCGCCCGCTTCGAATGGACGTTACAAACCCAAAACGGCGAATTGTTGCCCGTGGATTTTACCTATGTACACGTAGAAAGTAACAGTGGGCCGATATATATCGGCTACAGCCACGACTTGCGCCCCGTTAAAGCCGCCATGCAGCGTGAACACGCATTAGAAAGTCAACTGCGGGAACGCGCCTTTAACACACGCTTGCAATTAATCTTGGATCACAGCCCCATCAGCGTTACGTGCTACAGCGCACAGCGAGTGGCCATAGATTGCAACAAAGAAGCCGTGCGCTTGTACGGTTTTGATACGCAAGAAGAATTGGTAGAGGCACTGAGCCAACGATTTTACGATTATTCGCCCGAGTTGCAACCCAACGGTGCACGCAGTGACGCCCTCGCCGACCCTTGGTTTAACCGCGCGCAAGAAGACGGTGTCGCCCGATTCAAGTGGGTACACCTCAGCCGCACCGGCGAGGAATTGCCCGTTATGATTAATTTGGTACGCGTGGATTACGACGACACTTATATGTTTATTTCCTACCTGCGCGACCTGCGGGAAGAAATAGCCAACGAGGCATACACCCACGCCCTGTACGACGCCACCCCCTTATTGGTAGAAATCTGGGACGAAGACCTCAGCATGATCGAATGCAATACCCAATTCGCTAAAACCTTCGGCATCGAAAACCGCGAAGATGTAATTAACGACTATCTCCGATTTTCGCCATCCACGCAGCCTTGCGGTACCCCTTCCAAGGACAAAATAACGGCATTGCTAACCACCGTATTGCATAAAGGTTCTGCCCGTACAGAATGGATGCACTGCCTACCCAATGGCGAAGAATTACCGGCTGAAGTGGTTTTTGCCCGGCTCAATCGCCAAGGGCGGCATATTATCGTGGGCTACAGCTACGACTTGCGCCCCATCAAATTATTGGAAAAACAGCGCATCGACGCCGCAGAGGAAGCCAACCGCGCCAAATCCCGTTTCTTGGCACGCATGTCGCACGAGATACGCACCCCCTTGACCGCCATTTTAGGTATATCCGAAATGCAACTGCGCGTGCAGGGCATCCCCCCCGGGTTGGAAGAAGCGTTTGCCAAAATCTACGACTCGTCCAATACATTGCTGCACATCGTCAACGACATTTTGGACTTCTCTAAAATCGAATCTGGCAAAATGGATATCATTGCTGCGGAATACTGTGTGCCTTCACTTATAGCCGATGCCACGCAACTTTTCGCCATCTACGCCGAGCACAAACCCATCACCTTCGTCATCGACGTGGACGAAAACCTGCCCAAAAAATTCGTGGGCGATGCCATGCGCATCCGCCAAATCATCAATAACTTGCTATCCAATGCGTTCAAATATACCGACACGGGCGCCGTCACTTTGTCGTTGGAATACGAAAATATCGACAACACTCCCCTCATCATCATCGAAATATCCGACACCGGTATGGGCATGAGCGAAGCACAACTCAACACCGCCCATACCGAATACATCCGCTTGCACGAAACCGAACGCCCCTTTGTAAGCGGTACAGGCTTGGGCATCCCCATCGTGCACAATTTGGCGCAACTCATGAACGCTAAACTCGAAATGCGCAGCAACATCGGCTTTGGCACCACTGTCACTCTGCGCATTCCACAACAAATTTGCGATGCCGAACCCATCGGATTTGAATACGCCCAATCCTTGCAAAACTTCGAAGGCATTACCCATTCGTCCATCAAAGAAATCGATTTTACCGACCTACAATTCCCCAACGCCCGCGTCATGGTCGTAGACGATGTAGAAACCAACTTATATGTAGCCGAATCTATGTTGCAAGCCTACGGCATCACGCCCGACTTGGTTAACAGCGGTGCCGCCGCACTAGATAAAATACGCAACGGCGCAATCTACGACATCATATTCATGGATCACATGATGCCCGAACCTGACGGCATAGAAACAACAAAAACCCTACGCGCACAAGGATACACCGCGCCCATCGTGGCACTCACCGCCAACGCCGTTAAAGGCCAAGCCGAGCTGTTCGTGACCAACGGTTTCGACGGCTTCATGACCAAGCCCATTGACATGACGCGGTTGAATGCTTATTTAGTGCGATTTCTGCGGAAGGATGCAGGCGTGGCAAAGGATTAAAAAGCAGGTCAAAACCAAAACCCTGAGCAGCGCCAAATAAGGCTTTAACCGGCACCCAAGATTTTAATCTTTTCGAATCCCCCCCCCGCGACGCACAAAAAAATCGCGTAAGCATGTGCTTACGCGATTTTTTATTGTGCCTTTCGGCATTACGCCGCAGGCGTTGCGATGATTACTTGGCGGCTTACTGTTACGCGGCTGGCGCGCAACAGTTCTACCAGTGCGCCGGTTTCTGCGTTAAACGGGTTGGCCATGATGAACATACCGGCTGCTTCATTTACTGCGGCAGCGTTAAGCCCTGCGTGCGGATCGGGTACGGAAACGGTTCGCGTACCGCCCAGCGACGTAGAAAACGTCATTTGACAAGATTCCTTCATTTTTTCACCTCCTTTTCAATGGATTGATTTGTATCGGTTAATGCACCGAGAATACTTGGACTTTTACGATTTGCGCATCGTCGGTTTGGAATGCGTTTACTTTTTGCGCCAATGCGAAGAGTTCCGCATCGTTGGCTGTGTGGTCGAAACGATTAAACGTAAATCGTCCCGGATTAAAACGCAGTACCAAATTTGTCGCGTGTAGATTCATAATTTCACCTCCTGTTCTAGTTCATAAACTGCAGGCTTTTCTTGCAGTTTATGAACGGGCTAATTCTGCGTAGCAGAATTTTTCTTTCTAAATGGATTAGCGCAGTGTTACACGATTGCGGCACGTTGGGTCGTTACGATTTCCATGCCTTTGACCGCTGCGGGTCGGCCGGCGGCCGTTACGACGATACCGCCGGTAATCATGTTTTCCATGATTGCGCGCGCTTCGGACTCGGTAATATCCAAGCGTGCACGCGGGATGGTCAAGCGTATTGCTTCATTGGTATCAGACCGGAATTGAAGCACTGCATTATGCGTGGTAGTAGTTGCCATTTGTTTCACCTCCTTTTTAATTTAATGGAACGCTAGCTTTACGCTTGGCGCAGTTCATTGGTAATGGTTAGAAAACCATTGCCGATGGGCAAGTTGCGGATGACGGATATTGCATCCAAGACTAGCCCAACTTCTGCCGCGATAATGCCGGGGCGCATGCGATGCAAACTTTGGATCGTTTCGTTCTGCATGCTAACGGCACGTAGCGTGGCACTGATGGGAACATTGATTACGTTCATGTTTTACCTCCTTTCCGTTGCAAGATTTTGTTCGAGCGCGTTCGATGTTTGTATTTTACAGGGGGTGTTCTGACAAAACCTTCGGCGTTTTCTTAGCCTTTTTCTTAGAATTGGGCATAAAAAATTGCCAATTTTTTCCCATTGTGCTAGTATTGGTTGAATCTGCTGCACAAGGATCGAATTATGATTATTTATTTTTCCCGCACGGACAAAACAAAAGCTGCGGCACAAGCCCTGCATGACATCACGGGCTTGCCTTTGTATCCCCTTGAATCGGACATTACCGACGCAAAGGGGTTTTTATTTGCTTTTAAAGCAATCAAGGCAGCCTTTGACCCCAAGGGGTTGTCGGTGCGCAACATGCCCGATACCCTCCCCGAAGAAATTTACTTGTGCGCACCCGTATGGGCGGGCGAACCGGCCGGCCCCATGAAATACTTCATCGCCAACGCGAAGTTGGAACGCGTGCGCGTACACGTATTGCTCACCGCGGCAACGCCGTCGCGGCAGCACATCGCTTCTGTTAAAAAATTAATGGACAAAGCCGGCGCCACACTGGGCGAAATTTTTCAAATTGCCACAACCAAACAACCCCCCGAAGCAGAAATCCTGCGCGAACATATAAATGATTGGTTGGAAACTGTCGTCCATCCCAAACCCGAGTGATTACGCAACGCACCTTCGCGCTTATAACGCTGGGTTGCAAAGTGAACCAATGCGACGGCGACACACTGGCCGCCCGCTTGCTGGAAACGGGGTACGCACAAGTTCCTTTCGGTAAGCACGCGGCGGATATCTTCCTTATTAATACCTGCACCGTCACACACACGGTGGATAAAAAATGCATGCAATTGCTACGCCGCGCCCGGCGGTTAAATCCGGCGGCATTTGTGGCCATATGCGGTTGCTTGGCACGGAAAAAAAATATACCGCATATCGAAGGCGCGGATTATGTATTTGATACGCGGCAGCCACAAGGGTTGCTGGATATCTTGAACGCACGATTTGCAACAGACTTGCCACATGATTTGCATGTTAAAGTCGGTGACGCAGCACCCATCGTGCAGAACAAAACGCGTGTTTTCTTGAAAGTGCAAGACGGCTGCGACCGTTTTTGCGCATACTGTATCGTACCGTATGTACGCGGGGCGCTTAGCTCCGTTACTATAAATGAAGCAGCCGCAAGCGTAGCCGCACACGCCACCCAAGGCGCGAAGGAAATCGTCCTTACGGGTATACAACTGGCCGCCTACGGTCACAATGAAGAGGAAGCGTTGGGCAATCGGACGGAAATCGAGACCTTGCCCGGCCTCATCCGCCGGTTGGCGCATATACCCAACGTGCCGCGCTTGCGTTTGTCCAGTTTGGAACCCAATGCCGTGGATGATGACTTCTTGGATGCGGCAGCGGGCAATCCTGCGCTGTGTGCGCATTTCCATTTGTCATTGCAAAGCGGTTGCGATGCCACGCTGATGCGCATGAACCGCCGCTACACAACGGACGTATATGCGCAGGCCGTGTACGCCTTGCGCAAGTTGTACCCCGGCGAGGGTAGCTTGTCACTAACCACAGATATCATTGTAGGCTTCCCCGGCGAAACGGAGCACGATCACGCGCAAAGCATGGCCTTTGTGCGTAAAATGGGCTTTGCGCGGGTGCATGTATTCCCGTATTCGCCACGCGCGGGTACAGCCGCGGCAGATTTCGCAGATCAAGTTTCCCCCGTGATCAAAAAAGCCCGCGCCGCACAAATGTTGGCGCTGGCCGCAACCTTGCAACAAGATTTTCTGGCCAAGCAGGTTGGCACAACCGCAGAAGTCCTTTTTGAAACGCCCACCGCGGGACATACGCGCAATTATTGCACCGTTCACATTCCACATCCGATAACACCCAATACCCTCGCGCAAGTCAAAATAACCGGCTTCGACCGCGAGGCATTGATAGGAGAATTAATATGACGCATTCCGACACGCAAAAATTCACGTTCGAGCGCACCATAGGTCAGGAAACGCAGCGTATTTTGAATCAAGTTTTCGACGCGCTCAACGACAAGGGATACAACCCTTACACGCAGCTCATTGGTTATATCCTGTCCGGCGACCCTACATACATCACCGGGCACAACGGCGCGCGCGCGGCCATCGCCAAGCTGGAACGCGACGAGTTGTTGGAAGAACTCCTGCGTGATTATTTGGGTCGCTCCCTGCCCGATTCGACCCCAACAGGCAACGCGTGACCGAAGGCATATCGGCAACCCCGACTGACCCGCGCTACTTGGGGCTGGACTTTGGCGATGCCACCATCGGCATAGCTGTAAGCTGCCCGCGCGCCATCGTTGCCACCGGGGTGGAAACCCTGCGCCGCAGCGACCCCGCCGCAATGAAACCCGCCATCGCCCGCCTGCGTGAACTCATCAATCATTACGGCATCACTCACATCGTACTCGGCAATCCCCTACATATGGACGGCAACCCTTCCGCCCGTAGCGAAAAAACCTTTGCCTTCGCGGAAAGGCTCGCCCGCAATTTTAAACGCCTGACCTTGGAATTTTGGGACGAGCGATTGTCCACGCATGCCGTCAAGCGCACCTTGCAACACGCTCAGCGCGTGGATGAAATGGCCGCGACCTTCATTTTACAAGGTTTCCTAGATGCAAAAAATAACACGGCACAAGCCGTTACAAAGGAGAACCAAATGGAAAACCAAGCCCAACACCCCGAACAACTCATCATGACCGATGACGACGGTACCGAATATGCCTTCGACATCCTAGCCACCCGAGAAATGAACGGCATCTTATATCTACTAGCCGCCGACACATCCGATGAAGACGAAGCCGAAATCATCCACTTCAAAAATGTAGCCTCCGAAGGCGAAGATTTAATCTTCGAACCCGTCGAAGAAGACAGCGACGAATTCGACTGGATGATCGAGCTGTTCGCGGCGGATTACGAAGCTTTGGGCGTAGAGTTGGAATTGGAGGAGTAAAGCCCCGCGCGGGGTGTCGAGTGGGGGTGGCACATGCCTGTGCTGCGCGGAAGATCGTACCCGTCGACACGCATCGGGCAAGTGAATCCGCTCGTCTCCTACGGAGCCTTCTCGGATTCACGTAAGCCCGCTACGCACCGCCGTGCACGCTATTCCGCTATGCGCACAGACATGTGCCACCCCCACCCGACACCCCGCGCTGCATAGTACCAATGCCATTTCGCCCGGTGCTTCGCATTCCGGCGCTGAGCGCTAGGGAAGGATGAGTGTGGGAGGGAATCGCGGCTCATGACCTCCTCAATTAGTAAATATGTAATTTGTGAATCATGGAATTAATGTTGGAATAGGTCGGGAGTCCCCAGCTCCCTCCAAGTAGATTAATAATTTAATACCCATAAAGTTTGCGTGGGGGAAGTAGATTGCGCCTGTGGTCGATTGCCACTGCGCGAACTTACGGTTTTGCCGGGGTTTGGGTGTGCGCGAATTTAGTGCTTGGCGTTCGGCTTCCTTTTTGACTCCCTGCCCAACGCACAATAACTTCCACAACGCCCAACGCAGGGATTCAAAAAGAAGACTAACGCAAGCACTAAATGAGCGTGCGCCCAAACCCCGACAAAAGCGTACTCGCGCAGTGGCAATTGCACCACAGGCGCAATCGGCAGCGCACTACCCACACGAACTATATAACAGGAAGGATTTTAAAATTGGCAGCTAAGAAGAACAGCAAGTTGAAAGTATTCGCCTTGGGCGGATTAGGCGAAATTGGCAAGAACATTACCGTACTGGAGTATGGTAACGACATTATCATTATCGACTGCGGGGTAGCGTTTCCGCAGGATGGGATGTTGGGGATCGACTTGGTAATTCCCGATTTCACTTATTTGGTGCAGAACGCGCACAAGATACGCGGGTTATTTTTAACCCATGCGCACGAAGATCATATCGGCAGTGTGCCTTATTTGCTGCGCGAAGTGAACATGCGCATTTTTGGCACGCGGCTCACGTTGGGACTGGTGGCCAATAAATTGAAGGAACACGGATTGAGTGCCGCGGCCGAGATGACTTGCATTAACCCCGGCGAAGCCATTACCGCCGGTTGCTTTGAAGTAGAATTTATCCGCGTGACGCACAGTGTGGTGGACAGTGTGGCCATTGCGGTGGATACACCGGTGGGCATGGTCATCCACAGCGGCGACTTTAAAGTGGACTTTACGCCCATACAGGGCGACCCCATGGACTTGCAACGCTTCGCCGTGTTGGGTGATCAGGGCGTCAAGCTTTTCCTTTGCGAATCAACCAATGTGTTGAGCAAGGGATATACGATGAGCGAACGCCGCGTAGGGCGCATGTTCGAGCAAGTGTTTGAAGAATCGCCCAATCATCGATTGATGATCGCGATGTTTTCGTCCAATATTGACCGCATCCAACAAGTCATTACCTCTGCTGTACAGCACGGGCGCAAGACGATGTTTATGGGGCGGTCGATGATCAACGCGGTCAAAACCGCGGGCGAATTGGGTTATTTGGACATCCCCAAGGGCGCGGTCATCGACATCCACGAGGCGCGTAACTATACGCCACAGCAGTTATGTATTGTCACCACTGGTTCACAAGGCGAGCAAATGGCGGCATTGTCGCGCATGGCAGCCAGCGATCACCGGCAAATCGTCATCACCCCGTCGGACAAAATCATCATTTCCGCTTCGCCCATTCCCGGCAACGAGAAAATGATTTCCCGCGTAATTAATGACTTGCTCAAACTGGGCGCAGAGGTCATCTACGAGGGCATGATGGAAGTGCACGTCTCCGGCCACGCCAAGGAAGAGGAGCTCAAGCTCATGCACGCCCTCATTCGCCCCGAATTCCTGCTGCCCATTCATGGCGAATACCGCCATCTCAAACACCACAAAGATTTGGCCATTTCCATGGGCATGCCCAAGGACAACGTGTTCCTAGCCGATATTGGGCAAGTGCTGGAGGTTTCCAACACCGGCGCCAAATTGAACGGCAATGTTCCCAGTGGGCAAGTCCTCATCGACGGCTTGGGCATCGGCGACGTGGGCAACGTCGTACTGCGTGACCGCAAGCACCTGTCCGAAGACGGCCTAATCATTGCCGCTGTAGGCATCGTAGCCGAAGACGGCCACTTAGAAGTCGTATCCGGCCCCGATATCATCAGCCGCGGCTTCGTATTCGTGAAGGAAAACGACGAACTCATGCAAGGCGCACGCGCCTGCGTCAAGGAAACCATGTACGACCTCGCCAACAAAAAAGCCGACATGGCCACCATCCGCAACCGCATCCGCGATGACTTGAAGGAATTCATATGGAAGCAGACCAAACGCAATCCGATGATCTTCCCCATTTTGATGGAGCTGTAGGAGGCACGGTTATCACCATGAATATATTAGTAGGTTACACCGGCTTTGTTGGGCAAAATCTGCACGCACGGCATAACTTCGACGGTTTATACAACTCGAAGAATGTCAGCGACGCTTACGGCACCGCGCCGGATTTGTGCGTGTACAGCGGCGTGCGATCAGAAAAATTCCGCGCGGACAACTTCCCCGAAGAAGATTTGGCGCATATTCATGGCGCACTGGCAAATATCAAACGCATCGCACCCAAGCGATTGGTGTTAATTTCTACCGTGGATGTTATCCCGGCGATGCAACGCGGCGATATTTATGAAGATACTCCTTACAATACCGCCGCACTAACCCCCTACGGGCGCAACCGCTTGTACTTGGAAAACGAAGTCCGCAAGCTTTACCCGCAAGCGTTAATCATCCGCTTGCCCGCATTATTTGGCCGCGGACTCAAGAAGAATTTCGTCTACGATATGATGCACTACATTCCAGCCATGCTTAAATTGGACAAATTCGTTGAATTAACCTTAAAGGAAAGCCAAGTCGCACACTATTACACGCCGGATGCCAACGGTTTCTACCGCTTGCAACCCAACCTGCCGCCCGACGAAAAAATTAAATTAAAAGCCATTTTCAAACGCTTGGGTTTCTCTGCGCTCAACTTCACAGATTCGCGCTCGCGGTTTTCTTTTTACAACTTGAATCATTTGTGGACACACATACAAATGCTGCTGGCCAACCAAGTAACGCTCGCTCACATGGCCAACGAGCCCATCAGCGCCGCCGAACTATACCAAAATATCTACAACGAACCCTTCAACAACGCAATAAGCGCCAATCCTTTTGATTATAGCTTCTTCAAAACAAGGCACGCAGCGTTGTTGGGCAGCGGCGTTCCCAACGGTTATATATGCGACAAAACACGCGTCGCACACGATATAAAAAAGTTGGTTACGACCACAGAGGTGAATGTGCGCGTTGATGCTTCCCAAGCGCCGCCAACGCCGCCCTTGCAACCGCCGCCGCAACAACGAATGCCGCGTGCCGCTGTAGACGCTAACCCTGCAACACAAGTACCGCCGGTTTTGCAATCGCTGCAGTCATTACCGCCGCTGCAGCCATTGCAGCCACCACCATTACAACCCCCGCCGCCGCAATTGCCACCACCGGTACAGCCGCCGATTCAACCGCAACCTTCGGCGTCCGAATTTTCAGCGTTTAAGATTGTCATCGCTTTTATTATTGCGCTGCACCCTGCGGCATTTTTGTTGGCAATATTAGAAGATTTCCGCCGGGTTAATATGGGCAACATACCGGGCACCGTTGCGTTGGGTGCGTTGCTGGGTTGCTTGCTGCTCGTTCTTTGCAAGCGGCTTGATTTAAAATTTGAAAATGCTTCGTTCGCAGAATTTGCGTTTTTGCTGGGGCCTTTTGCTTTTTATGCGTTGGTGCTGGTGAATGAAACCTTCAATTTGGGCTTGTTTTGGTTGCTGTTTATTTTCTTCTATCTCTTAATGGGCGCGATTATTTACATCCGAAGCCACGAGGACGCCGAAAATAAAACAGAACTTTATGTCACCGCTACGTCGGTGGTATTTTTAGTTGTATCGCTGATGATCATTTTTATTAACCGCGGCGTGGTGTATACCGTTGATTCTTTCAGCTATTACGACATGTCGCATTCGATTTTCACTAATTTTGGAGTCACGGGCGCGGTACGGCAATACGTCATACATAGTGAATTAGCGGTTTCGTTCCCCTATCTTTTTCCGGTAATGATTTCGGTTGTGAATATGTTGACGGGCTTTAGCATTTATTCCGGTAATGTTATTAACTTGGTTGCAGTATTTGTGTCGATTTATTTGTTTATCCGCATTTCGGCCAAGCTAACCGGTTTTACTTACCCCGGTATTATTGGGGCGGCGTTGATGGTGTTTAACCCCGAATATATGGACGAAGTGTTGTCTGCACGGGCGGTGCCGTTATCGGTGTTGTGCGTGTTATTGATATTGAATGTGATGGCGCATTCCAAGATATTCGAAATTAATACTGCCGACGCGGACGAAGATGCATTTATAGATCCGCAAGAATCCAAATTTAAAGCCTTCCTGCGCAAAACTGCCGCACCGCGTGATTTGTTCCTGATTGGCATGTTTGCTGGCGCGGGTATGGTGATGCGGTTTGACTTCATGGCAATTGCTCTATTAATGGGCATCGCTTTCTTTTTTGTATTTTTGGCAAAGCGGCGGTTGCTTTTGACTGTGCCGTTTTATGTATTGGGCTTGTTGGTGTTTACTTGGCCGTGGATTGTTTATTCGCTAATGCATTTTGACACGATTTGGGTATTCGACAACAGCAGTACAATATTTTTGATTCACCCGTCCGCACCGATACGTCCGAATATGCCGGGCGAGATCATTCCTACGTTCTTCACCGACCGCGCTGCTTGGATAACCAGCCGCCAAGACATTATCGTGGTGCGTATTACCAACTTGATGCAAATGCTTACGCGCCCGGTGGAAATGATTGTTTTAGTGGGCGCAGCCGCCATCGGCATCGCATCTAGCGTCATCCGCAACGAGAACAACAACGACTTACGCGGCATGCGTGTTTTACTCATATTTACGACCGTTATTTATGTGGCTAAGACTGTCGTCATCTACTTAATGGGCTACGGTGATTTCCGCCTACATGCCGAGACGAACATCATTATGTTATTCGTTATCTTATGCTACTTGGCTAAAGCCAAACCGAAGCCCATGGCTTGGATAGGCCTTGTCATCGTTATAGGCCTTGTTTCAATAACTTCCGTTGTGCAACCTACTGTGCAACATATGCATGACCGGATGCGATCGCCCATCGTGGATATGCCGCGCATCACTGTACCGGAGCACACCATACAGCTGGCAGAATTGCTAACCGAGCACGCAAATGAACACAACCGCGACATACGGCTGTTTAACTTGGGTGGGCTGTCTGTAAACGAGTTTGGCGCGCATACCGGCATCCTCACATTTCAACTACCGGGCATGGGCATTGGCTTGAATGAAGAACGCTTCCTCTTCCACGTAGAAAATTTTATCCGCCCCAATTATGTATTTATGTATGATGCCACCAACCATTGGGCATCGATATTACGCAGGAATCATGTCATTATTCGGGTGGGTGACAGTGATATATTTGCCCTTACACCCATTGAAGAACTGCATAACGCAGGCACGGTACGAGCGACGTCACTCACCGATTACCATTGGTATAATGGCATCAACCGCGTTGACCAAGTCATCCTATTAGAACAAACTGAATATAACGTTGCACGCTTGGAAAACGCACAAGTACTCACAACCGGGGGCGCAAACGCCGTCGTGGTTTCTGTTTTCCACTTGGGACAAAATTGGATACATGTTACTATACAAACCGATGCTCCTATGGATGCCTTTGCTTATCCCCAAGCCATCACTGTTTTGCGCATGGATTGATTGTGCGGTGGAAATTAACTGGTGGCAATTTGCCACCGGTTGATTTGGATACGGTTGCGTATTTTATTGCATTGCGGTTATAATACCTCCCGTTCGGGGAGTAGCGCAGCGTATCGCCGAAGGGCGATATGAGCAGAATCGCTTGCGATTGTGCGAATGGAACATTGTAATATCGGGGAGTAGCGCAGCTTGGTAGCGCGCTTGGTTCGGGACCAAGAGGGCGCAGGTTCAAATCCTGTTTCCCCGATAATAAAAACCCTGTGGGCTTGTGGCCTGCAGGGTTTTTGCGTTGCAATGAAAATTACGGGCTGGGTGCAAACACCGACGCGCCGGGTTCTAGGGATACCACCAGCACCAAAGTGGTTGAGGGGTTTATATGGATGGTGAGTTGTAGTGACGCCGCGTCCTTGCGCGTTCCGCTGGCGAATGAGGTGTCGAAGGGGATGTTGCTGTTTATGAGCACGCTGGTGATAAAATTGAATTCGAAAAGGGTGATTTGTTCATTGTTCAGCACTTTTCTGAATAATGTGCCCGAAAGTACCGATGATATAAGATTGTCGAACATAAACGGCCTCTTAGCGGTTTGTGATATTGTATTTTATGCGCGTTTATGATTTTGGATAAAGTTTTCTACTTCTTCGGTGGTGGGGGCGGCTTGTTGTGCGCCGGGTTTGGTTACGGACAGCGCGGCGGCGGCGTTGGCGTAGCGGATGGCCTCGTCTATGTTGCCGTGGGTTACATATTGGACGGTTAATGCTGCGGTGAATACATCGCCCGCGGCGGTTACGTCTATGGGGGTTACCGGGAAGGCCGGATGAAAAGTGGCCGTGCCGGTTGGCGACGGATTGTGGGTGTAATGCAAGGCACCGCGTTCACCCATTTTTAGGACGATGTGCTTGGCGTTGCTTCGTTTTATCAATACGCGGGCGGCTTTGATTGCGGTGATTTCATCGGCGGGATGGATGCCAGTTAGGGCATGTGTTTCTGTTTCGTTGGGGCTTAGGATTTCTGCGCCGGTGATATCTTCTAATGGAAAATCCAACGCAGGGCCCGCGTCCACAATGAAAGGAATGCCGCGTTTGCGCGCGGTTTGGCAAGCGTGGATTGCGATGTCCACAGGGATTTCGAATTGGATGATCATGGCGTCGTAGTCGTGCGCAAAGGCGCGGTCGATGTCTGCCGGAGTCAAATCGGCGTTGCTGCCGGGGTGCACGATGATGCGGTTGTCACCGCCCGCTTCCATGACAATGACAGCAAAGCCTGATGGATGGTCCGTGCTTGTACTTACATAATCGGTTTGAATACCATTTGCTCGCAAGCCGTGCATCAATTGCGTGCCGAAGGCATTGCCGCCCACTTTGCCTACGAATGTGACTTCTGCACCCAAGCGCGCAGCCGCTACGGCTTGGTTGGCGCCCTTACCCCCCGGATTGAAATGGTAGCGGTCGGACAGCATCGTTTCGCCCGCAGCGGGCAGACGTGGGGTTAGTATCAGCAAATCCATGTTAATACTACCGATAACCAAAATGCGTGGTTTCTTTTTCGTCATTGAGATTCCTCGGCTTTCGTGATTTTTGCGGAGCGCTTGATTGTAAATATTGATGGTTTCATTGACAACAGGACAAGCATTGATTTATTATCTGCATGCTGCTGACTTATACGGCTGGCTAGATTGTGGTGAAACATGCTCGTTACCATTATTTTTTCTTTTTCTTAGACTCGCGCCCGGCATTTATTTATGCAAGGGCTGGGTCTTTTTTGTTGGTTGACACATTTTCTGTGTACCATGCATCATATGTTATACAATAAATCCATTAGGGGCAGGCCATGCACAAATTAATTGGATTGGCAAATTACTTGATCGCTGACTTAACCAAGCATAAAATATGCATCGGGTATGTCAAGTTGCAAAAAATGTTGTATTTATGCCAAGGGCATCATTTATTCGAATACGCTGAACCTTTTTTTGATGAAGATGTGCTTGCGTGGCCATGCGGTCCAGCAATTGCAGAGATCAAAGATAAATATGAAATCTTCAATTTTAAAGCAGAGCATTTTAACAATGGCATGGATCATGAACCGACGGATATACAAAAAGAAACCATTAATCATGTTCGGGCACAATATGGGAATATGAACAGGGATGAAATAGTCGCAACAACCAAATCACATCTCATATATATTGAAACGTTTGAACGGTGGCGGGTTGATCCCCTCCAATCAAATATCATATCAAAAGAAAGTATCAAAACATTTTTCGCACAATTACAAAATTAAAATCATTTACTGCCGAGGATGGACATGACCCCAAATCTGCACGCATTACTTCATACCTTTTTATTGGATGTTTTAAATGATTACCCACTTTTATCAAACAGAAAATCACAAATAAACAAACACACCGATGAATTGATAACCATTGGAAAATCGATTAACCCTGATGAAGCAGTATCTTCTGTGGAAGAAGTGGTTGACATCGCTTTTTTGGGTGTTTTTGAAACGATTGGCGAAATAGACCGCCGCTTGGGGTTTTGTGATGATTTAATTGATATTTTTAACATTACGTTAAATAGACTTGATGCCGCTAATACTGAGTTTGCTAACGCGGACGCGGTGGTTAATGGAATTTCGTATTTTGTTGCTTATATGCGTATCAACGCAAACAAAGGAAAAAATTATTTTCTTCTTAACACGTGGGATAAATTCAAGCATATTGATCAACAAAAAAGCGAGATGGAATCACTACATAATGAAGCTAAGGAAACTATTTCATTAGCAAATCAAAATGCACAGTCAATTGCAATCGAGATTGTTAAGATACAAGACACCGTAAACGAAACGGAAAAAATGGCAAAAACAACCGATGATAAAGTAAGCAATGTACTAACGCAAAGCATAACGATATTAAGTATTTTTGCCGTTATTTTAATGACATTTTTCAGCGGTCTCACGATTGTTGACTCATTTCGTATCCTATCATATGAAATGGGTACACAATCATTCATTTTTATTTTGTTAATCACTGGGCATCTATTGTTGATGCTTATTTTTATGTTTATGCACTTTGTATCCCGATTAGCCGAAAAACCTCTTGGAACGGAATGCAGAAACTTCGATTTGGAACCTAGGCGCGAGCATATGTACAAAGGCGTTGCCAGTAATAGAACTCCTTGTTCGTGTTGTGACAAAACATGTAATTCTTATGAACGTTTAAAAAGAAAATATCCTTATTTATTATATGCCAATATTATTTTATTTTTCGTGGAAATCGCGATACTTATATGGTGGTTTTCAGAAGAAGCTTTATTCAGAAGGCATTACATATATACAAACAATCCAATACTAACGACCGTTTTCTTAATTGCTTTTATCACTTTATTATTATTGATGTTATTGGTGCTGGCATATGCGTACAAAAATAAAGATACGAAAAAATTGAATTGGATATGGTTTATCGTATTGTTTTTTGCTACTTTATCATGTGCATTTATTTTTTCATTTTTTATTAACATAGGATCAATATTTTAAATTTTGACGCAATAAACCAAACCTCGAAGCATTTTCCTGTATCTAATGTAAATAGAGCAAATAATTAGAGTCAGGAGATGATGAACATGAAGTATTTAATTGGTTTTGCTTTGTTTTTGGTGTTGGCATTAACCGCGTGCGGGCGCAGTGACAACCAAGACCTACAAGATGCGCGCGATATCTTGAACCATATCGGCAACATGACCGGCAATTTTTTGGACATTGCGCAGGAAATTCAAAATCAAACCGCGGCGCCTGCACCAACACCTACGGCGGCGCAGACAGCTCCCGTTACCCAACCGACGCCCCCTGCCGATACTGCCAACGACCCGTCGGCAGATGCCGATGACCCCGCAGACGAACCCACCGAACCGGAGTACATCCCTGAGTACGTTCCGGAATACATTCCCGAACCAATCTTCCCGCGGTTTGCTACGGTGGCGAACGGCGGTGTTTTTTCGCTGGGGTTGATGGCCAATGGCGATTTGTATACTTGGGGCGGCAATACCTATTACCAACTGGGCACGGGGGATGACACGCAGCATTTTTATCCTGTGCAAATAATGAGTAATATCCAAGCGGTGATACCGGGGCAGGCTTTTGCTGGGGCCATATGCCGTGACGGTTACTTGTACACATGGGGCGCTAACCAGTACCACCAATTGGGTGACGGCACCCGCACTGACCGCAACACGCCGCAGCGCATCATGGGCAATGTGGCCACGGCCAGCGGCGGTTGGCGGCACATGGCAGCCATTACCCACGACGGCGCGCTGTACGTATGGGGGCGCAATTGGGAAGGGCAATTGGGCGACGGCACCACCACCAACCGCGCCGAACCCACCCGTATCATGGCGGATTTGACTTTTGCATCGGTGGCTACCGGGCGCGGACACACGCTGGCACTCGATACCGACGGCAATTTATGGGTCTGGGGTGAGAATGACTTTGGTGAGTTGGGCTTGGGCAACCGCAACAACCGATTGGAACCCGTACAAACCCTGACCGATATCGTCGCCATTTCCGCCGGTTACAATGTGAGCAGTGCCATCGACGCCGACCATACCCTGTGGATGTGGGGGCGCGGCAACGAAGGGCAAATGGGCAATGGTAGCTCAAACGCGCGTGTGAGCTCGCCCGTGCGTGTCATGGACGGCGTGCGATATACATCTGTTTGGACCACCGCCGTAGCCATCCGCGATGATCACAGCCTGTGGGCTTGGGGGCTCAATGATGAAGGCATTATCGGTGACGGTTCCATGTCCAATCGCAACCGCCCCGTGCGCATTTTGGACAACATCACGCACGTCACCACCCGCCGCGGCCACACCACGGCCATCAACGACGAGGGGCAAATCTTCACATGGGGTGCCAATCATTACGGCCAGCTGGGCATCGGCGCCACCCCCCGCCAAACCCGCCCCGTAGCGGTAAATCACGATTAATTTCACCCGCATTTAGCTTGCATTTTTTACAATAAGTGTGTACCCTTTTGCGGCAAGCCAAAGCGGTTAACACGCTGTTTGTAAAGGAGCGAGTTCCATGACCCCCAACATCCATTTAAATCAACTGGGCTACCGCCCCGCCGATATCAAAAAGGCCGTCTTACCGGGTAACGCCACGTTTTTTCGTGTGGTGCGGGTAGACGGCTCTTTTGCTTTTGAAGGCACGCCGGGCGATGCGATTTACGATGCCCCTTCCGACGAAACGGTGCGTGTGGCAGATTTTTCTGCGATGCAAGAGAAGGGCGACTTTGTGCTGGTGGCGGAAATAGCCGAGGGTAGCGAAGAATCCTACCCCTTCATGGTGTGCAACGAGCCGTACAACGGCTTGCGCAAGGCACTGCTGGACTTCTTTGAATACCAAAAATGCGGGGTAGAAGTTGGCGGCGGCGCATGGGCGCACCCGCCGTGCCACACCACGCCCGCTACGATTTACGGCACCAACGAGACGAAAGATGTAACCGGCGGCTGGCATGACGCAGGTGATTACGGGCGTTACATCGTACCTGCAGCCAAGGCCGTGGCGGATTTGCTCATCGGCCACGAAAATACGCCCAATCCCGATGCCAACTTATTGGAAACCGTCCGCTTCGAGTTGAATTGGATGCGCAAGATGCAATGCGATAAAACCGGCGGCGTGTATCACAAAGTATCGTGCCATCATTTTAACGCGCTGGACGAAATGCCCCACGACGAACACAACGCGTTGGTATTATCCCCCATATCAGCCACAGCCACGGCGGACTTCGCCGCTATTATGGCGATGGCGGGGCGGTTCTTCCCCGATGATGCTACAGATATGCTAACCGCCGCCCGCAATGCATGGGCATGGTTGCAAGCAAACCCCGACTATCCAACTTTTAAGAATCCGGACGATATTTTTACCGGGGGTTACGGCGCACGTACCGATGCGGATGAACGTTATTGGGCGGCCAACGCCTTATACGCCGCCACGGGCGAAGCCGAATTCCACGACTATGTAAAAGGAAGCGAAATCCTCGTCGGCTTGGGTTGGGGGCAAGTTGGCACCTATGGAATCTACGAATACCTCTTTCACGCACACAATCAAGACGAAACCCTCGCCGCCGCCATGCGTGACACACTATTGTCACAATCTGCGCGTATTTTGGATTTGCAAGCAGCTGACCCCTACGGCAATTCGCTGGGGGATAACTACATGTGGGGCAGCAATATGACCGTTGCCAACAACGCCCTCATGCTGTTAATCACACGCAAGCTCACCCACACGGCAGGCTTCACCCAAAAACAACTCACCCAAGCCGCGTGGGAACATCTTCATTATTTATTGGGTCGCAATCCACTGTCACAAAGCTACATCACCGGCTTTGGCGAAAACGCCGCACGCCACCCGCATCACCGCCCGTCCGTGGCCGTTGGGCAATGTCTGCCCGGCATGGTCGTGGGCGGCCCCAACCGCAACACCCAACAAGATGACGCCATGAAAACACACCGCAACGGCGCACCTCCGTCCAAGGCCTACATCGACCACCAAGACAGTTATTCTGCCAACGAAGTTACAATTTATTGGAACTCGCCCGTGTATGCAGTGTCGGCGATGTTGGGGTTGTAACGCACAAAAATGTTTCCCATCCGTTGACTTTCGCACGCAAAATCAATGACATGTTGCTTGAAAGTTGACTTTGTATCGTGGTACAGTATGCACATGAAACAAATCAACTGTGCAACCGTCATTGCGGAGCACCGCCGCCAAAAAGGCATCACGCAAGAAGAACTCGCCGCACACTTGGGCGTAGTCAAAGCCACCGTGTCCAAGTGGGAAACGGGCGCGAGCTATCCCGATATTGCGCAACTGCCTGTTTTGGCGGCTTTTTTTGACATCAGTGTCGACACATTAATCAACTACGCGCCACAGATGCCTGAAGCCGAAATCGTGAAGCTGTACCAGCGGCTGGCGTTGGATTTTACCCAACAACCCTTTGAATCGGTCATCGCCGAAATCGAAGGAATGATTAAAAAGTACTATTCCTGCTATTCGTTGCTGCACCGCATGGCGTTGCTGTACATCAACCACGCGCCCATGGCCGGCGACGCAGAACGCACCGCGCAAATCATCCGCGCCGCCATCAAACTGTGCCAAAGAGTCACCGGCAACAGTAAAGACCAGCAACTCACATGGGCGACCATTAACATACAAGCCGTGTGCCACCTGGCCGTTAACGAAGGCGAAGCCGTGTTGGAACTTATGGGCGATTCCATGATGATGTCGCTGCCCGACCGCACGCACATAGCACAAGCGCATCGGCTGATGGGCAACGAAGATAAAGCACAAGAAACCATGCAGGCCGATTTGTTCATAAAAATCATGGAAATCTTCCAATCCATGATGGTGGCATTGCAAAGCAACATAAACGACTTCGCACGGGCGGAAGCACTCTACTTACGGGCAGAAGCACTGGCTGATCTTTTCAATATGAGGCGCATAAACGTAAACAATATGGCCATGCTGTACATATTGGGCGCAATGATGTACCAAACCGCCACGCATACGGAAAAATCCCTGTCGGTACTCAAAAAATATGCGGATGTTTGCATCAACGATTTCTTCCCCTTCGCAGTACGGGGCGATGATTTTTTAACAAACTAGATGATTTTATCGTAGAAAACGCTGCCCCAATCCCCCGCAATGAAGCGATCGTGCGACATGACATGCTCCAATACCTGTACGATCCCCTCTTCACACCCTTGCAAGACAACGCCGATTTTAAACAGATCGTCAAGACGCTAACGCAATTCGTAAACTCCCGCTGCATTAAATGACACATAAGTGGCGGAAAAATATAAATGAGGTGACAAAATGAATGTAAACTTTGGCACAACAGATTGGGATGCAGCTGTTGACTTAATCACACGCATGCTGCCCATTTTGATTCCGATGCTGATTGTTCAATGGGCATTGATGATCACAGCCATCATCAGCATTGCCAAGAAACCCAACCCCTGGAACGAGAAAATCTTGTGGTTATTGCTTGCTATTCTTGTTAGCATCATCGGGCCGGTAATTTACTTTGCGCTGGGTTCGGGCATGCTGGACGGAAAATGGGCACAAGAACAAGACCTGCGCGATCAACAACGCGGCGGCGGTTATCCGCCCCATCAAGGAGGCGGCATGTCATGAGCACAATCGAGTCAAATAACAGGCCCGCTGCGGTAGAGGCGCGCGGGTTATCCAAGATTTACAAGACCTCGCGTGCGGTAGATGATATTTCCATTCACATTCCCGCGGGCGTATGCTGCGGTTTCCTAGGCAAAAACGGCGCGGGTAAGACCACCACGCTCAAGATGCTGGTAGGTCTCAAGCGCCCCACCGCGGGCGAAATCACCATCATGGGCGAACCGCTGATTTACGGTGCGCCCACGCAATTGCCCTTTGGCTACCTGCCCGACGTACCCAATTACTACAGCTACATGAACGGCGCAGAATTCCTGACCCTGTGCGCCAAGCTATGTGGCATCCCCGCCAACATGCGCAAAGCCAAAGTGACACAATTGCTGGAAACCGTCGGTCTATCCCGCGCGCGCAGCACCATCGCCGGTTATTCCCGTGGCATGAAGCAGCGTTTGGGCATCGCGCAGGCGCTCATCAACGACCCCGCGGTCGTGTTCATGGACGAACCCATTTCCGCGCTCGACCCCATCGGCCGGCGCGATGTAACCGAAATCATCCGCACGCTCAAGCAAACGGCCAACACGACCGTCATCCTATCTACCCACATCTTGGCCGATGTCGAGGACGTATGCGACTATGTGCTCATCATCGAGCACGGCAAAATCATGGCGCAGGATTATTTGGTTAACCTGAAACGCAAACACCGCCGCAACGAAGCCGTCATCCGCTTCCACGAAGCCAGCATGGCAGAAAAATTTACATCCATTGCTAACGGCGGCACTTTTACATTGGAAGCGACATCGCCCGTGCAATTCACCACACGCCTATGCCAATCCGCGCCCGATGCGCCCCAAACCGACGAACAATGCGACATTGCATCGGCGGCCCTCTCCCGCGCGGTCAACGCCGCACTGCACACCAATGACCTAAGCATCGAATCCTACACCGCGCATTCCCCGTCGTTGGAAGAAATCTTCTTAGCGGTCATTAAAAAACCCGCGCAAAACGAAACGGAGGTGCGCCATGCGTAATTTCACCGTCTTACTCGAAAAAGAACTGCGCGAGAACCTGCGCACCAAGAAGCTCCTCGTCCTAGCCTGCGTATTCGTATCCTTCGCCATTCTCAGCCCCATGATGGCACGCTTCATGGGCGAATTCTTCGAATTCCTCTTGCCCGCCGGTGAGGCCGAGGCTTTCATGGCGATCTTCCCCGACCCCGAATGGCACGATGCCTACACGCAGTTCTATTCCAACATGGCGCAAGTCGGTGCCATCGTTACTGTCATCCTTTTCATGGGCCTCATCCACCGCGAGAAATCATCCGGTACCATCGACCTGCTCTTTTGCAAGGGCGTGACGCCCGTATCCTTCGTCCTATCCAAGTTTACCGTTGCCGTTAGCGTAACGCTACTGGCTTTGCTTGCAGCCATTTTTGTCAACTTCGGTTACACCCTCTACCTCTTTGAAGAAGCCGGGCAAATCGGTTATGTACTTTTGGGTGCAGCTGCATACGGCATCTTCCTCATCCTGGTCATCGCGTGGGTCATCCTCGCCTCCACCATCGCCAAATCCACCGCCACCGCAGCGGTATTGGGCTTTGTTGGCTACATGTTGATGCTATTACTAAGCTCGCTTCCGACCGTAGGTCGTTTCCTACCCGGCGGCTTGGCAGGCAACAATACCGCACTGTCGATGGGGTATATTTACGATGACTTCGCCATGCAAGTAGGCGTGGCTGTGGTACTGGCGGTGTTATGCTTATGGCTAGCAGTATGGCGGTTGAAGCAACAAGAGTGGTAAACAGTGCGGACTACCTCGCGGCATAAGTAGCCGTTCAGATTAAAACATTTTGGCAATCCGATGGATAACATCGGCGCCACGACCAAGACCTTGGGGCATCCGCCCCAAACCCCGCCAAGGGGCACAAGCGCCCCTTGTATCCCCTATTTGCTACCGCAAGTTAGCCATGTTGGGTGCGTTAAAATGAAAAGCCGCTTAATCGCGGCTTTTTTTGTTGTGGTTAGGTGTTTTTGCGTGATAATGTGGATATCTGTGCCCTTCGTGGGGTTTGGGGTAGCGCCCTACACTTCATCCCGTATAAACGCCTCTATCAACAGCGTTATTTCACCAACTAATGCACGTAAATCGGGCAATAAATGTGCAACGTCATTCTTCTCCTTGGCCGATTGTTCCATGATGCCCGTCAGGTCTTGCAACGTGGGTAATCCTAGATTACCAGCCGCTCCCTTAAGCGCATGCGCGGCAAAAATGATTTTTTCATGGTCACCGGAAGCAACGGACTCCAAGAGCGCATCGGTCATCTCTTGCAATTTAAAACGCGTAAGCATTGAAATGTAGAGCTTCTTGTTGTTCATGATGCGCTTGATGCCCTCTTCGGCATTGATGTGTGGTAAATACGCCGCATAATTCCCCATGCTATTCCTCCCCGGTTTCGTCCCTGTTATCGAATGCCGCAAGCCGCTATCTTCGCCGGCATTCATTTATCTGACGTTGCTGACATTTATTATTCTTGCGCGGTGTCTGTGCCGGCGTCTTCACCGGATTCGTCGGTTTCTTCCGTTAATTCATCGTTTTTATCACCCATGAGCGCACCGTCGATAATCTTGGCCAAAGCTACCACAGTGGCACCTTCGTCCAAGCTGATAAGCTTGACACCGCTGGCGTAACGCCCCTGAACGCTGATTTGGGCGATGCGCAGGCGGATGATAACCCCTTCGGAGTTGATGAGCATAAGTTCATCGTTTTCGTTGTCTTGCCCGCAGGCGGTGATGCCCACGAGTTTGCCGACGCGGTCGTTGGGTTTGTATACGGTCAAGCCCATGCCGCCGCGTTTTTGCCCGCGGCAATCGGCCAGGAGCGTACCCTTGCCGTAGCCCTTGTCGGATACGAGCATGACTTGTTCGTCCGCCACGGTAGCACCCACGACATTGTCGCCCGCGCGCAATTTGATACCGCGCACACCGCTGGCAGTACGCCCCATGGCACGCACTTGGTCTTCTTGGAAGCGGATGCCCTTGCCATTGACGGTAGCAAGGAAAAGCTCCCGCCGTCCATCGGTCTTGAGTACGGCAATCAATTCGTCGTCCTCGCGAATGGTCAACGCGATAAGGCCGTTTTTGTTGATGTTATTAAACGCATCCAGCGCGGTACGCTTTACGATGCCTTTTTTCGTGACCATGATTAGATACTGGCGACGGCGTTCGGGCGGGTCTTGTTTGACTTTAATGGGAATCATGGCAGTTATTGTCTCGCCGGGGTTGAGGTTGAGCAAATTAACCAACGCCAACCCACGCGCGGTACGCCCCGCCACAGGAATTTCAAACGCACGCTTGCGGTACACGCGGCCAAAATTGGTGAAGAATAGGATTTGGTCATGGGTGCTGGATACGAATAAATCCTTGACCCAATCTTCTTCGCGCGTCTTCAAGCCTACCACGCCGCGTCCGCCACGGTGTTGTGCGCGGTAGGTTTCCAACGGCATGCGCTTGATGTAGTTCATATGCGACAACGTGATAACGGATTCTTCCTCGTCGATGAGGTCGGCATCCATGATTTCGCCCATATCTTGCAAAATAGCCGTGCGCCGCGCATCGCCAAAGCGATTTTGGATGACGGTCAACTCTTCGGCGAAGACTTCCAACAAGCGGTTCTCGCTGGCCAGGATGGCACGCAATTCACCAATGAGTTTCATTAAATCGGCATATTCCGCTTCCAAACGCTCGCGTGACAGGCCTTGCAGCGTGCGCAGGCGCATGTCGAGGATGGCTTTGGCTTGGATTTCACTGAAGCCGAAACGCTCCATCAAACGCGGCAATGACTCGCTGTCGTCCTTGGACGAACGGATGATTTGAATGATTTCGTCGATATGGTCGAGCGCTTTTAGCAACCCTTCCAATATATGCGCGCGGCGTTCGGCCTTGTCCAAGTCAAATTGCGTGCGACGGGTGATAACGTCCTTTTGATGGTCGATGTAATGCTCGATCATTTCTGCCAAGTTTAACGTCTTGGGCTCATTGTTCACCAACGCCAACATCGTAATACCATAACTGGTTTGCAAACTGGACAGCTTGTACAACTGGTTCAAAATCACCTGCGTATTCGCATCGCGCCGCAACTCAATGACGATGCGCACACCTTGGCGGTTGGATTCGTCACGGATATCGGTAATACCGTCGATTTTCTTTTCCTTGACCAAATCGGCGATTTTCTTCACTAACTCGGCTTTGTTCACTTGATACGGCACCGCCGTAACGCGGATTTGCTCACGGCCATCGTTGCGAGGTTGCGGATTCTTCGCCCCGGCCTTGGTGCCCAGAGGCTCAATGACCACATCGCCGCGCAACACCACACGCCCGCGCCCGGTCTTGTACGCCTCACGCACCGATGCCGTGCCCAGTATCCCTCCGCCTGTGGGATAATCCGGCGCTTTAACAATATTAATCAAATCATGCAATTCCGTTTCGCGACCCTCGCGCAAATCACTGATGCGGTGCAAAATCGCCTCGCACACATCCGTCAAATTATGCGGCGGAATATTCGTGGCCATACCCACGGCAATACCCGTCGAGCCATTTACCAACAAATTCGGGAACCGCGAGGGCAACACGCTGGGCTCCTGATAAGAACCATCGTAGTTGTCCACAAAATCCACGGTTTCTTTATCAATATCGGCCAGCATCTCCATGGTCAAGCGGGTCATGCGCGCCTCGGTATATCGGTCCGCCGCGGGCTCGTCCCCGTCCATGCTACCAAAGTTACCATGCCCATCCACCAAGCAATACCGTATCGAGAAGTCCTGCGCCAAGCGCACCATCGCGTCATAAATCGCCTTATTACCATGCGGGTGGTAGTTACCCATCGTGTCGCCCACAATCTTGGCCGATTTACGGTAACCGCCCGTGGGGCTCAGGTTCAGCTCCTTCATGGCATACAAAATACGGCGATGCACCGGTTTCAACCCATCGCGCACATCGGGCAATGCCCGCGCCACAATAACACTCATGGCATACGCAATAAAGGATTCCTGCATCTCCTTGGTGATGTCTACATTGTTGACCCTATCCGCCGGGGGGGAGTCATCGGGGGTAGGGGGGTCCTGCGGTAAGTTGTTGTTCTCAAAGTCGTCCATGGGTCACTCCTGTGGGGTTATTGAATTATTCAATATATTTTGTAAAACAGGCAAGTCGTCATTAATTGTTTTCCATACAAGTTGGAAGTCAATGGCTTCATACCTATATGCGGCAACATTACGCGTTGCTTGTATGTGCTTCCATGATATTTGGCTATTAAATGTGACAAATTCTTCTGAAAATGCTTTGGATAATTCACCGATATTAATCAATGACATTACAACGGCTTTTTGCGTTTTATCATCCATATTAAAGTTTTCTGATGTCATTCCCGCAATGTACCTTTGGATATCTTCAATCTCACGAATGACCTTTTTTGCAACAATATCATCTCTGCGATTTATTTTATCCATAAATCCACCGTTCTTTGTATTTCCATATACGAAGATGCCTCTTGTGATAATGGAAATCTAAGCAAGTCTACTTTTATATTAAGCGCATCCGCGATTGCCTGTTGAAACCCGCAATAATCCCAAAGAGAAATCGGCCATTCGGAAAATTCCACGAGAATATCCACGTCACTTTTCTCCGTAGCCAACCCATCCGCATACGACCCGAAAAGTTGTACTTGCTTGACGGGGTATTCGGGAGCGATTTGCGCGATGGCGTTTTTTATTTGGGGGATGGTTAGCATGATTAATTCCAATCAATTTCATCGTGAGAAACAAATTCACCACGGCGGATTTCTTCACGACCTAAGCGGATAGCTTCTGCTTCATCCGGTAATAATTTTACTTCAAAGATGAATTCAAATACCATATTCATCTTTAAATATATCTTTATAATTATCACCTGATAACATTCTCTGTGTCGCCCGTTTTTCTTTTTCCCAACGTTCTTTTTCATCTTTTATTTCTTGCTCTTTTAATTTTGTTTGTATAATTATTTCATTTAAACTATTTTGAGCAATATCATTAGCTCTTTTATATTCTTCCAATTGCTTAAACGCTTCTAGTAGTGCATCATTTGCTATTTTATTTGCACGACGAGCATTAATGATAGATATAAAAGTCAACATAACCATAAATAATGTAATAATTGATGAGATTGCTACCCAATCAATTGTATATAAATCAAATTCCATTTATTTACCTCCTTGCTCAATCCTACACATCCAAATGCTGCACCAACCCGGCAAACTCCTGTATAAATTCCCGTCTTGGTTCGACTTTATCGCCCATCAACTGGGCGAAAATCATATCTGCAGCGTAAGCGTCGTCCAAGTTTACCTTGCGCAGGATGCGTTTGTCGGGGTCCATGGTGGTATCCCACAATTGGTCGGCATCCATTTCGCCCAGGCCTTTGTAGCGTTGGATGGGTTTGATGCCTTCACGGCCTATTTCTTCCAGCACTTTGGCTAGTTCTTCGTCGGAGTAAGCATAGTATTCTTTTTTGCCTTTTTCGACTTTGTACAGGGGGGGTTGGGCAATGTAGATGTTGCCCTCGGTTATGAGGTCGGTCATGAAGCGGTAGATGAAGGTGAGGAGGAGGGTACGGATATGCGAGCCATCCACGTCGGCGTCGGTCATGAGGATGATTTTGTGGTAGCGAAGTTTGCCAATGTCGAAATCCTCGTGGATGCCGGTGCCCACGGCGGTAATCATGTCTTTGATGATGGCGTTGCCGAAGATTTGCTCGGGGCGGGCTTTTTCTACGTTCAGGATTTTGCCGCGCAGGGGTAGGATGGCTTGTGTGGTGGGGGTGCGGGCTTGTTTGGCAGAACCACCTGCGCTGTCACCCTCTACGATGTAGAGTTCGCACAGAGCGGGATCTTTCTCGGAACAGTCGGCGAGTTTGCCGGGTAGGCGGCCGCCTTCGAGGACGGTCTTGCGGATTTTCTCGCGGGCTTTGCGGGCGGCTTCACGCGCGCGGGCAGCGAGTAGGGATTTCTCGACAATGACTTTACCCACGCCGGGGTTTTCTTCTAGGAAGATAGCGAGGTGCTCGGCCAAAACGGATTCTACGGCGGTGCGGGCCTCGCTGTTTACGAGCTTGCCCTTGGATTGGCTGTCGAATTGCGGCTCTTCCATTTTTATGGAAAGCACGGCAGTTAACCCCTCGCGCACGTCTTCGCCGCTTAGGGGTTTGTCGGATTCTTTTAACAGGTTAAATTTGCGGGCATAATCGTTTAGTGTGCGCGTCAACGCCGTGCGGAAGCCCGTAATATGTGTGCCGCCTTCGTGCGTGTTGATGTTGTTGACGAAGGAATAAGTTGATTCTTGGTAGCTGTCCGTATGTTGGAGCGATACTTCCACCAGCACTTTTTCATACGTGCCGGAGCAATAGAAGATTTCTTCCACGATGGGTGTTTTGGATTTATTAATATGCTCGACAAATTCGCTGATGCCGCCTTCGTAATGATACGAACGCTCGCGCGAAGGTTTGCCGGCTTCTACTTTTTTGGTGGGGTGGGGGCGCATATCGAAGAGGTTAATGCGCAGTCCCTTGGTGAGAAACGCCGTTTCTTGCAAGCGTTGTTTCATGATATCAAAGTCGAATTCCAACACTTCAAAGATTTCCGGGTCGGGCTTGAAGTGTACAAATGTACCCGTCTCGCCGGTGAAACCAACGACACTCAATTCCTCCACCACATGTCCACGCGATAGTTTCAATTCATGGATTTGGCCGTCTTTGAATACGCGCACAATCGTCCATTCGCTAACGGCATTTACCACCGATGCGCCTACACCGTGCAAACCGCCCGATACTTTATAACCGCCGTTGCCAAATTTGCCGCCCGCATGCAGTACGGTATAAACGACAGTAACCGCAGGTAAACCCGTTTGCGTCTGTATCCCAACGGGGATGCCGCGCCCATTATCTCGCACGCTAACGCTGTTGTCCGGATGAATGGTTACCGTGATTTCATCACAACACTCCATCAACGCTTCGTCCACGGCGTTATCCACAATTTCGTTGACCAATTGGTGCAGGCCTTTTTCGTTGGTGCCAGATATATACATACCCGGACGGCGGCGCACGCCTTCTAGGCCTTCCAGGACTTGAATATTTTCCGCTGAGTACTCGGGAGTGGATTGTACAGTTGTTGGCTCTAGTTGGTTGAGGTCAAGCTGGTTGGGTGAATCGGGTTGATTAGACATGGCGGATAGTTCCTTTCGTAGGTAAGGTCAAAAGATCAAAGTCAAAAAATTAAGACCTTGGGGACGCTGTTCCAAATCCCGCAAGGGTGCCAGCAAAAGTTTTATTTAACACACAGCCCCCCTTGACCCCTATGCGCTTCGCAAGCATTGGTTTGAAGGGCTATTATATATAAAAACACGCCGCTTAAGGCTCAGTTTTTTTTATTAATCTTTTCAACCCTTATTATACTACAATATTGCCATTTATCACACTTAAAATAGCACATTCCTGCGGCACCTTTTTCAACACATCATCAACACCGGTACATGTTAGTAAAGTCTGCACATCTTTCACTTGCTCCAGCAAAAAATGTTGTCTTGCTGCGTCCAATTCACTAAAAACGTCATCCAACAACAGTATGGGCGATGTACCTAACCGCTCTGTGATTAAACGGATTTCTGCCAACTTAACAGACAGTACAGCAGTACGTGTTTGTCCTTGCGAACCAAATGAACGCGCAGATAAACCGCGGACATGAAAAATCACGTCATCGCGGTGGATGCCCGTAGATGTGGAGCCTAAGAGAATATCACGTTTTTGGTGACGATCCAGTGCAGTGGCGAATTGAAAGGGGTCTGTGATATTGGGTTTGTATTCTAAGGTGAGTGTTTCTTTGTTTTGGGTGATGTGGGCGTGGATGTCAGCAGCTTGTTGGTTGAGTTGGGTGATGAATTGCGCACGTGTTTTTTTTATCCGTAGACCATGTTCAATGAGTTGTGTGTCCCATATAGCCAAGGAATCGGCTTGTTTTTTATCTTTTTGCGTCAATTTAAGTAAGTGATTACGTTGGCGCAAGGCACGATAATAGGCGCGGAGTTCTTGATAATATACAGGTGATAATTGGCATATTTCGATGTCAAGAAATTTTCTACGTTCTGCGGGGCCAGATTTGATCAAGCGCAAATCTTCGGGGGCGAAGCTGATAATGGGAACGCGGCCAAATAATTCGCGCGTATTTTTGATGGGAATGCGGTCGATGGCGATGGATTTTACATATTTTCCTTTTTGGGGTGTGATGGCAGCATCTATTGTAAATGGCGACATGTCGCCAAATACGGCACGTGCATGTGCACCGGTTACACCTGTGTCACTAATGGGAATTAATTCACGGGTTTGTTCGGCACGTAATGGTCTGCCTAATGCGCAAAAATACACCGCTTCTAAAAAATTGGTTTTTCCTTGTGCGTTGTCGCCTTGTAAGATATTGATGCCCGGCAACAAATCTACCGTGCTTATTTTTAAGTTTCGGAAGGACTCGGTGGATAGGCTACGGATAATCACGTATTAAGCGGGGCCGCGCAGGGGTACGATTAAATATTTTTGATCGTCGGGCAAGTTGGTGGCTTCTTCGGGGTTGGTTGCTTTTACGCCACGGATGGTCGCTGCGCTCTTGGGGCCCATAAATTTAATTTGTACTTGTTCTTCTTCGACAACGCGCAGTACATCAATGATATACCGCGGATTGAAATAAATGACCAAATCCTGCCCGTCGGTGCCGCAGGGGATTTCGTCATGGGCTTGGCCGCGGTCGGCAGTTTGGGCATTTACGGTTAATTCATCGTCGCCGATAGACAATTTTATGGGGATTTGTTTATTTTCGCCTGCCACCAAAATAGCGCGTTCCAATGCATTTAATAAAGTAAGGCGGTCTACAGTCAGCAATGTGTTGAAATCTTCATTAAATATTTGATCGTAACGGATGAAATCACCTGTTAACAAACGCGATACGAATGTGAACTCCGGCGTGTCAAACACCACACGATTTTCCGTAAAATAAAAAGTCACTTCGGTTTCATCGTCGCCGGAAAATATGCGTGATATTTCATGCAAAGCCCGTGCGGGGATGACCGCGCTGTGGTCGCGCTGTTCTGGCGTTGTTTGAGGAAATTTATATGAGCGGTAGGAAATACGGTGCATGTCCACGCTCACAATTTGTAAGTTGCCGTCTTGAATATCGAATAATTCGCCGGTAAGAATGGCTTTACTTTGATCCAGCGATACACTGAATATCGTTTGACGGATCATATCACGTAGCTGTGAAGCGGCGATGCGATAGCGTCCGTTTTTATGTTCCAATTCATGCTCGGGTATCATGGGGAATTCTTCGCCAGGCAAACCAAATATCTTCATGACCGCACGACCGGATGTTACTTCTGCCACGCCTTTTTCATCTACTTCGATGGTCACGTAGTCGCCGGGCATCTTGCGTATAATGTCGGTAAATAATTTTGCATTCAAAGCAATCATGCCGGGTGTTTCAATGTCCGCTTCCAACATGGCGGTGGTTATTGTAAGCTCCGTGTCGTTGCCGCACAGCGTAAGCCCCTTGTCCGTCCGCGTAAACAAAAGTACACATTCCAATATAGGTTTGGTCGTCCGCGCCGATACTGCACGTGACACCAAGTTTAAACCTTCCAACAGAACGGACTTCACGCATGACAATTTCATGGCACACCTCATCATTTATATATGTTGAAAAAGTAATCGTAATATTAATGGCTGTGGGTTGTGTGGAAAAGCTATGCACGTCCAATAACTGTGCATTTTTTCGTTGTGTGTAACTTTGTTGGGTTTGGGTGTATAAAAATGCCGGATATCCACGTTATCCACCTTCATTATTATACACTAAATTTATGCACAATGCATCCCCGCGTAATCCACATAAGCGTGTGAAGAACGGGAAAGTGCTGCAGGGTATACGAGACGCGTGCTGTACGATTATGCTGCTAGAAAGGCACGCTTACCCATACCCCCGTTCCCTCGTATGTACTCACTTGAATTACACGATCTCTTTTTATTCCCCCTTAATAATTTTTTCCAATAGCGAAATCGCTTCTTTTAGTTGTATGTCGTATTCGAGTTCCGCGGATATTTTTTCACAGGAGTGAATAACGGTGGTATGGTCGCGGCCGCCGAAAAACTTGCCTACTTCGGGTTGGCTTACGTCCATGAGCTTGCGACATAGGTACATGGCAATTTGCCTTGGGAATACGATGTTTTGTGTACGCTTGCGGCTGTTGATTTCTTCGGTGGTGAGGTTGTAATGGTTGGCTACGATGGTTTGGATGTAATCCATGGTAAGGACGGGAGGTGCGTGGTTAATTAATTGATCTTTGAGCGCATTTTCTGCCAATTCCAAGGAAATGGGTACACTAGAAAGACGTGCATAAGCAAGGATTTTATTTAAAGCACCTTCCAAATCGCGGATGTTGTTGATGAAATTTTTAAGGATAAATTCTTTGACGTCCGTAGGAATGTCGATGTTTTCGCGTTGCATTTTTTTATCTAGGATGGCGGCGCGGGTGGCGTCGTCGGGTTTGGTGATGTCCACTTGCAAGCCCATGGCAAAACGCGACGTGAGGCGTTCTTCCAGCCCGCCCAAGCGCGCGGGGGGTTGGTCGGATGCGATGACGATTTGCTTGTTGTTGTTGTATAGGTCGTTAAAAGTGTGGAACATTTCTTCTTGTGTGCGTTCTTTGCCTTCTAGGAATTGTATATCATCGATGAGGATAAGGTCGCAATCGCGGTATTTTTTAATGAATTCGGGCATGGTTTTCTCACGTAGGGCGGCGGTGAATTCGTTGGTGAAGGTTTCGGATGAAATATATCGCACTTTAATAGAAGGTTTTTGTTCGATGACTTGGTTGCCGATGGCATGCATGAGATGTGTTTTGCCCAAACCTACGCCGCCGTACAAGAATAATGGGTTGTATACTGAAGCCCCTGTGCCCGATGCATCTGCTACGGCTTTGGCTGCGGAAGCTGCCATCAAATTGTTGCTGCCTTCGACAAACGTATCAAATAAATAGCCTGGCCGCAGGTTTGTCATTTTATAATTATTATGCTTGGCCGATTGCTCGCCCGAGTCGGCAAAATCTTCTGGAGATACGATGATTACATCGTTGTCGTTGGATTCAATGACTTCGTTGAAGCATCGCTTGATGTCAAATAAATATCGTTTGATAATCGTAGGCTTGTGGAAATCCTCCGGTGTTTTCAAAGAAAGTATGTTGTTATCGTATGAATGCGGATACAACGGCTTTAAGTACGTCAAATAGGTTGCCTCAGTGGCGCATGACTCTAGTAATGTTAAGGTTCTTTCCCAAATCGTATGTACGTTCATGTTAATTATCCCCCATTTGTTCGCTTTTCCACACAGTTATCCACAAGATGTTAATTACTAAAACAACGCAAATTGAATTATATCAAATTGCAAGGAAGTTATCCACAGATATGCACAGGTAATTTACAAGGTATGCACAAGCATTGTTCATGGTATTGGGGAGAAAAGGTAAAAAAGGAAGTAAAAAAGACCGCCCAATAAGGCAGTCCTTCACTTAAAACAAGTCTCCATTTAATGGTTGGTCAATTAATTATTTGAATAATTATCAAAATATCCACGCACCAGCACCACCGGCGTACCCTTATCGCCCGAGCCGGATACCAAATCCGCTAGGCTGCCCAACAAATCCGCGTATACGCGCGGGGTGGTGCCTTCGCGGAAGGCTTGCGGGTTATCGTCTTTTTCTTTGATCATTTGCGTAATAGCTTCGCGTTTTTCTTCGCCTTGCAATCCGGCGAAGGCAGTATCTGCGGCCATTTTCATTTTAATTTCAGTGGGAGTGTTGGCTAGGCGGGGTGTGTGGCCGGGGGATACAACGGGGTCGGCCAATTCCCAAATACCACATACGGGGTCTTTAAAGGCACCGTCACCGTAAACAAGGACTTCGGGAGCAGCGCCGCACGCTTGTTGCAAACGAGTGCGTAGTTTTTCTACGAAGGCGGGTGCGTCGTTGGGGAATAACTTGAGCGTGGTATCGGTCGAGAGGTTGGAACCCAGTACACCGTATTCGGCATTAAAACCGCTGTTATTGACAGGTGCGTTTAAAATTTGGCATAGGGTGTGTACGGTTTGTGCATTGGCTTTGCGCAGGCGGAGTGCAGTGCGGTGACGGCTGTGTATTTCGCCCACCAATACATGGGGTGTAATATCCAAAATAGAACGCGGATCATTGGAAAAATAAATATGCACATGCGGTGCGACGGATTTATACAGTTCTACATAATCTACACCGGTGAACGGCATTTTGTAAGCGCCAGTTACTTCACGAAAGTCGTCTGCGGTCACGTAGGTATCATAATCTTGCATCAAGCGTAGGTTAAAAAAATCTTCTACGTTGTCCAATTGATCGGGATCCATGACGGGGTTGCCTACTTCATCGTGCGGATAGGAGAGCAAGATGTGCAATTTGTCGCATCCGGCGGCGATGCCCTTAAGGATGTTAAAGAAACGGTTGCGCGACAACATGGGAAACACCAAACCCACTTCGCCACCGGGGAATTTGGTCCGTATATCGGCGGCAATGTCAGCGATATCGCAAAAGTTATTTTCGGCCTTGGCGACCATGGACTCGGTGATGGCGACGATATCGTCGGATTTAAGCGGTGTGTTTAATTGTGTAACGGCGGCTTGCACCGCATCAACCACGTGGGTGATTAAATCATCCCCCGGGCCAATAATGGGTAAACGCAAACCGAACGCAGATGTGCCGATGACACGCATAATCTTACCTCCCAAACGCAAAAACCGCGCCGTGCGCGGTTTATTGTGTTGCAAATATGGTCAGTGGGGGACTCAAACCCTCGACTTCTACCACGTCAAGGTAGCACTCTATCAACTGAGTTAACTGACCCTATGCTTACGTTAGCAACTCTATCATATTCAAACAAACCGCGTCAACAATAACCCCGCACAAAAAACCACGGCGATCACCAACACCGCCCAATCGGTGGGTTGCATGCGTAGGGGTGACAGCTTGGTGCGCCCCTCTCCCCCGCGGTAGCACCTTGCCTCCATGGCGGTGGCCAATTCGTCTGCTCGTTTGAACGCAGATACAAACAAGGGCACCATAATGGGCAAAAAAGCCCGCACGCGTTTAATCGGCCCGCCGCCAAAATCTGCACCTCGTGCCTTTTGTGCCTTCATGATTTTGTCTGTTTCTTCTGCCAGGGTGGGAATCATGCGTAATGCAATGGTCATCATAATGGCAATGTCGTGTGCGGGCAGCGGTGTAGGGCGCAACAGCGCTTCGATGCCATCGGTTAATTTTATCGGCGAGGTTGTGAGGGTGAGTAACGATGAGCCCACCACTAGCAACACCAACCGGGAAGCCATTAAAAATGCACGATAAATGCCTTCCGTTGTAATGTGTATAAAACCGATGGAAAAAAGCACATTTTCGCCCGGTGTTAAAAAAATGTTCAACAGCATGGCGAAACCTACGACAAAAAAAATCATCCGCAATCCGCGGAAAAGGAATCCCAACGGCACGCGTGAGAAATAAATAGTTAAACTCAATCCCACTGCAGCGATTGCCAACCCCAACCATTGCGAAACAAATAATAAAGTAGTGACAAAAACGACAACTGCCAACAACTTGACGCGCGGATCCAGCCGATGCAGCAAGGTATTGGCTGGGTAGTATTGTCCTAAGGTGATGCGGCTCATGAAGAAACCTCAGATATACCCGCGATAATATTGGCGGCTTCTGTCAACGATAAAACATCCGTTGGTAATGCCGGATTTATTTCTGCCAGGCGTGACATGATATGGGTGATTTGTGGTACGTCCAACCCCATGTTTTCAAGTTGCTTTTGCTGAGCGAAAACTTCCCGCGGGCTGCCTTGTAAGGCGATTTCGCCGTGGTTCATGACCACAACGCTGTCACACAAACGTGCAATTTCGTCCATGGAATGCGAAACCAACACAATGGCACGTTCGTGCCGCATGGCTGCGATGAGGTCTAAGATTTCTTTACAACCGGCGGGGTCGAGACCGGCGGTAGGTTCATCTAAGATGAGGATTTGCGGTTGCATGGCTAGCACGCCTGCGATAGCGGCGCGGCGTTTTTGCCCGCCCGATAATGCGAATGGTGAACGCTCCCATGTGTCATCGGGTAACCCCACCAGCGTCAGTGCATGACGTATGGCGGTGTCAAGTGCATCGCCCTGCAGCCCCATTTTCGTTGGACCGAAGGCGACATCGCGGTACACGGTTGATTCGAAGAGTTGATGTTCGGGATATTGGAAAACTAACCCCACATTGCGGCGCGTTTTTGCGTCAAGGGGCGGAATGATTTGACCCAATGTGGGTGTAAGCAGGCCGTTCAAATGTTGGATGAGTGTACTTTTGCCGGAACCGGTGTGGCCGATGATGCCCAGAATTTCGCCGGTGTGTACGGTGAGGGATACGTCGCGTATTGCAGTGATTTCGAAGGTGGTGCCGCGGTTGTAAGTGTGGGAGATGTTGCGGAGTTCCAATAGCGCATTGCCGGTATTCGCGGGAGCATATTGACGAACGGGGGCTGAGATTTCAGTTGGTTGCAATTTGCAACCAACTGGATTTTGTATTTGTCCTGCAGTAATCACTAATTGCAAAGTGGTGTCCGCTAATAAATCTGCTGCAGTAATGATATTTGGTGCAATTGCTATTCCATGTTTGCGCAATAATTCGGCCAGTGCAATGGGTGTGGGCAAGGCAAGTCCGAGTTCCACCAGTTTTTGCGGTTGTGCGAAAATTTCGAGGGCGCTGCCGTCCATGGTTACTTGCCCCTTGTGCATGACAATGATGCGGTCGGCCGTTGCGGCTTCTTCCACGAAGTGTGTTATTAGCACCACAGTGATGCCTGTACGGTTGAGTGCGGCAATGGTTTGCATGACTTCGCGGCGGCCTGCGGGGTCTAGCATGGCGGTAGGTTCATCCAAAATTAATATTTGCGGTTGCATGGCAAAAACGCCTGCGATGGCTACACGTTGTTTTTGCCCGCCGGATAAGCGCGAGGGCGCATGCTGGGCAAAATCGCTAAGGCCTACGGCGGCCAGCGCATCGTTGAGGCGGGTGCGGATTTCTTCTGAAGGCAGCCCTAAGTTTTCGGGTCCGAAAGCCACGTCTTCTTCTACAGAAGTGGCTACCAATTGATTGTCCGGATTTTGGAAAACCATGCCCGCGGTTTTGCGGATTTCCCATAATAAATGAGTGTCGGCGGTGTTTTTACCGTCTATGTACATCGTACCGCTAGTGGGCGCAAGTAGCGCGTTCATGTGGCGTGCCAAAGTGGACTTGCCTGAGCCGTTGTGCCCTACGATTGCTACATAGGCACCTTGCGCAATCGCCAAATCCACACCGAAAAGCGCCGGCGGAGTCGCGGCATCGCGCGGTTCCGTCGGTGGGTAGGTGTAGGAAAGCTTTTCTGCGGTAATCATTCGCGCATCATATCATGCCGTTGCATGTCGTGCTACGGTGATCGTATAGGATTGTCATGCGCAAACCCCCGCGATATAATCGCGAAATGCGCAAAATCGCGCCATCGCAATCTTCAACATTGCGAAAGTGCAAGTCGTATTGCAAAATCGCAATATCAAATATTGAAATTTGGAGACGCCCATGAAATGGACAAAAATTCGTATTCACGCTACATCTAGCCACATTGACGCGCTGGCTGCTTGGCTGCCTGACTTCGGCATCGCAGCTGTGGAAATCATTGATCCACAGGAGTACGCCGTTTTTTTGGCGCAGGACACCACCGCATGGGATTATGTGGACGACGCGCTGGTAAATATTCCCGCAGATGACGCTGCTTGCGTGGTGTGCTACCTGCCCGCCGATGCGCAAGGCGCACAAACATTGGTAGATATAAAGGAAGCGCTGCCGTCTTTGTCTTTCGCTACTCGGTTGGAAATGGAATTCGTGGATGACGCGGACTGGCTGGAGGAATGGAAAAAGCACTTTGTGCCCATACGTGTGGGGCGTGTTACGATTGTGCCCGCGTGGGATGTACCACCGCAAGCGGAGCCTGCGATTAACGGCTCGCCCGAAACAAGTCCAATTACCTTTGTACTGGATCCCGGTTCGGCATTCGGCACGGGGCAACACGCTACGACTTACCTTTGCGTGGAGGCGTTGCAAAATTATGTGCGTGAGGGGCATGTGCTGTTGGACGCGGGTTGCGGTAGCGGTATCTTGTCCGTCATCGGCTTGCAGTTGGGCGCGGCACACGTGACCGCTTGCGATATCGATCCGTCGGCCATTTCTTCCACGCATAAAAACGCCGCACTCAATAGCGTTGGCACGATTGAATGCCGCGCACAGCAATCGGCGCAAGGCATTCAATCCGCCCGACTGGAAGTGCTACACGGCAATATTATTACCGATAAATCCGTCCGCGATACCGTGGCAGCGCGCAAATACGACGTAATCGTCGCCAATATCGTGGCTGATGTGGTCATTGCGCTGTTGCCGCTTGTTCCCGTCCTGCTAAAACCGGGCGGGATTTTTATTGCCTCGGGCATCATTGACGACCGCGCTGCCGATGTGCACGCCGCGTTGCCGCCCGCGTTATCCCTCATCGCCGACCAACAGCGCGAGGGCTGGCATTGCTTGGTGTGCATTCATGCCTAAGTATTTTTTTGTTCCGGGGGATAAAATGGGCGATGTCGTAACCTTGCGTGGCGAAACGGCGCACCATCTACTGCACGTCCTGCGCTTGAAGCCGGGTGCAGAGGTAACCCTGTGCGATGGCGCGCGTATGGATTACACTGCCATTCTGCGTGAATCAACCGGTCGCAAGTTGCGACCAGTTGGTGGCAACTTGCAACCAACTGATTCCCGTAATTTTGAATGCGCTTTCGAAATTATCGCCAGCACACCTTGCGCCACTGAACCACCCATGCCCATCACCGTCTACCAAGCCCACCCCAAAGGCGACAAAATTGAATCCATCATCCAAAAAAGCGTTGAACTGGGCGCGGCCAAAATCATCCCCCTATACACCGCCCATACCCTTGCCAAAAATATCGAGAAAAAACAACCGCGCTACCAAAAAATAGCCCACGCCGCCGCCGCACAATGCAACCGCGGCATCTTGCCCGAAGTGACAATGCCGGTGCGGTTTGAGAACGCGGTAGGAACAAAACCCTCCCAACATTTGTGGATTGCCGCGTTATCCCCTTCGGAAACGGGTGCGGAGTCGTTGCCTACATTAGTAGGGTTGGTGCGGTCGTTGTATGCCGCGTCGCAGTCTTGCCTTAATCACCCCGCACTGCCTGCATCGCTGAGTATTTGGATAGGTCCCGAAGGAGGTTTCTCGCGCGGCGAAGTGGATAGCTTGCTGTCCGTCGGTGCACACGCCGTATCATTGGGGCCGCGTGTCCTACGTACCGAAACCGCCGCGCCCGCGCTTTTGGCGCAGATTTCACTGCTTTGGGAAAGTAGTAAATAACCAAATCGGAAAACAAAATCCAGCGATTGAAACTGCCGGTTAGCAACTTCACACATAGGAGTTACAACATGCAAACAAAGCGCACAAAAATCATCATTGACATTTCCATGACCCTCTTCGTCGTCCTTTCGTTCATCCGTTGGGATGGTACGAGTGGTGCCATTTATCATATTATTGTGGGCAGCGCCTGTACGTTGTTTTTTTCCATGCATGTTTTTGTGCATCGAAAATGGATTAAAGCCACAACCCAATCATGCTTCGCGGGCAAATTGAAAAAAGCAGTGCGCGGAAAATATGTTATAAACATGCTTTTATTAGCCGTTTGGGGGATTTCTATTGCTACGGGTTTTGTCGCGTTAGTACCGTTTTTTGGTGGAGTTGAAGGTGGTTTTGGTTGGGGTAGATTGCACGGTATTACAGCGCGGGTGGGCTTAGTGCTGATCGTCATCCACGTGGTGCAGCATATCCCGCAAATTAAATCGTATCTCGGCTTTAATAAAAATCGCGGAGTATGGCCGTAATATACGGCTTGTTTACTTATTATGGTGTGTTTGCGCGGGGAACGGATGGATTTGCGTTGCGCACTTATATATGGAATCTGATTACCATTGTGTTGTTAATTGATCAATTGTATTTGGCCAAGCTAAAGAAGAACGCTGAAAAGCGGCGAACGTAAAAATACAAAGCGCTGCATTTTGTTTCATTCAAGGCTTCTTTGTACCTTTTTTGTATCTTCGCATTAATTACTTCCCGTTTGTTGCTGCTTTTAAACTTTGAAACATTGCGCTGGGAATTCATCAAGGACAAAAAACAAATGAAGGAATTGGCGCAATAATGAAGATGTGTTCATAAGAACGGAGCTACCTGCATGATATATCTCGACCACGCCGCTACCACGCCGCCATTACAAATTTCCGACGTTGCGGCGCAACCCTTCTACGCCAACCCGTCGTCGCCCCATGCGGCGGGCATTGCCGCAGAACGCACCCTGACACAAGCCCGCGCTCAATTGGCGGCGATTTTGTCCTGCGACCCGCGCGATGTTTTCTTCACTTCGGGTGGCACGGAGGGGAATAACATGGCTGTGTTGGGTTTCGCGCTGTCTTACATAAGCAAGACGCGGCATGGCGGCATGATGCCATCTATTTTGGTGGAGCCGTGGGCGCATCCATCCGTGTTAGCACCCGCGCAACACGCCGCACAAATGGGCTACGCCACAGTAACCGTTGCATCCGCCACCGAATGGGCAGAAAAAATCACCGCCGCGCCCACGCTGGCCTGCCTATCCCACATCAACCACGAAACCGGCGACCGTACCGACATCCCCGCCCTAGCGCAAAAACTCAAATCCGCCAACCCACAAACCGTCATCTTCACCGATGGCGCACAAGGTTTTTGCAAGGATCCCCAAGCCGCGTCCGTTTATAACGCTTCCGATATATATACCATCAGCGGGCACAAAATCCACGCATCAGGCGGTTGCATCACCATACGCAAGCCCGTCAAACTTGCGCCGCTTTTCCATGGCGGCGGCCAAGAGGCCAACCTACGCGCGGGTACAGAAAATGTAGCATCTGCCGTATCCCTGGCTCAAGCCGCGCAGTTCCTGCATGCGCATTGTAATGAACATCACACCCACATCGCGTTGTTAAATACTAACCTAGCCGCCATTTGCCACGAAATCGCTGCCACGCATATCAACGCCGCTCAAGTCATTCCGCCCGGTGCCACGCTACATGAAGCCACGCTACTTGAAACCTCCCCGCACATACTGAACCTATCCTTCCTAGGCACGCGCGGCGAAGTCCTCGTTCACATGTTGTCCGAACGCGGTATCTACGTGTCCATGGGAGCCGCTTGCAAATCCCGTAACAAGCGTGACACCTCATCGTTGGCTTTGATGGGCTACGCCAAAGATCGTGCCGAAAGTGCTGTGCGGTTCTCCTTCGCGCACATGAACACGCTGGAAGAGGTAAAAGAAACGAAACACGCGCTGGTGCAGTGCGTAGCGCAGCTGCGCAAAGTAAGCGGCTGGCGGCTGGTTGCCAAATGATTAAAGTCAAAAGATTAAGACCTTGGGGCATCCGCCCCAAACCCCGCAAGGGGCACTCGCGCCCCTTGACCCCTGATCTGGGCGTCGCCCCCTTTCAATCATGGCTAGGATAAAAATCCAGTTGGTTGCAATTTGCAACCAACTGAAAATTTGCACCAGCCAATAATCCGAGCCTCGCGAAACACAGCGCGGGTCGAGGGGAACGCTTCCCCTCGCGGGTCTGGGCAGCGCCCAGGGTCTTATCTTTTACTTTTAGCAACCACCAAATAACAAAAATCCGGAGGCACACATGTCCAACCCACAAACAACCCCCCCACCCCCCACCACCAAACGCATCCTCCTCGTCAAGTATGGCGAGGTCGCGCTGCGGCAAGGCAACCGCGGCTTCTACGAGAAGCAAATTATGGACGACATACGGCGTCGGATTAAAAGCCTGCATACGGGCAATATTCGTGTATTCCGCGAACAAGGCCGGTTTGTCATTGAGGACTTGAGCGGCGACTTGGACACGGATGCGGTGCTGCCGTTGGTGCAAACGATTTTCGGATGCATTGCTTTTTGTGTGGGCATCAAGACTACGGAGCGGGAGATGGGCGCACTGCGGCAGATTGCGCTGGAGTTCTTTCGGGATAAGTTGCGCGGCGGGTCGTTTAAAGTGGCTTCGAAGCGGGCGGACAAGCGGTTTCCGTTAACCTCGCAGGAGATATCTGCGGACATTGGGGAATGCTTGTTTGATAATATGCCGGGGGCGCGGGTGGATTTGCATGCGCCGGATACGGTTTTTCATGTGGAGGTGCGCAACCATGTGTACTTCTATGTAACGTCGGTGGGTGGCGAGGGCGGATTGCCTTATGGTTCGGCGGGGCGGGGCGTGCTGCTGCTTTCGGGGGGCATTGACTCGCCGGTGGCAGGGTACTTGGCAGCCAAACGCGGCGTGTCGTTGATTCCGCTGTACTTTCACTCGCCGCCGTATGTGAGCGAGCGCGTGACGGACAAGGTTAACGACTTGCTGGGTGCACTGGCCCCCTACACGGGCGTTATCCCCCTGCGTGTCGTGCCCTTCACGGACATCCAACTCTATTTGCAAGAACACGTACCGGCAGAAAAACTCACCATTTTCCTCAAGCGTGCCATGATGCACATCGCATCGCACGTGGCTGCCGCGGAGAAAGCACTCTGCTTAATCACCGGCGACGCAGTGGGCCAAGTCGCCAGCCAAACGTTGCAAAGCCTGGCCGCCGTCAACTCTGCTACGCCCCTGCCCGTCCTGCGCCCCCTGACCACCATGGACAAACACGAAATCATCGCCATCGCGCGGCGTATTGGCACATTTGATATTTCCATCCGCCCCTTTGAAGACTGTTGCACGCTGTTTGTTGCCAAGCACCCCGAAAATAAACCCAATGCCCAAGTCATCGAGCGCATGGAATCGCGCTTGATGGAAATAGGGCTGCGCGAGATGATTTTGGCGGCAGCGGAGCATGCCTTGACACGGTCATAGCCCGTCTATTACAATTTGGTTACGAACATATTACGGGGCACAGCCCCTCTATTCAAAAGGAGGCAATTCCATGAAGAAGGTTTTGAAACTGCTTTTGGTACTGTCATTATTGGCAGGCGCAATTGTAGGCTTTACAGCATGCGGCGGCAATGATGATGACGACAATGGAAATGGCAACGGCAACAACGACAACATGAACGTATTCTTGATTTCTCACAGCCCCGCGCCCGATTCTACATTGGACGATGGCAGCTTTAATCAAGGTTCTGCAGACGGCGCGCGCCGTTTTGTAGCTGCACACGGCGGTTCTTTCAGATTCATGCAACCCCACGAACCTACCGTTGAAGCGCGCTTGGACATCTTCCTTGACGCCATTGAAAATGGTGCAGATGTGCTTGTATTGCCCGGCTTCCACTTTGCACAAGCCGCATATGAAGCGCAAGCTATGTTCCCCAACACGCATTTTATCGTGGTTGACTCTGGCCCCAGCGGCGCACCTGCTTCCAACTTGGTAGGCTTGCTGTATGCCGAGCATCAATCGGGCTTCTTGGCCGGTTATGCCGCTGTACGTGAAGGTTTTACCCAATTGGGCTTCATGGGCGGCAACCCCGTACCCGCAGTTGTACGCTTTGGCCACGGCTTCTTGCAAGGCGCAGACTATGCAGCGCAAGCCATGGGCTTGGAACCCGGTACCGTTAATGTTAACTTCCACTACTTGGGCGGCTTCGGCGCATCGCCGGAAATCACCGCTTCTGCCAACGTATGGTATGCCGATGGCACCGAAGTTATCTTCGTAGCCGCAGGCGCGGCTGGTAACAGCGTAGCCGCTGCAGCCGAAGCCAGCAACGCATGGATGATCGGCGTAGACGTTGACCAATATCACTTGTCTCCCCGCGTAATCACCTCCGCGATGAAATCCTTGGAAGGCACCATTTATGAAATGCTGGTAGATATCATGAACGGCAACTTCCGCGGCGGCCAAATCATCACGTTCGATGCATCCACCAACGGTGTGGCACTGCCCATGAACAATAGCCGCTTCTCGACCTTTACCCAAGCACAATACGACGCTATCTTCGCCGCAGTTGCTGGCGGTAGCGTAAACATCAACAACGCTGGCCATCCCGATGACACCCCCGGTATCATCGCAAGCCTGAGCATCGTAACTGTAACCGAAATTTAATTAAGTACCCGACAAAGGGGCGCGGAATGCGCCCCTTTTTTTACATATTTGCCCAATTAAAGGAGTTGACGCACCTTGTATATCATCGAAATGCGCAACATCACCAAGGAATTCCCTGGTATTATTGCCAACGACGACATCACCTTGCAACTCAAGAAAGGCGAAATCCACGCGCTGCTGGGCGAGAACGGCGCGGGCAAGAGCACGCTGATGAGCGTGCTTTTTGGGTTGTACAAGCAGGAAGCGGGCGAAATTTTTAAAGACGGCGAGCCCGTGGCCATTGCGGGCCCCAACGACGCCAACCGCTTGGGCATCGGCATGGTGCATCAGCACTTTAAACTGGTGCACAATTTTACGGTATTGGAGAACATTGTGCTGGGCGTGGAAACGACGCGGTCAGGTGTGTTGCAAATGGCCGAAGCGCGCGAGCAAGTGCTTGCGTTGTCGGCCAAATACGGATTCGATATCGACATTGACAAGGAAGTGGGGCAAATATCCGTAGGTATGCAGCAACGGGTCGAAATCTTAAAGATGCTGTACCGGCAGAACGAGATTTTGATTTTTGACGAGCCCACAGCGGTATTGACCCCGCAGGAGATTGACGCGCTGATGCAAACCATGCGCAACATGGCGGCAGAAGGCAAGTCGATTTTGTTTATTACGCACAAGTTGGACGAAATAAAATTGGTGGCCGACCGATGCAGTGTATTGCGCAAGGGCAAGATGATTGGCACGGTGGATGTGGCATCTACCAGCAAAGAAGAAATGAGCGAAATGATGGTAGGCCGCAAGGTCATCCTGTCGTTGGATAAAAAAGAAGCAACGCCGGGTAAGGTCATCATGGAAGTACGCAACCTAACGCGCCGCGGCAATGAGAAAAAATCTGGCAAGGCCAAATTTAACAATGTTAGTTTTGATGTGCGCGCAGGTGAGATTTTGTGCATCGCCGGCATTGAGGGCAACGGGCAAACGGACCTGGTGTACGCGCTGACAGGTTTATCCAACATCGACAGCGGTACGATTACCATGAACGGGCAAGACATCACCAAGGCCAAAATCCGCAAACGTACCGAAACAGGCATCGCGCATATCCCCGAAGACCGGCACAAACACGGCCTTGTTTTAGATTATACGCTGGCGTACAACACGATTTTGCAAACGTACTACACGCCCGAATTCCAAAGCGGCGGTTTCTTGAAGATGAATGTGATTGCGGAATATGCGCGGGAATTGATTGAGCGTTTTGATATCCGCAGTGGGCAAGGCGAAGTCACGCCCACACGCTCCATGTCCGGCGGCAACCAACAAAAAGTAATCCTGAGCCGCGAAATAAGCCGCGACCCGCAGTTGCTTATCGCCGTGCAACCCACGCGCGGGCTGGACGTGGGCGCCATCGAGTACATTCACAGCCAATTATTGGCGCAGCGCGACAACGGCAAGGCCGTCTTACTCGTGTCGCTAGAATTGGAAGAAGTCATGAACGTATCCGACCGCATCTTGGTCATGTACGAGGGTGAAATTGTGGCCGATGTGAACCCCAAGGAAGTAACATTTGCAGAATTGGGGCTGTACATGTCCGGTGCCAAGCGCATGGACGATATTGCATACGACAAAACCGAAACGGAGGTGTCCGCATGAACCGCGATGGATTCATGAGTTTCATGTCGTCGCTGGTGGTGTTGGCGATTGGCTTGTTGGTGGGCTTCTTGATTATGCTTATAAGCAACCCAAGCGCAGCATGGGAAGCGTTTCGGACGATCCTGACCTTCGGCTTCAGTGAAATGCGCAGCATCGGCAATGTGTTGCAAGGGGCAACACCCATCATTATGACGGGTTTGTCGGTGGCGTTCGCGTTTAAGACGGGCTTGTTTAACATTGGTGCTACGGGGCAATTTGCGGCCGGGGGCATCACGGCAATTTTAATTGGCCTTAACTTTCAAGGCACGCCGGACGGTGTGCGTATTCTATTTGCGCTGGTGGCGGCTACGGTGGTGGGGGCGTTGTGGGGCGCAATCCCCGGCATCTTGAAGGCCTTCCGCAATGTACATGAAGTTATCTCGTGCATCATGACCAACTACATTAGTATGTTCTTCGTGGTGTTCCTTATCGAACGCTATGCTTTCTTCCCGATAGAAAACCGCAGCGCCAGCTTGCCGCCCAATTCCAATTTGCCCACGTTTGGATTGGAAAATATCTTCCGAAGTGAATTTATCCGAGGGTCGGGTATTTACCGGTCGTCGCAGATCAATATCGGTATATTCATCGCCATCATTGCGGCCATTTTGGTGTATGTTATCTTGGAAAAAACCACTTTCGGCTACGAATTAAAAGCCTGCGGTTTTAACAAAGACGCGGCCAAATACGCCGGCATCAGCCAAAACCGCAATATTATTTCGTCCATGATGATATCGGGCGCGTTGGCGGGGTTGGGCGGTGCCATGTTGTACATGAGCGGCACGGTGCATATGGGCGTAGGCAATTCGCTGCTGCCCTACGGCTTCACGGGGATATCTGTGGCTTTCTTGGGGCTCAGTAATCCCATTGGTATCATCTTCAGCGGAACGTTGATATCGCACCTCTTCTTGGGCGGGGCGCGTGTGCAAGTCTTAGGCTTCCCGCTTGAGGTCGTGGAAATTGTTATTTCTGTGATTATTTATTTCTGCGCGTTTGTATCGCTGGTGAAGATGTTCTTGGGCAAGCGAATAGTCACATGGTTTAAGGAACGGTCGGCGCCGCCGGAGGAAACCGCACCGGCAGAAGAACCGCCCGCATTAGAAGAGCCCACCGCACCGGAAGAACCCATCACGGATGAAGAACCCACTCAAAACGGAGGTGACCAAGCATGAGTATAGAAGTTTTTTACAGCATCATGCACTGGACCGTGTACATCATGATTCCGCTAATTGTGGTGGCGTTGGGCGGGTTGTTCTCCGAGAAGAGTGGCGTGGTTAACATCGCGCTTGAGGGCAAGATGATTTTGGGCGCATTTACGGGTACGATGTTTATCCATTACATGCAGCGTGTGTGGGAAGTACAAATTCATGCAGCGTTGTTGCTGCTATTGACGTTGCTGATTGCCACACTAACGGGCGTTGTTGTGAGCTTGGCGCATGCGTTTGCGTCCATAAATTTGCGTGCCAACCAAGTCATCAGCGGTATTGCTATTAATATGTTTGCGGCGGCGTTTGCCATTTATGGCGCGCAAACGATCATCGATACGCAGCACATCCACTTCACCAACGTGTTCCGCATCGAAAGCGTACCCCTGTTGGGCAACATCCCCTTCCTGGGGCCCATGCTGTTCCGCAATACGTACCTGACTTCGTTGTTAGGAATTGTCATCCTGGCGGTGGCGGCGTTTGTGTTGTACAAGACAAAATTCGGCCTGCGGCTGCGGGCTTGCGGCGAGCATCCCCAAGCGGCGGACAGTGTAGGCGTGTCCGTTGCCAAGATGCGTTATTCGGGTGTAATTATTTCCGGCGCGTTGGCAGGTATGGGTGGCATGATATATGTGGTGCCGGTTATGGCGGCGTTTAGTGGCAATGTAGCGGGCTACGGCTTCCTCGCGTTGGCCGTACTCATCTTCGGCGCGTGGAAGCCGCAGCGGATTTTCTTCGCCGCGTTTTTCTTCGGCTTGATGCTTAGCGTGGCGTCACAATTTTCGGGCATTCCCATCCTGCGGGATTCGGGCATACACGCCAACTTCTTCCGTATGGCGCCCTACGTGGCAACGCTGATCGTGTTGGCCCTGACCTCGAAAAATACCCTTGCACCCAAGGCATTGGGGCAGGCGTATGATAAGGGTGGAAGATAATCACCCCATGTGCAGCGAATGCGGCGAACTCTTAAACAACGGCAACTTACTTTGTGAAATGTGCGGCAAGAAAAACGTCCCCCACGCGGCGGGGGACGTTGATTACATAAAAAAGATGAAGGATTTGGTTACGGGCGGTCCGTTTGTTGTGGGTTGCGTGTTGATGACGCTGGGTACAATAGGCAGCGCGTTTATACTGCCGTTGTGGCTGGGGATTATTGAAATTGTTTTTGCGGCTGTTTATATCGTGCCGTTGTGGATGATGATGTATGAGGCGTTGTTTTCGCGGCGCAGGAAGATTAACAAAACGCTGCTGGCGTTGAAAATGTTTAAGATTGCGTCGGTGTTGGCGCTGGTTATGATTATCGTCGGATTGGCGGTAGCGTTGGCACAGGAAGTGCCTTATATGATGTACGGCGGCTTGATTGTGGGCATGGTGGCGGCGTATATTTTTGTGTTTGTTTTGATTGTGTTGGCGGGGCTTGGGTTGGGTATTTTCGCCGTTGTAATGTTATACATCCGGCCGTTGTTTAAGGTGCTGACGGGCATCGAGCGGCGTATCACCCTGCGTGAATACGCACCGCTACGAGGATTGGGCTTGTTTACGGCGTTTTCATTGTTGGGTGTGGTGGCTGCCTTTGTGCTGGCGTTGGTGGACAACCAAGCCGCGGATGGGTTGCTCTTTATTATTTTTAACAGCGTCGGCCTTTTGCTGTGCCTTTATACACTACATAGGTATTAATGCCCCGTCATGATCGTTGAAATAAAATCATGGGCGAATATCGATTATAAATCAACGCATGTAAGTAATGTGCGTAAAACATCACAGACATTAATTTGCGCTCCTGCTATATTTTCATAAAAAAAGGAGATGACAAAGATGAAAAAGTATTTTAAGTATTTGCTCGCCATGGCCACGCTGTTATTTGTACTTACTGGCTTGCTGACCGGTTGCGGCGGCGGCGAAATTTATGAAGACCTTGTGGGGCGTTGGCAGTCAACGCAATCGATGGCAATGATGTTCACCTTTAATGAAGACGGAACCGGCAGCCGCCGAGGCGAAACATTTACATGGAGCGTATCGGGCGATACCCTTCGTATAAACCGCGACAGGCAATACGTAGAATCGGGAGAAATCCGAAACGAACGTTGGACCTTCACCATTGGTGATAATCAAACACTTCGCCTTAGCAGCCAACAAGAAAGAGGCTTTATATTAAACTTTAACCAAGTCGGGATTGTTGACCCCGCACTTGCAAGCACATGGGAATGGAACGACGACCCCACTTGGCGATATGTCTTTGGTGAAGCGGGTGGCGGCAACAGAGGTTTTGAAGGGGATGTAAATCATTTTATATGGGGTATGGTCAATGGCCAATTGCGTATTTTTGCATTGGGAGCCACCAATGTTACCGATAGTTGGAATGTTACCATCACAGGCAACACGCTAAGATTACAAAACACCCGCAATGCAAGCGAAGTATTTTATTACACGCGCCGCGATTAAAACGCAAATCGGAGGAACCTAAATGGGAAAGACAAAAATACAATGTCACATCTGCTACAACATCATGAAAACGGCCAAAGGCGAAGAAGTGCCTGTACATTGCACTTTGTGCGCCACTGATTTAATCAACAAAAACACTGAAACGCAAACACACCGCACGGTTGTGCAACACGAAGCCGGCGGCGTAAAAGCCGATTTGGTCGAAATTCTCTTGACAGATCACCGCTTGATTTTCAAGGAAGACGGCATGTCCGGTGTGGGCGGCGGATTGATCGTCGGTGCCATTTCCGGCATGCTTTCCAGAAATTCAAGCAAATATAACGCAATTATGCTGGCAGACATTGTGGCCACCCACGAAGAAATCTTCGGCCTGTTCAAAAACAAAGTCCGTCACACCATACAAACCAACAGCGGTGCCATGTATACCTTTAATCTGTCAAAAAGAGAAACCGAAAAATGGCGGCCGGGGCTGCGTAAGTTTGTAACTGCATAAACACAATTCACCAAATATCGATCAATAAAAACCCCGCTGTGCAAACGCAGCGGGATTTTTGTTGGTTTATTTTCATTTTAAATTCAATAACCTACTAACATTAATTTAGTTTTCAAAGGGAATAGTAAAATCCAATAATAAGTGATGAAATTTTAATTGCTCAGTTAAACTGTTTATATATGTTCCAAGTCCTATTTGCATACGGATTCTATATAATCCCGGTGGCAAGATACCAAAAATACATTCAATATCAAACCAAAACACACAAGACTCCATAGGATGTATAGGAATTGTTCCAATAGAAAAATAAATAATATTATACCTTGGAGAAAGCAAATACCAATTATATCCATCAAAATATTCGAGAATATTGTATAACCCATGAAAATTGTTTCTCATAGTATTTGGGTGTGAAAATGCATTCCATCTATCCCAAAAAATCCAATAATCGGTAGGATTATTAATGGTTGCAAAAATGGAATTGCAATGTTTGTTCTCTGTTATAGTCATAGAATTGTTATACAAGATTTCGCTGGTACATGCGTAAGGCGAGTGCGTTGGTTGCAACCCATAATAATCTATGGTTATATATTCAGCCGCAGGCAAAAAAACAATTGGAAGCAAACTAATACTATCAATCGTGTTTTGCAAGTACCTCTCTTGTGCTTCATCTGAACGGTTGCAACTTGTCAAAACAATAATAATTAAAATGATCCATATGAATTTATTTAGTTTTCGAATAAAAAATAGTTCTATCATTATTTCTCCTCTATGATATATAAATAGAGTTGCGATTATCGCAACCCTATTTTATATATCAACGTTTAATTATCCATATATAAACATTCTATTAATACTATTAACTTGATTGAACCACCCGCCATCACTTAAATTAATGCCTGCCACGCGTGAATCAGATAAAAACCATACTATGCCACCGCTAACACCACTGGGAATTAATGTAAAAGGTGCTTCAAACATTTCTACAGTGGTTACATCAATAGTTGCACCTCCAATATTCCATACATGATGAAGGTCTCTAACTGCTCTATTAAATGTTGAAGCGGTTGTCTGACCCATTGGAGTTCCTCTGATAGCAACTCGTTCACCACGAATGGGACTTCTTGAGCCGGCATTTATTCCATGGGGAAGATTCAAATTAATGATTGTTCCGGGTTCGGGATTTAACAGAACAAAAGCAGCGTCAATTCGATGCGGTGCAGGGGTGTTATTGTCACCGGTTCTTTGCAAATGTGAAAGTTGAACAGTTCCTATACGTCTATGGATATTAGTGCCCAGCAATCTTATATATATATCCATTCCTCTTGTCAACATGTTCGTAAATATTGTTTCATTCCCTGTACGAGTGCCGTGCGCGTTTGTCATAAATCCGACTCTTCCGACTTGATCTACGGCGCGGTATCCGATAGACCCCGTTCTAACAAATCCTCCCGGACTCCTTCTATATATACCTTGCCCCGAAGTTAGGGTTATAACATTTAATGGCATTATTTCCACATAATACAAATCTTCTGTTTCCATTATTGGAAGTACATGATTGCTATCGTTAAAGTGCTTTAAAAGATAGTTGCATGCCTCTTCAAAAACAATCATTGACGAATCAATAATATTTTGTTTAAGGATTTTAATAATTTCTTCGTTATAATCAAACAAACGAATAACAATTCTGTTATTATAAATATCAACAAACCATGATTGTGCATATTCTAATAAATAAATTTCATTATCAGGTTGCAATAAATAAAGCCACAATTCCTGCAATTCATTATAGGAATAATTAACTGTGCGAAAAATTGTATTCGCAAATCGGTTGTTTGCCATTAACGAATTAATTTCACGATAAGAATTATTATTACATTCCGTAACTAATACAACCAAGTTGCCATTATCGTCAATATATAATCCGGCAAAATAATTTGGATAAACATTTTGCGATGAACGTGAAGAAGCAAAAGAATCGGTTAAATAAATTGCATTTTCAACCGATATATTATGATTTCGTACAAAGTCATAACCAAATTCCGCGATAAATGATGCTTGCAATTCATTTTCAAAATTAATTTTTAATTGTTCATAATCAAAAGATAGATAAGGTTCATTTCCGACGGCATGAACAGGTATCCATGTATTGAAAAATAAAACCATAATCAATGTAAATGCAAGTGAGGCTCGTTTCCATGCTGTTCGCTTCATAATTTCCTCCTCGAAATCGTTTATATGGATTTTATGTAAGAATATTATTATATAAAGATGTGCGTATGTACACTGTGAATTGTGCAAGTTCTTAAAATTAATCGTCTGAATCAAAAAAGCCACTCCTTGCGGAGTGGCTCAATTGTATGAGTGGAAATATTGTTACAAAGTGCCGTTTATGAAGTGGAAATTGTAACAATGGTGTTGCGGGTAACAAATTTGAGTCCGTTTATGAAGTGGAAAACCAATTTGTTACTTTGGCTTAGCCTAAGGCCGTAGCCGGTGGTGATATTCAATTGTCTTGTTGCGGGGTGTTGCCGAATATCTTGTGTCGATTAAGACTCGCGACATTCGTCTTACTTAATGATTTTTACTACCGAGCCTGCGCCTACGGTACGGCCGCCTTCGCGGATAGCGAAACGAGATCCTTCTTCCATCGCGATTGGAGAGATGAGCTCTACGGTCATTTCGATATGGTCGCCGGGCATACACATTTCTACACCGTCGGGCAACTGGAAAACACCGGTTACGTCGGTTGTACGGAAGTAGAACTGCGGGCGGTAGTTGGAGAAGAAGGCTTTATGACGGCCACCTTCGTCCTTGGACAGTACGTAAACTTGCGCGGTGAATTGCGTATGCGCGGTTACGCTGCCGGGCTTCGCCAAAACTTGACCACGCTCGATGTCGGTACGTTGCACGCCGCGAAGCAAGAGGCCTGCATTGTCACCCGCCATGGCGGTGCCAAGATCTTTCTTAAACATTTCAATGCCGGTAACAACAACTTCGCGGGATTCTTCGGTAAAGCCGACGATTTCCACTTTGTCGTTGAGGTTGAGCGTACCACGCTCTACACGGCCGGTAACAACGGTACCGCGGCCGGTGATGGTGAATACGTCTTCAACAGGCATAAGGAACGGACGGTCTTGATCGCGCTCGGGCGTGGGGATGAAAGTATCCACCGCTTCGAACAGTTCAAGGATTTTATCGCCCCAGGGGCCGTTGGGATCATTCAAAGATTGCAAAGCAGAACCGCGGATAATGGGGGTGTCATCACCCGGGAATTGATATTTATCCAACAGTTCGCGGATTTCCATTTCTACCAATTCAAGCATTTCTTCGTCGTCAACCATGTCGCACTTGTTCATGAATACTACGATTTTGGGTACGTTTACCTGGCGTGCCAACAGGATATGCTCGCGTGTTTGACTCATGGGGCCGTCGGTAGCCGCTACTACCAAGATGGCTCCGTCCATTTGCGCTGCACCGGTAATCATGTTCTTTACATAGTCGGCATGGCCGGGGCAGTCCACGTGGGCATAGTGACGTGCGGGGGTCTCGTACTCTACGTGCGTGGTAGAAATCGTAATTCCGCGTGCTTTTTCTTCAGGGGCTTTGTCAATTTTGTCAAAATCAACGGCTGCGCCCAACTTGTAACGCTCGTGCAGCGTCTTTGTGATTGCGGCGGTCAACGTGGTTTTACCATGGTCAATATGGCCGATGGTGCCGATGTTGACGTGGGGCTTGTTCCTTTCAAATTTTGCTTTTCCCATGGGAAACGCCTCCTTGGT
>WQVD01000001.1 GCA_009781755.1 Defluviitaleaceae bacterium | reverse complement strand
GTTGCAAGTCCTTTAAGTTGGCTTCATTGCTGAGTGCAGAAAAATATTTACCAATTTCATCACGCTTAAAATCATTTCCTGCTCGCTTAAACTCGATAACTTCGTTTTCCCAATTGGATATTAGGCCGTGTAGGATTAGGAGCATGTCGGTGTTGAGGGTGGGGTCTAAGTGGGTTATGCTGTTCATTCGCTGTCCTCCTTACAATTGATTCGAGTCTAAATAGATTTTAACTTTTGACCATATTTTCAGATGTCGTCTGGAAAGTTGCTCACAATACAAAAATAATTCCATATTCCTACTTTTTTCCTTTTAGCATGGAATTAACAACGGATGCCATTCCCGGCATGATTTCTAGCCCTTGCGAAAGCATTTTATTTTAATTTTGCAATCCTTCGTCTTGCATTTTAAGCCACTCAGGATAATAACTGTCGTCAATAATGTCCCATGTTATGTTTTTATAACCCAAATCTTTATCATTGGACATGGCCTCTAATAGCTTAATCTGCAACTTTCGAGATGCAGCTCTTTTGGCATCCGTCCATTCATCTGTCTTTTCAACTTTTAATGAAGTATGATAGCTTCTCCAAGCATTCAATACATCAGTATTATCCGCAAAAACAATAGTTATAAGGTTAAGGGCTCTAACCCATTCTCGCTCCATCATATCACGAGTAGCCATAAGTGTACCAAAGTAAAACATTTTATCTCTACGTCTTGCTTGCTTCTTGGCGTAAAACACATTTACAACCCAAAATGTTACAAGGCTTGAAATAATCGCAACTATAAGCGAAATAATGCCTGGCACAATAATTTCTTGTAAATTCATAATTATATCCTCCCAAATAAATTCCTATATACAATATCTGTAAGAATATACTGGTCTACCAGATATTTGACTGTCCTCATATAGCTCATATCCATCTTCTCGTAAAAAGGTATTTAGCTTGTCGATTATGGTTTCGCATAATGAATGAACACTAGGCTCAAGCCAATCTCGAACCTCTGGATGAAAAATTTCGCATAGGAAACTTAGTAAATAATCATCCTCTCTTTTGCTCAAAGCAAACCGTTCCTCCGAAAACAGCCAATGCCATCCCATATGAAGATAAGTTTCGTTGTAATGTTCTCGCAAACGGAAATTATTCCATGCATGTTCAGATTCTTTATCTAGTTGATTGTTTCTTTCAATTATGTCTACCAGCTCATCTTCAAAGTTGGCATATTCGTTTGATGGCAAGGTATCAAGCTCATACAATCTTTTTAAGAAATCAAAAATGCTTAAATCGCCATTAAATTGGAATGAAGGAGGGGTTTCAACCCCTTTTATCCTATACATTTGCTCTACAAAATACTTAATGATGCTCTTACGAGTTACCTGAGTTATGTTGTTGTTTGATAAACGCTTTGAGTTGCCTTCTTTGATGGGCTCCTCCTCGTTAAAAAGAAGGTCTAACAATTCTTTGCAATTTGTGAAACGTTTATTAATATCTGAATGAAGACATCTTAGCACTACATCTACCTGTGCCGGTGTTACGTCCTTTGTGTTCATTAACACATTTTTTGCATCGCTTGATGGGTCGCGATTAGTGAGAATAAAGAACCATAATGCACCTATCGAATAAATATCACTTCGTATATCACGGAGAGAAGGATTGGTTGCTAAGCACGGGTCTGTATACCGTCCACCTGCAATTTGCTCCCCCGTCTTTGTAAGTTTTGTATGGTTTGATGTTTCAAGATAAGCACTAACTCCGAAGTCAATAATTTTTATTGTGCCATCTTTTAACACCATGACATTGCTGGGCTTCAAATCCCTATGAATGATTCCACGCTCATGTGCGTAATTTAATCCAGTCAAAATACCTTTAATCGGTTTTTTTGAGCGTTCAAACGAAACGCCCCCTCCCATAGTTGCAATGCAATCACTCAAGGTCTGTCCTTCAATAAACTCTAATCGAATAAACGGCTTTCCATCTATATGGCCAATATCATATACATTTGCAATATTTTCGTGCTTCAAACTAAACAGCATCTTCGCTTCTCTAAAGAAGCGTTTTTCTCCTTCTTGTTTTTCTTCATCAGGCACGAATCGTGGGTCAAAAATCTTGATTGCAAAGAGCATGTTGAGCAGCTTATGATGATATTTGTAAACTCTTCCAAAACCGCCATAACCGATTTCTTCGCCCAGTTCATATGAATCAGAATTGAGTCTTACAGTGTCTTTGCTAATTCTTATTCCTGCATAATAATCAATGATAGGATTTATTTCATTAGCCAAAAAAGCTCGCCTGTCAGCGTAATTATCGAACTCAGCTTTTATAAATTGCCAAAACTCATCTGTTGAGTGACATATCTTTAGAAATTTAGGAATGAGGTGGTTGAGTTCGATTTTTGTTAATAAAAATCTTCGCATCTGTTGGTATTCATCATTTTTATAGTCGCCACCAGTAGCCCGGCTAGTAATGCCGAGTTTGAAACTTTCCAATGAAATCTCTATATCGTTGATGTCGAACATAACGCAACCTCCCTGCTAACATTTGTTTAACCTACTTCTTATAAAAACCAAGTAATTTTGTTGATAGTCAATTTAAGACACACCAAACATAGTTGCAATTAAAGGTGCTAATGTGTTGGCATGAACAAGCAAAGTTGAAGCAGTTGTGACATTCTTAATTGGTAACAATGCTTCTTCAATTCGCTTCATGGCTCTTGTGAGCTTCGCTTCATTTGCTTCTTTTTTTCCTAACTCAATTTCGATTTGATCAATCGCATCAGTAACATCACCAATAATCTCATCGTTACAAAGCCCTTCTACGAGCGTTCGCATTTCACATAATATTTTTGCTATCTCATTTGAATTGTCACATATGTTTAATGATTGCGAGATTTGCCCACGACTTGCTGCCAACGCTGAGTTTGTCACATCACCATTAACTCTCAAATTTACGCTGTTGTCATTCACGGTTTTTGTTTTATCCTCCAAGTTTACAGATTTATCTTGGTATAATACATTAAATATAATTTGCCGTAGTTCTTTTAAATTTGTATTGCGTGTATCAACATCAAGGTTATCAAGATTACCTATTTCTTTATCAAGCGATATAAACAATTGAAGTATTTTCGTACGGAGTGAACTTAAAACACCGTCAAACTTCAAGTAGTCAATTGCCGCCCATATATTGGTGCATTGTATTGCACCTCCTGTGTCAGCAAATACATCGGCAGCAAAAAATGTTAAATCACGTTTCAAATCCGTTAGCTTTCCCTTAACTGCATTTTCTAAAACTGATACAGAAAATAATGGAAAGGGAATAGATTTAACTTTAAAGTTACCATTCAGACCCGAATAATAAATATTACCTGCGGACAAAACCCTATATGACGGGAACAAATCATCACTACTGTATCCATTTAATTCTTTTACTGCCCATTCACTAAGATTGTTATCATCTAAACTGCTCGCAATGACCATCAGCCTTCGAAGCGCAACATCAAGGGTCACATTATTGTTTGTTAAATCTTGTATAATCCTACTCTTAGCCACGTAATTTCCTCCCAAAATAAATCACCTATATTCTGCTTAACAAATCCATCTTCATATCAACAATATCAACCCTCGTTTTCATCATCTGCAATTTCTATATCCTCATCAGGTATCATTTCTACAATGTCGGCTATATCACATGATAGTGCTGTACAAATCCGAGCCAACACATCCATACCAACAGATTGGTCTTTTGAAAGTTTGGCGAGAGTAGTTGTGCTTATTTCAGCCAGTTTAAGCAAATCAGTTTTTTTCAATTTTTTATCAAGTAACAACTTCCATAATTTCAAATAGCTTATTTTCAATGTGATACCTCCATCTGCGACATTTTGGACGAAAATAGATAATGTGAAATTACCGTCCAAACTCATTCAGCAAAAACTTTTATTAATGTGTTCATTAACTTGCCTAACAAAATAATCATATCACACACTTTTGCAATTTACAATATATTATTTTAATATCGAGAATAATATTGCGCTAATGCAGAACTGTTTTGTTTTGATTTTGTCCAGGAAGAAAATGAAATTCAAGTACATATTTGTTGTATAGCCTTAATCTCAAAAGACAAATACAAATCATTTTGCCTTTATGCTAGAAAGCTCCTATTTACCGCTTATCGCAAGCAGAGAGCAGTAAACTGGCAAGCAATGTCTGTGTTACCACACAGCCGCTTGCGAGGGAATTTCCCCTCGACCCCTATTTGCGAAATTGTGCGCACGGCCATGCGATTTCGCAAATTCAAAAAGATGCTGCGCACTTTTTGTTAAGCGTTCCGCTGCTAGATTCGACAATTTCAAACTACTGTGTGCATTTCAATTTTAACAGTGTGGTAAAATTTCGTTACATTTTCTCAACTCAAAATTACAATTTGGTTAATTTGAATTAACGCAAATTTTTGTATTGTGATACCAATTTGAAATTAGGTATATGCAATTTCAAATGCAAACAATGGATTTCAATATTGTAATAAAACATATTTCTATCGGTGTGTCGGCATAAAAAAAGAAGCACCGGAGTTTTCCGATGCTTCAAATTTTCGTGCGCATATGTTAATTGAAATCACTAGCTGAAGATTAAATCTTCATTGATGACCTCGTGAATTTGTGCCTGAAACATATTCATGCGTTGCACCCATGCAACTGGATTCTTTGCTTTATCGCGCTCGGTTACACGGTTTGTGGGGTCATTTTGGATTTTCGCCATCATGTTGCGTTTGCGATTTTCTGCTTGCTTTTGAATTTCAAGGCAATGTTTATGCAGGCCAACAGTGCCAAATTGTGCCGCCATGAATTTTCGTTCGGATTTCAAAAAATCGTAACGCGCCAATCCCCAACGAGTTAGGGGTGCAAGTGACTCGTCCATGATTATATTTGGGAACAGACATTTTGATGATAGATCTGTTTCGTCATTTAACCCAAGTGTGTACCACATACCTTTGCTAAATACCCACGGAGCAAATAACATATCACCTAATTTCATTTGCGGAATCATGCTGTCCATTTCATCTTTGGTTTGTGGTTTGAAATAAACCGTTTCATTAGTGGCTACTGGAATGTATTCTTTGCTCATAAAATTCACGCTCCTTGTTTTTAATCGCATTCTCTCAAAACAAGTGTAGCGCGCCAGCGCATTGTGGCGCAAGGCCTAATTTCATTTTTCCAGTCTGTAAGGTCTAATCACCACCAAGCCATCATTCTTTACAAATACACACCCAACCGAAGGGCGGGAGAATGCGTATTTAATTCATAAGGCTTTAATTCTTAAATCTTTAATACCTTAATATTTAATAGCCTGCAAAAAACCTATATAGGCAAAGCCTACGTTGGATTTACATACATAGGTTTTTCGCATCTCCATTGTGCAAAAATGCACCATCGAATAGCCCAAAATGGGCTTATGGAGAATTTGTGGCTTTTGGGCTTGTCTGTGGCACTTCAAAAATAGAATACTCTGTATGTGCAAGCCGTCCATGTTCGTCACGCATACGTTCACGATAGACATAGCCGTGTTTTTCCAACTCCACCAATCCCGCACGAACGCTTGAAATTCCATCGCCACAAATTGTAGCAAGCCCAGCAAGAGTGTAATCCCAATTATCGGGCAAGTTTAGCATAAGCGATAAAAGCCCCATCGCCTTTAACGACAACTCCCTGTTTCTAAAATGGTGATTGCTCATCACCGTAAAATCCCTGTTCTTTTCAACTCGGAATACTGCCATAAAATCAGCTCCTTTTCTATAATAAAATCCACAATAAAAAACCGCCCTGCTTATGCCACAAGGCGGAATGTGTACTCCACATCAATGCTTGTATTTCCTCGCTTTGGCCACTCTGTAGTCACCTTCATATTGTACACTAATTCCTCGGTTTCGATGTCGGCTTTGATGAGGTGAATGGACGGCGCGCTGGCCTTGATTTTTACGCCGTATTTAGCGCCGTGCTTAACCAGGATGGGGGCTTCGAGCTTCATTTCGTCGGTGGCGGGTGTGACGATGCCGTAGCCCTTGTTGTGCACTTCTTCGAGGGCGAATTTGATTTTGTCGTACTCGCGCTTGGCTTCGGCCAGGACTTTGATGGTGGTGATGAGTTGGTGCTCGCCGGCAATTTCCATACCCGTAGTCTCGGATAAGATGCGGTAGAAGAGGGTTTCTTCCACGGTGAGCTCAAGGTAGGCTGTGCCTTCACCCAGCGCGATGCGTTCCAATTGGGTGCGCTTGAGGTGTTCGTTAGTGTCAAGGAGGGGCACGTGTTCGCGGATTTCGCGCAGCTTGTTAATGGAGGTAACCATGTCGCGCACGGACTTGATGATACTTTGCTTTAACCAGTGGTCGATGGGTAGCGTTTCAATCCACTTGGGATAATTGAAGCGCAATTCCTTGACGGGGAATTCGTACAGCACTTTTTCGATGATGCCGTGGATGTCTTCGATTTTGAGTTGGGCGGCGTTGACGGCAACGACGGGGGCGTTGTGGCGTTCGGTCAATTCGGCGCGCAGGGCTTCGGTTTCATCGGAGTAGGGGGTTTGGGTGTTGAGCAGAATGACGAAGGGCTTGTTGATGGCGCGTAGTTCGCGAATGACGCGCTCTTCGGCATCGAGATAATCGGAGCGGGGGATTTCAGCAATTGTACCGTCGGTGGTGATGACGATGCCGATGGTCGAGTGGTCGTTGATGACCTTGCGTGTGCCTGTTTCCGCCGCTTCGGCAAAAGGAATCTTATCCTCGGCCCAAGGGGTGGATACCATGCGCGGCAGTTCACTTTCCGCATCCATGTGCCCCATTGCGCCCGGCACCAAGTATCCCACGCAGTCAATCATGCGCACCTTAAAGGTCGCCACATCGTCCAACTTAACCTCGACGGCCTCGTTGGGCACAAACTTGGGCTCGGTGGTCATAATCGTGCGGCCTGCAGCGGATTGCGGCAGTTCGTCTCGTGCGCGTTCTTTGCCGTATTCATTTTCTATGTTGGGAATCACCAGCAAATCCATGAAACGCTTGATAAACGTTGATTTGCCCGTGCGCACGGGGCCCACGACCCCTATGTAGATATCCCCCTGTGTGCGCTCCGCAATGTCGCGGTATAGATTTTGGTAGTTCATAAAAATCTCCCTTCTTTGCATACAAAGATGTGTTGATAACATGTGTATGCTGAGGAAGGGAGATTATGCGTAATATTTGGGGTGACGTATTTTTGTCAAAGTCGGATGATATATATTGCATTAATGATAAAAGGGACGGTTGACTTATGATGCAGGATGTAAAATTTGTTGCAAGATTGTTCGCAAGAACCACCGCAAAGGCATGGGTATTATCGTTTTGCTTGGGTATGGCCATTGTTATGTTGGGCGCAAATTTTATCGGAGCGTTGTTGGGCGGTGTGGAGGGTTTGTTGGTTGCCCGATGGATATTCACGATTTTGGGTGTGATTCCACACATATTACTTTTTTATAAATATACGCTCAGCGACAAGCAGGCTGTGTCTGTTAGGTTGTTCATTTTGCATTATACCGCAATGTTCATGCTTTATTTATTACCGATTTATTTAACAAAGATGTCTAATATTCCGGATATATTTTTTCTCGAATGGTTTTATACGCCGCAAATTGACTTGTGGGAGTGGTTAGCATGGCAGATGAATAATTATTTACTTGCTTGGCTAGCCGTGGTCATTATTTATATGATGTGCTTCATTATCGCGAGCATGGCAGCGCGGTTACGTAAATAAAACCGCTAGTGTTATCGCGCAACACAAGCGGTTTTATTTATTGAACGCGTTATCTATTTATTCACAAATCTGACCCCATTTATCGCATCGTATATATTTTTGGTCAACCATACTGTTCATATTGGTTATACGGCCAGTTTCCTATTGTGATACATCTAAAATTTCAATATTCATTCGTTGCTCTTCAATTGGTGAAACGGCACTGCTGCTGGCGTTAATACCGCGGAACATGCTTTACATATCTGCTACACGAGATACGCTCCATGCATACACATCAAGTTCGGTTAATGAAAGTACAGCTTTAAACATACTTGCCATATTGGTCACGTTGGAAGTATCGTATAAATATGATCTATTATTGCATGTTGGAGGTATCATATGGATTTATTGAAACCAAATTATCGTGAATTGGCGCAACAATGTATTGATTCTCATGCCAAGCAGGCGATTGCGGTTAGTTTTATTCCGCTGGTGTCATTGCCGGTTGTTTATGGGGTATGCACGAAAATGATTGTCAAATTAGACAAAATATTTGGCATTACAACAGAGTTGGGCTGGGATTCGGAAATTGTGCAGGATGTTTTTGCGGGGATTGTGGCGGCGCCTGCTTTGTTGGTGCCGTTTTTGGGTGCGGGTGCGGCGGCGGTTTTTGTCAAATCCATTGGCAAAAACTATGCGGCGGCTGTAATTGCTGTCATCGAAAATGACGACGCGCCCGACTTGTCCGACGCAGCGCTTATAAGTCAACGGGTGCGCGAAGAGCTAAAAAAAATCCACGCCACAAGGCGCGGAAGAAGAAGCGGGCGGATGCAACGTAATGATGTTAACGCAAACGACGTTTAATCGGTTGGTTTTAATGCGGGTGCAGGCTTCACGGGAATTAAAAGGAAGACCGCCATCAATGCAAACAAAAACGCATTCAAAATAAATGGGAAGCTGCGGTTCATATTCGACAATGCCCCGGCCAAAAATGCCAGTGGGCTAATAAACGCCAAGATGGCGGCGTTAAATACCGCGCGGACGCGTGCGCGCTCTTTGGGGTCGATGGCGTTGGCTACCAATGCGGTCATGCGGGGAATGAGCAGTGCTACGCCGCACGCCTCGATGAATACATAAACAGCAATCCAAACCCAATTATATGCCGGAGCCAGCAATAAGACGCCGTTGGCAATTACATACGCACAAATACCGCACAGCATAACGAAGTGCGGTTTTATTTTGTTTAAACGGCTTTGGATGATAAAGAGGAAAATGAGCATGACTGCTGCGCGCAGGATAGGGAAATAGGCAAGGAATGATTCGGGCAGGCCTAGGTTTTGTGTGGTGTAAATAGCAAAGAAGGTGCTGGCAATCATGACGGTGGTGTGTTGCAACGCCTGTAGTGCCAACGCACGTTGCATGATGCGCGAGCGGATTATAAGGCCGAAAATAGAACGATATTCCGAAATCAATGTAATAAAAGATATGCATTTGGTGGCTTCCATGCGTTCACGGCCGTGGGCGGTTTCGGTGGAAAATGCGTACAGGACTGTAGCTTTGGCCGTCATGGACACAAATGCGAATAAATACAAACCGCGCACTACGCTCACCAAATCGAAGCGGTTCACCAATAATCCCGCAAAGGGCACAAAAAATACGGCTAATACGCCGCAGATATGTATCCAGTTGTAAATTTGTGTAATTTTCGCGGGGTTGTCGCCGTCGTCGTCGGTGATTAAGCATTCCCAAGCGACGGCCACCACTTGCACAACACTGTTTACCATTGCAGCAATCAAAAACCAACGGAAATCTTGCGCGAACGCCCATATGAGCGCGGGGATACACCAACCGACGATATCCCCCCATAAGTTAATGCGCCGCCGCCCCCATTTGTCGGTTACAACACCGCCCAAGAACGCAAAACCCATGGCCAAAAAACGCCCCACCGCCAGCATCAACCCGATTTGTATGTCCGTCACGCCCATGTGGATCATGTACAGCGAGGCAAATGGCATATACAAATTAAAGGGTATCCCCCAAAGCGGCTGCGCAAGCACAGCGATTTTGGCGTTACCCTTTAGATTTTTGAAAAAATGGATGGTTTCGCGCATTATCTATAGTATGCGAGTATTGCGTTGACCATGCCCCACGCCATATCAATTTGACGGTTGGGATTAATCATCCATGCAAAGTCTTGGATGTTGTTAGTAAAGCTCAGCTCTACCAAAATAGACGGCGCCCAAACCGCACGGCATACGAAAAAATTTGCTTGGTTGATATGATTGGCGCGGTTAGATAATGGATTGGCAAAGCGCAGGTTGTCAAAGAAGGTTTGTGCCGCAGGTGCGGAGTTGGGGTTGCGGTACCACATGGTTAGACCGTGGATATTGGTGGCATTGGTGGTTTCTGCCGTGGAGTTGGAGTGGATGGAGATGAACATGTCGGGCTTCACTTCGCGGCTCAGGTCGGCGCGTTCTATGAGGGGTACATTGTAATCGCCGTCGCGTACTAGATGCACGGTGGCACCCAGCATTTCCAACCGCTCGGCCAGCTTCCATGTTACGTCCATGACGATGTGTTTTTCGGCGTAGTCGCCGCCCATAGGACCTACGGCACCGGGGTCAGTACCGCCATGTCCTGCGTCCAGTACAAAATCGAATCCGTACAGGGGTAGGGGGCCCGGTGTTAATGCACGACGGCGGCGTAGTACCAAGTGCACCTCACCGTCAACATATTCGATATAAAATCCTTCCAAATGTGTATCTGTGCGCAGAGTCATGAAATACGCAGGTGCACCACGAAATTCACCTACCGTATAAGATTGGATCATGGCATTGTCACCGATTAGGAAAATAGGCGGTGGGGTTGCGCTTTGCATCCCTAGCGCAACGGTGAGCGTCGTTCCGTCAAATTCGGCATACATAGCGGGGAAGACAGGCGCATTCCATATGATGCGGTCTTCCACTTCACCCGCGAAGTGCCGTCCTTCAGATAGAATGCCTGCCTGCGGTATCAGCGGCGGAAACCATTCGTACAATTCTGCCGGGGTAGCGGTGCGGCGTTCGATATTTTCCGACTCGACCCAAAAGCCTGATGCCAAGCGCGTCCAGTCGCCGCCATATGTCCACAGGCCGGTATTGTTGCGCCACCAATTTTGCGTGATGGCGGTGACGCGGTCGGTTTGGCCTTGCACATATTTCCATGACGAACCGGCGGCGGTGGATGTGCCGGGGAAGGCCCAAGCCGCAGGCGCAATAATTTCTGCAAAGAGTGGCGCTTCGGCACCCAATTGGAATACGCGCCCGTCGGATACGGCATTAAACGTTTGATTTTGGAAATGAGCGGTATAAATTACATGCCCTAAATCGATAATTGCATCCGCGGTTGCAGGCGCATCCAAAGTCAACTGCCCGGAAAACGCCGTGGCATAGATGCGATTAGCCGTGCTTGCATGGTTGGGGTTTACTTGTGTTAATTCCACGGTTTGGTTGCCGACGCTTGCGGTGACGGTGGCACCCGCAGGCGCGTTGGCACGTAAAGTAATTTCCGAGCCATGCTGTGCATGGGAATTAATCGCCGGATATACCGTGTTGATATTGGGGGTTGTCATGGTGGGCAGAGGGATGATAGCGGCCGTATTATTCGTAATTACGCGTACAACATCGGGCTGGCCGGGTTGGGTGAAGGTGAACGTGTTTTCCCCACGATCCAGCGGCAGGAAGATGCTAAAGAAGCCCTCAGCCGTGCGGTTGACGACTTCCGCGCCGTTGACATACAGCGGCAAATCAGGGATGGCCGTGCCGAAAAAGCTGAAGTTGGCCGCATCGTTAATCGAACGGCTGGCGGGCGGTTGCGCGACCGTCAAGCGTGTCATGATATGGCTGGGCGGCTCTAACATGGGCAAGGGTGCGTTGGTAAATGCCTCCGGTATAACGCCGGCGTAAAAACGCGCAATATCATCTCCCACGGCACCGCGTATGAAATTATGACGGAAGAAAATCGCCCCGTTCACGTCGTTGGAGCGGCTGTTGCGTTCCAACTGGCGCACGATTTCATGTTCGGTCCAGTTTGAGAAACGTGGGTCTGTGTAACGCAGCACTTCGCGATAGGGTGCCATGCCTACATATAAATTGACGTTGGTGCCGCGCACGACATCTTCCCACCACGACAATACCACGTCGTAGCACGCAATCGCAAAACCCTCGATCCAATATATTTGCGGAGCGATGTAATCAATCCATTCTTCCATGACCCAGCGGCGTGTATCGGCGTAGGCACGGTGGTAGGATTCTGAACCGCCCGTGGCCGAACCGCGCGGGTCGGTATCATCGTTCATCCAAATAGCCGTGGGCGATACCCCCCAGCGCACGCGGGGGTTAATTTGCCGCACGATGGTTTGTACTTCTTGGATCATTTGATTGACATTGTCGCGCCGCCAATCGTCAATATCCGAAAATCCGCCGCCATACCGCGCAAAAGTAGCCGCATCGGGAAAGTTGCGACTGGGATAAAAATAATCGTCAAAATGAATCCCATCAATGTTGGGGTAGTTGCGCAAGATTTCTGCCACGCCGTCAATAATTAGTTGACGCGCGGCAGGATTGCCAGGGTCAAGGAACAGCGCATTATTGTAATAAATTGCCAACGAAGAATCGACCCGCGCGGGGTGCTTGGTAGGTAGCTGCGACGGAGAAGTAATGTTTTGCATGCGATGAGAGATGCGGAATGGGTTGAGCCACGCGTGCACCTCAATGCCTAAGGCATGGCCGCGTTCAATCCAGTACGCCAGCGGGTCGAAGCCGTCCACGGCATAAAAAGCCGGCACTTGCCCTGCAACCCCCGTCAATACCGATGACCAAGGGAAGATTTCTGACGGGAAAAGCGAATCCGCTGTAGGGCGTACCTGCACAAATACCGCGTTCAAGCCCATTTGGGCCGCGCGGTACAAAATCGTGTCAATTTCTGACCGCATTTGCGCAGCGGTCAAGTTTTGGCGCGATGGCCAATCCAAGTTATATGCCGATGTGACCCAAACGCCGCGCATTTGATGGGATTGTGATGCCGGACGATCCGCCGCCAATGGCACGGGTGGTATTAATGCCAGCGTAATAATGATGGTAAGTATGAAGCAACCCACACGAACGGCGATTTTTTTCACGGACAACATCCTCTCTTAAATCCACAAAGCGAATAAAACTGAAGCAAAAATATGCGGCGTGATTGGAACCCACCGTCTTTTTGTTACCCGAACGATAAACAGTGAAGCAAACGCAATTAATAGTGCCAGCAGCATAGACTGCCAGCCCAAAAATAATCCGATAACGGCGCACAGTTGTGCATGGCGAAATTTTTTGCAAACCGCCAGCGGTACAAAGCCCGCAGCTGCTCCCAATAATGCATGGTGCCAAACGGGCGCATCAGGTAACCGTTCCGGCCACAGAAAAGTCGCGCTTACCCACGCGATGCCAACGACTGCGCCTGCACACAGCAGCGCAGGAGGGATTTCCATCCCATCTGCGTCAATTATGCTAACACAAAGCAACAAAAATGCCAAAAATCCCAGCGGTACCGCGGAAAATGACGGGTAAAAATACACCATAAGTGTAACTGCCACCGCGCAAGCCAACTCCACCAGCGGATACCGCACGCTGATACGTATCCCGCAGCGACGACAATGCCCGCGCAGCGCCAGCCAACTAACTACCGGCACCAAATCCGCCGCCAATAAACGATAACCACACGCAGTACACGCCGATGGCGGGTGCGTAATACGCATTCCGCGCGGCATGCGCCATATCACAACATTGGCAAACGAGCCGAAAATCAACCCCGCCACCGCGCCATACACCAGCCAAACCGCCAGCGGCATATTTTCACATCCCCATCGCCATACAAATCCCGACGCAAAAACGCAGACTTCGTTTTATTATACGCTTTTTATGTAAAATTACACCAATGTCGTGGGGTAGGGCGTGCCGATATGTTCCGAGACAAAAAAATCCAACTGGTTGCAACATTGCAACCAGTTGGATTTTAAATTGTTGGTATGTTACTGCACGATTTCTACATTGACGCGGACGTTTTCGTGGATGGCGGCGGCTTTTATGACCGTGCGGATGCTGCGCGCGATGCGCCCCTGCTTACCAATGACCTTGCCCATGTCCTCGGGCGCGACCTTCAGCTTGAGCGTGGTGATGCCACCGTTAATTTCTTCGATGATTTCCAGCTGGCCGGGGTTGTCCACCAAGTTTTTGGCGATGGTGAGGAGTAGGTCTCTCATAATCGATTTCCTACAAGCCGGACTTCTTGAGCAGTGCGCGTACTTTTTCGGTGGGTTGCGCGCCGTTTTGGATCCATTGCTTGGCGGCTTCTACGTCAACTTTGAGCACGGTGGGTTCTTTGGTGGGGTCGTAAATACCGATTTCGGCCAGGTTTTTGCCGTCGCGTTGTGTGCGCGCATCGGCAACGACGATTCTGTAGAAGGGGGCTTTCTTCGCGCCCATTCTTTTCAAGCGGATTTTTACCATTTTTACACCTCTTATATTTTTTCGCGTCTTGTGCGCGGAATGTGATGCCGTGGTTGAATAGCGGTTATTGCATGAACGGAAGTTTACCCATCATGCCTTTCATGCCCTTGCCTTTTTTGCCGAACATGCCGCCACCGGTCATTTGTTTCATCATTTTTTTCATTTCGTCGAATTGTTTGAGCAGGCGGTTGACTTCTTGTATGGTGCGGCCGCTGCCCGCGGCGATGCGTCGCTTGCGTGAGCCGTTCAGGATATCGGGGTTGGCACGTTCATTTTTGGTCATGGATTGGATGATGGCTTCTACGTATACGAGTGCGCGTTCGTCAATTTCTGCGCCGCTCATGGCTGCGGCGTTCATACCGGGGATCATGCCCATGATGTCCTTGAGTGAGCCCATTTTTTTAATTTGCTGCATTTGCACGAGGTAATCATCCAGCGTAAGTGTGCCGGCCATCATTTTTTTGGCAGCTTCTTCGGCTTCTTTCTCGTCGAAGGCTTGCTGGGCTTTGTCGATTAGGCTCAACACATCACCCATGCCCAAGATGCGCCCGGCCATACGGTCAGGGTGGAAGACTTCCATGTCGTCCAATTTTTCGCCCAGGCCTACATATTTAATGGGCTTGCCTGTGACGGCCTTGACCGATAGTACCGCGCCGCCGCGCGTGTCGGAGTCCAGCTTGGTGACGATGATGCCGTCCACGCCCAGTTTTTCGTCAAAGGTTTGCGCTACGTTGACGGCGTCTTGCCCGGTCATAGCATCTACGACCAGCAGGATTTCTTGCGGGCGCACAACTTGTTTAATACGCGCCAATTCGTCCATGAGCGTTTCGTCGATGTGCAGACGGCCTGCGGTATCCACTAGTACGATGTCGTGGCCGTTGCCCTTGGCAAATTCCACGCCTTTTTCCGCGATGACGGCGGGGTCTTCCTTGTCGCCCATTTCAAACACGGGGATGTTTAACGATTTGCCCACGACTTGTAATTGTTTGATGGCGGCGGGGCGATAGATGTCACACGCCACCAGCAGCGGCTGCTTGCCCTGCTTGCGCAATATCCCTGCCAATTTGCCCGACGCGGTCGTTTTGCCCGCGCCCTGCAAGCCCGCCATCATGTACACCGACGGCGATTTATTGGAAAAAGTCAATTTGCTTTGCGATGACCCCATTAACTCGATGAGCTCTTGTTCCACCAGCTTGATGACCTGCTGGCCGGGGTTGATTGCCGCGTGTATGGCATGGCCGACAGCCTTCTCTGTCAAGTTGGAAACAAAATCCTTCACCACGCGGAAGTTAACGTCCGCTTCCAGCAGCGCTAAGCGAACCTCGCGCATGGCATCGCGCACGTCTTTTTCGCTCAACAGGCCTTTGCCCGTCAGCTTCTTGAATATGCTTTGTAATTTATCGCCCAGATTTGCAAATGCCATGGATTACCTCACGATTTTATGATTACGTCCAGTTGAGTAAGTATGTCGCCACGCAGGGGTTGTAACACTTGTGTAACGAGCCTGCGCATGGTTTGTGCGGCTTCTTGTTGCTTGGTGTACCGCTGTACCAACCCCAGCTTGGCCTCGAATTGCTCCAGTTTCTTCAATGTGCGCTTGAGCATGTCGGACACGGCTTGCGGGGTGATGTCCAGTTCTTCGGCAATTTCGCTCAAGGAATGGTCATCGGAATAAAACAGGGTGAAGCAATCTTGCTGATGCTGTGTCAACAATACGCCGTAGAAGTCAAATAATAAATGCTTGTGGTGTAATTCCATAAGATCGCTCCGTTGCGGGTCAAGGAAAAATACTTGATGGCAGTATAGGGCGTTGGGTTGTGCTTGTCAATGATTTGTAAATAAATTGTAAAAGAATTGACATAAAGCGCGGCCGGATTTAACATGTCCGCATAAAATCGCGCAGAGCGCGGACGCGGAAAACCCGCGTAACCGAAGGGAGCACGTAAAAATGAAGAGAATCAAAACGATTCTTGCTGCGGTGCTTGTGTTGGCCTTGATGGCTGCTACTACCGCCCCCCTGGCCGTTAGGGCCGAAACCTCCGATGACAATATCGTCATCACCATTTTCCACACCAATGACATGCACGGTAGGTTTGTACGCGGCATGGAATTTAATGCCCATGCAGAAACCATTGGTGTGCAGTACATCGCATCTATAATGGCCGCTACTGAAAATGCCATTTTGTTGGATGCAGGCGATACCCTTCACGGCACGCCATTCTCCGTTTTTAGCGGCGGTTTGGATCCGGTGCGCTTGATGAATGCCGCTGGATACAACTTTATGGCACCCGGTAACCACGATTTCAACTTCGGCTTAAATCGTTTGCTTGAGTTGGAAGGTTATGCCGATTTTGGCATTTTGGCGGCCAATGTATTTTGGAATGATACCAATGAGCTGGTATTCACCCCTTATGCGGTGTCTGAAATTGCCGGCATTCGCTTTGGCTTCTTCGGCTTGGTAACGCAAAGCACCCCGGAAGTTACCCATCCCAACAATATAGCCGAGATCAATTTTGGCTGCCCTGTTGAAGCGGCTGAATTATCCGTTGCGGCATTGCAAGCGTTGGAAGTGGATGTCATCGTCGGTATTTCGCATATTGGAACGGGCCCCATCAATGAAGTGACTGCCGCTGTAGATGGCATAAACTTGATTGTAGATGGCCATAGCCATTCGTTGCATGGCGAAGGCGCATGGGTAAATGACACATTAATCGTGCAAGCCCTTGACCACGGCCGTCGTTTGGGTCAAGTAACCTTGACTTTTGACGCCGAAGGCGCACTGTTGGGCTTGGAAGCTACCATTTTGAGCTTCAACGACGACATTGATGGCAACTTCGATGCCTGCCCCGTTATGCTTGAACTCATCGCAGAAATCGAAGCGGCTTTTGATGAGCAAACCCGCGAAATCGTAGCCTACACCCCTGTAACCCTCGAGCATACGCATACATTGATCCGCTCCTATGAAATGCCACTGGGCAACTTGGTTGCCGATGCATTCCAATGGGCAAGTGGTGCTGATATTGCGCTCATGAACGGTGGCGCAATCCGCGACGTTATCGAAGCAGGTGACATCACCGTGGGCGACATGTTACGCGTGCTTCCTTTCATTAACTACCTCGTAATCGTAGAAATGACCCCCGCGATTATATTCGACGCGTTGGAAAACGGCGTATCCCGCTGGCCAACCGAATCCGGTAACGGCCGCTTCTTGCAAGTAGCCGGTCTATTCTACACGTTTGACGCATTCGCCGAAGTGGGCGAGCGCATCCTGTCCGTTGTAGTTGACGGCGTTGAGCTGGATCGAAATGACACGACCACCATCTTCACCGTGGCTATCACGGACTTCAAAGCCAATGGCGGTGACGGTTTTGACATGTTCGAAGATCTCGTAGTGGTGTACGAAGGCGATGTAAAGAGCATGGTATTCATCGACTTCCTTAACAGCGACGACGCAGACATTGCCGGTGCTTCCGTAGAAGGACGCATCTTGCAAGTCGGCACCGAGCCTGTCGAAGAAGAAATTGAAGAAGAGGAAATCGAAGAAGAAATCGTTGTAGAAGAGATCGTTGAGGAAATTATAGAAGAAATCGTAGAAGAAGAAGTTGAAGATGAAATCGTTGATGAGGTTGTTGGCTTGCACATTCCCGCTAACTTTGTAGCCAGCAACGGCGCTCCCATCAGCCAAGTATATGCAGGTCAAACATGGATTAACCTGCGCGGCTTGGCCGAATATTTGGGTGGTGTAGCCCTAAGCACACGCAATGAAGATGGCGAACGTGTTGCACACTTTGTTTTGTACGATTCCGTTATTGTAACCATCGTCGGAAGCTATCCCAACATTCAAGTAGCACAAAGCAACGCAACCGCGTTCCGCAATGTGAACGACAGCTGGTTCATCACGTTAGATGTTCTGGTGGAATTATTGGGCGTAGAATTGGTGCTGGTGTAAATTAATCCCAGTCATTTACCCGCGAATTTTCCGTAAAAAAGATGCAATCCAGTTGGTGGCAAATTGCCACCAACTGGATTGCACTTTTTTATGGCATTTAATTTTTGCTTTGTGCGTGGGTTTTACGTTTCGCTATGCGTTTTCGTCCAGCCGTTGCACTAGTGCGTTTAAGGCTGCGTAGGAGTTAAAATTTTCCGGTGTTAATTCGTCGGCGGGGATTTCTACGTCCAGCTTGTCGGCGATTTCGCCCACCAGGAAGATGATGTCGTAGGAGTCGATGACGCGGTCGTCGATGAGGGTGGTGTGGGTGGCGTAGTCTACATCGGGGTGCAGTTCTTGCAAGATTTCTAACAGCATACAGGTCAATCCTTCCTCGTAGCGCGAACGGATTCGCGGTATTGGTTGAGTAGTTGCACGCGGTCGATTTTGCCGCCGGGGGTTTGGGGTAGGGTGGGGATGGGGAAGATGGCTTGGGGCATCATGTAGCGGGGTAGCTGGGTTTTGAGCGCGGCTTGTACAGCGGATTTGGGGGCGGTTTCGTCACCCATGTAGTACAGGATGATGCGGCTCGTTTCGCCGTCAAAAATGGCGCAAGCGAGTTGCACGCCGGGGATGCGCATGGCCACCCATTCGATTTCGGTCAATTCGATGCGGTAGCCCATATGCTTGATTTGGTGGTCTTTGCGGGCTAGGAAATAATAATTACCGTCGGTGCCGATATATCCTAAGTCTCCGGTTTTGTACATAAGGTCGGCGTAGGGGGCGCGTGGGTTTTGTACGAAGGTGGCGGATGTGCGCTCCGGGTCGTTGTAATATCCCAGGCACAGGCAAGTGCCGCGGATGCAGATTTCGCCAGGTTGGCCGGGGGGGGGTTCATTACCGTTTTCGTCAAACAACAGAATATCCGTGTTAGCGAAGGGGCGGCCGATGGGGATGGCATCGCCCTCGGCAAAGTCGCGGTCGAGCTTGTAGAACAGCGACATACCCGTGGCTTCGGTGGGGCCATATAGGTGAATAAATTGCGCGTCGGGCGCGGCGGTGCGCCATTGGTTCAAGTGCTTGGCGGCGAATACCTCGCTGCCGAAGGCGATGGTGCGTAAGGTATACGGCGTTACCTTGGCGAAGGTATTCAACCCAGCCACTAGCCCTAGCGCGGACGCCACCCAGCAAATGTTGTTGATATGGTGTTCGTTCAAATATTCAATGAGCTTGACCGGGAACATGAACAGTGATTTGGGGATGAAATAAGTCGTCGCGCCATATTTCATCGTCGGCAGCAATTCTTTCAAGCAAGCGTCCAAATACAGCGGCGACTGGTTACCGAAAACCGTATGCTCGTCCACTTCCAACACAGTGGAAAGTTGCTCGATATAATCCACCACCGAGCGGTGGCAAGCGGTCACACCCTTGGGCATGCCCGTAGATCCGGACGTAAACACGACGTACACGGCGTCGGTATCAATGGCACGGCGGCGGATATTGGCCAGCGCGGTCACATCGGATTCACGTAGCGCACCTGCAGAAATATCATCAAATAAAACCGCTTCGTATGAAGCATCCCACGCTTTTTCCTGTGCCCATTCCGACAATAACGGCAGCGTTGTATCATCGCAAATCACCAGCGCGGGTTGTGTGGTTTCAAATATTTGGCGGATCCGGTAGGCGGGCATTTCTGCGTCGATGGGTACGTAATAACACCCTGCGTACACCACGCCGCAAAACGCCGCCACCATGTCGGCACTTTTCTGCATGAAAACAACCACGGGCTTTTTGTATATGCCGCGGTCGGTTATCTCCGCGCCGGTTTTGCGCGCGCGGTCATGCAGTTGCGCGAATGTCAAGAAACCCGCTTCACCGATGAAGGCGGGTTTGTCGGCGTGGGTGATGGCCGTGACTTCCAGATAATCAAGTATGTGTGCCAAGGCGTTCAATCCTTTTGGGGAATTTAATTTGTCTTGCAATATTCCAACGCGGCTCGCGCCAGTAATTTCAGTGCGTCTATGTATAGGATTCCAGCGTCATTGTATGTGTTGCCGTCCATATTTAACTCCGTACAACCCAAGATAACAGCTTGCGCGCCATGCGCCCGCAATTGCGCCGATATTTCGTGCAAGCAATGCGCATCAATGGGGTTGTTCGCTTTAATCGCATAAATGTAATCCATGAGTCGCGCCTGTGATTTTTCGTCGGGCAAAATAATTTCAATTTGCCGCCGTGCTAGTGCATCGTGAAAAAAACGCCCCTGCACGGTGCCCGAAGTTGCCAACAATCCAACGCGGGTTAATTCACGATTTTGTATCGCTTGCGCGGTGATGTCGGGCATATGCAATATAGGCGTGTTGGCATCGAAGTGCAGTGCATCCCAAAAATAGTGCGAAGTCACGCAGGGGATAGCGATGCATCCGCACCCGGCATTGCGCAACACTTGAATCGCATCGTTCAGCGTGGGCAGGGGGCTTTCATCGCTGTGCCTTAAAATATATGCCGTTCGGTCGGGGATGGAGGACTTTGAATAAATCAAAACATCAATATAATCTTGCTCGCGTTTTACCGTTTGCAACGCAATTAATTGATTGTAAAAACGCGCGGTAGCTTGTACGCCCATTCCGCCTACAACGCCTATAGTCATTGTACGATTTCTGGCAGCAGCGTGGCGTCAAACATATAAAAATCTACCGCGCCGTACACAGCCATCCGTTGGTTTAATATTTCTAATTGCGAGTTGGTAAACATGAAGCGGTCGTTGCGGCTGATAATCGTATTACCCGTAGGGTCAAAATGGTGCCAGCCCAATCCGTCGGGGTTGATCAAATTCCAACGGTGGTTGGCAGGGTTGCGCGAATAAGGTGAACGATCCACGCGCATGTTGGGGATACCCGCACGCGTCAACAGCACCTCTGCCAATCCAAAAAACACAAAGCAATTGCCGCGCCGATGGATTAACCCCTGATGTGCCGCCTCGTATACGGAATCAAATCCGACAGCCGCTGCATAAGTAACATGATCCGTGAGCCAGTCATGGATAACGCGGGCTTGTTGCACCTGCGTCATGCCGTCGTTAAACAGCTGCGCCAGTAAATCATCGGCCAGCGCATACACTACGACTGGGTCAACATTGTGGATGTGTACATAAATGGTCTGCGAGGTGTACAACCCCCACGCGTCGGTTGCAGTAAATGTAATTTGATAAACGCCAAGCTCGTTGATGTTGAGCAGCCCTGTATCTATGTCAAAATGGATGGGGCGATTAAAAGCATCCGATGCATATACGCCAACGCGGAATAAAATCGGCTCGCCCAAGGCACTATGGATATATTGCCGCACGCCATAAAAAACAGGCGGCACTGTATTGGGTAAAAAAGTGGCAGTAGTCGTATAAATCGCCTCGTTGCCAAAGATATCCGCCACGCGCACCGCAACATTATGGGCTCCGGGCGTGAACATATCCGGTTGCGCAACAATTTCCGTCACGGCAATGGGCGACAGGTCGAAAACAGAAACAAGGATGTCGTCCAACGTCACTTCATGCCCCAACGGAAGCGTTACATCACGCAGCACAGCGGTGGGCGGAGTCGTGTCCACAACGTGCATGGTTGTGTAAAAAAAAGAATCATTGTGCGTAAAAATTAATTGGTGCTCGCCCACAGGCATGTAACCCGAATATGAAGAAAAAATAAGATGATTAAAATCCAGCAGATGCAACGGGATATTGTAATGGTTAATAATGATGTACGTGGGGTCGATGTCATGCAGATTCCTATTATTAGTTAAGCGGCTGCCCAATTCTACGGTTATATATGGTTGGGGGATTGCTACATAGAACACGCCCTCTGTCTGCACTGAGCGTTCGCCACGGTGTAATATAAGGGGTGTGGTATGCCGCCCCGCTGCGGTTACATCCACATCGCCCACAAAAAAAGCGGTCACACCCGCCATATTGGAAGTGTCCGCCACAAAATCTTGCGCGTTAATATTATGCCCCATCACTGTCACCACAGGTTGCAACGTGTACGAAAAATCTGACGCACGCCAAATTGTCGTGGCCATCCACACAAAAACCAACAGCACAATACATGCCGGGAAAATGGTTCGTATGATTTCAATGAATAATTTGTGTGATGTGTTCAGGGTCAAAGGTGTAAAACTCCCTTATGCCGTCTTCTCGTTCATAAACAAAACGTTGAGAAAATTCTGCGGCATGTGTATTGGTAAACATGAAACGTTCATCGTGTGATACAAAAAAATTGGGTGTTGCATCCAAATGGAACCAACCAAATCCATCCGGGTTGAAAATATTCCAAGTATGGCTCTCTCCTGTATCGGGGATGCGCGCGATTCGTTCGTTTGGGATGCCAGCACGCGTTAGCATGATCTTCATCAATGAGCTAAAAACATAGCAATTGCCCCGCCGGTGTATTAAACCGTGGTGTGCTGCCGCATAAACAGAATCGGCGCCAAGTGCAGACACAAAGTTTATGTGTGTACTCACCCAATCAAAAATAGCGCGGGCTTGCTGCATTTGCGTCATACCTTCACGCAAGATTTGTAACAATATTTCATCTGCCAGCGCGTATACAGCAGCCGGATACAATTCCACAATGTGCACCAACGTGGATACGGTGGTGGTTGCTCCCCATTCGTCTGTGGCATAAAAATAGACGGTGTAGGTGCCTAATGCATGGATGTTCAAGTCGCCTGTGTTTATATGAAATTCCAATTCGCGCGCATAAACATCAAATGCAACTACGCCATCCCGGAGTGCGATGGGCTCGCCCACAATTGAATAGACTTCGCGCACGCCCACAAATGAAGGGGCAGGCGGCATGGGGTCGTATTCACTAGATGGCGTAGGCGTGCTCGCAAACCATACAAAATAAACCGAAAGCCCGATTATTAATAAAATGAATATAGCCAATAATTTTTTCACGTTGTTTGTCCTTTATTAGACGATTAATTCATATGAAATTGTTTGCACCATCATGTCGTTCATGAGAAACCGTAGCGTCGTATTGCCACGCACAAAGATATACAACCCATAAGAGTAATCGTAATCATACCCATATGTCGCCAAAACTGAAGCCAGCGATGAGCCAATAAAAATACCGCCAACAGTCGTTAGGCTGTCATCGGTAAGTAAAATTGTGTGTACACGATCCATGTCGTCTACGGGATATGATTGAATTTGCACACCAGGGAATAAAAAGAAACGATCCATGCCGTCAAATGCGCAGCTGGGTACATCAAACGTACTCAATGGCTCACCCAAACGAGCCAGCACATCATTGATGTCCTCGTCCAAATGAATCGTGTTGCCGCGCACCACGAAATAAAATATTTCGTCGTCGGGGGTGGTTTCTATGATGGGGTCGGTGCCGTTGGGGGGGGGCGTTTCGGCCGTTATGTTTGCGTCGGTTGGAGGTTGCGTTGGGTTTGGAGCGGGGTCGGGATATTGCGCGTCTTCATTATTGCAACCCGCCAGCACAAAAATACATGCCCATATAATAAGAAGCGATACAATGCAGCGTTTTTTCATATACATAACCTCCGGCTAGCGAATTAAGAAGCATTGTACACGCCCGTATCGGTCGATTTCTGCCAATTGACGCGCGATGTTGCGGTGGTATAGTTCGGACAGTTGGTGCCAATGCTGGGCGGTGTCGGGCTCGTGGCGGCGGTCGGGTAGATTTAACTCTGCTTGCAAGATGCCGCCGAAGAACCGCGCCAGCAGCTCTGCGCCGAATACGTTAAGGTGCAACCCGGCGTTGAAGGTGTGGTATTGGAAGTTGAGCCCGATTTCGTCTTGGTGTTCCAAGAAGTTAATGAAGCGCAGGTCGTTGGCCTCGGCGAAGTCTACGATTTGTTGGTTCCATTGTGGCGGCCACGGCGGGTGTTGTGCGGGGGATTTGACCAGCACCAACTCTATGTCGTGTGCGGTGGTGAGTGCCACCATGCGGTTCAAGTAATCCCATGCGTTGTCGCCGAAGGCGTAATTGCCACGCGGCGGCATCTGCGGGAACCACCCTGCCGGTACTGTATCCGCTCGCAACATGAAGCCGTTAATCGACACCTGCGGATCACGTAAAAAATAACGGAAATCATTCGCAGAAAGTTCTCTCCAACGGTCTTTGTAGCGGAAAAAGGGGAAAATGTAGGATAGCCAGCCTTCGTCATCGGTGCGGGAGGCTTGGATTGCGCGGATTTTGGGCATGCCCCAGCGCATGCCGTCCAATGTTAATCGGTTGTAATAACGGCTTTGCGGCTCGTTGTACTGCATGGACAGCACGTTGAATACAACCACGCGGGGTGTTTCGAAGCGCAGTGTGTCGTGCAGTAAGTAATATGATTGCCATACGAGTTGCTGCGGCGTGCCGCGTATGTGCGATGTGATGCCGAACTCTTCCCACAATGTGATTGGCGAGAAGTTGGCGTACACCTCGCAATCCCCAATGAAGATGACATCATGGTCGAAGTTGGAACGATAATACTCGCGTATCATGCCGCCTTCCAGCGTGCCGGGGTCGGCGAATGTCGGCATCAACAAGCGTTGTAAAGCAAAAAAAACCAGCGCGAACGTGGTTATGCTTGCCAGGATTTTAAACATAATTTTGCGCATTTTGCACCCCGATCAGAATTGATTGTAAATGAATTGGCGTGCTTCGTAGTCGTATCCGTAAGCGCCCAGCACCAACGTCATAAACAGTAACAAGCCCACCACGGCGTACCGAGCTGGCCAAGAAAAACGCGTTGATAATCGATCGCGGAAGTCCACATCGCCGCGTCCCAAGTAGCTGATCCAGAATATCACAAGTATTCCCGCTCCGGCGGCTAAGTAATCGGAAGTGTACAGCGTCAATTCCGACACTCCGCGCGTAAGGAAATCGCGCAGGCCGAAGTCCGTGAACACGCTGGCCATCATCCCAAAAGTATTGCGCACCCCTACATATATATCGAACGAGCGAATCATGTTCATCAACCAGAATGTCCAAAAGATTTGCGCGGCGATGAAAATTCGATTGGTTTTGGCGGTGTCGAAGCGGGTGTGGAATTTATTTTTTAATGGGGTGAATTCCTGAGCCAGCATGATGACAATGCCATTGGCCAAGCCCCATGCGATGAAGTTCCACGTTGCGCCGTGCCACAGCCCCGTCAAAAACCACACCCACAATAACGACAAATGCACAGGAATTCGCTTGCCAAAGCCATCGCCCAATGTGCGGCGGGCGAATTTAGTGGCGCGCAGCATCCCCTTGCTTAATGTCATGGGGTAAAACAGATAGTCGCGGAACCACGTGTACATCGTGATGTGCCAGCGTGTCCAGTATTCTTGGATGGAGCGAGAATAAAACGGGCGGTTGAAGTTTTCGGGCAGCTTGACGCCAAACATTTCTGCCACGCCGATGGTGATGTCGATACCGCCGGTGAAGTCCATGAACAAAATCACCGCGTACAAACCGATGCTGAATAGGTAAAACGCGCCGCGGTATTCTTCTGGATATGTCGTGAGTACCGCCAGCGCAGGCCATAGGCGATCGGCGATGACGAGTTTTTTGAAAAAGCCGATGAGGACGCGCATGCCCCCGCGTGATAAGTGGGTGCGGTTCAGCGACTCGCCGCTGTACAAGGTTTCTGCCAACGGCTCGAAGCGGCTGATGGGGCCTTGCACCACTTGCGGGAAAAACGACACAAATAACGCCAATTTCAACGGATTGGTTAACGACTTAGACTTCTGCCGATGCACATCCACCAAGTAACCGATGGTTTGGAACGTATAAAACGAAATCCCCATCGGCAGCGCAAACCGCATGAACCCGAACGAGCGGTCAACGCCCACCCAGACCAACAGCGCATTCGTATTGGCGATGACAAAGTCCGTATATTTGACCATCGCCAGCAACCCGACGATGACCACCAGCGCGGTAATCATCCAGCGACGGCTGGCGGCTTTGGCAGCTTGTTTTAATTGTCGGCGTTCTTCGCGGTCATTTGTGGCAGCGATTAGCACGTCACATTTTTCCCAAACGCGGCGCATGCGCATGGTGCAAAAATACGTGACAATAATCGTGGTGCATATGTAAATAAGAAACGCGGGTCCCGCGAACGCATAAAAAGCCATTGAGCCCAACAACAGCGCAGCCCAACGGTATTTTTGCGGCACGATTTGATACAGTGCGAACAAACCCAGTAAAAACAACAAGAAATTCGCGGACGTAAAAAGCAAATGCGCTCACCTCAACCCCAAAATCCAACGGTAAAATTAGCATTTTTTTGCCTAAATGGCAAGTGTGCTATACTGGCCGGGTGTTGCAAAATTGGTTGACGATTCGTGGTTGAACATTTTTTACTGGTGGCATCTTGCCACCAGTTGAGTTGTAAATTTTCAACCGGTTGCAATTTGCAACCAGTTGGTCGCAAATTGCGACCAACTGAAATTCCAAAAAATCGCGCACTATGTATATGAAGGGATGGATTCACATGCAGCAACCGCCAAGAACCTTATACTTAGACGACGCTAACGATGCCGTCGTTATCCTTGACCAAACACGCTTGCCCGCCGAAGTTGCCTACGTGCCGTTAACCACTGCCGAAGAAGCATGGCGCGCAATAAAAGATTTGCTCGTGCGTGGCGCTCCCGCCATTGGCGTGACAGCGGCGTTGGGGCTGTACATTCATATGAAGCGATTCGTGCAGGAAAAGAGCCCCGACACGGATGCTTTCTTAATCGAAGCCAAGCGCGTCGGCGCATATTTAAACACCTCGCGCCCCACTGCGGTTAATTTGCAATGGGCAACAAAAGTCATGTGTGACGCAATCGCGCCCTACGCAAACAAAACAGAAGAGGAAACATACAACACAAAGCAATCTCCCGCCTACGCTCAACCCGCCACCCTATTGCAAATCCTACGTGACACCGCCATGCAAATTTACAACGACGACATAAACAACAACCGAAGCATCGGTCAACATGGTGCAACGTTACTCAAGCCCGGCATGGGAATTTTGACGCATTGCAACGCGGGCGCATTGGCCACAGCGGGTTACGGCACCGCACTGGCGCCCATTTACTGTGCCCACGAACAAGGGATGTCATTGCGCGTATATGCCGATGAAACACGCCCTGTATTGCAAGGCGCGCGGCTCACCGCGTTCGAGTTGCAAACCGCTGGGGTGGACGTGACGCTCCTGTGCGACAACATGGCCGCGACGGTCATGGCCAACGGCTGGGTAGATATCATTTTCGTTGGTGCTGACCGCGTAGCCGCCAATGGCGACACTGCCAACAAAATCGGCACGTTGGGTGTGGCTATTATGGCCAAGCATTATGGCATTCCATTCTATGTATGCGCACCGTTCTCAACCATTGACCCCGCCACCCCCACCGGCCGCGAAATCATCATCGAACAACGCGACCCCGCCGAAGTCACCGACCTGTGGTACGCCCAGCCCATGGCACCCGCGGGCGTCAAAGTATATAACCCGTCCTTCGATGTGACCCCCGCCGAGCTCATTACGGGGTATATCACCGAAAATGGTGTCCTATTACCGCCGTTTTAAATATTTTCTGTCATTTTTACGTGTTTATTGCGTTTTTTATTTATTGCGCAGTTGTTAAGAAACTGTTACCATCCTTACGGCTTTATTACGAAAGGTTGTGTAGCATGCACAGAATCAGAGCAGTTTGTGCTGTTTTGGTGTTCGCGCTGGTGGCAATTTTCTTCGTACCTATGGTTGTGTTTAACATCACCGGAATGCCGGCCGACTTCCCCGTCGTTACCGTTTACGACCGGGGCACAGCGGTACAGGAGATGACAAGCGCACACACCGTCGGTGAATTGCTGTACGAAATGGGCATGACCTTAGCGGGGAATGACCGTATTAACTACCCCCTTGATTTTCCGCTTTACAACGACATGACCGTCCGCATCTATCGCGAAATTTCATTTTATGTAACCATCAACACCGGCCTGCCCAAGCGCATGACCGCCATCAGTGGCACCACTGTAGAAGAAGTGCTGGTGCAAACCCAGGCCGAAATCCAAGCAACACTGCTGTACGCCAACGATATAACCCGCGAAATTGATCCGCTTGATATGCTCAACTTCGTCACATGGCAAACTCGCCAATTTACCGAAACCAACGAAATACCCTTCGAAACCATCGAGAACCTCACCGGCGCTATGCGCAACGGCCAAACGCACCTGCGTCGCCGAGGCAGCAATGGCGAACACGAAATAACCACCATGGTCGTCTACATCGGCGGCTACGAGGACAGCCGCGTCATCGTAAATGAATACATCCTGCGCGAGCCCGTTGATGCAATTTTTAATATCGGCACCGCACCCATGGGCGCGCTAACCGACCCCTCCGATCCGGACTTCCGATACGTGCGCCGCGTGCGCTTGCAAGCAACAGCCTACTGCGCATGCTTCCTATGTACAGGACGCAACCCCGAAGATGCCTTGTTTGGCGTCACTGCATCAGGACGGCGCGTAGAACACGGCATTGTAGCGGTAGATCGCACCGTTTTCCCCTTGGGCACAAGATTTTACGTGGCAGGCTACGGCTTCGCAGAGGCCGCAGATGTTGGTGGGGCCATACGCGGTTATATGATTGACTTGTTTATGTATTGTCACCAAGAAGCCCTGCGATTTGGGCGTAGGTATGTAGATGTGTGGGTTCTTCACTGACCCACACTTTTTTTGTACTTTTGTTGACAAAATCGCGTAGTATACTATTATAGGCCTTAATATAACTAGGAGGGATTGGCATGGCTGCTGAGCAAAAAAAAGCAAAGGTGCAAAAACTGATTGAAATGGGCGAGCGCGTACATATGCTCGTGCGTGAAGGTAAAATGCAAGACGGCGATTTAATCGCAATGTCTGCACAAGTTACCGAATTGGACAAGGTAATCAACGCACCCCTTGGCAAGGTACCCCCCAACCGCAACAACGGCATTTGCCCACAATGCAACGTGGCCTTTGAAGGCGCATTTTGCACGGCTTGCGGTTTAAACATTGAAGAATTCTTTGCCAAACCCGTTTTCACTTGTGATAAATGTGGTTTGATGGTTAACGAGGAAGATTTTTTTTGCGGCGTGTGCGGCAGCAAAAGGGGGGCATAGCCCATGTTATTCTGTAAAGGATGCGGCACCAAGCTAACAGCCGCCTATTGCCCCGGCTGCGGTGCGGTTAAATCCGAAGAATGGACGCAAGTCAACATTGACTTAGTTGAAGAAAAATATTGCGCCGGTTGCGGCAAGCCCGTAGTAGCCGCGTTTTGCGGCGCATGCGGCAAACAACGCAAAACCGTTGTAACCGTAGGCAAGGCATCTGCGTTCGCTGGATTTGGCAGCGCAGTTGCAAGCGCATACACCGCGGCAACCCCCGATAATGCTCCAGCGGGTATACCCAGCCTGCCTGTACCCATTGAAGTGTTGCTGATGAGCGTAATGTTCTTATTTGCGTTAAGCACGCATAGCCTGCTCACCGGATTCGCATTATTTTTTGCGGTACTACCGGCCTTGATTGCTAAGTTGCTACCCAAATTGTACGAAAGCCTCAAGGGTATTGTGAATGTTGCCGCCGGTGGTGTCGCGTTGCTGTTTGTAATTTTTTCCTTGGCATTGGCTGATTTTGGCTTAAATATAGTGGGCTTTTTATTTTCACTCGTCGTGTTGGCAGTGATTATTTTTATCGGTTTGCGTGATTTAATTGAATTAAAACTCCCACCTGCATTGGAAAACTTCATGTCTTATATCGATGGACCGATGTATTTTTATTGGGTAGCTTTATTATTATCATTAACGGCACTGTTCCGCCGTACTGTTTTTGCAGGAACACGTCGTATAGATGAATGGCCGTTTTTCGAGGCTTATTATCAATTCAGTTTTAGCCGGTTTATATGGATGGCGATATTCACGATTTTGTTGTTATTGCCTGTCGTAGCATTGGCGTACTTCATTTGGCAAAAGTTGACGCATTTATTTAAAATTGCCTTAGCGGCGATGACGGTTTCCGGCGTTATGTCCTTGATTTTTATTCCCGTTATTTTCCGTCGCCGTTATTTAGTGCCCATGGGTTATATTGTATTGGGTTACTTGGGCGTTTTATTGGTTGCACTTATCGTTTTCTTATTAAAAGATTATGTGATGGAATTGTTCAAATCTTCTGGCGCCGCAGCTGCGAACCCCGTATATGCTCCACATCCCGGACAGCCTACACCTATGCAAGCGCAAGCATCTTATCCCGGTGCACCCGTGCAAGGCATGCCACCACATGGCGCACCCATGCCGGGTCATATGCCGATGGGTATGTTAGATACCAACCGCAGCTTGCTTAAATTTATTCTGCTTAGCATGGTGACGTTCGGCATATACGGTATTATTAAAATGTGTATCGTATCACAAGACATTAACACCATAGCCAGCCGCCATGACGGCAAAAATACAATACTTTATATATTAGCGATCTTACTAGGTTCGATAACATTAGGTATTTATACGTTAATTTGGTTTCACACATTTTCGGATCGTATGGGCATGGAATTGCGTCGTCGTGGTATTCCGTTCCAAATTAGTTCAACAGACTTTTGGTTATGGTTTGTACTAGGGTCTTTGTTTATTGCCGGGCCTTTCATTTATTATCACAAAGTTTTGACGGCCATGAATCATTTATCTGCGGATTACAATGCACGCGGCTAACGGCTTTAACCCCGGCGTATGGACGCGGGAGGTTAATGTGCGCAATTTCGTACAAACAAACGTAACGCCATACAAAGGCGAAGCGGATTTTTTGACCGATGCTACGCCGCGCACGCAAGCGTTGTGGGCAGAGGTTTGCGCGTTGATGAAATTAGAGAACGAAAAAGGCGTTTTGGATGTAGAAACCAAAACGCCTTCTTCGGTTACGTCGCATGCGGCGGGGTATATCAACCGCGATTTGGAGCAGATCGTTGGTTTGCAAACGGACAAACCGCTCAAGCGCGGTATCTTCCCCAATGGGGGCATCCGCGTAATTCAACGCGCGTTGGATTCGTATGGCTACGAATTGGACAAAGATACCGAAACGGTGTACACCAAGTATCGCAAAGCGCACAATGACGGCGTATTTGATGCGTATACGAATGAAATGAAAGCTGCGCGCAAGTCAGGGATCATCACGGGGTTACCCGATGCTTACGGGCGCGGTCGTATTATTGGTGATTATCGGCGGGTGGCGTTGTACGGCACGGATTTTTTGGTGGCGGACAAGGAACAAGCGTTGCGGCAATTGGACTTTACATGGCTGGAGGAAAAATATATTCAGCTGCGCGAAGAGTTGAACGAACAAATCCGTGCATTGGGTTTGCTGGCAGAAATGGCGGCGGGTTACGGTTTTGATGTAACCAAACCGGCACAAAACGCCAAGGAAGCCATCCAATGGACGTATTTCGCTTACCTTGCCGGAGCTAAGCAACAAGACGGTGCGGCTATGTCATTAGGGCGCGTGTCATCATTTTTTGACATTTACATCGAGCGCGACATAAAAAATGGTGTGCTTACAGAATCCGAAGCGCAGGAATTAATGGACCATTTCGCCATGAAATTGCGGATGATTCGTTTCCTGCGGACACCCGAATACAATGCACTTTTCTCGGGCGACCCGACATGGGTGACGGAAGTCATCGGCGGCATGAGTGAATCGGGCGAAACACTGGTGACGAAAAATTCCTACCGTTTCATCCATACGTTGTACAACTTGGGTGCGGCACCGGAGCCAAACTTGACGATATTATGGAGTGTAAATTTGCCCGAACCGTTTAAAAAATATTGCGCGAAGGTTTCCATAGATACGAGCTCGTTACAATATGAAAGCGATGACTTGATGCGCCCGTATTGGGGTGACGATTACGCCATTGCATGCTGCGTGTCGGCGATGCGCTTGGGCAAGCAAATGCAATTTTTTGGTGCGCGGGCCAACTTGGCAAAAGCGCTCACATATGCCATTAACGGTGGGCGCGACGAAAAATCCGGCGAGCAGGTAGCTCCCGGATATGCACCCATCACAACGGAATACCTCGACTACGACGAAGTCATGCGTCGTTTTGACCGTGTGCTCAAATGGTTGGCGCGGTTGTATATCAACACGCTCAATATCATCCACTACATGCACGATAAATATAACTACGAAAGTTTGCAAATGGCGTTGCACGACGGTAATGTGTTGCGCACGCATGCATGCGGCATCGCAGGGTTGTCGGTAGTCGCGGATTCCTTGGCGGCGATGAAGTACGCAAAAGTGAAAACCATCCGCGATAGCACAGGACTGGTTATTGATTACGAAATCGAAGGGGACTTCCCCAAATTCGGCAACAATGATGATCGCGTGGATCAAATCGCTTACGACATTGTTAAAATGTTCATGCAAAAATTAGAAATGCAACGCGCTTATCGTAACGCGGTGCCGACATTGTCAGTGCTCACAATTACCTCCAACGTGGTATACGGCACGGCCACGGGCGCAACACCCGACGGACGAAAAGCAGGCGAATCCTTCGCACCGGGAGCCAACCCCATGCACGGGCGTGACTCCAAGGGTGCCGTTGCCAGCATGGCCAGCGTAGCAAAATTGCCTTATGATTATGCTCAGGACGGTATTTCGTACACGTTTTCCATCGTGCCGCGTGCGCTGGGGCAATCAGATGACGAACGCCAGGCGAATCTGGCGGCAATGATGGACGCATATTTCAACGACGGCGGGCACCATATCAATATCAACGTATTCGAAAAGGAAACCTTGCTGGATGCGATGGAGCACCCGGAAAAATACCCGCAGCTCACCATCCGCGTATCGGGTTATGCCGTTAATTTCATTAAATTAACGCGCGAGCAACAATTGGAAGTGATACACCGCACGTTCCACGAGCGGTTGTAATGCAACAACCCAATCAAAAAATAACGCCGTGTACGTCGGGTCGTGTGCATTCGACGTACATGGGCGGTATGGTGGACGGACCGGGGATTCGGTACGTCCTTTTTTTGGCCGGATGTCGATTGCGTTGTCAATATTGCCACAACCCGGACACTTGGAACACGGATTGCGGCGAAATAAAAACCACGGATGAATTAGTGCGAGATGTTGAACGGTACCAATCCTATTTGCGTTTTTCCGGGGGTGGGGTGACGGCTTCCGGTGGGGAGCCCTTGTTGCAAGCAGCATTTTTAGCTGAGTTTTTTCAAAAATGCCGTGACAAAAGATTACACACCGCGTTGGAAACATGCGGTTACATGTCAACATGCGATTGGGACGCGGGCATGGCGCAGCAGATTTTGACCAACACGGACTTGGTTTTATTAGACATCAAGGCGTTTGATGATGCGATACATAAAAAAGTAACCGGCGTATCCAACCGCCGGATTTTCAATTTTTTGCGTCTGTGTGAGGAAATGAAAAAAACTACTTGGATACGCTTCGTGCTGGTGCCGGGGTTAACAGACAACGACGCAGACTTACACAATATGGCCGAATTTTTGCAAGACTTGACCTGTGTGGAAAAAGTGGATGTGCTTCCCTTTCACAAGGCAGGCGAATACAAGTGGGCAGACTTGGGTTTATCCTACAGCCTTGCGGATACGCAACCGCCGTCAATGAACGAAGTGGCGCGTGTGCAAGAAATATTTATTCGGCCGTAACGCGTTCGTACAACAAAACGCCGACCGTAAATACATTTTTATCATGGTTGATTTCCATATGGCCATGATATTTTTTTGCGGCTTGGCGGATGTTTTTTAGACCGTAGCCGTGGTTGCTGCTGTTTTTGCGTGTGGTGATGGCTTCGGTGATGCCGTCTTTGCCTTTGGTATATATAACCGTACCGTCAAAGGTATTTTCTATTTTGATAAAAAGATTGCCTTTGTCGGCTTTGATGTGCAGGTTAATGATTTTATCCTTTACCTTCGCTACGGCTTCGAGCGCGTTGTCTAGTAAATTACCAAGGATGATTACAATGTCTGCCACTTCGATATTAAAGGTTGGTGGCATATGGATGTCTATCTTCACTTTAATATTATCTGCTGCGGCTGTTTTTAATTTGAAATTGATAATACTGTCGAAAGCGATATTGCCTGTGCCGCTGTAGACTTCACTTGCGTTTATATCGCCCAGCAGTCCAAGCAAGTAATCTCCCAATTCGCCGGTTTTGCCGTTGGCGTTGTACTCTGCGGCGGTTGCCAAGTGCAGCTTCATGTCATGGCGTATGGTTTTTACGCGATCAACCGATTCTTGCATGAGTTGGCATTGGGTGAAGTAGTATTCCCTTTCCTGAGTATGCAATGCGGATTTTAATTTGTCCTCGTATGCGGCGGATAAAATGTTATATATATGGTACATAAACACATTGATTCCAAATACCGCGATTGTAAAAATAATTAAAAGCATTTGTGGAAAGTACATAAAACCAAATAACAGTATGACAATCGATGATAACGAAATTAATAGATTCATTATAAAAAACACAGATGAGTTAACGGTTCCTTTTTTAATGTCCTTGAACATCCTCATCAAGAGTGCCAAAATATAACTTATACCTCCAAATAGAATAAAACTCATTCTATTATTAATATAAGACGAATAAGTAAGGCCAATTTGATAAGTTCCGAAAGCAGCAGCGATAATGACATCCACAACCGCAATAATCGCAAAACTGCTCAACATAACGACGAATCTTTTTTTCATAGAGGATTCATAATTTAACGTTACAATAAAGAGCGTTATAAAACTTATGGACATATTAATAACTGGTACGCCCCATACCAAAAATGCAATGCTGGATGGCACAAAGTAAAACAAAAGCGACAAGGCATAAACAACAAACGTCGTCCTCCGTTTTTCGAAAAAAACACCCATCATTCGTTCATATGCAAGCATTATCACAAAATTTGATATTAAATATACAACTATAGTATACGCATCCATTTTATCGCTCCATACATTTTATCATTATCGTAAAAAACCATTTACATCTCGTCTACGTAAAGTAAAATCGCTACAGAAAAAACATTATCTTCATAACTAATGTCCACACGACCATTATACTTTTCTACGGCTTTACGGATATTCTTTAAGCCGTAGCCGTGGTTGTCGCCGCTCTTGCGTGTGGTGATAGCTTCGGCTGTGCCGTCTTTGCCTTTTGCATATTTAACCAGGCCGTCAAAGGTATTGTCTGTTTTAATAAAAAGATTGCCCTTGCCGGCTTCAATATTCAGTTTAATTGTTTTGTCCTTAATTTTTGCTACACCATCAATGGCATTATCCAATAGGTTGCCCAGTATGGTTACAATATCTGCTACTTCGATATTAAGGATTGGTGGGATAAGTACATTTATATCTACCTTGATGTTATCTTCTGCGGCAGTTTTTAATTTGAAGTTGATAATGCTGTCAAAGGCGATGTTACCCGTATCGCTGTAGACTTCTTTTTTGCCAATGTTATCGAGTAGACTGTTCAAATACTTTATTACGCTATCTGCATTATCTTTAATGGCAAAATCATTTAGCGTAGCCAAGTGAAATTTCACATCATGTCTATATAATTTCATTTGCTCAACCGATTCTTGCATGAGTTGACATTGGGTAAAGTAGTATTCTTTTTCTTGGGCGTGTAGTGCGGATTTTAATTTGTCTTCGTGCATGACAGATAGATTGTCATGAAGATAAAAAATAAAAACGTTAATGCCCAATATAATAATTGTTGCTACGATGGACATATTCATCGGTAAATAGGTTGAGATGAAAAGTAATAATATTAACGTTGAAAATATAATGGCCGAATAAATAACCAAAAACATAGATGAATCTATTGTGTTTTTTCTAATATTTTTGAATTTACGCAATAACAATGCCAGCATATAGGACATAGTGCCTGTAATGATAAAACCAAATGTATTTTCAAATCCTAAAACATCTAAAGGGTCAATTTGATAAAATCCAGAAGAAAGACCCGCAACAATATCTGCAAAAATAAAAAGCGTATATGAACCAATCGTAGCCGCCAACTTCTTTTTTAATGAGGATTCATAATTTAGGGTAATGACAAAAATAGCGGTGATATTTACCGGAACACTTATTATCGGGATATTCCATAATAAAAATGCACCACCGGTCACTACAAAGAAAAGTAAATATGAAAGTACCGGTACAACAAAAGGCGTTCTCCGTTTTTCAAAAAACACCCCCATAATCCGCTCGATGGCAAGCATTACCACAAAATTAGATGCAAGGTATACAGCTATAGTAAATGTATCCATTTAATCACCCCGAACGCTGTTTCATAATATTAAAATAATTATCCCTTACTTCGTTTCGTCTATGCTTGCTGATGGGCAGGGGGGTCGTGTGATTTGTTAGCAGTACTTGATCAATTTTTAATGCGGTTACATAGTCATAATTAACCACATAGGCATTGTGGATAAACAGGAAATCGAATTTCTTTAATTGCTCTTCGTATGCGGTTTTTATTGATCCGTAAATTTCTTCATGCTTGCCGTTTGCAAAATGCAGGGACAGTTTTCTGCCGTGGCTTTCTATGTAGACGATGTCTTTGATTTGTACTTTTTGTGTGTCATGGCCGACTTTGTAAGTAAATGTGCCCGACCATTGGCCGGAAATTTGTAAATATTTGCGCACTACGTTTTCAATTTTATCGTGATTTAAAGGTTTCACAAGAAAATTGAACGGTTGTATGTCAAATAATTGCAAGGCGTATTTCTTCTCCCATGAAATATAAACGATGGCAGTTAGGTGGTTTTGATGCACTTCGCGGATGCGCCGCCCCACTTCGATGCCGTTTATATCGCTTCGGGCGAATTCGATATCGAGGAAAATTAAATCGTAATGCGCGCCGCCGTCCATTTTTTTGTACAACGCTTCCCCGGTAAAAAACACGCCGATTTCAAACTTGACGTTTAACTTGCCGAAAATATCCAGCAAGTCGTTTTCCAATGCAGCGCCTATATTTGTTTCGTCATCACAAATTGCAACTTTGATCATGAATGCCTTCGCTCCTTCGTTTCAACCCTTGGTAAATAGGTTGTAACACTTTATCCCGGAGATTTCAATTGCATAAGACAAGTTGTGCCTGTTAGTGCAAAATTCTGACCAGTTACGACAGTATGCTGCACGCAAGGCGCAAGCAAGTATCCTTGTTCGGCTTAAAACCTTGCGCAGACGGCGGGGATATACGAGGAGGAAACGAATGGAATTGTGGGAATTGTTGAGAGCAGATTTTGTAATAAATTTGTTGACGCCCCTTATTTACATTGTGTTTGGTATTTTCGCGGTGTTAGTGTTGCCTAGGAAGCCCAATGCGATCATGGGCTACAGAACGCCAATGGCTTGCAAAAACCAAGATACGTGGGTATATGCGCACAAGCACTTTGGCAAGCAAGCGATTATTTTTGGCTTGGTGTATATTTTATTGTCGGTTGAGCGGATCATGCAAGTGGACAAAGAGGCTTATTCGTGGGTTATCGGAGTGATTATCGCGGGGCAAGTTATATCGATATTATTGCCGTTGTTTTCAACCGAAATCGCACTGCGGCGCGAATTTGATAAAAATGGGCTACGCAAATCAACCGGACAAAACGCGGCTAAAACGCCGTAAAAACCATGTCGAATCATGACGTGGCGCAATGATTGCCCGCGGGTCATAATTGCCTGGAAAATAATATTTTTTATGTAATGACACAAAATTGTAACATTTGGGGTATAATGTGCGCTTGTGCAGAAAAACATAAATTTAAACAGGAGGTAACGATGAAGGAAATCTTGGATGTAAGAGGCTTGACCAAGAAATTCAAGCTCAACAAAAAGCAACAGGCATCAAAGAGCATTTCTACGCCGTATTTCAAAGCGGTTGATGATGTCAGTTTTAAGTCGTATGAAGGCGAGGTATTTGGTTTGTTGGGTCCCAACGGCGCGGGCAAAACTACTACCATGCGCATGATTGCCACGCTCATCAATGCAAGCGAGGGCGACGCAATCGTCAACGGACACAGCATTGTCAAAAAACCGCTGGAGGTTCGTCGCAACATCGGCTTCTTAACCAATGAATTGAAGCTGGACGAATTCTTCACCCCCAACTTCCATTTTGATTTTTTTGCGGATTTGCGGGGCATTCCCAAGGATGTGGCGGCAAGCCGCAAGAAGGCGTTGTTTGACAAATTTGGCTTGGGGCCGTATGCCGATGTCAAGATTGGCAAGTTATCGCAGGGGAATAAGCAAAAAGCGTCGCTGGCGATTTCTATCGTGCATGACCCGGCGATTGTGATCTTCGACGAGCCGACCAACGGTTTGGACGTTGTCACCGCCAAAGTGGTTATGGACTTCTTGGTGGATTTAAAAGAGCGCGGCAAGAGCGTCATCCTGTCCACGCACATATTCGGGTTGTTGGAAAACCTTTGCGACCGTGTAGGTATCATCATCAACGGCAAAATGGTGGCGTGTGATACCGTACCCAACCTGGCCGGCGAAAAAAGCCTTGAGCAAATGTTCTTCGATATTTACCGCGAAACCACGAAGGAGGCTGTATAACCATGCGTAATGTAACGTTAGCAGTCATGAAAAAAGAAATCGTGCGGATTTTTAACGACCGCAAGTTGTTGTTTGCGGCGGTTATTTTGCCGGGTATCTTGATTTTCGCGGTAATGAGTGCCACGGGTATGATGAACGAGATGTTGTTGGGTGTGGACGAGGACCATATTTATGAAGTACACGCCGTTAACATGCCCGAAAGTATTGGCACGATGTTGGCGCAGGACGGAATGCGGATTAACATTGTTCCTGCCAACATGGCGGACACGGAACGCATTCGCGAAGACATTGCCGACCAAAACACGGACTTGCTGGTGGTTTTCCCAGCAGATTTTGATGCTGTGGTGGCGGATTTTGATCCGTTAACGGCTACTGTACTTGCGCCCAACGTAGAAGTATGGAGCAACTCCGCACGCAATTCATCGGCAGAAGCGCGCAATTTGGTCATGGGCGTCATCACCATGTACCACCATTCGCTAACGCATCGCTTTAGCATCAATTTGCCTTCTGATGCGGCTCCGGACGGCAACTTTGACTTAGCCAGCGCCGCCGACATCATGGCTATGCTATTGGGTATGCTGTTGCCAATGATGTTCATCTTGTTTATCTTCACCGGTTGCCAATCTCTGGTGCCCGAATCCGTGGCCGGCGAAAAAGAACGCGGCACATTGGGTACGTTGCTAGTCACCACCGCCAGCCGCCAACAAATGGCACTTGGTAAAATTTTGGGGCTGTCGTTCTTCGCGCTGTTGGGTGCGCTGGGTAGCTTTGTGGGACTGATGTTCTCGATGGAAAATATGGTGCCGGGTATGGACGATGTCATGGGCAGCGCGAGCATTATGGATATCTTTAGCGTAGCCGATTTGGTTATTATTTTCTTGATTGCCATATCGCTGTCGCTATTCTTTGTAGCGTTGTTGTCGGTTTTGTCCACGTACTCAAAGTCCGTGAAAGAAGCCAACGCCATCACCACGCCGTTGACGCTCTTCATCATGGTGGGTGCTATGGGAGGCGGTTTGGTATCGGGCTTTGATAGCGCCATCTTCCACATGATTCCGATTTTCAACAGTTCGCTGGCCATCACCGCACTCATCAATTCCGAGGCGACGATGATCAACAACCTCATCACCATCGGCTCGAATCTTTTATTCGCCGGGATATTAACGGCCATTGTGGCTGCGATGTTTAGCAGTGAAAAAATCGTGTTTGATTAAAAACGCAATCGCTCCATAAAATGAAAACGGATTTACCTTTTGCTATGTGCGAGAAGGTAAATCCGTTTTTTTTGGGGTGCTGCATGGATCATTTTTCAAAAGGCATAATGTTACATATCGATCGGGTAAATTTGGCGGAAGTATGAACGATTTGCATCCCACCACAACCATGGAATGAAAAAATCTTCATCCTCGATGGGGTCGGCAAAAAGGTGCGCCAGTTCCATGCCGGATTCGGTTAGTTGGAAGGTGTAAATACGCCCTTCATAATGTCCATCTTCATAGATGATAATCAATTTTTCACCCGCATCGTTCATGTAGAATGCAGGGAAGAGTGAAATAAAATGCCCGCGCGGTTGACTGGGAACAATGCCGGCCTCCCTATACGCACCGTCTATGAATCGATACATTACATAAGAACCAACGAGCGAAAATCCCCATGCAACGCCGTTGTCAATGCGTGTTCCGATTTGTCTGAATCCGACGATAATCACAGGCATCCCGTTGTCGTCAAAATCGTAAAGGGCGAAACGCGATGCAATCATTGCACCGAAGTAAAAATCCGCCGGGTGAAAAATTCCATCGCGTAAACCTCGAATAAATGGCACGTCGGTGATGCTGCTGCCATCGGCGCGATAAAATCCGTTACCGAAAAACACATCGCCTGTATCCGAAAATCCGCTGTGCGCATCGGGCACAGATTCGAACCATCCACCTTGAAAAACTAGCGGCCATTCGGAAGGGGGTACGTCGTCAATGTTCGTCCACCCCAAGTCCTCCTGCCACGCATAAAAATTACCCGTTCGTTTATCCCGCATACCCATGTGTGGCTGGAAGATTGTTGTGAAGCCACTGAGGAAATCGATCGCCGCTTGACAGGCGGATTCGTTGGTATACGCAATGTTGTCTGCTGGCGGTTCGGGGCTTGTGGGGGGTTCTACGTTGTACTCCTCAATTTGTGTAGTGGGGGCAGTTGTGGGAGCGTTATTAATTGTAGGGATTGTGGTGGGGGTAACGGACGGCGGTGGCGTAGTCGTTTCGTGTGGCGTTGCGGCGGTTGTGCTTTGGTATTCATCGCTGTTGTTACAAGCGGTCAATGCCAATAACAAAAACAATGCCAAAGAGGCAAAATGTTTTTTATACATGGGGTGTGAACACCTCGCTTTAATTTAATGCCTTTATTGCACATATTGCTTTAAAAATTCCCCATCCAGTTCGGGGTATAGGGTGTACGCGTCCAGCAGGGTGCGTACTTTTTTTAATGCATCGGCTTTGACCGCCGCGTCTAAGTGGTAGGCGGTTTTGGTGGGTTTGCCGTCTTTGCCTCTTTTGGGGCGGATGGCGGCTAGTACGTCGGCGATAATTTCGGCGATTTGTGCCATTTCTGTTGTACCCATGCCCAATGAAGTGAGAGCAGGGGTGCCGAGGCGCAAGCCGCTGGTGATCCATGGGCCGTTTTTGTCGCCGGGTATCGTGTTGCGGTTGAGCGTTAGGCCGCATTCGCGCATGGCGTTTTCGGCTTGGGTGCCGGTGATGCCCATGACCTCTACGAGGACGATGTGGTTGTCGGTGCCGCCGGTTTGTACACGGATGCCGCGTTTTACGAGGGCGGCGGCCAGGGCTTGGGCGTTGGCGATGACGCGGGCGGCGTAGTCGGCGAAAGCGGGCATGGCGGCTTCTTTGAACGCGATGGCCTTGGCGGCCATGACGTGGGGTAGAGGGCCGCCCAATACGTGGGGGCACCCTTTGTCCACATATTCTGCAAATTCGGCGGTGCATAGGACGAGCCCGCCGCGGGGGCCGCGCAGGGTTTTGTGCGTGGTGGAGGTGACCATGTGAGCGTAGGGAACGGGGTTGTACACACCTGTGAGCGCCTTACCCGCCACCAATCCGGCAAAGTGCGCCATGTCCACCATGAGAACGGCACCCACTTCATCCGCCATCGCGCGCAGTTGAGCGAAGTCGAGATTGCGCGTGTAAGCGCTGAAGCCGACGAGGAAAATAAGCGGCCGCACCTCGTGTAATTGTTTGCGTAGTGATTCGTATTCTAACAGCCCGGTTTCTTGATTCACATGGTAGAAATGCACGTCGAATAATTGGCCGGAAATATTGTGGCGGTAGCCGTGCGTCAAATGCCCACCGCTGTATAAATCCATGCCCATGATGCGTTGGTTGCCCAGTGCATGGCGGATTTTGTTCCATTCGTCGTCAGAAATATGCAGGAGGTTGGCGTTGCCGAGGGCTTCCAATGCGGGGGTTTGCACGCGTGCGCGCAAAATTGCCCAAAACGCCACTAGGTTGGCATCCGCGCCAGAGTGGGGCTGCACATAGGCGTGTTCCGCGCCAAAGAGTGCCTTGGCTTCATCGCAGGCCAATTGCTCGATGGCGTCGATGTTGTCGCACCCGGCATAAAAGCGTTTACCCACGTAACCTTCGGCGTATTTGTCGGTCAGCAGATTGCCCATAGCGGCTTGTACCGCCAGCGATGAATAGTTCTCGCTGGCGATGAGTTTGAGGTAGCTGCGCTGATCCAATAATTCGCGGATGATGCCTTGTGCGATTTGCGGATGTGCGCGCGCCACAACGTCCAAGTTGGCGGCGTAAGCCATCATTTCGGCGTTGATGCCCTTTTCGCAGCGCCCCGCGTCGCATATTTGTGTCATGTATTCCTTGAGAATGTTCATGTGTATTTTCCTCTCGTGTAGAATTGATTTGTCTGAGTGTTAATTGGAATTTGCGAACTGATTCGAGTTGGCGTTATTTAAATTGCAGAAATTGATTTGCGATGGCATTAATCAGATTGCGATAATTGAGCGGCCAGCAGTGTATTTTTCATCAGCATAGCGCGTGTCATCGGCCCCACGCCGCCGGGTACGGGGGAAATATACGACGCTATTTCCTCTACCGCGTCAAAGTCCACGTCGCCGCAGATACGCTCGCTCGCCGGGTCGATGATACGGTTAATGCCCACATCCACTACCACCGCGCCTGGTTTGACCATGTCGGCGGTGATGAGGTTGGGTTTGCCCACAGCGCACACCAAAATATCTGCCAAGCGTGTGTGCGCCGCCAAATCGTTTGTATGGATGTGGCAAGACGTAACCGTTGCGCCGCGTTGCAGCAACATCAACGACATGGGCTTGCCCACGATATTGGAGAAACCCACCACCACGGCATGTTTGCCCAGCGGGTCGATTTCATACGCGTCTAGCAACGCCATGATGCCTGCGGGCGTACACGGCAAATACGTTGCCCCCGGCGCGAAGCTGCCGCCGCCGTACAGGGGGGTAGTTTCCGCGGGGGTCGGCTGTATGCCCGCCGCCAAGCCGCCTTCCAAGTAAAACCGCCCCACGGTCAAAGTATGGAATGCATCAACATCCTTCTCCGGCGCGATGGAGGCGATGACGTTTTGTGTGTTGTAGCCGTCGGGTAGGGGAAGTTGCACCAAAATGCCGTGGATGTAGGGTTGGTCGTTGAGCCAGTGGATGAGTTCCAGCAGCCGCGATTCGCCCGCGCCTGCCTCTAGGTGATAGGCGTGACTCATGATGCCACACTTGACGCAATCCTTTCGTTTGTTGGCCACATACACTGCCGATGCGGGATCATCGCCCACTTGGATGACCGCCAGCCCCGGCGGTGTCGCCAATTTGGTGGCTTCTTTTTTAACTGCGATGCGCACGCGCTTGGCAACCGCGTTGCCATCTAAGATGATTGCGATAGGAATCATCCCTTCCAATAAGAGTGGCTATTTTCGTAGGTTTCTTTTATTTCCGACAATAGGCCATTGTAAAAAACTTCGGCAGTCTTCTTGCGTTCGGCGGCCAATGTCCGCCCGCGTTGGGTGTGGAAGCCGTCGTATACTTTCACCAACTTGAAGTTATATTCTTGGAAAAATGAATTGTAGTCGCTGTTGTTGCCGCCGGTCACGACTTTGCCCGCGTCATCCAGCGCGTACAGCGGATCGTTCACTTGGCCTTTGTAAATCAATGTCCGTGCGATGCCCATAGCACCGGTGGCGTCCAGCTTGTCCGCGTCAAAGAGAATTTTCGCCTCGATGGTGGCAGGTGGATTGTTGCTCCGGTAACGGTGCGTGGTGATGCAATCACGTACATGTGCAGCTTTATCCGCCGTCCATTCGTTTTCAAGCAAAAAAGCCAACGCCATTTCGCCGCCAACGACAGCATGGCACAGCGATGGGTCGGCAAATTGCCGTTCACGCCCGATGTCGTGCAGCAATGCCGCAGTTATCAACACGTCGGTATCCACTGTCGTTCCTGCGCCTCTTTCGTGCTGCGCAATGTCCATGCTGGCATGTAATACACGATACACATGGTGTGGGTCATGCGCCGCGTCGGTCATATGCGATAGCATAAATGTCTCGAAATGCGAAAATTCATTTTTAGTCATGTTCACCTCGTTATAATTGCGCAGCAGCGAGTTTATTCCGCTTTGGGTTGCAAAACATGCGGATAAAATTTCATGGCTTTGTGCGTGAAGTAGCCCTGTAGCCGCCGTTCAATATCTGCACCGTAATCCGGCAGGGTATCTTTGCGGCGCAGCCATTCGTCCACAATGCCGCGTTCTTTTTTGGTCATGGCTTGTTCGTGCGGCAGCAAAAAGTCGGGCAGCGTGGTCGTCGGGGCAAACAACCCCGGCTCATCTTTGGCTAGATAATGTTCACTCACCACTATCGTGCCCGCCGCCATATCGCCCAGCCGTTTATGCTGCTTGGAAAATAAAATCACAAAAAGCCCCACATAAATCATATCAATGGAGGCGCGGAACAATGAACGCATTAAAATATTTGAAAACACCAACGGCTGACCATTTTCCCGTATTGCGCGCAAGCCAAAAATACGCTTGCCCACGGATTGCCCATTCATAACCATTTCCAGTAGCGTAAAATACCCGAAGTGTACAACAAAAATAACCACCAATATCGCCGCCAATGCAGCGCCGTCAGGCGCGGTTAGCGTGTACGTTACGCGGTTGTGCAACACCAAAATGCTGGTAATAATTAAACCCATAACCAGCAGCTGTATAGCAAAGTCAATCAGAAAAGCCGCTAACCGTGACCCCGCGCCCGCAAGGCGGTATTCCAATTCAATATTGGCTGGCGTGATGATGGTGATCGTTTTCATGCAATTCCTCCAAGCGGAATTTTATCGACTTAACTGAATGTAGCGATTTACTGCTGCCACAGCAAAATTTTCCGCAGTGCTTTCCACGTTGGGGATGCGCATGGCGTTTAACTTGCGGAAGATTTTTTTGCGTTCGCTTACGAATTCTTCGGCGGTTTCGCGTAGGTAGTATTCTTTGCGATTTTCGCGGCGGGAGGTAGGAGCGGCCATGGCACTCAATGCTTCGTTTTCCATGAACACAACAAACGGCATGTGCCGCCGCTTTAATATTGCCATGTTGGCAATCAATTCTTCCGCTTCTTCCAATATTTCAAAATCGGTGAAGATGAACACCAGCGAGCGGCGCTTTTGTTTATCGCACAAGGTTTTAAATGCGCCTGCGTAGTCGGCGGTCTGGCGGTTGCCTTCGATTGCGTAGAGTGTTTCCATTAACAGGTTGCGGTGGCCGGCGCCCTTGCCGGGTTTAACATGGGCTGTCACAGTTTCGTCAAAGGCTAACAAACCTGCTTGATCGCCCTGTTGGTTAACGATATCGCTCAGTATCAATGCCGCATTGATGGCGTAGTCCAATTTTTTGTACCCGCCCACGGAATAACTCATGGGGCGTGCGCAGTCCAGCAAAATATACACGGGCTGGTTGCGCTCGACGCGGTACTGGTTGACAATGAGCTTGCCTTCACGCGCGGTGGCGGGCCAGTTGATTTTGCGGTAGTCGTCGCCTTCCACGTAGGTGCGCAGGCTTTCGAATTCGGTACCTACACCGAAGGTTTTAATGGCTTTATCTCCCTGCGGCAGCAAGCGCGATTTTTGCATCATCAATCGGAATTTTGAAAGGTCGCGCACATTGGGGTAGACCTTAAATGACGCGTGGTACGGCAGCGTAATGTGTTTTACGCAAAAACCCAACACGCCGCGATACCGCACGAATACCTCGTTAAACGTGAATTGCCCACGCTTGGCAGGTACAGTGGTGTAAGTGAATAATTTCTCCTCGCCCGAATCCAAGTAATGCACCATATCCGAAGACACCGTGCGAAAAAAACGCCCTGCATCCCCCATGCCGATTAGCACCTCGGTATACAAGCGGTGTTTGGAAATATTGTGTACATACAAGCCTACATCGTTTTCGGCTTTGAAATACAAATTATCGCTGCGTTTAAATGCCCATTGCAAATGAAATATCTTGCCGCGCGGCGTAAGTAATACATCCAGCCCAACCAACCCCGCAAACAATAAATTTGCCAATAAAAAGACATGCACATGCCAACCCGTTGGGTACGCCACCAAGGTTAACACAGTAGCCAGCGCAAATAACGCGGGTACGCGGCGGGTTACACTCATCGTGGTGCTTTCACTTGTCCTAAGATGGTTTCGATAACACCGTCGGTGGTAATACCATCAATTTCTGCTTCGGGTTTGAGGATGATGCGGTGGCGCAGTATGGGTGCAGCCAAATAACGCACATCATCGGGGATGACAAAGTCGCGACCGCTCATTGCGGCATAAGTTTTAGCCGCCAACAGCAAAGCAACGGAACCGCGCGGGCTGGCGCCGTATTGCACTGCACCCATGCGGCGAGTTGTTTCTACCACGCTTACGATATAGTTGAATAAGCCGTCTTCTACGGTCACAGCTTGGATTTCGCGTTTGGCAGCGGCGATGGCTTCCGCATTAGCGGCGGGTTGTAAATGGGTTTGCGTCAATTTCGCCGCGTCAAAACCGTGATGATACATTTGTAATAATTGTTTTTCGGCAGCTACGCCAGGGTAGGTGAGCAGGATTTTCATCATGAAGCGGTCGGTTAATGCTTCGGGCAGGGGATAGGTGCCTTCGTATTCCACGGGGTTTTGCGTAGCCATGACGAAGAATGGTTCTGTCAAACGATGCGTTTCGCCGTCGATGGTGATAGCACGCTCCTCCATGACTTCCAACAACGCGGATTGCGTCTTGGGCGGTGTGCGGTTAATTTCATCCGCCAGTAATAATTGCGTAAACAACGGTCCGCGCTTTAATTCAAAAATCGAATTTTGCGGGTTGTATACCTTTGTACCCAAGATATCCGATGGCATCAAGTCCGCCGTAAATTGGATGCGCTTGCATTCGCAATCTAGCACCTGCGCCAAAGAACGCGTCCACAATGTCTTTGCCAAGCCGGGCACACCCTCCAGCAATACGTGCCCGCCAGAGAACAACGCCACCAACGCCAATTCGGTCATGGCTTCTTGGTTTAACACCACGGCATTAATTTGTCCTTTAATATTGTCCGTAATCATTTTTAACATGTTATTTCTCCTTCGCGTTCGTTTTCATATACAACCGCGCTACAGCGCGCACTTGTTCATTTTCTTCGCGTTCTGTTTCTTCAAATGCGGGGATGGCGCGGCCAAATCGCTTCCCCACATGCCATAACAGCATAAGCACCGTTATACCCAATTGGATCAAGACCAGCCGAACCACCAACGGCAACGACGAAAACATCGTTTCCGGCGGGTGGAAACCATGGTAATACACCACAAAATAAATGCGGTCGGCACCCCATTCAGATAAAACCGAATGTACAGCAGCACCGCCTGCAGCATCGTCCAATAACGATCGGTTAACAATAGGATTCGCCCGCCCAGTGACGACCGACCCTGCGCCATGGTAAAAATACGCCAATCCATAAACCATGCGTCCGGGATCATTGGGCAACAAGCGGTTCATTTCATTTTGCAAATTATTATGAAGAAAAATTAACCGCCCGCCGCTGTACACCCATTCCAGCATTTCTTCCGCCATTTCTGTAGTTACGGGTGGATTGAATGGTTGGATAATGACGTGTACGTGGTCGTTATTGCGCGTGCGTGTCAAGGGTGCGTAACTCATGCGTACCGGATAACCCATGTGTTGCAAGGTGTCAAATAACAAGCTTGTGCCCGGTTCATCTGTGAGAAAGGGCGAATAGGGCGGGCCATCGCCATTATCAGCTCGCATCACAAGGAAAACCGCCGCGCCCAACACGATGGCAATTAATATCAGCGTTTTCCCCCACCTAGGCATCTTTTGCCTCCGTCAACGCGTTGCATGCCGTACAAAATTGCGCAAATTCCGTTTCGTCGATGCTGCGGTACCCAAACCACGCCAAGTGGTAGGTGTGTGCCAGTATATAAAACGGTTCGGCCAACGTGGTGTAGTCCTGCTTTAAACCGCGCAAAATCAACGCGTTGGTCATGGACGGGTTGATACGAATCACGCGTGCCCCATCAAGTGCCAGCAGCGCAGCAATATAACGATAACGTATCGCCACACGTTGGTCGGTTGCGTCGTCGCTCAATTTCATCAAGTCGGCGACGGTGTAGTTGTTGGCCGTCAACTCTTCAAAAATATCCGACAAATTATATGTCTTGCGTTGGTGCGCGCGCCAAAGCACCCGCGCCAACACAAATAACCCTACCGCCAGCAATATACCGCCCACAATAGCAAAAATGATCGGTACCAAGCGCGAATCACCTGTACCCTCCGGAAAGGATAAATTCACCCGCCCCAGCAACCAATCGATGAATCGCTCAATCAAATCAAGAATTGCACCCCAAATATCGCGTGAGCGCCCCATGAGTCGGTCATAACGGCGGGTTTGCAATACTTCGTACATCGCATCTTCAAAGCGCACGGTACAACTCCTCGATGCTTATTTCCATATCCAAGCCTTCTTTTTTAATACGTTGGTTGAAAAAAATCACGGCCGTAAGGATGCCGTCTAGTGGATACATAGCAAACGATACCGCCATGCTACCCACCATGAAAAACATGTTAAGTACAAATGCGATGATTAAAATCGCCGGCGTCCCCGCGAAGAGAATGCCCAATAACGAAGGAACCAGCATCAACAACCCCTGCGCAGTACCCACAAACACAAAAATAATAACAAACCAAATCATCCGCACGCCAAACAAACGCCAAAAATCACCGCGCAGCAAATTAACCCCGCGCACCAACGCGTTGAAGAAATACGACCGTTCGGTAACCGCTACTGCAACAGACAATGAAAAAAGATGCATAAACAATAAAAAACCGGCTACCACAGCAACCAGTAAAATAATCAATAAAACATAATACAAACGCGAATTAGCTAGAATATCTACGTAAAATGAAAAACGGATATACCCGTAAACCAAGCCCACGACAACCGCAGTGAAAGGCGTTAACAAAATCAACTGCGCCAATAAAGCCGTAAATGCGCGCAAAATAGCGCCCATCAATTGCTTCATAGGCAAGCGAATAATACGCCCCATAAACGTTTCGCGCGATAAAAGGATTGCGCCGGCGGTTAGTGCGGCTTGCATTAACAGGGCAAACACAATGATCGCAAGAAAAATAAAAATAAGCGAAGTAACGCCTAATGCCGATACTTCGCCCACGGATGCAATAAAAATAGCCCCAATGCCCAGGACGCCGATAATCAAACCCAATGCAAAAGTGGAAGCCGTTGCGACAATAGCAGCATAAGCCAGCTGCTTCCAAAAGGAGCGTTTGTATACATCAAAAACGCGATCCATTAATTCTGCGGCGTTCATGCAACACTCCCGGTAATTTTTGTTATAATAACAACAGTATAGCACAATGTACACCAAAAAAGGAGAAAATCCATGCTGTATTCACGTTTTGCATCGTTTTTATTCCGCAGTGGGCAACAGAACGGTTATCAATTAATGGGTGCGGATGCATCCAGCCCATCCGAAGCAACTTACTTCCATATGCAAAAAATTGAAGGTATTTCTACCTTTATATATGTCACTGTCGTGGATACCGCCCGCGCCGATTGGCAAGCACAACTACAAAAAAATGAGCAAACCCGCCAACAAGCAGTAAATTTATTGAAACAAATGCAAAGCGTGGCGCTGGTGTATTTATTGGTGGAGCCCACCGTACAAATAGACGCGGCAAGCGTACCCGCATCCGTAATGGAGCGCTATGAAGGGCAATCGGTATACAGCGTGTTTTGGCGGATGGCATTGGATACGGGTCAACATACTACATTGCCCGAGCAGCCTTCCGACCTTTTTGGTTTGCGCGGTATTATAAAGGAAGCGTATCAACAAGCCGCCGCTCCCGAACCTGAAACAACCTTCGACGCCGTGACCACGGCAGAATCGATGTTGAGCAAAGCAAAACCCTCTAATACCGTGCCCATGCGCCGCACGCTCCCTCCATCCCAAAGGCAAAAATCAAAACACGGTTTGCGCACGCGTATGCGTTATGTACAAATCAGCAATTATCCCCGGTATACACATGCGGTTATTTGTTATGGGTTGCTGGCGATTAATTTGGCTATTTTTTTGGCGATGACATTATCTGATGCAGGTAGTACGGGGTATTTCGCGCTTAGGTATTTGGGTATTTTCCCGCCGGTGGTGATTGAGGGTGGGGAATGGTGGCGTTTGGTCACTGCCATGTTCATGCATTTTGATGTGTTTCATTTACTAGCTAACTCGTTTGGTATCATTGTTTTTGGTACGAGGATTGAGCGTTACTTTGGACGAACGGTTTTTGTGTTTATTTATTTTGGTACGGGGCTGATGGCTTCGCTGGTTAGCTTGGCGAATTTGCGTTTCTTTGATTCGTTTGCGGTGTCGGGTGGGGCATCAGGTGCTGTGTATGGGTTGGTGGGCATGGTCTTTGTAGTATCCCGTGTGACAGACCGATATATTGAAACGTTGCATTGGCGCGTCATGCTCATATTTGTGGTTATCGGAATAATCATGGGCTTTTCCATGACGGGGATTGACAATGCGGGACATATCGGTGGTATGATTGGTGGGGTGATTGCAGGATTTTTGACATTGTTGTACATGATGCGCAAACAAAAGTTGTAAAATATTTGCAACTGCGTTAGAATGAAAAAAAATCTGCGGGAGGAAATACCATGAATGAATTAAATGTTGTGCCTGAAATGGATGTAGACGTAGATGTGCGTGTTAATGGAAAGGCAATTTTAGAAAAAGTGCAACAAACCGCCGCTAGCTTCGGCTTTTGCCCCAAAAACCAAAAATCCATGATTGCGACCATCGTGGTCAAAGGTATTAGCCTGTTCTTGGGAATTTTGTTCCTTGCATTGCGCGGCAAAGCGAAAGCCGAAGGCAAAGTATGCAAGTCACGCGTATTCTTGGCGTTGTCGGCTTTATTCTTTGTGGGTGTAGTCACCAGTAGCGCGAATATTCCTGAAGAAGAAGATGACTTTTTCGATGATGACTTTGATGCGGATTTTGAAACTGAATCGGAAGCAGTTAACGAATAAATAATTTCATATAAATAAAAAGTGTACCACGGGATGAAAACGGTACACTTTTTTGCGTGCAAAAATTAACGATTATTCCCAGTGGACGGTAGCGGTGGCTTGTAGCACGTTTATCCATGTGCGGCCAGGGGATAGCACCAGCGGTGTGCCGCAGGCAAAGTACCAACGCATGGGTGCGGCGTGGGAGGGTTTTTCCCAAGTTACGGCAAAGCGTTCGCCTTGGGTGAAGAGGTAACCTGTGCCACTGCCGACGGTGTCTACGTTGCGTGCGCCGTTGTGTGCGTGTAGGATGCGCATGTTGACGGTTTGCACCAATATATTGTGCACCACAACCGAGCCGCCGTCGGTGAGCGCGTCCAAATGAGGGCCACGCCCATGGCTGACCATGTAGCTTCCGTATTCTTCATCAAAGTCGAAACGACGTGTGTATTCAACCGAGAAGGGTACGGCGATGTGCGTGGCGTAGCCGATGCGCTCGATTTCTTCGGGGATGATGCCGAATTGGAAGCCAAAGGCTGCATCTTCACCTATGGTATCGCGAAAGCCGCGCGCTTCAACTTGTGCGGTGACGCGTTGCCAGCCGGTGAAAGCGCTGTGTTCCCATGCGCGTTGACCTGTAAGCCCCGACCAAGCAGGGAAGGTGCGGTCACGCCAAAATGCAGGCCCACCGTCCATCGCATCTAAACGTAATTCGCGTATGCGTGCGTACCCCTCTATTGACCCGCCGTAATGCATAAAAAATGCATCATGGTTCATTGCCATGCCTGCAAAATAATTGCGTGTGGAGCGTACAGGCCCTACCATGTCGGGCATTTGCGAATGGAAAATGGCTACCAACCGCGTGATATTACCCTCGGCCAACACTTCGTACACCACATCGGCGTAGGAAATGCCGTATTGGGGCAACGCGGCGAAAATATTATTTATTACGACTGCCATGGGGCGGCGGTGTTCATATTCTTCATAAATAGGGATGCCGGTGAGCAAAGCAAATGGCCCTAAAAAGGGCGGTTCTTCCGGCTCTTCGGGTTCGTAAGGTTCGTATATTTCGATGGGTTCGTAGAAGGGTTCCGGCTTTGGTTCGGGTTCTGGCGGAAATAATGCAGCCATGATGACTTCGCATTTGTGGCTTCCTTCTTCGTGCGTTGTGTTGCGTATGTGTGACACCGATGCCACGATCACCAACGGCACTACGCCAAATAAAAAAACACCAATCGCAAGCCCATATAAAAATATTGCGCGGCGTTTAGTTAGTACGTGATGCGTCCAATCCGTAAAGCGTGTGTAACTGTTTGATATCGATTGACGCGTCCGCGATGAAGATCCTGCGACGCGTTCTTTATTTTTACGAAAAAAATTTCTCATATTATATCCCCGTGCTGCCGTAACCGCCTGCGGCTCGATTGCTATCAGGTAATTCTTTTGTTTCGATCAAGTCAACCATTTGAACGCGAGCAATCACCAATTGCGCAATACGGTCGCCGCGGCGCACTGTGAATGGCTCCTGCCCCAAGTTAATGAGCAACACACCCACTTCGCCGCGATAATCCGCATCTATCGTGCCCGGTCCGTTCAACATTGTCACGCCAAATTTAAAGGCCAATCCACTGCGCGGTCTGACTTGCGCCTCATACCCCTCGGGCAACGCTAGACAAATCCCAGTAGAGATTTTTTCACGTGCGCCCGGTTGCAAGGTGAGCTCCTCGTGGACATTGGCATGCAAATCCATCCCGGCAGCTTGCGACGATTGCCGCGAGGGTAGGGGCAAATCTAACGCATCATCAGTACGTTTACACAAAAACATAAAAATACACATCCCAATAATCCAAAAACCGCGCTAGTCGCGGTTTTTATTGAAAAGTTTGGTCGAGCTTTTTAAAGCTCGCGGGTTTGGGCAGCGCTCAAGGTCTTAATGTGCTTGTTATTTTTCGCGGGTTTAAAGTCGATTAAAACTTTGCTTAACTGCAACCGGGGTTTAATATCTTATTTGCTTAACATCCCCGCGCGGCCTTCCACACTCTTGCCCACCAACGACAAACTCACCGACTCCGGTAAGAATATTTTCTCGCTTACTGCGTACAGGCTATCCAGTGTAATCGCATCGACCTTAGCCACAGCCTCGTCGGGGGTAATCATTTCGCCCATGAGGACAGTCGAGCCGATGGAATTCATGCGACTGCCGGAGCTTTCCAAGCTCAAGTAAATGTTGCTTTTGATTTGTTCTTTCGTCTTGGCCAACTGCTCTGCTGTCACGCGGTCGGTGAAGAGGCGGCGCGTTTCTTCGGTGATGAGCCCTAACGCGTCGTCCAAATGCGCCGGGTTGAGTGCGGCGTAGATGAGGAACACGCCCGTGTCGTCGTAGCCAATATTGTAAGAATAGATGGAATATACTAACCCGCGTTCCTCGCGCACTTTTTGGAAAAGCCGCGAACTCATACCGCCGCCGAAAATCGTATTGGCTGCCATCATGGCGTAGAATTCTTCGCTCTTTGACCACTTGACTCCGGGGAAGCCCATGGCCAAATGCACTTGCTCGATATCTTTGTCACGCAGGGATAGGGCGGGCACATAAAGTGCGGTAGGTGCTTTTTCGGGTGCGTTTGTATCGGTATATTGTGCGAAGGCGGTGCGGATTTTTTCCAGCACTTCATCTTCGTTGATGTTGCCTGCGATGGCGATTACCGTATTGCTCGGGCAATAATTTTTTTGCATAAATTGCGCGAAATCTTGGCGCGTGAATTGCCCGACGGTTTCTTCTGTGCCCAGAATGGAGTGCCCCAACGGATTGCCTTTGTAAATTTGGTTGAGTAATAAATCCACGACCAAATCGGAAGGGCTGTCTTCATTCATGGCGATTTCTTCGATGATGACATTGCGCTCTTTATCGATTTCGTCGGCGTCCAATTTTGAATTGAAGAACATATCGGTAAGCACATCAAACGCCGTATCAAAGTGCGTGTCCAGTACTCGTGCGAAATAGCAGGTGCTTTCTTTGGACGTAAACGCGTTGAGTTGGCCGCCTACGGCGTCCATTTCCTCGGCGATTTGTGCGGCGGAGCGCTTGTCCGTTCCTTTAAAAAGCATGTGTTCGAGGAAGTGCGACATGCCGCGTTGTGTTGGGCTTTCATTGCGCGAGCCTGTGCGTACCCATATGCCAAAGCTGACCGAGCGCACGAACGGAATTGGTTCCGTCACCACGCGCAACCCGCCGGGTAAGTGGTGAAGATTAAAAGAAGAGGGGGCATTGCCGCCCCCCCCTTTTATTTGATTGTTCATCGGTTGCCTCCGCGGTCACCGTTGCTGCGGTTGCGGTCTCCGCCGCCACCACTACGATTTCCACCGCGGTCGCCGCCACGGAAACCTCCGCCTTCACGCGGGCGGGGTGGGGGGCGCTTGACGATGCCGTCGCCCAGTTCAGGTGCCAGTACGGCCTTGCGTGACAGGTTAACGCGGCCTTGGTCGTCGATTTCGGTGACTTTGACGGTCAATTCGTCGCCGACTTTAACAACGTCTTCTACTTTCTCCACGCGTTCGACGGCGAGTTGGGAAATGTGGCACAAGCCTTCTTTTCCCGGTGCAATTTCAATAAATGCGCCGAAAGTCATCAGGCGGGTAACTTTGCCGGTGTAATGCTTGCCCACTTCGGGCGGGTTGACGATGGCTTTAATCATATCCACGGCTTTATCGATTTTGTCTTGATCTTTGCTGACGATGAAGATGCGGCCGTCGTCCTCGGTGTCGATTTTGTCTACGCCGGTTTCGTCAATGATTGCATGAATGACCTTGCCACGGGGCCCAATAACCTCGCCAATTTGCTCCACGTTGATGCGGATGATGGCGATTTTGGGTGCGTGGGGGCTGATTTCTGGGCGTGGCTCGCTGATGGCGGGCAACATGGAATCATTGAGGATGGTCAGTCTATCGATTTTTGTGCGTTCCAAGGATGCTTTGATGATTTCGGGGGTAAGGCCGTCTACCTTGATATCCATTTGGATAGCGGTGATGCCCTCGGTGGTACCGGCAACTTTGAAGTCCATGTCGCCGAAGAAATCTTCCAAGCCTTGAATATCGGTGAGCAGGACGAAGTCGTCGATGCTTTCACCCGTGACCATACCCACGGAAATACCCGCAACGGGGCGTTTGATGGGTACGCCGGCTGCCATGAGCGACAAGGTCGAGCCACATACTGCTGCTTGCGATGTGGAGCCGTTGGACGACACCACTTCGGATACCAAGCGGATGACATAGGGGAAGTCATCTTCGGTGGGAAGTACGGGCACGAGTGCGCGTTCTGCCAATGCACCGTGGCCGATTTCGCGGCGACCGGGGCCTCGGCTGGGGCGCGTTTCGCCCACGCTATAACTGGGGAAGTTGTAATGGTGCATGTAACGCTTGTCTACTTCGTCCTCATCTAGGCCGTCCAAGCGTTGTGTGTCGCCGCTGGAGCCTAGGGTTGTAACGGTAAGCACTTGCGTTTGGCCGCGGCTAAAAATTGCAGAGCCGTGTGTGCGCGGCAGGATATCAACGTGCGCTTCCAGCTTGCGGATGTCGCCTAGGCCGCGTCCGTCGGGGCGTTTGTGGTTGACATAAATCATGCGACGAACGGTGTCTTTTTCGAATTTGTAAATCGCACCGCTTAATTTGGCGGTGTATTCTTCGGCTACGTCTTCGGCGAAAGTGGGCACGAGTGCGGCGATACATTCATCAGTTAGCGCACGTACTTTTTCGTCGCGGACTTGCTTTTGGTCTTGGAAAACGGCTTCTTCCATGCGCGCATCGCTGATGAAGTTGCGCACAGCTTCGTACAAGCCTTCGGGGATGACGTGGCGTTCGTATTCGCGCTTGGGTTTTCCGTGCGCAGCTACGATGGTATCGATGAAGGCGATGATTTTTTTATTTTCTTCGTGTGCCAGCATGATGGCGTCGTACATGGTTTGCTCGTCCACTTCGTCGGCACCGGCTTCGATCATCATAACCTTGTCGCGGGTGGAGGAAACGGTGAGTGCCAGCTTGCTGGTTTCGCGTTGGGCAGCATCGGGGTTAACCACGAGTTGACCATCGCACAAGCCGACGTTGACTGCTGCGGTGGGGCCGTCGAAGGGGATGTCGCTGATGCACAGTGCAATGCTGGAGCCAATCATGGCGGCGACTTCTGCCGATGCATCTTGGTCAACGCTCATTACGGTGGCCACAACGCCCACATCGTTGCGGTAATCGTCCGGGAATAACGGGCGAATAGGGCGGTCAATCAAGCGGCTGGCCAAGATGGCCTTCTCTGTAGGTCTGCCCTCGCGGCGGAAGAAGCTGCCGGGGATTTTGCCCACGGCATACAACCGTTCTTCAAAGTCGCAAGACAAGGGGAACCAATCGATACCCGCACGTGGTTTGTCGGACGTGGTGGCGGTGACGAGTACGACAGTTTCGCCGTAGGTCATCATGGCCGCGCCGCCTGCGAGCTCGGCTACCTTGCCGATTTCGCATTTGAGCGTGCGTCCGCCCAGTTGCATTTCATACGATTTTATCATTTGTGTCCTACTTTCTTAGTCCGAGTTCGCCAATCAGGGCGCGATATTTTACTACGTCTTGCTTGCGGATATAATCCAACAGCCCGCGGCGTTGACCTACTAATTTAAGCAGCCCGCGGCGAGAGTGGAAATCCTTCTTGTGTGTACGCAGATGGTCGGTGAGGTGATTGATGCGGGCGGTAAGAAGTGCCACTTGTACCTCGGGGGAGCCGGTGTCGTTTTCTGCACGGCCGTGTTTTGCGATAATTTCTTGTTTGCTAATCATTTGACTAGCCTCCTTTAAATGTAATCCCCGCACGCTGATGACGGGGACGGAGATTCCATCGTCATCGCGTGGGATATTCGGCGCGGAGTATAGCATACTTTGACTGAAATTAACAATAGCGCGGGTTTCAGTTGGTTACGCACAGTAACCAACTGAAAATTATGCTTGCATGTGTGATTCAATCGATGAGTGGCACTCATCGACTGAAGTGCGGTTGTGCGGAAAAGGCCGTATATATCATGGGCTTGGTTGCATTTGACTATGTCCTATGATATATGTAATTGTCGAATTTTCGAGGGGGATTAAATGGCTAAGATAGGCATTGTGCTGGCGGGTGGTTTCGCCAAGGGCGCTTACCAAGTGGGCGTGTTGAAGGCGATGCGCGAATATTTTTCCCCGGATGATGTTGTCTGTATGAGTGCGTCGTCGATTGGAGCGTTGAATGCGTATGGATTTATACAGGACAAGCTGGACGTGGCAACGCGTATGTGGGGCGCGTCAGATTTTAAGGGGTTTAAAGCGTTTACGACGCAATATTTGTCGGGGCGGTTTATCACCGGTGTGATTGATGATTTGGTGAAGGATGCGGTGCATCCAAATCATAGCTTTTACATAACATGCTTTAATTATTCCAAGCTGGTGCTGGACTATATTGATTTGAAGAACGCGGAACCAGCGCAGGTACGCGATTTTTTGCGTGCGGGCGTGGCGATGCCTATGTTTGTGCGGGCGGTCAAGGTGAACGGACAGCGGTATGCCGATGGCGGATTGATTGACAACATTCCCGTCAAGCCGATGGTCAAGCATCCGATCGATTACGCCATCGTGGTGCATTTTGATAACGGCAACGTAATGTTTGACAACGAAGAATTTGACAAGAAGCTGATAAAAATTAATTTTATTGATGATCGTTTTATCAAGAATTCATTTTCGTTTGACAAGCAGTCGATTGCTTATATGTTGCAATCGGGATATGACCGGGGCAAGCGGTTATTGGACAAGGTGTTTGCGCACGGTACCGATGACTTGCCCTATATATACAAAAAGGCGGAACAGTTGAACGCTCGCCAAGGCACACGGAAAAGTCGCTTCACGGGCGATGTTGTGGTGGGCAACATTAATAAATTGATGAAAAAATTAATATCGTGTAACGACCCTGATATGAATAAAAATTGATTTGGAGGGCTGGTTATGGAAAAATTGTTCAACGACGGCTGGGAGTTTCAATTAGAAGGGGATGCGGTTTGGCGCAGCGTGGAATTGCCCCACGACTGGCTCATTTCCGACACGAAAAATTTATACAAAACAAGCGTGGGCAAATATCGTAAGACATTAGACTGCACGGGTGGCTTGCCCGACGCGCATGTTTGGCTGCGCTTTGACGGCGTGTATCAGGACTCAGCGTTGTATGTAAACGGCGCTTTGGTGGGCGAATGGAAGCATGGATATACGGTGTTTTCGCATGAAATAACGCCGTTTTTACATGATGGCGCAAATGAAATTTTGCTAACGGTTAATTACCAATCGCCCAACTCGCGGTGGTACAGCGGCGCGGGGGTTTATCGCGATTGTTGGCTGGTGACGAAGGGCGCGGCGTACTTTATGCAGGATGGCGTATATGCAGCGGCGGCGAAAGTCAATGGCGTGTGGCAAGTGAACGTAGATGCAGAAGTGTGCTTGCTTGCTTCTGCAGAAGTGGATGATGAATTGAGTGTAGAGGTGCGTCATCAAATAGAAGGAATGTCGCTTTTGGAAGATGATTCCGAAGCGCATGTTGAGGTGGCACCGGAATGTTTTGTGGTTTCATCATTATTAAAATGCGCCGATGCGCCCAATTTGTGGGATATCAATCATCCGCGTTGTTATACGTTGGTGTCGGAGTTGTGCGTGGATGGTGTCATTGTGGACACCGCGCGCACCCGTATTGGCTTCCGCGCGTTTTCTGTGTCGCCGGATGACGGCTTTGTTTTGAATGGCCGTCGTGTGGAATTATTCGGCGTGTGCCAGCACCACGACTTGGGGGGGCTGGGCGCGGCGGTGAGCAAAGATGCCTTGCGACGTCAACTCGATATTTTACGCGACATGGGTGTCAACGCCATTCGCACCGCGCACAACCCGCCTGCCGCCGTTTTCATGGAACTGGCGGACGAAATGGGTTTCTTAGTGCAATCGGAAATCACTGACATGTGGCGGCGCAGCAAAACAACTTACGACTACGCGCGGTTCTTCGACGATTGGGCGGTGCGTGATGTGGCTGCGTGGGTGCGGCGCGACCGCAACTGCCCGTCGCTGGTCATGTGGAGCGTAGGCAACGAAATTTACGATACGCACGCCAGCTTCGAGGACGGCTCCGCCACGATGCAATTCCTCATGAACGAAGTGGCCAAGCATGACCCGCGCCGTAACGCCTTGCCCACGCTTTGCTCCAACTACATGCCGTGGGAAAATACGCAAAAATGCGCCGACATCATCAAGTTGATTGGTTACAACTATGCGGAATACTTGTACCACGACCACCACGCCAAGCATCCCGACTGGATTATCTACGGCGGCGAAACGGCCAGCACCGTGCAAAGCCGTGGCATCTACCACTTCCCGCTAGCGAAGTCGATTTTGAGTGATGACGACTTACAATGCTCATCGTTGGGTAACTCCACCACCAGTTGGGGAGCAAAGCGCCCAGAGGCCTGCATCATCGACCACCGCAATGCACCGTTCGCGCTGGGGCAATTTATTTGGACGGGCTTTGATTACATCGGCGAGCCTACGCCCTACCACACGAAAAATTCTTATTTCGGTCAAATTGACACGGCGGGTTTCCCAAAAGATTCGTTTTATATCTACCAAGCGGGGTGGGTGAAGTTCGAGGACCGCCCCACGCTGCACCTCTTTCCCCATTGGGATTGGAACCCCGGCCAGCCGATTGATGTGCGTATCGCGTCCAATGCACCGAGCGTGGAGCTGTTTGTCAACGGCGTGTCGCAAGGCAAGCGCACCCCCGACTTGACCACTGACTACCACGTGCCCTATGTACCGGGCGAAATTAAGGCCGTGGCATACGACCATGACGGCAATATCGTAATGGAAACTACGCGGCGCAGCTTCGGCGATGCAGTGGAAGTGTACGGAAAACGCACACACTACGGCGAATTAACCTTCGTAGAAATTTATGCCGTGGATGCCGACGACCACCCCGTAGAAAACGCCAATAATCGTGTAATCGTGCGCGTGGAAGGCGGTACGCTGCTGGCATTGGACAACGGCGACAGCTCCGACTACGACCTATACCAACCCGCGCAGGGCGTGAACATGCACAGCCGCCGTATGTTCAGCGGCAAGTTGCTGGCGATTATTAAACGCCACAGCGACGCAGAACCTGTCATCCATTTTGAAATCGACTCCACCGATATTCCCGTGCGCAAGATTGAATTAATGCAGAGCGAGGATTTTGTCATCACGGCGAAAATCCACCCCGCCGATGCCACTTGTACCGATGCGTTATCCTGGCGCATCACCGACGCGGGCGGCATCGATTCCCCGTTGGCGGCATGGATCGGCGACAACACCGGCGTGTCCGTGCAATTCGCTCCCAAAGGCGACGGCGAATTGTTCGTGCGGTGCAGCGTGACCAACGGCAAACCTCACGCGGATTTAATTTCCTTGCTACCCATTACGCTGGCAGGGTACGGCAAGCCGTTTTTAAACCCGTATGAATTCCTCTCCGGCGGGCTGCACAACCGCAGTAATGCCTTGATGGGCAACGGCAACGACCGCGGCGTGGCCACCCTGCGCGACGGCGACAGCCATGTGGGTTTCGCCGATGTGGACTTTGGCGCGTATGGGTCGGACACGGTCACGTTTTGGCTGTTCCCGCTCGATGGCAGTCCGTTTGATTTTGAAATCTTTGACGGAATGCCCAAAGACGGCGGCACACATCTATATACCGCCCATTACGACAAAGGCTCGCAGTGGAATACGTACAAGGAAGTCACCTATACCCTACCGCAAAAACTCACGGGCGTGCGCACATTGTGCTTGATTTTCCGCCGAAAGGTGCATATCAAGGGTTTCCTGTTCGCCGCGCCGCAACGTGCGTTTGCGCAGATTTGCTTCGCCCAAAATGACGGCATTTACGGCGATTCTTTTGAAGTGAAGACCGATTCTGTAGAAAAAATCGGCAACAACGTGACCATAACCTTCACCGGGTTGGACTTCGGCGCAGATGAAGCGCGGCGCATAACGTTGGCGTGGCGCTCCAACCGCGGTAACGACATCCGTATGGTATTTTCGCCGGACGACGGCACCGATGTGGTTAACCTCCTAACCGTACCCGCGCAAGCCGATTATGCGCCTGCCACATTGTCGCTGGAAACGCCCCTGCGCGGGCGCGGCACGCTCATCTTCATCTTCTTGCCGGGTACGGAAATTGATCTTGCGAGTTTCCACTTGGAAGCATAACGCATGGTGTATCCTCAAATCATCGTCGTTCACGGCGCACCCGGCAGTGGCAAGTCCACCACGGCCAAGCTGTTGCACGAAAAATTACAAACGCCGTGGTTTGAGTTCGGGTGGATTCCCGAATTTCAAAAATTGAACCCACACACATCCATCACATGGGAACAAGAAACCGAAATCAGCTTCGAGAACCTCGTCCTCGTGGTCAAAAACTACGCACGTCACGGTTTCAAAAACATCCTCATCACGGACATCAATTTTGACAGCCAAATTTTACAACTGCCTGAAGTTTTTCGCGGGCTGGATTATCGTTTGTTTACGCTGTTTGCCGAGGATGAAACGATCAAGCAGCGGATTCTAACGCGCGACAACGGAAATTCCTTTGACGATTGGCAAGAAGCGATTCAAACCAATCGCTTGCTCACCACACGCCCATTGCTACCCCACGAAACCCGCATCAACACACAAAACTTACCGCCCGACGCCGTAGCGACCAAAATTATTGAGGAGCTGTCGTAATGCAATTGCAAATCCCGCCCAACTACCGTCCGTCGCTGGATGTCATGGACACACAACGCGCCATCCGCTTCATCCGTTCGTGGTTTCACAAGGCGTTGGAAAAAGATTTTGGCTTGACGCGCGTGTCTGCGCCTTTGTTCGTACTTCCCGCCAGCGGCGAGAATGACAACCTAAGCGGCAAGGAGCGACCCGTCGCCTTCGAAGTGCCCGACATGGGGTGCGAAATCGAAATCGTGCATTCGCTGGCCAAGTGGAAGCGCGTAGCATTGCAGCGGTACGGCTTCGGCGTGGGGCAGGGGATTTTTACCGAAATGAACGCCATCCGCCGCGATGAAGTGCTGGACAACACGCACTCCATCTACGTGGACCAATGGGATTGGGAACGCGTCATCACGCCCAACGAACGAAACTTGGACACTTGCATCCACTACGCAAACGAGCTTTACACGCTAATCCGTAAGCTAGCCGAAGAAGTACGTACCCGCTTTAACATCGAAGTGCCCGCATTGCCCGAAAAATTATTTGTGATTTCGTATGATCAACTGGTGGCAACTTGCGACCAGTTGGATGACAAAGGCCGCGAAAATGAAATCACCCGCAAGCATGGTGCGGTATTCCTTTCCAAAATTGGCAATAACGGCGACCGCGCCCCCGACTATGACGATTGGACCATGAACGGCGACATCTTGTTACACTTCCCCACGCTGGATGCGGTGTTGGAAATCAGCTCCATGGGCGTGCGCGTAGACGCAGCCACTCTGCAACGCCAATGCGAAAAACGCGACGCAACCGACCGCCTAACCCTGCCATATCACCAAGCCGTCTTGCAAAACAAACTACCCCAAACCGTAGGCGGCGGCCTAGGCCAATCAAGAATTTGCCAATGGCTGCTAAGCAAAGCCCATGTAGGTGAAGTACAAGCATCCGTATGGCCGGAACAAATGCGAAAAGCGTGCGCAGCAGCAGGAATTAAATTGTTATAACTCACAAAAATATAAATAAACCGCGCCGAAAGTTGCGCGGTTTTAAATTAGCACGATCCATTATCGAGTGACGGCGAAGCCAGAACAGGGGTCAAGGGGCGAGTCGCCCCTTGCAGGGTTCGGGGCAGCGCCCCGAGGTCTTGTCTTTTCTCTTACACCCCACCCGCAATCTGCTGCGCTGCCAACACCAAAAACATATAATGCGACGACCCGCCGCCCATGACATATTCTGTCTGCTGCCAAAGGAACGGCCACACCAACAATTCGGGGAAGTCCGGCCGTATCAACGCCGTGCCGGAAATGACCCCGCCGGGCACCCATGACCAATCGGCGCGGTTCCAGCCGTAAGCGACCAACGCGGACTTAGCACCCACACCCGATGCAAAGGACATGCTGTTGGATCCGGGATGGCAACCCAGCACAAAGTTGAGCGCGTTGTACACCATGTCAGGCGGGAAAATATCCGGCCATGCGCGGTGCAGGAAGTAGTATTCGTACCCCAGCCGTTGGATATCCCAACCCGCGCCCCAAATATGCGGGCGGTAAGGGATGCCGTAAGGTGTTTCGGCACTTCGTTCATCGAGGTGCCTTTTTAATGCCGGCAGCGCGGCGCGGATGGCAGCGGAGAAGGTGGGGTTGGCGATGGTTTTATCAAAGCGGCCAATAATCCAGCCCAATTGCCATAACCTGCTCGCCACAAAATCCGTTTCGCTTAATACAAAATCCTTGTATTGCGGCTCGCCGGTGGTCAGGAAAAGTTCGACGGCGGCGTGGACTTTGGCGGCTTTGGCGTGGTCATCCTCCACGCGGGTAATGGTGAATAATTCGCGAGCGGCTTCTAATGCTTGCGCGGCCAACACGTCGTTGAAACCCTGCAGTACACGGGCTGATGCGGCGATACAGGCAGCGGCGGTTAATTCGCGTGTGGGGTTATCTTCAGTGAATACCCAGCGGTCGTCTTCATTGCCGGGGATATTATCGGTTTGCATGGCGGGGTCACCCATGAGGACGTATTGCGCCATTTTATTTGTGATGATGCCGCGGTACAAACGCCCCAGCGCACGGTACGCGCCAATAACAGAAAGCATCCCATGCTCCACTTGTTGGAGGATGTCGTTTTTACCGTCGGGTTTATGGATTTCGGTAATGCGGGTTTCTTGGTTGATGGTGGTCATATCGTAGTCGATGCCGAAGCTTTCGTAAGCGAGCGCCAAAATGTAACACTCCGGCGCTTGCGAATCTATGCGCAAGTCGTCATCGCCCGCGTCGTGCCAACCGCCCACGTTGAGTCCGGGCACATGCTCGCCGGGTTGGTATTTACATAATGTAGAAGGGCCTTGTTCATATCCGTCAAAGTGTACGTGATTAATCGGTGCCATCAACGCATCGTCGTGGTGGCAATATCCGTGCCAAATGCGGGCGTTTTCCACCACGCGCATATGGCACATCTGCACCGGCAAGAAATACTCCAACACCGGCTGCCACACGCCACGGTCATACACATCCGCAGTAATTCGGAAAATCGAAGAAGCCTGCGTGCCGTAAATAACCTTGTACAAACCCGCCTCGCGCACGTGCGTAAAGTCGAATTTTATATAATTGTAACGAAGAAATTGCCCCCACTCGCTGCCCACAGCCGTGAAACATTCCTTCGTACCGTTTTCATCAATGCGATAAAGCGCGAGTTTTTCACGTTTCGTATCGCGTTTGTCGAGTTCAATGATGGCAATTTTGGGCTGGTTGGTGTGGTAGCCCACTTGCGATGTTTGCACCACGGGCGTGTGCAGCCAACCTTCCACGACGTTGGGCGTGATGCGCCATTCGATTTTATTCACACCCGGTTCCGCCAACGCGCTGATATAAAACCATCCTTGGTTGTTCACCATCCGTTCGTCAATCAAGCACAAATCCGCGCCCATTGTTTCGATGGTCAAGCGGTTGTAATCGCAATCGGGGCGTACCACCAGCTTGCGGCCTGTGGCATAAGGGGCATCGACAGGCCCGTTGGCCGCATCCGGGAAAATACCCTCCTTGCCGTCCATCAGCCAAGGCTTGCCGAACAACGTACCGGGGAATAGCTCGAGCCGAAGTTGCAATCCGCAACCCGCAGGCACGGGCGCTTCCCATTCAGACACGATGCGCACCGCTGCTCCGTCGGCCTTGATGGTAACGGTGAAATCGAAACGATCGCCGGTGCGGGTGTTTTGGTAATGCAGTGGCGTTTTGATGTAGTCCGCGCCCATTTCGCGTTCGCCTTGCTCTGCTTCCCAACCCCAGCCATCGGCGCGGTCGGTAAATTTCAACTCGCCACAAGTAGCCACGCGGTTGCCATGCATGATAATACTCACGCCCGATTGGTGCCCGCCGGGATAAAAATCATCAAACCCCATCACATCCACGCCGCCGTTTTGTAAATAAGTCCGTTCGGCGTTCATCGCGAAGCTCATGACGATTCCTCTGTCAACAGCGTCCTGTCATTTGGCACAAACTTGAAAATCATTGCCGACACAATAAACAGCACTGCCACGCCCGCAATGCCATAATGCGAATAACCCGTAATCATGGCAATCACACCAAACATCGCCGTGCCAATCATGGACGCAAAACGAGAACAAACATTATAAAATCCAAAATACTCATTTGATTTTTCTTTGGGGATAATCCGCGCAAAGTACGAGCGTGACAACGCCTGTATACCTCCCTGCGCCGTACCAATCAGCATCGCCAATCCCCAGAACAATGCACGCAGTTGCGCATCCGACCGCGTGGGGCTCATAAACAACGCAATACCGCAAACTACGCAATACGTACCAATGGCTACATAAATCATAAACTTAGCGCCGTACTTTTGTGACAGCTTCCCATACAGGACCGCAAACGGCATGGCCACAAATTGCGTCACCAACAGCACAATCAGCAATGTCATTTCATCGATGCCAATTTCCGCGCCAAAGATAACCGCCATGCGGATAATCGTACCCACACCATCTGAATACAAGAAAAACGCGATCAAGAAAATTAAAATTGACTTCTGCTGGGCGATTTCCTTGGCCGTCGTCCAAATACGGATAAAACTCTTGCGTACATATTGCGGTTCCACATCGGTGCCGATTTTTTGCTGTACATTTTTCATAAACGGGCGCATGAAAATGAGCCACCACACCGTAGCAATACCAAAAGCCACTCGGTAAGCAATCATGATATCCATGTCAATGACGCCCAACAGCACCAATACCACCAGTGGCAAGCTAATAATAAAGGGTATCGCTCCGCCTATGTACCCGAAGGCAAACCCTAGGCTCGATACCCAATTCATGCGTTTGTTATCCGTTACGTCCACCAGGAAAGTGTCGTAAACCTTTGTATTGCCCGCATACCCCACACTGGACACAAAGTAAACCGCCAACATCACCGGCCACCACGCCTCAGGGATAAACGCCTTGCCAAAGGTGCCCACCAAACCCAGCACCATAAACAAGGTAAATAACATCTTCTTCTTGCCCTTGTATCCAGACAGCGTGCCGATAATGGGCGCCAGTATACCAATCACAATCATGCTGGCCGATGTAGTAAACGACCAATACACGCTGGCATTATCCACCCCGGCGCGGTTGGTCGCCTCCACAAAAAACATAGACATGATCACCGTCATGACAATCATGACATACGACTGGCTGGCCCAATCGTACAACACCCAACTAAATTCCTCTTTACTCAAACTTTTTTTGAATGGTATCCATGCGAACTTGACCGGTGCGGGATTTTCATTTTGCATCGAAAATGCTCCTTTCGGAATTAAGCGTTGTATTTTAATGACAAAATAACACGGATTTTGCAGAAAGACAACGCCGTGCATAGATAATTTTTTATCACGCAAACTACAAAGCGAAAACATAAAAAACCCTCGGAACAACGCCCCAAGGGTTCAAGTGATTAAAATTAAAAAATGAGCGGAGGTACTTAATGGACATCAATTGTACACATATGTGTTTTTATCAGCAAGACGGCAAATGCAATCTACGTGAATTGCCGGCTATGACATCCCACACCTTCACCGTACATGACGTAGATTGCCCGTATTATTCCGAAACATATACGCCGCCAATCAAATAAGCTGTGTTTATCGCCCGATAATGCCGTGCGCTTCCAATATCGCGTTGTACAAGCCCCGTGCAATTTGCCATTGGTAATTTGCTGTCGTTAGACGTGTAAATTCGGCCGTGTTGGTAAAAAATCCAATTTCTGCAATAACTGCAGGAGTTGTGTTCGCCTCACGTATCACCGGGAATTGCGGCGATCGAAATAACCCTCGGTTGTGTGCACTGGTGGTAACAATCATGTTACGCTGTACAATCTGCGCCAAGTTACGGCTATTAAAAGCCAATCCCGCTTCACCGTCGCTGATGGTGTAATGTGTTTCAATGCCATGGACGGCAGGGTTTGAAAATCCGTTCGCGTGGATGCTGATAAAAATATCGCCGACACATTCGGCAAATTGCGCACGCCATAACATGCTGGAGTTCGTGTTGCCATGGCGTGTTTGGTATACAGCAATGTTATCGTGCTGGTTCAGTAGCGATGTTAATTTTTGTGCGACAGTTAATACCAAGTTGGCTTCGTGTACTCCGTTACGCGTCACACCAGGGTCGTTGCCGCCATGCCCCGGGTCGATAACAACGACCATCGAATACATTTCGCGTGGCAATCTTGCAATGATGTAATAAGCAGTGGGTGTTTCTTCTACAACAAATCGCACAACGCGTGCGGTGTCAAAAACGATATGCGTAACGCCTTGTGCATCCCGCGTTATGATAAATGAATTCACAAATCCGTCACCGGCAGGGGCAATTCCTTGTGCCAATGGTACTGATAATGACGGCAATGTTAACGTGTAACGATTTAATAAATATTCATCGCGGTGTTGGACTTGTGCGGTATTCATTGTAAATCCATTGGCGCGGCAAATTCGCAGAGCGCGTCTTTCCGGTACATAGGTTATGCCGTTTATGGCATGATAAAACATTAACATCGTGCTATTGTCGCGGTTGGTAAATGAACCAACACGGGGCAAGCTAATGCCGCACGCAAAATAAACATGCATAAAAGCCAAGCCATTTGCGCGAGTGCCAGTTGTAACACGTGATACAAATGTCGCGTCGTTAATCGTCACACCGGAATATAACAACAAAGCACTATCGCTATCTACAATCAAGCGGCGATTTGCTGCATCCATTGTATAGCTCAGTGTAGGGGATTGATTGCCGCCGATAATCAGTGCATCGACGCCCATATTCGTATGCAGCGCAAGGTTGGTGATAAATTTTTGATGAAATTCGATGGTTAAAAAGCGGCGGTCATTGGACAATGACAAAGAAAAATCCAACGCATCGGTTACATGGAAAACTAACCGCGTAACATTTGGATCTCGTGAAAATTGCGAATATCTCAATTCTGATACGAATAACCCATTGGGTACATAAAACGGCCCCACCAAGGTAGAAATCGAACGGTGAATATCCACGATTAATCGATTGTCCAACACAAAGTACGTCACCGATGTAATCGCAGAACGCGCTTCAACTATATATGATAACGAATTTGTATCTGCGGGAGTCCGCAGTGCTACAATCGTTGTTTCGGGATGATTTTCGAATGGGATGGGAGCACGTGAAATATTTCTGATAAAAGCCGTATCTGAATTGTTGTTTGGTGCGGTAGCAGCAGTTGTTGCAAGGGGTAGTGTAGGCGCTGGTGTTACGGGTGCTGTTGTTGCGGCCGTCGTTGTTGCCGGTGGAGTTGTTTGCGCAGGAGGATTTGGGGGTAGGGGTATAAAAGGTAAATCGCCGGTGTTACTTGCTGGCGGTGCTGTTGTATGACCGGCACCCGGAAACATAACGAATGCGGTATTGCTGGATGTTTCCCATCCTACATTATAACCAAATGCTTCGGAGACAAAGCGCAGCGGAATCATTGTGCGCCCGTTTAATAGGAATGGCGGATAATCAAGGGGGATATTGTATCCATTTAAACGTGCGATATTACTGCCAATGGTCAATACTAACACATGGTTGCCATAAAAAAGCGATGCCTGGCGATGGCCCGAATGCCAGCCCACATATCCACCCAATGATTCAGTAAATTCGCGGAACGGTACAAAAACACGACCGTCTACGCGTATGGGTTCTTGGTATTGCCAAGCCATCATGTTTCCATTTACGTTAAGGTTAACCGGACGTGCGGCCGCTACCGTCAACGCCGATGCGACAAATAGCGCCGCTAGCAGCACAAGTGCCGCCAAAATCTGATATGTACGTTTCTTCACAACAAACCTCCAAGTATTTTGCATTTTCGTCTGTTCTATTTATATATGACGTAAAATGTCGGATATTGGCATTATATAACAAAAAAAATCCGTTGCAAGGGTTTGCAACGGATTTGTAACATTTATTTTTGTAGAATTAAATTATTTCTTTTTTGCGTTTACGGCGTCACGCAGTTTTTTGCCGACTTTGAAACGGGGAGATTTGGAAGCTTTAATCTTCATTTTTGCACCGGTTTGGGGGTTGCGGCCATCACGTGCGGCGCGCTCGGCTACGTCAAATGTGCCAAAGCCTACGAGTTGTACGCGGCCATTTGCTACCAATACTTCGGTTACGGTTGCTTCGAAGGCGGCCAGCGCCTTTTCTGCGTCTTTCTTGGTCAGTTCGGACTTTGCAGCGATCGCCGCGATGAGTTCCGTTTTGTTCATTGTGTTTCCTCCTTATAATTATGCCTGCGGAAGGCCTCCGCGGCTCCGCTGGGGCTATTTATAAACGCTTCTTTTACGTTTGTCAAGGAATTTACTTGTTTTTCTGCCAAATTCGCAGGGCTTCTTCCGCATTGGACGCTTTTTCGTCACCGAATACGTGCGTGTGCCGTCGTATCAACTTGTCGCACAAACCCCGGACCACGTCTTTCAAGGTGAAAATCCCCGCCATTTCCGCTAATTTTGCGTGAAAAACTACTTGCAACAGCACATCGCCCAGTTCCTCTTGTAGGTTAACCATATTTTTCGATTTTATAGCATCTATGGCTTCTTGCGCTTCTTCCAACATGCATGGGATGAGACTTTCATGGGTCTGTTCGCGATCCCACGGGCAGCCTTCGGGGGATAAGAGAGTTTCTAAGATGTGATTTAATTCGTACATGATGCCCTTCTTCCTTTATTGTTGTTTAATAATTTTCTACAAAAAAAGTGTACCATTTTGTCGGTACACTTTCAACGGGTGTATTGCTGTTTACTGTTCCATCTGCCGTCCTAGGAAACCTGCGGCGGTTAGTGCAAGTTTGCCTTCGACTTCACCCATTTTTTTATCGGGCGAGAGGAATACGATGGCTCCTAGTACATCACCTTCGGCGATGATGGGGGCGATGAATTCATTGGAATAGGTGGAGGGGTCGTCGTCTTCGATGATGGGGATGAAAGAGGGGTCGTTGCGGCTGGCAGATAGGGTGGAGCGTTGGTTAATCATTTTTTCTAGCGCGGGAGAGATGTTTTTTTCGAGAAATTCCTTGCGTGCGCCGCCTGATACGGCGATTATTTGGTCTTTGTCTACAATGCAGGTGATATGACCTGACGATTGGGATAAGCTTTCTGCATATTCTTTGGCGAAGTTACCCAATTCGCCGATGGGGGAATATTTTTTCAGGATAATTTCGCCTTCCCGGTCGGTGAAGATTTCCAGTGGGTCGCCTTCGCGTATGCGTAGGGTGCGGCGTATTTCTTTGGGGATGACTACCCGCCCCAAATCGTCTATTCTTCTCACAATGCCTGTTGCTTTCACGATGTTGCCTCCTTAAATATAGCCACAGCTATAAATTGTCATGGTTTAAATTACTCCGATATTTGGCTGCTCGGAGTAATAATTTATATTATCTGTAAAATTTTCAGAATTTATACAAAAAACGCAAAATTTGAGGGAAGTCCCTAAATTTTGCGTTTTATTTTGTCTTGGTTAATTGTGGGGGGTGTGTGGGATTTATTGCCCGGATGCTACTTTGGCCAGTTGGCCGAACGCGGCTGCGTCGTTGACGGCCATTTCAGCCAGCATTTTGCGGTTGATGTTGATGCCGGCTTGTTTGAGGCCAAACATAAATTGGCTGTAGCTGAGGTCGTGCAGGCGGGCTGCCGCATTAATACGGGTAATCCACAGGCGGCGGAATTCGCGTTTGGTTTGTTTGCGGCCTACGAATTGCGATGCCATGGCGCGCATGACAGCTTGTTTTGCGACTCTATATTGTCTGCTGCGGGCTCCTACGTAGCCTTTGGCTAATTTAAGCGTGCGTTTGTGCTTCTTTTTTGCGCCCAGGGCGCCTTTTATCCTTGCCATGATAAAGTCCTCCTAAAAATTAGATTTGCTGCGCGTTTTGCTTAGGCATACGGCATCATTGCGCGCACGGCGGCCTCGTTGGTTTTGTCCACCATGCCCATTTTGCGCAGGGTCATTTTACGTTTGGGACTTTTTTTACCAAGGATATGCTGCTTGCCTGCTTTGGGGTGCTTGAATTTGCCGGTGCCGGTGGCTTTGAAGCGTTTGGCGGCGGCTTTTTTGGTTTTTAATTTTGGCATCGTAACCTACTCCTTTTGTTCTTTTTGGTCTTTCTGAATGGGTTTGGGTGCGATAAACATCGCCATCGAGCGGCCTTCCATTTTGGGGGCTTTTTCGATGTTGCCCAACTCCGCCAGTTTGGCGGCGAAGTCGTTCATGATGACGAATCCACCTTCGGTACGGCCCAGTTCGCGGCCGCGGAAGCGTATGGTGACTTTGACCTTGTCCCCGCCTTTGAGGAATTCAATGGCTTTTTTCATCTTGACTTGCACGTCGTGCGTGTCGATGTTGGGGGATAGGCGCACTTCCTTGATGTCTATCGTCCGTTGTTTTTTGCGGGCTTCTTTTTCTTTTTTGGACTGCTCGAAACGGAACTTTGAATAGTCCATGATCTTGCACACCGGCGGTACCGCCGTAGGCGAAATCTTAACCAGGTCCATACGCTTTTCATCGGCCATGCGTTGGGCATCTTTGCCCGCGACGATGCCCATTTGGGTGCCGTCCGAGTCGATAAGGCGCACTTCTTTGTCCCTGATTTGCTCGTTAATCATTAAATCGGTGATGCTGACTCAACTCCTTTCGTTGTTACCAATGAACAATTGTTACTAGTTCACAATTGCGAAACGCTTCACCCGCAATTAAGAACGGGGTAATTCCGCTTTAACGGAATTTTTATCAACTATATCTTTTCAAGCTTTATTAAAGCCAAAAAAATAAGTGGGCATCATCGCCCACTTCAAAATAACGCACGGCTTCCTAAATAATATAGAAAGGTTCTTGCGCTAACGACCCTGTAGCACGCAAAGCGGCGCGGGGTGAGAAGAGGCTCTTCTGCTTGGCACGGAGTGTAGCATATGGGTTTGTTGATTGTCAAATAGTTTGGCGGGTAATTTCTTTCAAATGATTGAATATGATATTTCATCCCATAATACTCAAGAAGTAAAAGATTATCAAGGCATTGTTACAAACACATCGTTTTATTAGCAATCTTTCCGCAAAAGATATGGTCGTGTTCCACGAACAAAATCGTGGGTTTGTGCGTCAGCAGCAATTCCTCAATTTGCATGCGCGACAGGACATCTATGAAGTTTAATGGCTCGTCCCATATAAGCAGGTGTGCTTTTTCGCATAGGCTCTTGGCGATGAGCGTTTTCTTTTTTTGGCCGCCGCTGAAGGTTTGCATGTCTTTGTCAAATTGCGTGCGCGAAAAATCCAGCTTGCGTAGTATCGCTTTGAACAAACTTTCATCGATACCATATTCATGCGCGTAGTCGGTAAGGTTGCCGCGCAGAAACGAGGTGTCTTGCGATACGTAGGATATCCGCAGTTGGCTGGCGCGGGTGACGCTGCCCGTGTGTTGGATGTTCTCGCCCATGATTAACTTGATGACGCTAGACTTGCCGGAGCCGTTTTTGCCCTGTAGAGCGATGCGGTCACCGCGTTCAATGGAGAAGTTTACATCACGGCAGGCGATTTTGTCTCCGTACCGGATGGACACGTCGTCAAGCGTAACCAACCTATTAGTGTGGCTAATAGGTTGAACAATTTTCAAATCGTCGGTGCGGTCCAGGTTTTTGAGCAGGGTGGATTTTTCTTCGATTGCGGCGTCTTGGCGGCGTTCCAGATTTTTGCGACGTTGCTGCATCTTGCGGGGTTTTCGGCCTTGTATTCCTTGGTGCCTGCGCCTACGTGGCCTTTCTTGCGGGCTGCAGCGGCACCTTTACCCATCTTTGATGATTCAGCTTTGTCTGCCCATTGGGTGCTTTGGCGGGCGGCGGCTTCCATGCGTTTGATGTCTTTTTTTAACTTCGCATTTTCAGCCAACTCGAAATGGTCACGCATTTCTTTGTTTGCCCACCAAGAGGAGAAATTGCCGCGCTGGATTTCAATGTTGGCGCGGTTGATGGACAGGACATGGTCGATGCAACCATCCAAAAACGCGCGGTAATGCGATACTAAAATAAAGCCCTTCTTGCCATTCAAATAACGGCTAACGATGCCGCGCCCGTGTTGATCCAAGTGGTTGGTGGGCTCGTCAATGAGCAGGAAGCGGTTTTCGTTTAAGAATAGCGCAGCGAGCAGGACTTTCGTTTGCTCGCCGTTGGACAGGGTGCGGAAAGGGCGGCGTAGTATGTCATCGTTCACTTCCAGCAAGGACAGTTCGCGTTGCAATTGCCAATCCTCGTAATCGGTGCAAATTTCGCCAATCATATTTTCCGTCATCTGCGCCGTATCGTGCACATTGTAGGGGAAATATTCAAATTGTACGGGCGCGGTGATGGAGCCGTTGTGTTCGTATATCTCTCGCAATAAGTTGAGAAATGTCGTCTTGCCGCGTCCATTACGCCCTGTGAAACCCAGTTTCCAATCCGTGTTTATTTGGAAGCTTACATCTTCAAATATATTGTCATAACTGCCTTCGTAGGCGAAAGTTAGGTTGGATACGTTAATCAATGCCATTATACTTTCCTCCTGTGGTATCGCTAAATAAAAAATAAGCCGCAAGAAGTGAATTCTCGCGGCTCATAAAAACACACGGCAAGCCCCAACGGAGTAATGCGACGCGTGATACAAGCTGAAATCAACACATTCTTGCGTTGGCACGACAAAACAGGCGGTTGCCCGCGGCGAATCTTCAACGATTCGCATTACTGTTCAATCATGCCGATTGGTTAGCAAGAAGTGTCTGACATGCTTTAGCCCCCGTCGTTATTAGATGGGGGCAAAATAGCATACATGTATTGTGAATGTCAAAATATAATCAAAAATTATCATCCGCCGGCATTTCCTCGGTATCCGCCGGCAGGGCCACTTCGACTTTGGCGACGCTCACTTCGTAAGCGGTTTTTTCCAATACGGTATCATCGGGTTGCTTTTTTTGGTAGATGCGGCTTTGCATGCGCCCCCAAATGCCAATGTTATCCCCCACTGTCAGTTTACCCGCAAAGCGCGCGTTGCGACCCCAAGCGATGCAGGGTATGTAGTCGGATTTTTTGTACGAGCGGTTAACGGCCACCAATAAATCAGCAATTTCGCGGCCAAAGGGGGTGGTGCGGTACACCGGCGGTTTGCAAATATAACCGTTGAGGTATACATCATTGGCCTTACTGTCGGGCGCGGCCAAGATTTCTACATCGCGGGCGAAAATGGTGAGAACGAGTTTGTTGCGGCGGTCCGCTTCGACATAATTATTGTAAGAGCGGATCTGCCCCGACAAGCGCAAGTATGCACCCGGAACCATGGCTACGCGGTCAATGATGCGTTCGCTGACGGTTACGGGCAGTACATCAGCACTGCCGCTAAGCCGCGCAACTTCTACGTCAAAGCGGTAAAATCCTTCGGAATAAATCTCGTGGCTAAAGGTAAGGTCGGAGCAAATACACCCGCCAATGTCAATAAAATTGTTGCCGTGTTCCATGTAAATCCATCCCTTCGGTTCATCAGTGCTTGTAAAATTTATTCAAGCATTTGAAAGATTAGAACCGGCAGATTGCGAACCGATAACTGCCCATGCCGCTGCCGCGCCCAAAGACGTTACAGGAGAGGTAAATTCCTGCGGGGTGCGGGTTTGTCCTTCCATGTCCACAAAAGCGCGTTGTATGCACACTTGCAAACCGTCCTCGCTGACGCTGCTGGCCGTAATACACGCGCGTGAATTAAATCCGTAGGTGATAATCTTGGCGCGGGTGTGCCCCAGCGCGTTAAATATGTTTGTATCGTCGGCGTTGACGATGAGGTAGTCGTTGGGTGTAAGGCGCGGTGCTACGGTTGCCAACACCGGCGTAGGCGCGTCGGCTACCAATACGTTTATCTTGGGGCCGTTGGGTTGCTGTTCGGTAATATGGTAGCAACTAGCCGCGCCCCCGCACAAATGCAAAAAAGCACGCGTCATCCTGTGCCCGTCGTTAGAAACCATACCAACTGATGGCATATCTATCCCTCCCGTGTGCATATGTTTTTATTCGGGTTTAATTTTCGTCACCGTATAAATAATATGCGCGGCAAAATATGGATATGCGTGAAGGCGGTGTTAAAATGAAGACTGAATTAATGCGATTGAAGCAAGAATTAAAAATGGCGCAACGCGGATACGATCTGCTTGAGTTAAAGCGGCAAGCGTTGCAAATCACCCTGCGCGCGGTAAAGAAGCGCATTGACGTAATCCGCGCTGAAGCCGCCGCAGCCGTAAACCGCGCCTACGATGCATTGGAAGCCGCGCATCAAGACATTGGCATCAATAACGTGGAAAAAATTAGAAGGGGATGTTTGGCAGATAAAGGGCGAATGACACATTTGCCGTTGGCAGGCACGACGGTTTCATTGGACGAAGCGACAATAACTTGGCAAGCTGCCGTCAAAAATTTAATCGCTTACATCGACGCAGAAAATGAATGGCTGGTGTTGCAGCAAGACTTGCGTAAAACAAGCAAGCGTGCATCTGCCTTGCAGAATATTCGCATCCCACGGAGCCAAGCACGCATTAAATACATAGAAAGCAAACTGGATGAACGCGAACACGAAACCATCGCGCGGCTCAAGCGCATTACAGCATCGCGTCTTTAAAATCAACCAGTGTGTAATCGGCCAATGCTTGTATTTGCGCCCATACATGGTCGGGCTGGTCGTCGCGCAGGCCACAGGTAGCCATGCCCAATGCATGGGCCGTCTGTATCGCAGGCAAGATATCGTCAAATACTAAGCAAGCCTCAACAGGGGCGTTGATGCTTCTAGCGGCCAGCAGGAAAATGTCGGGATGGGTTTTGCCCTTGCTCACGTCTTGGGTGGTGCAAATGGCGTTGAACAAGTCGTAAATACCGTGGTTTTGCAACGCGGGGGTAAGCAACTCGCGTGGGGCGGCGGTGGCGACGGCCATTTTGTGTCCATTGGCGCGCAAACGTTGCAAATATTCTTTCGCACCAGGCTTGAGGCGCACGTCGTTGGCGTAGGCGTTGATGCTGTCGGTCAAAAATTCCTCCATCAATGCTTCGGGCGTTTCGGGTAAGTTGAAGCGTGTTTTTGTATAGCGCGCCACTTCCGGGAAGGGCATCGCGCCAATTGATTGCTGATAATCCTCAGGAAAGGGGATGTTGCGTTTGGCGAAGAATGCACGATTAATAATGTTCCAAATACCTGCACTGTCCAGCAGCGTGCCGTCCAAATCGAAGATGTACGCACGTTCGGGCACATGCCGCGTAGCGATGATGTCCACGCCCGTATCGGCTGCATTGGACAAAATCACATCACCCATGTGGACAGGTGCGGCGGGGTTAATTTTCTTTATTGCGCGCATCACATCAAAAATCTTTCCCTTGGGGATGGGGCGGGCGGATTTAACCGACAGGGTAGGCAACATACCGCCGCGTACCCGTACCGATGTGGTGATGTTGCGTGTGGGGTTGGTTTGCTCCTCATGCGCGTAGTCGATACCGCGGTCGCACAAATGGCCGCTAACTTCTCCGTCCGGGGTGACGGTCATCAAGCAACCGGCGGGGCAATTGATGCAAATAATTTCTAACATAGTACACCTCGTATGGTGACGCCGATTTCCTTAGTCGCTTCGGGCAGGACGATGCGCACGCGTTCCATTTCGCTGGGTACGATGACGCGGCGCTGGACGGTGCTGCGGATGACTTTGCCGTCGGCCAGCACCTCGACCGTAGCGGGCGAATAAACGCCGTCGCTGCGGAAAGAAAGCGTATAAGTGGTGCGCGACCCATCGGGGATGATAGAAGCTGGTACAACATAGCGCACGCCACGCAGGGGGGTCACGGGGATGGGTTGAGGTGCGTCGGATAAATCGGTCGATGATACTATGGATGTTTGCGCCGCGATAAATGCCACCGCATTTTCAGCCGCTTCGTAAGCTTCCATCGTCACGTAATCCACCAAGTCATGCACGTGCAGCGCATTGCCACACGCAAATACACCGGGGATGTTCGTTTCCAACCGATTGTTAACTAGCGCACCCCCTGTAGCGGGCGACATCAACACACCGATGGAACGCGCTAGCTCATTTTCGGGAATTAATCCCACCGATAACAGCAGGGTATCGCATTCGATGAAGCGTTCTTGGGTGAGGTCAGGCGTGAATGTTTCGTCCACGGGGGCAACATATACGCCTTCCAACCGTGCGCAGCCCACTGTGCGCGTTACCGTGTGCGACAGGTGCAAGGGGATGCCGTAGTCATTCAGGCACTGCGCAATATTGCGCTTGAGCCCGCCGGAATGGGGCATGATTTCATACACGCCCAATACCTTGGCACCCTCAAGCGTCATACGCCGCGCCATGATTAAACCGATATCGCCCGAACCCAAAATAACCACACGTTTGCCGGGTAGAATGCCCTTCATGTTTACCAATGCTTGTGCCGTGCCTGCCGTGTATACGCCCACGCCACGCCCGCCAGGGATGCCTACCGCACCTCGTGCACGTTCGCGGCACCCCATCGCCAAAATAACCGCGCCGGCTTGTGCCTGCACCGTTCCTTTGGGCGATACATAAGTGACGATACGTTCGCGCGATAACCCTGTGACCATTGTGCCCAACGCAAAATGCACGCCCAATTCCACGGCTCGGTCAATGAGTCGTTGGGCGTATTCCGGCCCGGTCAATTCTTCTTTGTAAATATGTATGCCAAACCCATGGTGAATGCACTGGTTCAAAATACCGCCCAATGTGGCATTGCGCTCAATGACCCATACGTCTTTAATGCCTTTTTCGCGCGCGCGGATGGCTGCGGATAATCCTGCGGGTCCACCGCCGATGATGGCCAATTGCATAAAATCATCTCCGCTTAAATAATGATGAACAACACGGCCATTATATGCACCGTGCGTTTTTTTGTATATAATTATTTATACAAATCCCTGGGTAGGGGGAGTGTGCTTGAAAAATATAAATATTTCACCACATCGTGCAACGATACTATTTCTTTGCGTGGTGGTCTTGGTAAGTTTTTTTCAACCGGCGGTACGATTGAATTTTTCAATTATAAACATTGAACGCGGTGTTAACTTGAGTTTGGCAACTTTTTTTGAGCGCGGCGAGGGTTGGATTAACTTGAATTTAGCGGATACGGACTTTGCGTTGCTTTTCGAAGAAAGTGATGTAATGGCGCGTGTGGGTATGCGCGTGTTGTTTAGTGTGCTGGTTTATTTTGCAACGCTGTTGGGTATGACGGCGGTGCTTTTTTTTACATTTTTCGGGCGTTTTCGATGGGGAGCGCGGGTGATTATGGCATTGTCGTTTGGGTTGATGCTGGCAATGGGGCGAGTGGTTTTAAGCATTGCGCCATTGGTTAATCAAGCGTTAAATGACACGATCCAAAATAGCATTGTGTTGCGAATTATCGCGCTGTTTATAGATACATCGGAAATTATTGGGTTGGAATTGCGACGCGGATATTGGTGGATTGTTGTACCGCTGGGATTGTTGTTGTTGGTAGAAGGATATTGCGCTGTTGCAGAGAGAGGAAGATCGCGATGAAGAAAATGGAATTATGGTACAACTGCGAGGCCGCAAATTGGGATGAAGCCTTGCCGCTGGGCAATGGACGCATGGGGGCGATGGTTTTCTCCGGCTCGGTACACGAACAGCTGGCCTTGAATGACGACACGCTGTGGTCGGGTTACGGGCAGGCACACGAAATCCCCGGTGCATACGAAGCTTATACCCGCGCACGGGATTTGTCGCTGGCGGGTAATTATAAAGAAGCGCAGGATATCATCGAGCGCGAATGTTTAGGAAAAAACACACAACGATACTTGCCCTTGGGTGATTTGTTGTTAGAAATGCCGTCGTCGCACGCGGATTACACCGATTATCGGCGCAGCTTGGACATTAACGATGCATTGAGCAAATTGAAATATAAAGCAAATGGCGTAACTTACACGCGCGAAGCGTTTATCAGCTACCCTGCGCAGGCATTGGTCATACGTTTGCAAGCCGATACCCCTGGTGCGTTGTCCTTTGCTGCACGATTGGCATGTCAATTAAAATCCCAAATATCTGTGTATGGAAGCGGCCTAATGCTGGAAGGCCAAGCCGACCCCACTGATAATGACGACCTCGCGCAACGCGGTATGCACTTCATGGCGTTGGTCGAGTTTGACGTGGATGGGGGGAACACCCGCGCGAATGGCGATGTGTTTTATGTAGAAAATGCAAATGCCGTTGTGATCCGTATGACTTGGCGCACCAATTTTTGTGATGCGCTTACTCCACCAAAAATGGGTGCTGTGCCTTATCATGACATATGCTATATGGATATGAACAAGGCAATGTCCATGTCTTATGATGAATTAAAAGCGCAGCATATGGCGGATTATCAAGCGTTGTACAACCGTGTGGATATTCATTTTGAAGCCGCCGATAAAATCGTCGCTGTACGTTTGGCTGCCGATCCCACCCCCGCACGCTTGGCACGGTGGGAGACAACGGAGGATGATCCTTCGCTGTTCGCACTGTTGTTCCAGTACGGGCGTTATTTGATGATCTCTGCGTCGCGCCCCGGTTCTATGCCCATGAATTTGCAAGGTATATGGAGCCACCATTTTTGGCCGCCGTGGAGCGGCAACTACACGCTTAACATAAACACGGAAATGAATTATTGGCCCGCTGCCGCCGCCAATTTGGCCGAATGCCATGAGCCATTGACGGCATTTGTGCGTACCCTGCGCCAAACCGGTGCGATCACAGCGCGGAATCTGTACCATGCACGGGGTTTTGCAGTGCACCATAATTCGGACATATGGGGCATGAGTACGCCAGTTGCACCGAACGACGGTTTTGGTGCGGCACGTTGGGCGTTCTGGCCGCTGGCGGGCGGGTGGTTGGCTGCGCAGTTATTCAATCAATACCTGTACAGCCGCGATGAAAAATTCCTGCGCGATGAAGTGTGGCCGGCGGTGCGTGATGCGGCGCTGTTTTTCTTGGATGTGCTAACCGAAGACGAAAACGGCGGTTTGATTTTCGCGCCGTCTACATCGCCGGAGAATGACTTCACGTACAACAATGAACCTTTGTCTGTGGCAAAAACTGCCACCATGACCACCGCCATCATCCGCGAGACGTTTGTGAATTATATGGATTGCGACGCTACATTGGGTGCGACCGATATCCCCACGCTGGAAGCCGTAAAAATCGCATTATCGCGTTTGCCTGCATACCAAATAGGTTCACGCGGGGAGTTGCTTGAATGGAGCGAGGCATTTCCAGAACACGAGCCATCGCATCGCCACACCTCGCACCTTTACCCGCTGTATCCGGGGCGCGAAATCCAACACGGCACGCTCTTGGCCGACGCATGCCGCACCACGCTGGACTTGCGCGGCGACGAAAGCACGGGGTGGGCGTTGGCATGGCGCATTAATTTATTCGCGCGGTTGCGTGACGGTGAACGTGCGTTTTCGTTTTTGAAAAAGCAATTGCGCCCATGCGAGGGGTGGCAAGGGGGCTGTTATCCCAATTTATTCGGCGCGCATCCACCGTTTCAAATTGATTCCAACTTCGGTGCGGTGGCAGGCATGATTGAAATGTTGGTGCAAAGCGACCCCGGCGGCACGGTGCATTTGCTGCCCGCATTGCCGCGAGCGCTGGGCACGGGATACGTAAAAGGGCTGCGCGTGATGAGCGGGCAAACGGTGGATATCGAATTTGCCGACGGCAAGGTCACGCACAGCCGAATCATACCCCACGCACAATTCAACCCACCGATGCAAGTTAAAGACGGCACGGGGTATTCCTCATGAACATCCGTGTTCCAAAGAGCTCCGGTTTTTGTTATGGCGTGCGACGTTCTGTTGAAGCGGCGTTTCAACTGGCGCGGGAAGGGAATGCTTATATGTACGGCGAGGTTGTGCACAACCCGCAAGTCGTAGAAGCCTTGGTGCAAAGTGGATTGCACTTGATTCATGACTTATCCGAAATCCCACTTGAACATCAACACAACGCAAAAATCCTCATCCGCGCACACGGCGTACCCGAATCCGTTACCACGGAAATTACCGCACTAGGCATGGTCGCTATCGACATGACCTGCCCCCACGTAAAAAAAATTCACGTATTAGTGGCCAAAGCCGCCGCGAGCGGAATGGATGTGATCGTATGCGGTACGCCCGGCCACCCCGAAACGCTGGGCACGGTCAGCCGTGTCACGACGCAGGCGGTTATTGTGCAAGACTTGGACGAAGCGCGTGTAATTATCCCCTCGCGTACATTCGCGCAGGCGGGGGTGTGCTTGGTGGCGCAAACTACGCACAATCAAGCGGACTATGAAGCTGTGCACGATTATCTGGCCGGCGAATGCCCCAGCATAACGGCATTAACCGCACATGCCACCATTTGCGGCGCAACGTTTGCGCGGCAAAATGAATTGCGCGGCATGGCTACCCAAGCGGACGCCTGCATCATCATCGGCGGCAAAAACAGCTCCAATGTAACAAAATTATATGACATCGCCCGTGCGTTATGCCCCCACACAGTACACATTGAAAACGCCGCTTCACTGGACGCGGCGGCGTTTTCTGATGCGCAAAACATTGTGATTGCCGGGGGGGCATCTACCCCTGCCGAAGATGTAGCAAAAGTCGAAGCGATGCTACGTGATGTTTGTGTAGGGTAGGCGCACGACCGCTTCGCACCCACCCAATGGCGCCGGGCGAAGTGTTAAGTTGCCCTCCATTCGCTCCAATAACCACCGCGCAATCGACAGCCCCAAACCGTTCCCATAGGGTTTGGGGTTTTGTATTTGGCCGTACTCGTTATCAAAACCTGGTCCGTTGTCGCGGATGACGACGAATGCACAGCCTTCTTTTTTTTCCAACACAACTGAAACATCGCGGCAATTAGTTTCCACGGCGTTTTTAATTAAATTGGACAGGACGATACGTAGGTACACCTCGGGTGCGCGCAGGGTCAATGGGGTTGGCGGCGGCGTCAAGTGAAACGCGGCATTGGGGCGTGCGGCTCGATACATATCCACCACATCGGTCAAGACATCAAATAAATCGAAATTAAATGCCAGCGGTGCGCCGCGGGTTACACTCAACATTTCTTGTGACAGGTTAATGATGCTTTCCATGGCGCGCTCGATGTGGTATAGGCTGTTTTCGGTTTCGTTTGCGTTGTCTGCGGTGCGCAGCAAAGCTACATGTGCCAGTGCCAGCGATACGGGATTCTTGATTTCGTGTGCCAGGGCTACGGTCATGTTAGTGAATGCGGTTTCGGTCACCATGGTTAACTGCGTGGGATAAGAATCGTCTGCCCGGCTACAATCAAATCCGGGTTAATAATGTCATTGAGCGCGATGATATCCGCCACGCGCCCGCCATGACCAAAGAACGCGATACTGATGGAAATAAGGCTCTCGCCCGGCTGGATGACGTGTAATAGGGGTACTTCAATGAGCGCGGTGTGGGTGGCTTCAGTGGTCGGAGGTGGGGCTTGTGTTTCTTGCGGAGGGGGCAGGGTGGGGGGCGGCAAGACTTCAGCGGGGGGGGCATCGGTTGGTAATGCTTCGGTGGGTGATGGCAGTTGGTAACTGTCTGTTACCAACTGACCTGCATGCACGCCGTCGGAAGCCGTGGTGTTTGTGTCATCCAATTCATCGGCGTGTGGTTCAACAACAAAATCCTGCTCGGCAAACGCCGGAGCCAACGCGCCCATGTGAAATTGCGAAAGCAAATTACGGTAGCCCATTGTCAGATAGTGGATTTCTGTTTCCATGCGTTCAATGCGGTCGGCATTGCGCATTAACTCGAAGCCCATGACAAACACGATTACTAAAAGCACCGCCGCCAAGCTGCCCAATAATTGCATAGGACGCCGGGGTAACGAGGCAGGTTTTTTTTGCATACGCTGTTGAGAATACCGCTCTGGTCGGCGCAGAATTTCGTCCACCAATTCATCATCGTTGCTGGGGGTGCTCTCGGTATAGACATCGTCGTCTTTGTCAAACGGCAGCGTTAATGCAGCGTCTTTTTCGTCGTCTACATATATATTGGGTTCGATGTCGATAAAATTGGGCACCTTAGCAGTATAGTCCATGGCTTTATTGGCCAGCATGTATTCATGCATGGCGGTGTTTTTGTCATAATAAATAAAGTAACCGTTTAACGGCATTAGACGTTCAGTAGGGGTAAGGGCGTGCGGATTCATGGTAAAGAAGGTGTTGGCCCGCTCCAACGGATCACTCACCAGCATCACTTGATACGGCTTGCGGAACTGCCGTAAATGGTACGCCGCATAATGCTGATTTAAAAACGTAGAATATCCGGGCTGTGATTGCATCCAGCCGACGATTTCCAGTCCGTTAAAATGCTCATCTAACATTTGCGCGGCATATTCAATGGATTTTTCTGAAAAACGCAAGAAACCTTCACTTTCCTCGGTATGTTTGCCGTGGATAGCTCCGTTAACGAATACGATGGGTACGCCGTCAATCACCAAGTGGCGCCCCACCAAAAACGCCAGCCGCTCGCTATATCCCCCCGCTTCTGCATATTGTTGTAAAAAGGTACAGACATAATCTTCGACATACACGCGCAGTCCGTCATTGATACTGCCGATTTGCTTTATGTTGGTAGGCAATGTAAAATCGCTCATACCCCCCACGCTCCTTTGCTTGCCTTATTTTTGTGGCAAGCCTACCAATTGCACCGTGCGAGAATTGGTAAATTTTAGGAGCTAAAAGAAGTAATTCCATCGCAAATTTCGCGAGCCATTCGCATTGATAGAAATGGAGGACGTAAATGTACGATTTATACATGCGCAACAAAACAATTGTCGATCGCATTGCTTTTTTCGCGTTTATTACATTTATGGTGTACGCGTTGTTTTCCTTTCTTTGGGTGTACTTGGCGCCGTTCTTTTTTGGATTAATCATCGCGCTGGTCATGGAGCCGCTGATACGTCTGATGCAAAATCGTTTGCAATTTAAACGTTGGATGGCGGCTTTGTTGTGCTTATTGCTATTCATGGCCGCAACGGCCAGTTTAGGTGTATGGCTGATTAGTACCTTGTGGAACCAAGGTGGCGAATTTATGACTGCGGCCCTTGGAAGTGAAGATGCCCCCGGTCATATTGAAGGCATTGTAAATAGTGCAGACGCATGGTTGATTCGCATTACTGAAAATTTGCCCGATAATATTTCCGTACCGGATATGCAAGAAGTTTTGCAAACAGCAGTTACAACTTTGTTCGGCGGATTTTTACAAGACCATGGCGCACGCGTATTCACCGCCGTTCCTGATATTTTAATAAATATTATTCTGTCGCTGGTAAGCGCGTACTTCTTCATGGCAGACCGAGACCGCATTTTTGCCGCAATACAACGCACTTGCCCCGAAGCATTAAAAAAACACTTCCGCCAAACGCGAAAGAGTTTCTCCAATGCGATACGCGGATATTTGCGCGCGCAGTATATCTTGATGACCATGGTGGGTATCATCAGCATCATCGGTTTATTGATTATCCGCTCGCCCTTCGCACTGTTTTTAGGTATTTTGTTGGCTATATTAGATTTCTTGCCAATTGTTGGGGCGGGGTCGGTATTGGTGCCGTGGGCAATCGGTTCGTTTTTTGTAGGTAATCCGCAGCAAGGAATAAGCTTGCTCATTATTTATGGTGTCATCACCGTAACTAGGCAAGTATTGCAACCCAAAATTTTGGGTGACCAAATTGGCGTGCATCCGTTGTTATCGCTCATGTCAATCTTCATTGGCTTCCGTTTATTCGGCTTACTGGGGTTAATCATCGGCCCCACGCTGGTGATGCTCATCGTCGCCGGATGGGAAGGCGAACGCGAGCTCGCTCCCGAACCCGCTGTGTCAGAAATCGAAAGATCGGGAACAAAAAAAATACCCCCGCAATCGTAATGATTGCGAGGGTTGCAGGCACCACCCGGATTTGAACCGGGGAATAATGGTTTTGCAAACCACTGCCTTACCGCTTGGCTATGGCGCCTTGTTAAAATAAAACCCGCATAACCTGCGGGTTTTATTTTGCGTATTTGCTGACCCGTAAGGGAATCGAACCCTTGTCTCAGCCGTGAAAGGGCCGTGTCTTAACCCCTTGACCAACGGGCCATTTGTTGCGCACGGCGTATTATATGCAAGAGGGGGTGGGGTGTCAACTGTTTTGAGAAAATATTTAATCGCTCAGCCCGTCTTTTAAAATTCCCAGCACGCGTTTTTCAATCCTTGACACTTGCACTTGCGATACGCCGATGGCTTTGGCTACCTCCATTTGCGTTTTATCGCGGAAATAACGCAGGAAGATTACTTGCCGTTCCTTGGGTTTTAGGCGGCCGATGAGCTGTTTAAGTGCCAGTATATTAATGGTGGTATCGCTGTTGTCGCGGTTTTGGGCAATTTTGTCAATTAAGTATATGGGGCTGCCGTCACCTTGGTAGATGGTGGCGTATAAGGATTCGACCTCGTGGCCGGCTTCCATGGCTACTACGAGGTCTTCTGTTTCTACGTGAAGTTCTTGTGCCAATTCGATCAGGGTGGGGGCACGATTTAATTTTGAGGTGAGTGCCTCGGTGGCGTAACGTGCTTTGGTGGCTAGTTCCTTCATGGGGCGGGAGACTTTGATGATGCCGTCGTCACGCAAGAATCGTTTGATTTCGCCAATAATCATGGGGATGGCGTAGGTGGAAAATTGCACGTCCATGGTCAAGTCAAACTTGCGGATGCATTTGAGCAAGCCGATGGACCCGATTTGATATAAATCATCGGGTTCGTATCCGCGTTTGGCGAATTTTTTTACAACCGACCAAACCAATCCGTTATTCTCGCGGATGAGTTGCTCGACGGCGGTTTCATCACCGTCTTGGGCGCGGGCGATGAGGGCTTTTTTTTCTACCATGCTATGCCTCGGTGGCTTCGTGTATGGATTTGGTGAGCGTAACCGTTGTGCCCATGCCGGGGGTAGAAATGACATCTACCGTATCCATGAATGATTCCATCACGGTAAAGCCCAGCCCCGAACGCTCCATGTCGGATAAAGTGGTAAAAAGCGGCTCGCGCGCGGTGGGGATATCGGATATACCGATGCCGTTGTCGGTCACTTCTACGGTAAGGGTGCGGTCGTTTAATGTTAATGTCATGCGCACGGTTTTGCGTGCGTCTTCACCGTAGCCGTGGATGATGGCGTTGGTTACGGCTTCGGACACGGCGGTTTTGATGTCGGTTAATTCGGTAATGTCGGGGTCAAGGGGCGCGATAAATGCCGCCACCAAGACACGTGCCAACGATACATTGACCGTGTGGCCGGCCAATTCCAACACGACGCGGTTGTTCATTGTGCACCGCCTTTCACATGGGCCAGTGCTTCGTCCATGGTGGGGAAGGTTGCGATAATTTTGGCCAAACCCGATAAAGTGTATAAACGCTTCATTTCTGCACTGAGGTTAACCAGTGCTACCGAACCACCGCGTTTTTCCGCTTGTTTGTACCGGCCAATGAGTAGTCCAATCCCTGATGAATCCATAAAACCCACATTGGCAAAGTCAAACACCATATGCGTACAGGGGGATTTTTCAAACGCGTGGTCGATGGTGCTACGCAGACGCTCGGTGCTGTGGGCATCAATTTCTGCCGACGGGGATAGGATGAGGACTTTTTTGCGGATTTCTTGATGTAACATGACAACGCTCCATTTCCATTTATTAACAGTTGCGCGTATCATAATTAAAAAACGTAGGACATGCAATAGCTTTTTTTGAAAGATGTGGTATATTAATGCCGAAAGTGAAGGTTGGCAGAGAAATTCCATGGTTTATTCATTATTAACCGGAGGTAAGATTATGGCGATATTTGGTAAAAAGGCGATGCCGGCTGAAATTGATGCACCGGGAACCGTTATCGGGCAAGGCGTTTGCATTGAAGCTGCACTACTTACAGGCACCGACTCGGTACGTATCGATGGCGAATTTAAAGGCAACATAGAATTGGAAGGTTCGCTCGTGTTGGGTGAAACGGGTAGCATCACCGGAGAAGTCCGCGCCGGGTATTTCTTGGTTGCGGGTGAAGTGAACGGTAACATTTATTGCGATACACAATTGCACTTTGCATCCAGCGCGCGTGTGGTGGGTGATGTATACACGTCCAATTTGGTGCTTGATGAAGGGTCGCAAGTAACAGGGCGTTACAATGTAGGCGAAGTGACCAACGCACCCGGCACTCCATATTTGGAAACACCGCCCGAAGATGATATCCTGGAAGACAGGCTCAGGTTCTTGGAAGGGGTATAACCCATGAGGCTCGAACGGCATGAGGAGCTGTTGCTGTTGGCGCACTTGACCGGTCGCAGCCGAGCGGAATTATTATTAATGGAAGAAACAGAAATGCCCGATGAAACACGTCGGGCTTTTTTTGATGCCTGCGAACGGCGACGCGCGGGGGAGCCGTTGCAATATATTTTGGGTGAGTGGGATTTTTATGGGTTGACATTCAAAACCGATGCGCGTGCTTTGATACCGCGTGCAGAAACAGAATTGCTGGTGGAAAAGGTACTTGCGTTTTGTAAAAATAATTTTGAAAATATTGGCTCGCGCAAATTGCGGATATTGGATATGTGCACGGGTACGGGGTGCATTGCCATCACCTTGGCGAAACAGCTGTTGGAGAAGAAAACTGCGGAAAATTGTACAAACGTGGAAATTGTTGCCATTGATATCAGCGAAGCGGCATTGTCATTGGCGCGTGAAAATGCGACGCTGCACAGTGTGCGGGAGCATGTGCGATTTGTTAGAAGTGATTTGGCAAATGCGTTGCTATTCGCGCATGATTTGAATGAGGATGGTTTGTTTGTTGATGGAGTATCCGAAAGTTGTCTGCCTGTAAATGATTTATTTGTAAATGAAGCGCAATTCGATCTAATCGTGTCCAACCCACCGTATATCCCCATTATTGAATTGGACGCATTGCAAACCGAAGTGCGTGATTATGAACCGCGGCTGGCGCTGGATGGCGGCGCGGATGGAATGGATTTATATCGGCGGTTGTTGCCGCAGGTGTATCAGTTGCTGCGGTCGGGCGGAGGGTTGTTTTTGGAAATCGGGCCGCGTGGGGTAATGGATTTGGTAAGCGCTGCAGGTTTTCGTGATGTATGCTTGTGGCCGGATTATGCCGGGTTGGACAGAATGATTACCGCGATAAAATAATTACTGCTTATAAAATCAACGGGAGTTGAAAAGCATGCACGATTTTGACAAGGTATTAAATCGGCAGGGTACATACAGCATGAAGTACGATACTGCCGCGCGCGGCAAACCCGAGGACGTGTTGCCCATGTGGGTGGCGGATATGGACTTTGCCGCGCCGCCGTGCGTGGCGCAGGCGATGGCGGCGTACAGCGAATACGGAGTTTACGGATATGCCGAACCGGACGCGGCGTATTTTGATGTGGTGCAAGATTGGTTTGTGCGGCGGTTTGGTTGGCACGTACAACGCGAATGGCTGGTCATCACCCCAGGAGTGGTGAATGCACTGTACGTGGGGATTCGTGCATTCACCGAAGTGGGGGACGGGGTGTTGATTCAACAACCCGTGTATTATCCCTTCGAATTGGCAATACGCGACACGAAGCGCACATTATTGGTCAATCCGCTGGTGTACGAAAACGGGCAATATACCATTGACTTCGAAGACTTTGAAGCAAAGGCGCAGAACGCGAAACTGTTTATCCTGTGTTCGCCGCATAACCCGGTGGGGCGTGTGTGGACGCAAGATGAATTGGCGCGCATGGGTGAAATTTGTCTGCGGCACGGTGTAACGGTCATTGCCGATGAAATATGGCAGGACTTGGTGTATGAACCGCACAAACATACAACCTTCGCTACCCTGTCACCGCAAATTGCCGATATTACCGTAACCGCTACCGCACCGTCCAAGACGTTTAATCTGGCCGGGTTGCAATTGGCCAATATATTTGCATCTAACGCAGTGTTGCATCGGCGGTTTAAGCAAGCATTCAATGATTCGGGATTGCACACACCGAGTTTGTTGGGGTTGGTATCGTGCAAAGCAGCGTATAAGCACGGCGAGCCATGGTTAAATGACCTGCTTGCGTACTTGTCGGCTAATCTTGATTATTTGCGTACCGGATTAAATAAAATCGTACCCGCCGTAAAACCGGTTGACACACAAGGTACGTACCTGGCATGGCTGGATTGCAGCGGGTTGGCCATGACAGCGGACGCGTTGGACGATTTTGTCACCAACAAGGCAAAGTTATGGCTAAGCGACGGACAGGCATTCGGCGTGGGAGGCGATGGCTTTATACGTATCAACATCGCTTGCCCAAGAGCGACATTAAAAGAAGCGTTTCAACGGTTGGAAAATGCAATCAAAAATTAATGCAAATTAAATCAATCGATTAGTGCCACTAATCGACTGAAACATTTCAAACCCAAAACCGCGCGATATGCGCGGTTTAAATTACCGATTCATACAATTGAGTAGAGGCGGTAGCCACATAGAGGGTCAAGGGAGCGCTTGTGCTCCCTTGCGGCGTCCGGGGCCGCCCCCGGGGTCTTGCCTTTAATCATTGCTTATGTTCGGCGCGCATCAATGAAAGGATGATTCCATGCGATTTAGATTTGCGGCAGCTCATGCAAAAATGGATGGGATGGTAACCCAAGTCGCCCCGTATCCGATGGGCAAAATAATATTTTCATTCTTTGTTTTTTGGCCGACGGGAATATATTTGTTGTATGATAAAGTGTCGGGCGTTGCCAAGGAAAAATGCGGGATATTCCGGTGCGATAAACTCCGTCGTGTGGCTATTATTAAAATTGTGATGGGCACGTTAATACCCTTGGCATTATTTTTACAAGGCCAAAATGATACTGCGCTTGCTTTGTTTGCATTTTGGGTATCGGGTGGGCTTATTTTGCAATTGTATGTATCCCACTTAAGCAAGAAAGCGGAAAAATACAGGAAGATAATCGAATGGGTCGTTAATAAAAACGTAACCGATTTCGCAATCATAGCAAGCAACACAAATCTGGAAGAAGCGATAGTGCAGAAATTATATACAAAAATGTTGGAGGATGGCTTCTTTGAGAGCGTGAGTACCGAAAGTGAAGCTCCACAAGATGCCGATAATAAAATCGAGGATATACACAAGCAGCGATGCGGTGTCTGCGGGGCATACATTATTTTTCAAAACGAATGCAGTGTATGTGGCAGTAAATATTAATTAAAAACGAGATTTATCAATAAATAACAACGGTTAAATGTTAATATAAAGCGGAATGGTTATCACGGATGGGATGAACAATATAATGACAAAAGGTAAAATCATTTTCTTTAACGGCGTATCCAGTGCAGGCAAAACCACATTGGCCAATGAAATATTGGAAAATATACATGAACGGTTTTGGTGGTTGTCGCACGATCTTTTTTGCGATGTTTGTTCAAAGCGTTTTTGGAAAGAAGATTGGAATGAGGCGCACTGCCAAGCATTAATGATGATGATTCAAAACATAAAATTATTTTCGGACAGCGGAAAAAATGTAGTGGTGGATGCCGTATTTTTGACTTCATATAAATATGATTTATATAAAAATTTACAAGACACATTACGTGGCTACCCTCTTACCATGGTACAAGTAACATGCCCGTTGGATGAATTGCGCCGAAGGGAAAAAGAACGCGGCGACCGCAAAATCGGACAAGCGGAATCACAATTGACTGATTTAAACCCGCAAGATGGATATGACTTGGTTGTAGATACGCACAAGCAAACCGCAGCCGAGTGTGCCGAAGCTGTTTTGAAGTTTGCAAATATAATTTAAATCGAAAAGGAGTTGTTCGTATGAAAAAGACTTTAGACAGGGTGGCTGCCGTAGCCCATTAATTTATTTAATCGAACGTATCCTTTTGTAAATGCATTCACATGCGCGTTATTTTGATGCCGCGAATCGATGCCTTATACGAGGCAATCGTTCGCGGTTTTATATTGTTCAAAAAATAAAAATTCGGAGGAACAAAATTTGAACACGATTAATTTGGAAACACTGATACAGGTGCTCTCGAAAAAAATGAACCAACCCATCGCTCGTGCCGAATATGAAGCCAAGGACTTGCAAGGTGGTACCGTAGGAAATGTACTTCATCTTACAGGCATGGCAGAAACGCAGACAGGCGACCGGATATCGTTCCAACTCGTGCACAAAACCACGAATAAATGGGAGCGCTACGCCGACCCCAACTCATGGCGGCGGGAGTATGACTTGTACCATTCCGGTTTGGGCAATTTATTCTTGCCTACTATGCGATGGCCGATTTGTTATCATGCGGAAATCAGGGACGACGCGCATTTCCTTTGGTTGGAATATATAGACGGTGTGTCCGGTTTGGACTTGACGGCGGATATGTATGCGCGTGCGGCGGAGGAATTGGGGCGTTTGCAAGGCAAACTGTACGCTACGCAACCGCCGGAATTGTTAGCGATCCAAAACGTGGGGGTAGCCGATGCCATGGAGCACTTCTATTATCATTACAAATCATGGGATGTTGTGCACAATGCTGTACGAAGCGATGCAAGCGAAATCCCAAAACACCTGTGCCAAATGATTATTGATGCGGATGAAAGCGCGGAATCGGTTTTTCGTCAAATAAAAAAATTGCCGTTGGTATTTTGCCACCGCGATTTTTGGGTGACGAATATCTTGTACCGCGATGGAGAAATTGGGCTCATTGATTGGGACACGGCGGGATGGGGATATCTGGGCGAAGATATCGCATCTTTGATTGCGGATGAAGCGGATATTGAAAACATGGTGGTGTATTACCACGCATGTACGGCCGCGTATCGACGGGGATTTTTGGAATACGCGGATATTTCCATGATTTCCAATTTATATGTCCGCGAGCGGATTATTTTGCATTACGGGTATCGGCTGGTCGAGTGGTTCTTGAATGCCGACACACCCGAATTGAAAAAGCAGCACATTGATACCTTGCAAAAAATATTTGAAATGGAAGGCGGGATTTGATGACCAGCCTTGAACGATACGGATATAAAGAAAGCGAAGCGTTGCCCGATGGCTGTATTGCGGGGCGCGTGATAGAGCAACAACGCGGCGATTACACCGTCATGACAAACCACGGCGAAGTCACTGCGCAACTTAAAGGCTCGTTCATCTACGACGCTGTCGTGCGCAGCGACTTGCCCTGCGTGGGCGATTTTGTGGCGGTTAAATATAACGAAAGTGGCCCGTCGATGATTACGGCAGTGTTGCCGCGCCGTACCAAATTCTCGCGGCATGACGGCACGGGGCATAGCTTCGCGCATGTGAAGGGCAACCGCGAGCAAATGGTGGCCGCCAATTTTGATTATGTGTTCATCCTCACGTCATTGAACCGCGATTACAACGTGGGGCGGATTTTGCGCTATTTGACGCAAACATGGGCCAGCGGTGGCATGCCTGTGATTTTGTTGACCAAAGCAGACATGATCGATGACTGCACGCCATATTTAAATGAATTGGAAGCCGCCGCACCCGGGGTGAATGTCCATGCGATTTCTTCGCACACGGGGCAAGGGTTGGACGCTTTGGCGCAATATTTGCAACCCGGCAAGACCGTGGTGTTCATGGGCATGTCGGGGGTGGGGAAGTCGAGTTTGCTCAACGCCCTTGCCGAATATGACCTGATGGCCGTCAAGGCAACGCGCAAAGTCGACGCCGCCAAGGGGCAGCATACGACCACATCGCGCCATCTTTTCTTGCTGCCGTCAGGTGCGCTGGTGATGGACACGCCGGGCATGCGCGAATTGGGTTTGTTGGATGAAGGCAATCTAGACGAAGTCATCGGCGCGAATTTCGCAGAAATTGAGGAATTGGTGGCGCAGTGCCGCTTCTCCGATTGCCAACACGAAAGTGAACCCGATTGCGCCATCCAAGTCGCGCTGGCAGAAGGAACAATAACGCCTGCTCGTTGGCGGCAGTACCGCATCCAACAAAAAGAAATAAGCCGCACCAACCGGAATAACTTCGTCTTGTAAAGGATCGCCCAGAAAAAAGAAGCAAAAGCAATGGGTAAGTTCCAACGCGATTACGTCAAAGGGGGGCAGGCCGTGAAAAATATCATTATAAAATCCGCATGCAGGTGTTAAACGGGATTGTACGCGATGTTGCATGTTAACAACACATGTGTTAGGATTTGCGAGCAACAAAAAATGCAGTGACCGCAAGGTGCTTGCAACACCGAGCGGCGAGTGTAGGGATCCAGAACATCACCTAACACACACAGGCCAAGCCTGCCACTGCGCAACCATAGTGTAGCACCGAATCAAGGCCGATTCAAGAAGTGGCGTTGTTCGTGTTATTTTGGTTGATGTAAGTGACAGCGCGGTTGCGCTTGTTTTCTTGAGCCTTCAAGGTGTGTAGGTGATGGCAGTTATTGCCATCCTTGCACACCTTTTTTGCTTGCCCTGCGGCGGGGTTTGGTGCTCCCTCCCCGTCGTTGGGGTAAGTAACAGTCAATCTATTTTATGTCTGAGGAGGACAAGAAAATGAAAAAATTTCACATCAGCTTGCGGAAAATCTTCTCCATCGCCTTGGTACTTGTGCTTATGGCGAGCATGACAACCGCATTTGCCACAACCGTATCGGCTGAGGAGGCAGATACAGTCGATTTGCGATTCATGGTAATCGTAACTACCCGAACGGAAGCGCCTGACTATGCCTTAATTCATGTACGCCACAGCGACCAGCATTATGTAATAACTATTGATAGTTGGGATGTTCCTCAAGAAGGTGTTTTTCTTTTTGTTGATAAATTATCAATAATACCTCACACTGACGAAAACATTGTCGTTTCGCTTTTTTTACCAGCAGGATGGAGAATACCCAGTGATCAAAGCTACGACTTAGTGATTCCTTATTCCTGGGTTCTCTATACTAGGAGAACATTCCATGGGAATTTTAGTGATCCTTATCCTTCGAGGCCATACCATGGATTTGCATGGGATGTAATTCCCGGGGAACGTACAGATAGAGTACCTCCCGCAGGGGGAACACCGCATACCCTGCAATCTACCCCGGAGCCCGAGCTTACCCCTGAACCTGCACCTGCGCCAACCCCCGAACCTACCCCAGAGCCAACCCCTGCACCCACCCCCGCACCCACTCCTACCCCGGAATACGACCCTGCACCCATACTGCCAATAATACCCGAAGCATCAAACACAGCCTACGTCAATGGAGCATCGGTAGCATTTTTGGATGGCGTGGGGCATCGGGTGGTGTACACAGAAGCCGGTGTGCCGATTATTGGCGTACCGCTTAGGTCATTTGCCGATTTATTCGGTTATGAAATTATTTGGATAAGTGCGGCGCGCACCATTATCATTGGCGATGCAACGCTTGTCTTAGGTCAACCGTATTTTACCGTTGGCGACAGGGAGTACCGTGCAGCATTTGCCCCGTACACGGACAGAGGCCGCACCATCGTACCCATCGAAACACTCCGCCAAATATGGGGCGAACGCGTGCTTATATTTGTAGATACTGCGAATAACTCGTTTGGAATCAATTTTGATGAATAAATAAAGTTCACCCCCTTATACTACTCTCCTAAGTAATAAAGCCGCTCTTTCATGATGAGGATTATCCATCTTTACATGAAAGGGCGGTTTTATTTCTGTATTGCATATGTATGACCGATGTGCTACCATTTATTCGAGGTGATTTTATGGCAAGGACGGCAGTAATGAATTTGAGAATCGAACCCGAAGTAAAAACTAATGCCGAAGAACTGTTTGCTAGCTTTGGCTTGACTGTAACCGATGCGGTTAATGTTTTTTTGCGGCAATCGCTGATGCGCGGTGGATTTCCATTTGAAATTGTCAGATATCAATCTAATACGGTTACGCAAGCGGTAATTGCAAAATCGGATGAACGGGAGGTATTCCATGAATAATTTCTCCCCATCCCTAATCAGCGTCACAGAAGTATTGCGTCGCAACACGCAATCCCTTATGGGCGACAAATTGCGTAAAATAATTCTTTATGGTTCATACGCTCGTGGCGATTTCAGGGAATTTTCCGACTTGGACATCATGGTGTTGGCGGATGTTTCCGAGGCAGAAAAAAAGGAATACCAACATCGAATGTACGACATGACAAGCGATTTGGGGCTTGAGCATGATATTATTGTAAGCATGATATTGAACGATGAAAATCTTTTTATGAGTAGGCTTCCTATTTCACCGTTTTATCGCAATGTTCTTTCTGAAGGGGTTGAACTATATGCAGCACGCTAAGGACATGTCAAAATATAGGTTTGACAAGGCAGAGCAATGTCTTGTTGCCGCAAAAGCACTAATTAATATCGGAGATTATTTTGCCGCTGCCAATCGGTCATATTATTGTATATTCCACGCCATGCGCAGTGTTATGGCACTTAGGGGTGTTGATTTTGGCAATCATGGGCAAGTTATCGGATATTTTCGCCGTGAATTTATCAAGACAGGTATTTTTCCAAAAGTGATGTCGAATACAATTGAAACCCTGTTTCAAGTCCGAAATGAAAGCGATTATGATGATTTCTATATCCTTAGCAAGGATGAAGTAACAAACCAATTGATTTCAGCCGAATCATTTCTTGATGAAATCAAAAAATATCTTGATCGGCAAGACGAAGTTGGTTTATTAAATTAACCACGGCATTTTCATACTGGTTTTAACATCAACAGGGGCGTATTCGGATTTATGTTACCACGGTGATTTTACGACTTTGTTATTATAGGTTATAATAAGTTTGAAGCATTACAGAAAACCGGCGAGAAAAATTCCGCTAAAGCGGAATTTCCCGTTCGCAAATTGCGGGTGAAGCGTTCTGCAAATTGCTCACTTGAAGGAGGTGAAGAGGCATGAAACAATCAATAACCTTGGCGGTTCTACACCACCAACTTTGCGCAGGTGCGGATTCAAACAAGGGGTTAGTCTACCCATTTTTCGATTGTTTGCGTGCCTAGATAGCGTTGGTTTGATGACATCAACCCACCCCGTGCGGCCAACAGTCGCTCGGGGTTTTTTATGCCCATGAAAATTATTCAATTAAAAAGGAGCGATTCACATGATAGACATATCACTACACGAACTGCACAAATATTATGGTGCCAACCATGTATTGCAAGGTATTTCCCTAGAAATATTCAGCGGGGAGAAGATTGGCCTGTTGGGACGCAATGGCGCAGGCAAGACCACGCTGTTTAAAGTACTGGCCGAGGATGAAGACTACGAAAGCGGCACTCTGTCCAAAGCATCGGGCAAGCGCGTGGAAATATTGGCGCAAATCCCCGACTTTGACGAAGGCGCGACGGTGGAAGACATCTTGCGTTCGTCCTTTGCCGAAGTAACCGCCATCTACCGCGACATGAAAACCCACGAAGAACTGCTCGCCACCGACTACGACGACAAAATCATGACGCGTTACGGCAAGCTCATGGAGGATTACGAACGCCTCGGCGGGTACGACGTGGATTACAAAATCGATAAAATTTGCAACGGCATGAATATTTCCGATGCGATGAAAAACGGCCTATTCGCCACTCTGTCCGGTGGGGAGAAAACCCGCGTCAACTTAGCGCGTATCCTCCTGCGCGAATGCGATATCCTGCTGCTGGACGAACCCACCAACCACTTGGATTTTCCATCACTGCATTGGCTGGAACAATTTTTAAATGATTTTAAAGGCACCGTGGTTTGCATTTCCCACGACCGTACATTTTTGGACAATGTAGTCAAGCGCATCATCGAAGTGGACTTCGGCAAGGTGCATTTCTACGGCGGCGCGTACACGTTTTATGCCGGCGAACGTGCCCTAAGGCATGCCCAACAAGCCGAACAATATCAACGGCAACAAAAAGAAATCAAACGCATCGAAGAACGCGCCAAGTGGTTCGTGCAAAACAACCGATTCACCACCAAGCACCACGCCATCCTCTCGCGCTTGGATCATATGGAAAAAGTAGACCGACCCAACACCGTGCGCAAAGTCAACGAAGATTTCAAAGTAGGCGGCCACGCAGGCAAAATCGTTGTCGAATTTGATGGCGTCAGCAAAGCTTTTGGAGATAAAACATTATTACAAGACGCGTCACTAATCATCAAGCGCGGCGATAACATTGCGCTCGTTGGCCCCAACGGCTGCGGCAAATCAACCTTCATCAAGCTCATTACCGGCGAAGAAATGCCCGATGCAGGTACCGTAAAAGTCGCATCCAATATAAAATTCGCCTACCTACCGCAAATCGTCACCTTCGCCGACCCCACCCTCACCATGCTGGAAACCGTGCGCAACGAAACCGGCCTACCCGAAGACAAAGCCCGCGCCATGCTAGCCTCTTTCAACTTCCGCATGGACGACGTAACCAAAAAAGTCAGCGCTCTCTCCGGCGGAGAAAGGAGCCGACTCAAACTGGCATTGCTCATGCAAGATAAAATTAATTTTCTAATCCTAGATGAACCCACGAACCACTTGGACATTGAGTCCCGCGAGTGGATCGAGGAGGCCATATCAGCCATCGATCATGATTGCACGCTGCTAATGATTTCCCACGACCGTTATTTTATTGACAAATTCGCTACGCGCATGTGGGAGATGGGTGCGGGGCAGGTTGTGGAGTTGGCGGGGGAGTAGGGGATAAGGTCAAAAGATAAGACCTTGGGGCATCCGCCCCAAACCCCGCAAGGAGAATAATCCCCTTGACCCCTTTCGGGCTTCGCCGTCGTTCAATTAAAAAGTGTGTTGTTTAAAATAATCAGTAGGTGGCAATTTGCCACCAACTGATTATTTTTCATGATGCAATGACCGTACATTAAAAAATCAAAAAATCGCGCCGATTTTGCGCGATTTTTACTTGAAAAGTTTGGTCGAGCTTTTTAAAGCTCGCGGGTCCGGGCAGCGCCCGGGGTTTTAATCTTTTCTCTTTCCATCACCCGTCAAACCGGCAAGCCAATAGCTTCCTTCACACGAACCAACGTCGGCGCTGCCAGTGCCTGTGCCTTCGCTGCGCCACTTTGCAAAACGCTGTCCAAATACGCCCTGTCGGCCATCAATCGGTCATATTCAGCGCGGTAGGGTGCTAAGGCTTCCACTACGGCTTCGCCTACGCGGGTTTTGAAATCTCCGTAGCCGCTTGCCGCGAAGGCCGCTACGCTTTCATCCAACGTTTTGCCTGTTACGCATGAATAAATCGAAAGCAAATTGGTGATGCCGGGTTTTTCCGGTGACGCAAATACCGCGTTGTCCGAATCTGTTACGGCGCGTTTAAATTTCTTCAAAATCGCGTCCGGTTCGTCGGATAGAAAAATACAGTCGTTGGGATTGTCGCCGGATTTTGACATTTTGCCTTCGGGGTTGAGCAGGCCCATGATGCGTGCGCCCACTTTGGGGATATACGGCTCGGGCACGACGAAAACATCGCCGTAAATAGCATTAAAGCGTTGTGCGACATCGCGCGTAAGTTCCAAATGCTGGCGTTGGTCATCGCCCACAGGTACCAAATGCGTTTGGAATAACAAGATATCAGCGGCCATCAACACGGGATAGGTATATAACCCCGCATTAATATTGTCCTCGTTCTTGGCGGATTTGTCCTTGAATTGCGTCATGCGCGACAATTCGCCCACGTAAGTGAAGCAATTAAGAATCCAAGCCAACTCTGCATGCGCGGGTACGTGCGATTGGAAATATAAAATATTATCTTCCGGGTTCAAACCCAACGCGATGTACCATGCCAACACGCTATACGCACTTTGGCTCAATGCCTTCGGGTCTTGCCGAACGGTAAGCGCGTGTAAATCCACCACACAATACAAGCAATTGTAATCCGCCGAAAGATGCGCCCAATTGCGCGCCGCACCCAACCAGTTGCCAATGTGGAAGTTGCCGGTGGCTTGCATGCCGCTAAAAATTGTTTTCTTCATCATATGCGTCCCTTCATGTTGCTTTCTTTTTAAATATTTGTCCATTGGTTTGAAATCTCTATTGCACTGTACGAAGCAAATGCAACAATCGCTCCAATTCATTGGGCGAGTAATATTCAATTTCGATGCGTCCTTTTTTCTTGCCGGGGCGGATACTTACCTTTGCGCCCAATGCGTGCTTGAGGTCGATTTCTGCGGTGCGGTAGGCTTGCAAGACGGCTTCGGGCAATGTTTCTTCCGTTCGGGTGGTTGCTTCGCGCAGCGCGGCGGCCACGGCAATTTCTGTTGCGCGCACACTCAAGCCTTCGTCTGCTACACGTTCCGCCAAGTTGGCTTGCTTGCGGGGGTCGGTGATGGCGAGCAAGACTTTGGCATGGCTGGCGGTGATTTCCCCCGTAACGGCAAATGCCTGCGCCGCCGGAGACAATTTTAATAATTGAAGCATGCCCAAAACAGCGTGTTTGCTTTTCCCCACTTGTTGCGCGATTTTGTCCGCGCTGTAAAAAAATTCATCCATTAAGCGGGCGTAGCATTGCGCTTCCTCAATGGGGGTTAGGTCTTGCCGTTGAATATTTTCGATGAGTGCGACTTGTAATTCATCTACGGGCGTGTATTCCTTCACCACGACAGGGATTTCCGTAAGTTGTGCCAGCCGCGCAGCACGATAACGACGTTCGCCCGCGATAATCGTGTAAAATCCGCCCGCTTCCTTCACCAACAACGGCTGGATTACGCCAAAATTCTTCATGGATTCGGCCAATTCTAACAGCGAATCTTCATCAAAATGCCTGCGTGGCTGTTTGTCGTTGGGCTCCAATAAATTAATGGCCAACATGGTTACGCCTGCGCGCTCTTCATTGGCTTTTGTTTCTTCGTCGCGGTTATCCAAGAGAGCATCCAGTCCGCGCCCCAATCCCTTTTTGGGCATTTTATTGTCCTCCATGTCTGTCAATCATTTCCTTTGCCAAGTTAATATATGCTTCCGCGCCCTTAGAATTGGGGTCGTACAGGGTAATGGGCAGCCCATGGCTGGGTGCCTCGCTTAACCGTACATTGCGGGGGATAATTGTGGTGTATATGTTTGCCTGAAGATGCAATTTAACTTGCTCGACCACTTGTGCGCTCAAATTGGTGCGGGCATCATACATAGTAAATATCGCGCCATCGATGCTCAAGCGCGGGCTCAAGCGCCGTTGCACCAAATCAATCGTGTACATTAATTGCGTCAAGCCTTCCATCGCATAAAATTCGCATTGAATAGGCACAAGGACGGCATCGGCTGCGCACAGTGCGTTTAATGTCAGCATATTTAATGAAGGCGGACAATCAATAAAAATATAATCATACAAATAACGTGTATGACTAAAGACACTCCGAAGCAAAAACTCGCGTCGGGGTTGATTCACCAATTCAATTTCCGCACCGGAGAGGTGGATGTTGGCCGGCAGCACATAAAGATTGTCAATGACTGTTCTTGCCTTTACTTGCTCGATATTCGCATCGCCCAACAGAAGATTATATATTGTGTGCGTGAGTTTAGACTTTTGGATACCAAAACCGCTGGAGGTATTGCCTTGTGGGTCCATATCCGCCACCAGCACGCGCTTGCCCGCTTGAGCCAAGCAGGTGGCGAGGTTTACGTTGGTCGTAGTCTTGCCCACGCCGCCTTTTTGGTTGGCGATGGCGATGATTCGGCTCATGTATGTAAACACCCTTTACGATAAACTCCGTGCATTATACAAACACGCTTGCAAGAACGCAAACAATGCGCTACTATAAACGCCGTAACACCGCAATTGCGCAAGCAACAAGGTAGAATAGGGTGCAAATCCCTGCGAGCGGGTCACTGTGAAGCGGTTCATTCCGATAAGTCAGATATACCGCGGTGTTATAACGCATTTCCCCGGGCGAAATGACGTGAACAAGGCGTTGGATGCGTCTTTTGTTTGCGCACGCTCGTATAAGCGGCGCTTTTTTCATGTGAAAATCGCGCTGTAATTCGAGAGGAGCAACAATCGATGAAAAGATTTGGATTTGTAAAGTGGTTGGTGGCCATTACGTTACTTGCGATTATGTTTTTGCCTATGCAAGCATACGCGGAGGAAGAAGAGGATACGTACACCGTATACATTACATTGGAAGGCTTGACGTTGAGCTACGGCTTTTTCGTGGAGCCTACGGCAATAATGGTGGAGTCAGGGGCAACGGCATGGGATGCTACGGTTGCCCTTTTTGAATTGTTGGGATTGGAATATGAATTAGATGATTGGGGTATGTTAGAACGCGTTTATGGCATCCTCCCTGATGGCGGATCACTGGGTAGCTTTGACCGTACCGAAGAAGCAGGTTGGATGTTTACACACAATCATACCATGGCTCAAGCAGGCGCAATAGATTTGCCGGTTGCCGATGGCGATGTGCTGCGTTGGCAATTTTCCATTGCCGGATGGGGTGCGGACTTGGGGTTGGGTGAAGACGAAGGGTTTTGGATGGATCCCCCCTTCCGCCACGCCGATGAAACAGAAGTCATCCGCGCCATCGTAGCCTATGTAAATGAGAGTAACGATGAAGCCGCTGAAATATTACTAAACGAAATCGCTGCGCGTTGGGTGAATGCGAAGTATGACGCCGCGATTGAAACAGCGTCCAATGAAGAAGAATTTTTTGACGTTACCGATATGCTAATAAGATTTATGTATATCATTAACGATTCTGCATGGGCTAACCCATTCATTGATGTGGATGATGACCGGGAGGCAATGCATGCGGTGCGCTTTGTAAATTACACGGGTGTTATGGTCGGTGTGTCTTCAACACATTTTGACCCCTATGGAATGCTTACCTATGCAATGGCAGCTACAATTTTGTGGCGCATTGCGGGCGAACCTGCCGTGATGACCACTGATACTGCTTGGTATGCACAACCAATCGCGTGGCTGGATTTGCCGGTTACGGATATTCATGGCGCAGTTACCTTGAGCGAATTTGTTGAAATGGCAAGTCTTGCCAATTTCCCAATCGATTTTATGGAGCCAGACACACTTGTTGAAATTGTAGGCGTTGATTCGTTCTTTTATAATGACGATGGTATCCTTAATCGTTTTGGCGTGGCAATGATAATTACATTCAATATGTGGCATTATTTTTTGTAATACATGGGTGTGATACACACCCTTACATACTAAAACAGGATGTGATGAAATGCGGAAAATTACGCTAGCCATTTTAATCTTAGGTCTTGGCCTGTCATTGATGATGCCGGTGTACGCCAATAGTACAACTTCGTCTGTGCGAGAACCTTGGCAAGTCGCCATGCATAATGCGCTTGATTGGATGCAAGCCGCTTCACCTGATGGCCCGCAAGTCGGTGGCATTATTGGTGAGTGGTCGGTGATTGCCTTGGTGCACGCAGGCCGCATTGATATGGGCGATGCATGGTTGCAAAGTTGGCTGGATGAATTGTCCGGAGATACCTCGCGTGCATTGCGGCGGTGGACGGATTATCAGCGAGTGGTGCTGGCATTAGATGCATTGGGGTTGGATGCGACGGATTTTGCAGGGCGTAATTTCGCGCAGCCGTTTTGGCGATTTGTGCCGGTGTCATCGCGGGCTGTGATGAACCGCACGATTATGGCAGATATTTATGCTTTGCGTGCGCTGAACACGGTGGGGCAATCATCGTCGTTGTTTTTCGCGCATTTGATGCATGTGCAGCGTGCGGATGGTAGCTGGAGCCTGAACCCTGCACAACCTTCTTCGGCGTTTGACATTGATACGACGGCGATGGCAGTGCGGGCATTGGCACCGTTTTATTTGCAAGGAAATAGCCGCGCGGTGCATGCGGTCGGGCGTGCGATGCCATGGCTACACGCGCAAACATTTAACAATGCGGAAAGCACCGCGCAAATGATTGTTGCATTGGTGGGCTTGGGTGCGGCATATGCAGAATATGCCGCATACTACGTGAACCATTTGATGCAGTGGTATGACCCTGCTTTGGGTGGCTTTATCCGCGAAGGATTTTCCGGGCGCGTCAACGCATTAACTACGGTGCAAGCCGCGTATGCGTTGGCGGTGTATTACCAATTTATGGCCAACATGAACGTATCGAGCGCGCGATGAAAAAAATATTTCCATTGCTGGTGTTGTGCGTAATTTTTTTTGCGTCATGCGGAGCGGCTGACAATTCGGATGCTTACAGGCCGTATACAGTGGCGTTGCATGTGCGTGTGGACATGTTGGTCGCCAACATGCACGCACTGGACAGTAGTCAGCATGAACTCATACCCGCTGATGGCGTAATATTTTCCGGTTACGTAGCCGTGGCAGTGGGCGAAACCGTTTTTGATGTGCTGCAACGCACGATGCGGGATGAACGCATCCATATGTCTGCGCGGTTTACACCTATTATTAATGAAGCGTATGTTGAAGCCATTGGAAATATCTTTGCTTTTGACGCGGGGGCGTTGTCGGGTTGGAAGTTTCATGTGAATGGTGAATTCCCCGGCATTAGCGCAAGTAGCGTTGAATTGCGCGATGGTGATGTGGTCATTTGGGCTTATACGCTGGATTTGGGGCGTGACTTGGGTGCCACTACGTGGTAAAACGCGATGCTTTTTCGGATTATCATCCGTTTGTTGGGTTGGTATATTTCGTGGTGGTTATTGGGTTTGCAATGTTTATTTTGCATCCGGTTATGCTGGTGATTTCGTTTGTTTGTGCGGGCGTGTATGCGTTTTTATTACGGGGTGTACGGGTTTTGATGCGCGGCTTGGTGTTGTTGTTGCCGATGATGTTGGTTGCGGCAGCGATGAATCCGCTTTTTAACCACCGCGGTGTTACGATTTTGACTTATTTGCCCAACGGCAACCCCGTGACGTTGGAAGCTGTGCTGTACGGATTGGCCGTGGCGGGTATGTTGGCTACAGTCATCACATGGTTTGTTGCGGTTAACGCGGTCATGACAGCGGATAAAATTGTGTTTTTGTTTGGGCGATTTTGGCCTGCGTTGTCGCTGCTGCTGTCAATGTCGTTGCGGTTTGTGCCGCGTATGATTCGGCAGGGCAGGGTAATTGTTGTTGCGCAAAAAGGCTTGGGGCGCAAGCCCAATGCGTTGAAGGTGATATCCATACTCATGACTTGGGCGCTGGAAAACTCCATTGAAACGGCCAACAGCATGACCGCACGCGGTTATGGATTGCGCAGGCGCACGGCGTTTCATTTGTATAAATTCCATCGTCGGGATGTTTTTGCATTGGGGTGGATGATAACGATGGCATTGGTGGTGGGGGTTGGGGTTGCTTTGGGTGTAAATCGCTACCGATTTTTCCCCAGCGTGCAATTCCATGCGCTGTCGGGTGCGTCGGTGATTGTTTTTGTGTCTTATTTTGCGTTGGGCGCGGTGCCGATTATTTTACGAGCAAAAGAGGTTTTGGTATGGAAACGTATCAACTCCGCGATGTAACCTTCACTTATCCAAAAAGAAATCACCGTGCGTTGTCAAATATTAATTTGACGATTCGACAGGGTGATTTTGTTGTATTGTGCGGCGCGTCGGGCAGTGGGAAAACTACGTTGCTGCGCTTATTAAAACCCGCCGTCGCACCACACGGTACGCTTACAGGAAACATATTATTCGAGCGCGCGCCGTTGGACGACATGCCACTGCGTGATGTCGCTTCGAAAATCGGCTTCGTGGCGCAATCACCCGACGATCAAATTGTGACGGACAAAGTATGGCACGAATTGGCGTTTGGATTGGAAAGCTTGGGCGTGCCATCAACTGATATCCGCCTGCGCGTGGCAGAAATGGCGAATTTTTTTGGAATACAATCATTATTTCGTCGTGATGTTGCCACGTTGTCGGGTGGACAAAAACAATTACTGGCGTTGGCAAGTGTATGCGTTATGCAACCTTCAGTGTTAATTTTAGATGAACCGACTGCACAACTTGATCCCATCGCAGCAGGGGATTTCATAACGGCGTTGAGCAAGATGAACCGCGAAACTGGCATGACCATTGTCTTGACTGAGCATCGTTTGGAAGAGGTTTTGCCGTTGGCGGCGCAGGTTTTGGTGCTGGATGCGGGGCGCATAATTGCATCCGGTAGCCCGCGCGAAGCGGTCATGGGATTACGCGAAGTTGAAAGCACGTTTTTCTGTGCGATGCCTACACCAGCGCATATATGGGCGGCCGTAGATTCCTGCGGTTGTGAATGCCCGCTTACGCTGCGGGAGGGTATAAATTGGCTGGCTGTGCAGCGCATATCGCCGCAGCAATCACAAGCAATTAATTCATCGGCGCAAATACAATCTTCTAAATACTCCTTCGCTTTAACTTTAAAAGATATATGGTTCAAGTATGAAAAAAACGCTCCAGATGTATTGAAGGGCGTATCGTTCACTGCCCGCCATAGTGAAATTACGGCCATTTTGGGTGGCAATGGGGCAGGGAAGTCTACGCTGCTGTCGGTTGCAACTGGTTTGATCAAGCCGCAGCGCGGAAAAGTAAGCGCCACACATGCAGTTCGCTTGCTAACGCAAAACCCGCAAGCGCTGTTCTTGCGTAATACCGTTGCCGACGACCTGCGCGAAATTACATCGGATGCTAACGAGCTTGCGCGAACCATCGGCTTGTGCGAATTAGAAGCGGTATTGGAAAGCCACCCTTATGACTTATCCGGCGGCGAACAACAACGAGCCGCGCTTGCAAAAATCCTCTTAACGCAGCCAAAAATCTTGCTGTTGGATGAACCGACAAAAGGCGTGGATGCGCATTACAAGCAATCATTCATCAAAATCCTGCGTAGACTGGCATCTGAAGGCATGACCATTGTAATCGTAAGCCACGATATCGAATTTTGTGCCGAATGTGCGGATAATTGTGCATTATTATTCGATGGTGATGTCGTAGCACAAAGTAATACGCGGGCATTTTTTGCGGGCAATCGATTTTACACCACGGCTGCTAACCGCATGGCACGCGGTATTTTGCCTGCGGCGATTACCGCAGATGATATTATTGAGGCATTGCATGAAGTTTAACCGCGTGTGGATATCCCTTGTGATGCTCGCCACCATCGTGCTTACGATTTTTGCGGGGATTTATTTTTTGGATGACCGGCGGTTTTTTGTGATTTCGTTGTTGATTTTGATGCAAATTTTCATACCGTTTGCTTTCTTGTATGAAAGTCGCAAGCCGCCTGCGCGTGAGTTGGTAATGATTGCTGTTTTAGTTGCCATAGCTGTGGCGGGTCGGGCTGCTTTTTTTATGCTGCCGCAATTTAAACCGGTGGTGGCGGTGGTGATTATCAGTGGGGTGGCCTTGGGCGGGGAAATTGGTTTTATGGTGGGTGCGATGACGATTTTGGTGAGTAATATCTTTTTTGGCCAGGGACCTTGGACACCTTGGCAGATGCTTGCTATGGGATTAATTGGATTGTTGGCAGGGGCGTTGTTTCATCATCGAAACAAATCAATTTCAAGGGTGGTGTTGGCGATATTTGGCGCGTTAGTAACGGTGGTTGTATATGGCGGTATTATGAACTCGGCAGGAGTACTTATGTTTCAACCTCAGCCAACGCGAGACATGTTTTTGTTTTCATTTATGTACGGTTTGCCGTTTGACATTGTGCATGGTGTCGCTACGGCGGTATTTATTTTATTAATGGCACGGCCGATTTTGGAAAAAATCGACAGGATTCAAACAAAATATGGCGATTTTCGGCGTAATTCTTGACACCCCTATGCAAAAATACTACAATCGATTTTAGATTCAAATAAATACATAAATCTGGGGGCGATAGGCTTGAATCCAACCGATGGAAATGAATTTGACAACGATAATGTGTTGCCGACAGACACCCTTACCGATGATGAATATATAGATGCATATGACGAAAAAAGAGGCCGCAATGCTGTAGGCCGTCTTTTTGATGAAGACGATGAAATCATCACACCCATACAACGTGCTCCGGCACGGACAGCTGAGCCTGTGGCACCTAGTAGCGACGATTTCTTATCTAAATTAAACGACAATCGCAATAAACGCGGCGAACGCCCGCGTCCTGTAGTTGCACCCGCCGTTACGCCATCACGCAAAATCGAACGCCCCGGTGTACGCAACCCCGAGCCCAAGCCTGCTATGCGCGCGCGCGTTGCCGTAACGCGTGAGCCTGTGCCGTCACGCCACCTAGACGATGAACACGATGCGTCCAATATTGGCGAGGATGTAGATTCCTTCAAAAATAGGTACGGCGGTAATCGTGACGCATTGGGTACGGCACGTGACCCGGGCGTAATGGATCGCAACGGCTCTGATGACCGCGTTGTTCATCCAGCGGGCATCAAGCCGCGTGCACGTACATCCAAAGCAGATTATGATAATTATCAATCATCCAGCCCTATCAGATGGATTGCGTTGGCAGGTGTACTTGCCGTTTTGATTGTGATGATTGTAATGGTGTTTCAACACAGGAGTTTAATCAATGAAAATAATGAACTGCGCGCGCAATTGAATGCAGGCGGTGTTACCCCCGGCTCTGAAGCCCCACCATATGGCGATCCGGGCGATAATGGAACCACTGCGTCTGATCATCCCGGTGTCACTGCGTTGCAAATGGATTTAGAAGTAGCGCGCGAGGCTTTGGATCACGCCAACGAAGATTTGGAAACATTAAAAAATTTTTTAATTGCTAACGGTTATAACGTTGAAGACATTTTTGACCCGCCGGCGGATGTGCCCGAGCCGCCCCCTCCTACACCCGACCCTACGGAACCGCCGCCACCGCCGCCGCACCAATACCATACCGTAGCGCCCGGGCAAACTCTTTCTCAAATTGCAAGACTATTTTATGACAATGCTAGCTTGTATCCGATCATCATGGAAGCGAACGGAATCACCAATCCGGCACAGTTGCAAGCCAATCAGCGTCTAATCATTCCGCGCTTGCCATAATCGTATGGCATAAGTTCGTCCGTTGTATCATACAATGAGGCAGTACATTTTTGATGCAAAGAGGAAATCAAATGAATCTGTCTGAATTGTCACTGCTTCAATTGCGTGACCGCGCAAAATTGTTGGGAATTAAAAGCATAACGAAATACAAAAAAGCGGAGCTGATGGAATTAATTTCATCGGCTTCTTCTGTTGTTTCGGAGGTTGCGGATTCGGCGCCTGTAGTGCGGCCGCGCACGGTGAAGCAAGTAAAACCGCGTGTAGCGAAAATGCCCGCAGCCAAAACAGCTGAGGTTTTACCACCTGTGCCAAAGTCCACACCGGTAGCAATAAACGCAATTGAAATTGCGCCAACCCCACCAGCCCCGCCAGCTCCACCAACCCCAACTGAGCAATGTGTGGAAGGAATTTTGGAAATCATGCCGGATGGTTATGGTTTCCTGCGTACAAACAATTTCTTGCCGAGTACGGGGGATATATATGTTTCGCCATCGCAAATACGGCGGTTTCAACTGCGAACGGGAGATTTAATCAACGGCCCCATTCGTAGCAACCCCGGCGAAAAATTTAATGCAATTAGTCAAGTTAAATCATTGAATGGAGAATCCCCCGACTTGACGACGCGGCGCAAATTATTTGAATCGCTTACGCCTATTTTTCCGGAAAATCGTATTACGCTGGAGCAGCCTTTTGGTGCGCCTACCGCACGGCATACGCTGGCACCGCGCTTGATCGATTTGTTGTCGCCCATTGGGTTTGGGCAGCGGGGCATGATTGTTTCACCGCCCAAAGCGGGCAAGACGATGCTGCTTAAGCAAATTGCCAACGCCATCACGCGCAATCATCCTCAGGCACATTTGATTGTGTTGCTCATTGATGAACGCCCCGAGGAAGTCACCGATATCCAACGCTCGGTTGTAGGTAAAAATTGCTCCGTTGTGTATTCCACTTTTGACGAGCAGCCCGAAAATCATAAACGCTTGGCCGAAATGGTATTGGAACGTGCCAAGCGCATGGTGGAGCAGGGCAAGGATTTGATTATCCTGCTGGACTCCATTACGCGGCTATCGCGGGCGTATAATTTGTTGATACCGGCGGGTGGGCGCACGTTGTCCGGTGGGTTGGATCCAGCGGCGCTGTACATGCCAAAAAAATTTTTTGGTGCGGCGCGTAACGTGGAGAATGGCGGGTCGCTTACTATCCTTGCCACCGCGTTGGTAGAAACGGGAAGTAAAATGGATGACGTGATTTTTGAAGAATTTAAAGGCACGGGGAATTTGGAGTTGGTGCTGGACAGGCGCATGGCCGAGCGGCGCATTTTCCCGGCGATAGACGTGTTAAAGTCGGGAACGCGGCGCGAGGACTTGCTACTCTCCATCGAAGAAATGGACGCGATGTACACCCTGCGGGAAATGTCCGGGCGTGTCACCAGCGCGGAATTTACCGAGCAAGTCATCGATATCTTGGCAAAAACGCGCAACAATAAAGAATTTGTGGCGAGCATCGCAGAATTGCGACCCAAAAAATAAAACCGCGCAATTGCAAAGCAAATTACGCGGTTAAAAATGAAATTTTGATCAAACTTTTAAAAAGTTTGCGGGGTTTGGGGCGGCGCCCCAAGGTTTAGATCTTAATGTGGTAACCCACGTGCCGCGTGCATGTGACCAACTGGATTAAAGGTTATGATTGTACATGGCAAATGAATGTAACCCGTAAGGACGTGGGGGATAGCGGTGCGTCCGTGTATCCGTCGCGTACTGTAACCGCCGTAAAGCCTCCGGCCAGTAAAAAATCGCATATATCTTTCGGGTCGTAGGCCCGTTGACGGTGCAACTCGGTGAATAATTCGGGTTGGCCGTTTTTTTGTGGGGCAGCGATTTGGAATGTGAGGCGATAGGTGTTAATGCGTGATACGGGGTCGTAATGGTTTTCCCATTGGTATTGCGCGCCTTGGGTGGTGTCGCCGAATGCACCATTGCCCATCACTTCTTTGAATTTGTATTCTGTGTTCATGTCAAAGATGAAAATGCCGCCGGGGTTCATAAACAAGCGCAAGCGGCGGAAAACTTCGCGCAAGTCCGCATCGGTTAGTAAATAATTTAATCCATCGCAAGTGCAAATCGCAGCATCTACCGTGCCGTACAAATCCAGCGCGCGCATGTCTTGCGCCAGCCACAATATCCGCTTGCCCGCGTCGAAGGATTTCTCCTGCGCCTGCATGAGCATGTCTTCGGAAATATCCACGCCAATAATGTCGTATCCGAGCGCGGCCAAGCGAAGCGTCATGTTGCCCGTGCCGCAAGCCATATCCAGCATAGTCAAATCCGCGCGGCCTTTCGCGGGGAATTTTTTGCGTATCGCACCATCAATGTACGTCGTCCACGCGTCATACGGCACGTCTTTGGCCATAAATAAATCATATATATCGGCGAATTGCTTGTACGCGTCCATCAGCCAAACACCTCCACCGCCGCCACGATGCGCAGGATATCTTCGTCAATTTTGTCGCGGCCATATGCGTCTATGAAGCGTTGGCGGTAGTCGTGCGTATGCAGATTGAAAAATAACGACCATGTTGCCCAAAACACGTCCACATGTTTATCGCCCACGCCGGCGTTGTCCAAGTCGATGAACCCGGAAAATTGCCAGTCGTTGAGGATGACATTGGGCAAGCAATAATCGCCGTGCAGCAGGGTGTCGTTGCGCAGGATGTGGCCATGCGCCTCCACCACTGCCCATGCATCTTCGGCGGTTGCGTAACCGAAGCTGTCGGGGAAGTCCGCTTGATTGTATGTACCCATGCGCTTGTTGTGCGCAGATTTTTCCAATATCCATTGCGTGTGGTTTTGCGCTGGGCAATTGATGTAATCCATGTCATGTAACAGTACCAATTGTTCGGCCAGTGTGTCACACAGGCGTTTGGGATGTTCCAAATACTTGGCGGCGACGCAATCATCGCCGTGGACTTTCTCGGTCAGCAGCCAATCTTGCGTGTCGGATGTGTAGGACAGAACCTTTGCGGCCAGCCCCTTGCCATGGAAATACCGAAGCATGGTGGCCTCACGCGCCAACGTACCCTTGGCGGCAGATTTTAAAAAATATCCGCCGTCTTTGTCAATAAAAATAACCCGCGCTTGCGGCGAGCAACTGCTGTCAAACAAATTGCCGCCGCACAGCGACGGGTGTAAGTCCGTTGGATATGTGGATAAATCGATTTTTATGGGCTTTAAAATCATGCGGATGACTCCAGTCGCATAGCGCATTGATGTATTTGGTCAGTTATATCTCCATATGAAACGGTTGCAAAATCTGTGGTATCAACCCAAATAACGCACTCGCCAAAACGAAATTTCTTATCGCGTTCAGCTATTTTCATATATTGCTCCAAAGTGATTTGTGGCTTTGAACCGCCCATGTCATACAGCCTTCTGTCATTGAAGCGGCGATGCGCAATTTCAAACGACGTATCAAAATGGACGTTGATGGTTTTATAGTTATGCCTTTTTATTAAATCCTTTATCGCGGGCTTAATTTTATTATCAAAGCCAAATTCAATTATCAGCGCACCCGATGCGTTCATCATATCCTCGCAGAGCGTCCAGTATTGGGCAAACGGAATATCAGAAGTGCCGGAATTTTCCCATACTTCGTCCAGAGAAAGCAACGGAATGCTTTTTTCGCAAGACAACCACTCGGAAAACCTTGTTTTACCTGTCGCAGGCATACCGGATATTACTACCAGAATATTTTTCATTAACACCCTCGCATTATATGAAAATTTTCGCGCGTGCCACACATTTTATCAAATTTTTATCGTTTTTTTGCGGAATTGCCCCAGCAGCGTTATTTTTACCCCTTATAGCGCACATCTTATTTATCTCGTAGCATGTTATTTTGCAACTTGTTATTTGCGGTGCGTTTGTTAGGAACGATACAATGTAGTACCCGCGCAAATCCATCGGGTACAATTTCAAAACAACGCAACCCCGCCGGTACAAAAGTAGATTCCCGCGCTTCCAACCGCACTTCACCATCGCCGTAACGAATAGAAACCGCGCCATCGACGCACATGAGAATGCAAAACGCTTCGCCGTTCGACTCTATAGTGCGCGGTGCATCCAGCGTAATTTTTTTAACACGGAAGAAATCCGTATCTACCGCGTCCGTCGTTTCCACGGGAATCAGTCGGTCACAGTCCGTGACAGACTGCGCATGCTCGATGTGCAACTCGCGTGGTTTGCCGTCTGCGCCTAAGCGGTTGTAATCGTACATGCGATATGTTGTGTCGGAGTTTTGCTGGATTTCTGCAATGATGGCACCGGGGGTAAGCGCGTGTACCAGCCCAGCGGGGATGTTAACGATATCGCCTGCCTTGACGGCCAGGCGATGCAGATGATTTTCCACGGTGTTGGTTGCAAGCGCGTGGCGCAGGGCTTCACGCGTGGTGTCTTCGTTCAAGCCGATGATGAGATGCCCATCGGTGGGTGGTTGCAAGACGTACCACATTTCATTTTTGCCCGGGTCGTGGCTGCTTTGGGCGGCGGCGTAGGCATCATCGGGGTGTACCTGCACGCTCAAGGTATCCCGCGCGTGGATGATTTTCACCAGCAACGGAAAAGGCGTAACATTCGCCAAGCGTGTGCCCATTGTTAAAACACGGTTCAATCCTAAATAGGCATCAAATTCCATTCCCGCATATAAGCCGTTCTTCACCACGCCCATTTCAAGCGGCCGACACGAAATATTCCAGCTTTCCTGCCCCCATATCATGGTTTTAATAATCGGATGAAAAATTACGGGATATAAATTCATTTGCATTCATTCCTTTTCGATTAATAAGAGAAGTATACATAAAATGCTATAGCCAACGCAATTTTGCTATGATATACTCCCTCAGGTTTGTATATAATGAAAGTCGGAGGCGTACCAAATGAGCGAATTTAACATGGAAGCAACACAGGTAACACAAGAACAATTGGAAGAAAACAAAGTAAAGTTATCCGTGAATGTGGATACCGAGGTTTTTAAGCAAAGCTTACGCATGGTTTATAACAAAAACAAAGGTTATTTTAACATACCGGGCTTTCGCAAAGGCAAAGCCCCGCGCATGATTATCGAGCAGCATTACGGCAAGGACGTGTTCTACGAAGATGCGATCAACAATGTATTGGAAGACGCGTATACCTACGCATTGGATAAAAGCGGCATCGACGCCGTATACCGCCCAGACATTGAATTGGGCACAATTAGCGAATCCACAGGCATGGAATTCTTCGCCGAAGTTTTCACGCGTCCCACGGTAACGGTGGATGGTTACATGGGGTTGACTTATCCCAAAGCGGAAGTTGAACCCACTGAAGATGAAATCCAAGCCACCCTGCGCAACGAGCAGGAGAAAAATGCACGCCAAGTAAGTGTAGAACGCGCAGCACAAATAGACGATATTGTGAATATAAACTTCACGGGTTACGTAAATGACGAGCCGTTCGAGGGCGGCAAAGGCGAATTCGTGGACTTGACGCTGGGATCCAACCGTTTCATCCCCGGTTTTGAAGACCAACTCGTAGGCGCAAACGTAGGCGACGACGTAAAGGTAAGCGTAACCTTCCCCGAAGAATACAACCACGCCGAGCTCGCCGGCAAACCCGCCATATTCGAAGTAGAAATTGTAGATGTAAAAGAAAAACAACTGCCCGAATTAGACGATGATTTTGCACAAGATATTTCCGAATTTGACACCTTGGCAGATTATCGCGCTGACATTGTCGCCAAAATGCGCAAAAATAAAGAGGATAACTTGGATAACAACAAGCGCACCCATCTTATGAAGTTATTGGGCTACCTCGTTGTCGCCAACATCCCCGAAGTCATGTACACCGCCCGCTTGGACGAAATGCTGGACAGCTATCGCCGCCAAGTCGAAATGCAAGGCATGGACTTTGAAAATTATCTGCGTTTTGCCGGCATGACCGAAGACAATCTTCGTAGTGGATGGCAAACACAAGCCAAAATGGAAATTGACTCGTCGCTAGCACTGGCCGCTATTGCAGAAAAAGAAAGTATCACACTAAGCGACGAAGAATTCGCCGCCAAGTTCATTGAAATATCCGGCAGGAAAGAAGACGAAGCCGTAAAGCAAATCGCAGAAATGCACCCGCGCCGCAAGACCGACCTGCATCGCTCGTTCCTGTGCGACAAAGCGATGGACTTTGTCATGGAAAACGCCATCGCAACAGATGAACCCGTGCCGAGCGTTGATGAAGTAATCCCGGGCGACGTTGTAGATGTCGTACCCGCAGAATAAGATAAATCGGAGGATAAAATTATGGCACTGGTACCGATCGTAGTTGAACAAACCAACCGCGGGGAGCGTTCGTATGATATCTACTCCCGTTTATTAAAAGACCGCGTCATTTTCTTGGGCGAGGATGTAAATGATGTGACTGCCAGTTTAATCATTGCGCAATTATTATTCCTTGAGTCCGAAGACCCGGACAAGGACATCAGCTTCTACATCAACAGCCCCGGCGGTTCAATTTCCGCGGGATTGGCTATTTACGATACGATGAACTACATTAAATGCGATGTGGCCACTATTTGTGTAGGCATGGCTGCCAGCATGGGTGCGTTCTTATTGGCAGGGGGAGCCAAGGGCAAGCGTTCGGCATTGCCCAACTCCGAGGTGATGATTCACCAACCATCGGGCGGCATCGGCCGTTCGCAAGCGTCGGATTTTAAAATCCACGCCGATCACATCATCAAAATCAAAGATAAATTGAATCGTCTGCTGGCAGAAAACACCGGACAAACAGTAGAAAAAGTTACCGCCGACAGCGACCGCGACAATTACTTGAGTGCCGAAGAAGCGCTTGCATACGGCTTGATTGACAAAATCATCACCCCCGGAGGCAAATCAAATGGCAAGTAAATTGGATGATCGCGACCAGGGGCGGTGCTCGTTCTGCGGTAAGCACCCCGAAGAAGCGGTGTTGGTTATCGCCGGGCCCAACGATGTTTGGATTTGTGATGAATGCGTGGAGCTGTGTGTAGCCACCGTAGACGAAAAATTGGGAGAAAGCCCGCAGCTTAGTGAATTCTCGCTGCCCAAACCCAAAGAAATCAAGGCATATTTGGATGAATACGTCATTGGCCAGGATAAGGCTAAAATTGCATTGAGCGTGGCTGTATACAACCACTACAAGCGCATTGCCACCGAGCAAATGGGCGGCGCAGATGTAGAAGTAGGGAAGAGCAATGTGCTCATCGTCGGCCCTACCGGGGTGGGTAAGACCTTCTTGGCGCAAACACTGGCACGTTTCTTGCAAGTGCCCATCGCCATTGCCGACGCAACCAGCCTAACCGAAGCCGGGTACGTGGGTGAGGACGTGGAAAACATCCTTCTGCGCTTGATTCAAGCGGCAGATTATGATATCGAGCGTGCCCAACAAGGCATCATTTACATTGATGAATTGGACAAGATTTCTCGCCGGTCAGACAATCCTTCCATCACGCGTGATGTGAGCGGGGAAGGGGTGCAACAGGCATTGCTCAAAATCCTGGAGGGCACCATTGCATCTGTACCGCCGCAAGGCGGCCGCAAGCACCCGCACCAAGATTTCATCCAAATCGATACCACCAACATATTATTTATCTGCGGTGGCGCGTTCGCCGGGTTGGATCGTATCATTGAACAACGTATGAACAAAAAAGTCATAGGTTTTGGCTCGGAAGTAAAAACGAAGGCCGAAAAAATGTCCGAGGATATGATGCAACACGTACAACCGCGTGATTTGCACAAATATGGCTTGATTCCCGAAATCATCGGCCGCATGCCCGTAATCGTAACCCTCAATAATTTGGATGAAGAAATGCTGGTTTCCATCCTCAGCGAGCCGCGCAACGCACTAACCAAGCAATACGAATACTTGTTGGAACTGGACAACGTGCGATTGGAATTTGAAGAAGATGCCTTGCGTGCCATCGCACAAAAAGCGCTGGAACGTGAAACCGGCGCACGCGGTTTGCGCGCCATACTGGAAGGCGTATTGACGGACATCATGTACGATGTACCGTCCAACGATACCGTCGAGCGTTGCATCATCACGCGCGAAATGGTTGAATCCAACCAACCGCCCAAACTGGTGTTAAACGACAACCGTCAACCCATTTACCAAAAATCGCGCCGCCGCCCCGCACGCAGAAACGCCGCAGGATAAAATATCTGTGGCCAACATACAACCTTACTTGGCACAGCAACTTGTGCTGCATCCATCCATGCAGATGCAAGATATCGTCAAATTGTGCTATCAAGCAGCATTTGGTGCGGAGCATTTGCTGTCAAATGTAAACAAAGCGCGTGCATATTTTTTTGAAGAATACGCACGAACAAATGCATCGGATGTGCCTTTATTTGAGCGCATTTCAGACGATGTGTGCCGTGTTAATTTGGCGGCATGGAAACAAGCTGGCCTGCCGCCCGAATGGTTATTTAATATATTTGCCGCGTCCATGTACCCACGGGAAGATGGTGCGGCTTTATTTTTTGACTTTTTGCAACAAGCGGGGTTGGAGCCGGAAGATATTCCTGTAGCGGCGGTGCACCATAGTGCCGCGTATCGTGCGGCGGAGCAACCCGCGTATCGCATAGTTTGCGCTCGGTTTGCCAGATTATTGCCGATTTTACCACTGATGGGGATGATGGGAGTCGTTGCTATCGACGGGCGCGCCGCATCGGGCAAGACAACCATGGCGCGGCACTTAGCCATTGCAACCGGTTCAGGAGTGGTGCACATGGACGACTTTTTTCTACCCGGTGAATTACGTAATCCTGAGCGTTTTGCTGCACCCGGCGGAAACATCCATCACGAACGTTTTACGGCGGAAGTTATGCCCCAATTGCGCAATCGCGAAGCCTTTCATTATCGCATTTTCGATTGCACACGCATGGATTACAACGGTGATCGGCAAGTGGCGGCGTCAACCTTGCGGATTGTTGAAGGCGCATACAGCCACCATCCGATTTTGGGTATGTATGCCGATATACGTGTATTTGCTGATATCGATCAGCAAGTGCAAATGGAACGAATAAAAAAACGCAACGGTTTGGAAGCCGCTGCGGTATTTGAAAAAAGATGGATCCCGATGGAAGAGGAATATATCCGCGCCTACGGGGTTGATACGGGTGCGGATGTCGTGGTGTAAAAATCCTTAACATGCGTGACATCAAGTGCAATCTGATTTTGCAACGCTTGCAAGCCATCAAATTTTATTTCAGCACGTATGAATTTGATAAAATCCACACGGATTTTTGTACCGTATAATGAATCCACTTGAATGCCGCCCGCGGAGGGCGGTTTTTTATTACCGTTGTTGTCGTGAGCAACGCCAAGCAAATGCGTTTCAATCGTGGGGGCAACAGCGCCTTCGTTTACAGTAGGCCGTTGGCCGATGTTGGAGATGCTGTTATACAAGGTTCCATTAATCATTGTCTGCGTAGCATATACGCCATATCGCGGCAAAAATTTATCTGCCGGCGGATACAAATTTAATGTTGGGAAACCCATCGTGCGCCCCAATTGGCGACCTTGCGTTACAACGCCCATTGCGAAAAATGGAAAACCCAATAACCGGGCTGCTTGCGTTAAGTCGGGTATACCGCTTTGCGCTAGCAATGCGCGTATAGTAGATGTGCTGATGGGCGCAGCCATATCAAAATTTTGCACCGGCGGCACAGCCTCTACTGAGCGGCCGCATTTTTTTGCCGTTTCGCGCAGAAACGATAACGTACCCATGCGCTTGTGCCCGAAGCGGAACCCTTCGCCCAAAATGACCGCTTCGGCTTGTAAATTGTTAAACAAAACCATGCAAAATTGCGCCGCCGTCATTTGCATCAATGCCGCATCAAAGGGATATTCCAATAAATAATCAACGCCCAATTGTTCCAATAGAAATAAACGTTCAATTCGTGTAAACAACGGAGAATAAGACGTGCCGCATAACACAGCGTGCGGATGCGGCGAAAATGCCACAACGGCGGATTTTATTCGCTGGGTCTTCGCAAATTGCACAACACGCTCGATGCCCGCACGGTGGCCGCGGTGTATGCCTTCAAACTTACCGATCGTTACAACGCAGGGCTCGGGCAGTGCGGTGCCTTGCAAAATAATCAAAACATGACCTCGGCACACCATCTTGTATTTTCTTCGGGTGCGCGTCCAAACAAGCCGATTAAATCGCCACATGGCGTATGTAACCAAATCTTTTTACGATTTTCATGAACTACGTGTAATTCATTTTCTATGATTGTAATCATCCCGTTCGGCAACGCATTCCCATTCGTTGCCATGCGCAATCCGTCGGGCGACACCTTGGCGCGGGGATAGGGGAAAGCCGCTGCCACTGGCATAATTATATTATGCAAATCGTTGGTGCTGGCTGCACTTCTAATCTCATCCAATGTTTTCGCACTTTCCAACGAAAATATACCGCTGCGTGTTCGCGTTAATGCGCCCATCGTTGCACCGCAACCCAACACCGTGCCAATATCCGCGCACAAACTCCGTATGTATGTACCCTTCGAGCAATCCACTTTGATGAAAAAACGTTGAAGTGAAGGATGCGCTTCGCTTTGCCAGCAATGGTATGCAGCCGCTTGCTCTGGCGATAAAACATAAATATGATGAATCGTAACCGCACGTGGTTTGCGTTCTACAACTTCACCCTTGCGTGCCAATTCGTATAATTTTTTCCCATTTATCTTTATCGCAGAATGCATAGGCGGCACTTGCATGATATCTCCCACAAATTGCGCCGCCGCATGCGCAAATTTCGATGCGTTTACCAAGGTCGTTGATTTTGATAACACCTCGCCTGTTATATCATAACTATCCGTCGTCATGCCCAATATAACTTCGGCAACATAGGTTTTATTTTCGGCCATTATGTGGTCTGCCAATTTGGTGGCGCGTCCCAAACAAATAGGCAGTACACCCTGCGCGTTGGGATCCAAAGTGCCGGTGTGTCCGACTTTTTTGGTGCCCGCCAGCTTGCGCAAGATTGCTACCACATCATGTGACGTATACCCTTTTTCCTTGTATACATTCAAAAATCCCGTGTTGTTCACGCGTTTTGCAATTCCTTAATTAATGTGTCCAACATTTCTTCCATGAAGGCATCGATGGGTTTGGTAACCAAGCAGCCGGCGGCTAATTTATGTCCGCCGCCGCCCCAGCGCGTAGCAAAATTCCCCACATCAAATTGGTGCGCACGGAAGCTTACCTTCACTTCGCCCGGATTATTATTTTCGTGTGCAAAAATGGCAACCTGTACGCCGCGTGTGTTAATTAAGTGTTTGATGACACCGTCCAAGTCAGTATAACTTGCGTTAATTGCATCAAGCTCACACTTCTTTACGGCGGAATAAATCACTCGTCCGTCCATGAGGGTTCGCGTGTTATTAAATGTGATGCCCAATGCCTTTAATGACTTGAAAGCATGATAATGTAGTAATTCATTGTAAATTTCTGTGTATGCGATGCCCGTGGCTACCAAGCGAGCCACTTTATTCATCGTACCAGGCGTTGTTTGATTAAAACGGAAGCCACCCGTATCGCTAACGATACCCGCATACAAAGCCGCCGCGATGTCATGATCTATTTCAACTATCGGTTCAATTAAGTCATAAATCATTTCGCAAGCCGAAGAGGTCTCCGCGTCAATCAAGTTATGACGGGCAAATCCAATATTGGTACCATGGTGATCAATGCACACGGTCACATCAACGCGGTCAAACAGCGCACGCCCTGCACCAATGCGGCTCAAATCTCCACAATCTAATGCTACGAAAACATCCGCTTCAGGCAATTCTCCGTCGTTTTTCCACAAAAAATGCGCACCCGGAATCATATGATACTTCTCCGGGAGCGCATCCAACATAACAAATACTTCTTTTCCCAATTTATGCAACGCCATCGCCAGTCCAAAAGATGCACCAATCGCATCTGCATCAGGGTTTACATGCCCCGCCAAAACCACTTTTTGCGCGCTGCACAAAATATCACGAATCACAATATAGCTATCCACATCATCACTCGCTCAATAATTACTTTACAATTATTTATTCGTCTCTTCAATCAAAGCCCGCATACGCATGCCATGCGCAATCGAATCGTCGTAGATAAACGTAATTTCCGGCGTATGGCGCAAGTTCACAATTTCGGCAACACGCTTGCGGATAAAACCGCGTGCTTTTGCCAGCGCTGCCATCAACGATTCGACCGCTTTGTTTTGCTGCGTTGCATCAGATCCACTAGTCATGCTCATGCTCACATACACGTCGCACAGTTTTAAATCTGTGGTGACCTCTGCGCGCGTGACGCTTACAACCGTACCCACACGAGGGTCAGCCAGCTCTGAACGTATCACGTTGGCGATAGCGTGTGCAATGGCATCATTGATGCGGATATGGCGTGTGTTTCCCTTTTTCATCGCGGTATTTCTTCCATAATATAAGCTTCTATGCGGTCGTTTTCTTTGATGTCGTTATAATTTTTAAAGTGCATACCGCATTCGTAACCGCTAGCGACTTCGCGTGCATCGTCTTTGAATCGCTTCAACGATTCCAACGTGCCGTCGTAAATAACACGGCCATCTCGCACGAGGCGTACTTTTGCTGTACGGGTAATTTTACCGTCGATTACCATACAACCCGCAATCGTACCGATGCCTGATGCCTTGAAAATCTGACGAATTTCAGCATGACCCAATACAACCTCGCGGAATTCTGGATCAAGCATGCCCTTCATCGCCGCTTCAATATCGTCAATGGCGGAGTAAATGACGCTGTACAAGCGAATATCAACATTTTCTGTTTCGGCGGTTGCTTTCGCGGAAGCATCCGGACGTACATTGAAGCCAAGAATAATTGCGTTTGATGCCGATGCCAACATAACATCGGATTCTGTAACTGCACCAACACCGGTATGAATGGTGCGCACGCGCACTTCCGCGTTGGACAATTTCTCCAATGAGCCACGTAGCGCTTCAACTGAGCCTTGCACGTCGCCCTTGACGACAACATTCAAGTCTTTAACTTGCCCGGCTTGGATTTGGTTGAACAAATCATCCAACGAGACTTTACCCTGCGTGCTCTTTAATAGCGTTTCGCGCCCTTTGGCTACAACGGATTCGGAAAGTTGGCGCGCTTGGCGTTCATTGGCGGCAGTATAGAGAATATCACCTGTGACAGGTACATCATGCAAGCCAATAATTTCTACAGGCGTAGAAGGTCCGGCTTCTTTTAATGCGCGGCCATGCCCATCTATCATTGCGCGGATTTTACCATGGCTGGCGCCGGCTACTACCGGATCACCGACCCTAAGCGTGCCTTCTTGTACCAAAACGGTCGCAACAGGACCGCGGCCTTTGTCCAGCTTCGCTTCAATTATACTACCGCGTGCAGATTTCTTGGGGTTAGCTTTCAATTCCTTCATTTCAGAAACGAGTAAAATCATTTCCAATAAAGTATCAATACCTTCTTTTTTTAATGCCGAAACGCCTACGGTTATGGTTTGCCCGCCCCAACCTTCGGGTTGCAAGCCATGGTCGGTAAGTTGTTGTCTGACGCGATCGGGGTTGGCGGAGGGTTTATCCATCATTGTGATAGCTACGATAATATCCACTTCTGCAGCGTTGGCATGGTTAATCGCTTCGATGGTTTGCGGCATGACACCGTCATCCGCCGCCACTACAAGAATCGCAATGTCCGTCACTTGGGCACCGCGCATACGCATGGCCGTAAAGGCCTCATGCCCCGGAGTGTCTAAGAACGTGATTGCTTTGTTGTTTACCACTGTTGAATATGCACCAATGTGTTGTGTGATGCCGCCGGCTTCGCCGGATTGCACATTGGCGTTGCGGATAACGTCCAGCAGTGATGTTTTACCATGATCGACATGACCCATGACTACTACAACCGGCGGACGCGATACCAATTCGCTTTGGTCATCTTGTTTGGCAGAAAATGCTTGTTCGAAAACATCTACTTCTACGTATTCTTCTACAAGTACATCAAATTGCTCGGCTACATGTGATGCTGTATCAAAGTCAATCAATTGATTGGCGGTCACCATCAAGCCTTTTTTCATAAGGATTTTAATGATGTCCGCATTTGAACGGAATAATTTTTCCGCCAAATCGCGTACCGTGATTTCTGTAGCGACTGTGATTTGTGTAATGACAGGTGCTACGAATGCAGGCATAACTTTTTTAACTTTTTTAGGGCCGGTAGCGCGGTTGCCCCTGCGGTCGAAACCTTGGCCTTGGCGGTTTTCCTTGCGGTCGTTATCCTTGCGGTCTTTGCTTGCTGTACGCGCTTGGGAATCGCGACTCCATTGTGCCTTGCGGTCGTCTTTGCTGGGTTCTGTTTTGGTTAAAGGCTTGGGAAGGCCGCCACGTGAAGGAGAGCCACCCGAGCCGGAACGGAATCCACCGGGTGCGCCTCCGGGGCGCGGAGCACCCGGCCCGCTTTGTCTAAACCCACCGGGGGCACCACCAAGGCGGGGTGCGCCGCCGCCTGGACGGAATCCACCGGCTCCCGCAGGTCGGGGCGGTCTATCACCCATGGGACGTGGGGGGCGATCACCTATCGGGCGCGGGGGTCTATCGCCCATTGGGCGTGGAGGCCTGTCGCTCATTGGACGACTTGCTCCGCTTATTGGTCGTGGAGCGGGTCTATCGCCAACAGGACGTGGCGTGATTGGGCGTGGCGCAGGGCGGTCGGGATTACTGGAACGCGGTATATTCTCGGCAGGTTGGGCTGCCGCTTCATTTTTGGGGGGAGCGGTTTGTTGGCTTGGGGCTGGGGGATTGCCATCCGTAATGACCGGTCGCGGACGACGCGGTAATGGATTGCCTTCAACATCAACGCGTGGGCGTGGCGGAATGGGATTGCCATCGGCATCTACTGGGCGCGGACGACGCGGCAAAAGGTTGCCATCCGCATCAACACGCGGGCGCGGAGGTATTGGATTGCCATCGGCATCTACCGGACGTGGTCTACGGGGTAGGGGATTGCCATCGGCATCAACACGCGGACGCGGTGGAATGGGTTTACCCTCTGCATCCATTGGGCGCGGGCGGCGCGGAAGTGGATTGCCGTCTGCATCAACGCGTGGGCGCGGCGGAATAGGATTGCCATCGGCATCTACCGGGCGCGGGCGGCGCGGAAGTGGATTGCCCTGTGCATCTACCGGACGTGGACGCGGGGGAATAGGATTGCCATCGGCATCTACCGGGCGTGGGCGGCGCGGAATGGGATTACCCTCCGCATCTACCGGACGTGGACGTCTTTCGGTTGATATGGTGGTTGGCCCTTCAGTTTGAGGTGTTGCATTTTCTACGATGCGCGTTGAATTTGCGCTATCGGTGTTGCTGTTTAATTGGTTACTCACGGTCGCTCGTTAACCCCCAAGCATATTTTTAAATAGATTTTCGTACAAATCAATTGATATTGCTTGTTTTAGTGAGCGTTCGATGCCCTTTGTTTTGCGGGCTTGCTCAATGCATGATGCGCTATTACATATATAAGCACTGCGTCCTTGGCCGCTTTTATCTTTGAAAACCCGCAAAAGAACGGATTTGTCAAACATTTGGTGGCAACCCACGCATTTGCGCTGCGGGATTTTTTTCATTGTGCCGGTTTTTCTTCGGGTGTTTTTGCGGCTGCTTCGGTTTCTTCGTAGTATTCATCGTCGTAGTATTCGTCATCGTCATAATATTCATCGTCATCATAATATTCGTCATCGTCGTAGTATTCTTCGTCGTCGTAATACTCGTCGTCGTAGTATTCGCCTTCAGGTTGCGTGACGGTTTCTGTATTAACATCTTCGGGCAGGAATTCGGGTTCTTCAAATACGAGGAAATCCGTGCCGCGTGATTGCGATTCGTTTCGTATGTCGATTTTCCAACCGGTCAGGCGTGCAGCCAAGCGGGCATTTTGCCCTTCCTTGCCGATGGCCAAAGACAGTTGATGGTCAGGCACAATTACGCGTGCTTCAGGCAAGCCATATGGATTGACAGCTACGGTCACGACTTTACTGGGGCTTAATGCGGCAGCAATAAATTTTGCCGGGTCGGGATTGTACATGATGATGTCAAGTTTTTCGCCACGGAGTTCGCCGCTGATAATATTGATACGTTGGCCGCCTTGACCTACACAGGACCCAATGGGATCCACATGCGGATGAACGGTATGCACCGCTACTTTGGAACGGCTGCCCGATTCCCGCGCTACGGATTTAACTTCTACCACGCCGTCGAAAATTTCCGGTACTTCTTGCTCAAACAAACGGCGTAATAAGTCGGGATGATTGCGGCTTACTTGTACCAACGGACCTTTGCTGCTTTGCGTAACTTCCATTACATATACTTTGATGCGGTCACCAAATTCGTAACGTTCGCGTGGCATTTGTTCACCTGCGGGGAGCATTGCATCTAAGCCGCCCAAGCTAACAATTACATTGCGGCGGTCACGGCGTTGTACAATTGCAGTGACTACATCATGTTCTTTGGTGATGAATTCGTTGTAAAGGCGATCACGTTCGGCTTCGCGGATTTTTTGTAAGACGACTTGCTTGGCAGTTTGCGCAGCAATGCGTCCGAAGTCTTTGGGCGTTACGATATATTCAACAATGTCATCTATTTCATACTTTTTGTTTAGTTTGCGTGCTTCTTCGAGGGTCATTTGTGTTTCTTCGTCCTCGACTTCGGCTACGGCAGTTTTTTGCAAGTACACAATGTAGCGGCCATCTTCGCGGTCTATGGTAACGCGTAAGGTGGCCTGTTGTCCGTATTGGCGTTTGCAAGCAGACACCAGCGAAGCTTCTATGGCTTCGAATATGATTTCTTTGTCAATTCCTTTTTCCTGTGCGACTTGCGCAATGGCCGCAATTAATTCCCTGCCGTTGTCCATGGGGTGCGGTGCCTCCTTGTTTATGTGCTTGTGTATTATTCGTCAAAAACTACCAATTTGCAAGACGCTATGGACTCGCGGGAGATTTTTATAAGTGGATCAGTTTCTATTTTTAATGAAAGAATTTTATTTTCGAATGCAGCTAGGATGCCCTTGAAATTTTTGCGGCCTTCCAACGGGGCATATAATCGCAATTGGACTTTGTGGCCGATGTATCGGGAAAAGTGTGCGTCGCGGGTAAGTTTGCGCTCAATACCGGGAGAGCTTACTTCTAATGCATAAGCGTCGGGGATGGGGTCGTGGGCATCCAATACGGCTTCCGCTGCGCGTGAAAATCGTTCGCAATCGTTTAAATCTACTCCGCCGTGCAATATGGGATCATCAGATGCGGGATCGTTGTGATTTTCTTTGTCAATGTAAATGCGTAGAATTTTTTCCCCGCCTTCGCGCACGAGTTCTATATCATATAGTGAGACTTCATTGGCTTGGGCTATGGGAGTCAGCAAGTCGGTTAATAGGGTTAATTTGTCCGCCATCGATTGCTAGTGCCTCCTAAAATGAAAGAGTGGGTGCGCACCCACTCTTCATCGCATACATTGCCAAGGCGCATCGTATCATAGATTGCTTGGGTTGGCAATGATTTTTTTGCTTGTTGACATGTGGATAATTTTTGTTAATATGCTGTGGACAACTTCATATGCATCCAGAGAGGTGGAGGGATCAGGGCCCTGTGAAACCCGGCAACCAGTGAAAATTAATCATATGGTGCTAACTCCCCCGGCGGCTACGCGCTCCGGAAGATGTGACGATTGTACAAAATAAAGCCCTGTAGAGGGCTGTTTTTATTTGGAGGAAAGAACATGAAATTATTTACATCAGAATCAGTAACCGAAGGGCACCCCGACAAAATGTGCGACCAAATCAGTGATGCTGTATTGGATGCCATCCTATCCAAAGACCCCGATGCGCGCGTGGCTTGTGAAGTTGCGGCTACCACTGGCTTGGTGCTGGTCATGGGCGAAATCACCACATCATGCTACGTTGAAGTCCAAGACATCGTGCGCGAAACAATACGCGGCATTGGTTATGTGGGCGCAGACATGGGATTTGATGCTGATACGTGCGCGGTATTGGTATCGCTATCGGGTCAATCACCCGATATAGCGCAAGGAGTGGACGATGCATTGGAAACACGTGGCGGTGAAGAAGGCGATACCGGCGCGGGCGATCAAGGCATGATGTTTGGCTATGCATGCGACGAAACACCGGAGCTGATGCCGTTACCTATCGCACTGTCGCACAAACTGGCGCGACGCTTGACGGAAGTGCGTAAGGACGGCACGCTCAAGTACTTACGCCCCGATGGCAAGACGCAAGTAACCGTGTTATACGACGACAATAATCAACCTGTGGCAATTACAGCGGTGGTACTTTCAACTCAACATAACCCCGAAGCAACAGCGGAGCAAATCCAACGCGATATGATGGTACATGTCATAACGCCGACGTTACCGGCCCGTCTTCTTACCGCAGATACGAAATACCTTATTAACCCCACGGGGCGTTTTGTTATTGGCGGGCCGGTGGGTGATGCCGGATTGACCGGACGCAAGATTATTGTGGACACCTACGGCGGGTATGCGGCGCATGGCGGTGGGGCATTCTCAGGCAAAGACCCAACGAAGGTAGACCGTTCGGCGTGTTATGCGGCGCGTTATATTGCCAAGAACATTGTAGCCGCGGGATTGGCGCGTCATTGCGAGGTGCAAGTTGCATACGCCATTGGCGTGGCCAAGCCTGTATCCATCAATGTTAATACCAAAGGTACGGGCAAAATCACCGATGAGAAAATTACCGAATTGGTGAATAAACACTTCGACTTGCGGCCATCGGCAATCATCAGGCACTTTGACCTGCGCCGCCCGATTTACAAGCAAACGGCGGCATACGGGCATTTTGGCCGCACGGACATTGACCTGCCGTGGGAAGTCGTGGATAAAGCCGAAGCATTAAAAATGGACAGCGGTATATGAGCGTTATCCAACCACATGGCATAACGCTTGAAGGAGCAACGAACGACTTTAACATCCAATTGATTCCGCTGGCAGACGCGCATTTGGGTTTGCTTTATAAATGGAACGCAGACGTCGAAGTAATGTATTGGGAAGATGGCCCCGACACCGAAGGCTACGATGAAGAAACCGTCCGCGAAATCTACAACGAAACTTCATCGTGCGGGTACACCTTTCTGATACTCGTTGACGGCCAACCCATTGGCGAATGTCTTTTATGTAAAATGAATTTGGATTATGTGCTTGAAAAGTACGCGGATAAAACGGACGTGCGCCGCATTGACATCTTGATCGGTGAAAAATCCTTTTGGGGCAGGGGCGTTGGGTTTGAAGTGGTGCGGATGCTGGCGGACTTCGCATTTAATGTAGAAAGCACTGACGTGCTGTACGGCATTACGAGTGAAATGAATAAAAGGTCAATGCGCATTTTTGAAAAGAACGGATTTTATCTGCATGCGCAATTGCCTGATGAGCTGCATTTTCGTTTGACGAGGGAAGAATTTATTCAAAAATGAGGCGATAAAAATGGCCATCGACCCGAAATATCAAAGCGACGTTGATATTATTTTATCGCACAGGCACGATTTGGGGGCGGATTTTTGGACGACTGCGGATAAGCGGTTGGTCAAGGGTTCGCCCTTTTCGTGTATGGACAGTGCGCTGATGCTGTTGGAATTGGGGATGGACTCGACCGACCCTATCTTGGTGGCGGTGGCGGATTTGTTTTTTAGTGTGTGGCGTGCGGACGGGCGGTTCAAGATTTATCCGAGTGGGGGGATTTTGCCGTGCCATACCGCATACGCCGTAAGTCTGATGTGCCGCCTCGGTTATGCCACCGATGAACGCATACAAACCACATTGCGCCACTTGCTGGATACCCCTTGGGATGATGGTGGCTGGCGTTGCATTAAATTCTCCTACGGGCGCGGCCCCGAAACGGAGTATTCCAATCCGTTGCCTACGTTAAATATCCTGGATGCTTTCCGCCATACCGCGTATTTGAACAACGAACCCAAACTTGACCGCGCCGTGGAATTTTTGCTGACCCATTGGACGATAAAAAAGCCCATCGGCCCGTGCCAATACGGGATGGGGTCAAGGTTTATGCAAGTGGAATACCCGTTGTGGGGGTATAACTTGTTTCAATATGTATATGTGCTGTCGTTCTATGACATGGTAAAAAAAGACGCGCGTTTTGTGGAAGCATTACGCGCGTTGCAAGATAAATTGGCGGACGGCATGGTTGTAATTGAGCGCAATGTTCCCAAGCTCGCGAAGTTATCCTTTTGCAAGAAAGGGCAACCCAGCGAATTGGCGACGAAGCGATATCATGAAATCCTAGCGAATCTAACTTAAATTAACTTTATTGGGGGCAATAATGAAAATAAACGGAAAGCTAGACACGAAGCGTTCGCATCGAATCATCCAGTTTTTCTTGGAACGGGCAAAAAATTGGAATGCCGATGACAGGGATTTTTCGATTTGTTGGAGTATTTCTCACATGATATCAACTGCGCAAATAATACGCTTGTTGGCGTTGAAGCGCGGCTTGGATGTTGAAATCTGTGCAATCGCCGGCGCAATCCACGATATTGCCACGATGGAATCCGGTAAAGCAGAAAACCACGCCACCAGGGCAATAGATTACATTGCGCCACTCATCAACGAATACAACGAGAGCAAACACGCCAAAAACGGAACGCTAGCAATAACCGACGAAGAAATCGCATTGTTGGAAGAAATCATCCCGCAACACTGTAGTAAAGAAGTATTATCCACCCATCCATACGTAGAAATATTAAAGGACGCAGACACCATAGACCGCTATCTACATGGGGTTGAAACGCGGGAAATGGAGCAGCCGCGGCTTTTCGCGGTGCTTGCTGAGCTGGGATTTGACGTTAACTAAAAATTTGCTCCACAATCTGCACGGCATTCAACGCCGCGCCTTTGCGGATATTATCGGAGACGACCCACATATTTAAACCGTTTTCCTCGCTGTCATCGCGGCGGACGCGGCCAATGTGTACGGTGTCGGTGCCGGATGCGGTGATGGGCATGGGGTAGATTTTTTCTGCAAGATTATTTACCAGAGTGATGCCGGGTGCATTTTTCAGTTGGTTGCAAATTGCGACCAATTGAAATGGTTTGTCGAAAGTGGCGTTAATGGACAGGCTGTGGCCGTTGTACACGGGTACGCGCACGGTGGTGGCGGTGATGGCAAGGTCGGGCAGGTGCAGCATTTTGCGTACTTCGGCCATGAGCTTGGTTTCCTCGCCGGTGTAACCGTTTTCGTCGAAGTCACCGATGTGGGGGATCAAATTGTGTGCGATGGGGTGGGGGAAGTGCTTAGGTGCTTCCCCTTTTAGCGTGGCGGTGAGGTCATCGGGGCCGGGAACGCCCGCGCCGCTGACGGCCTGATATGTGGAAATCACCACGCGCCGCAAGCCATAAGCATCGTGCAACGGCTTGAGTGCCACCACGGCGGGGCAAGCGCAGCAGTTGGGGTTGGCGATGATGCCCTTGTAACCGGCAAGGTCGCTGCCGTTGACTTCGGGCACGACCAGCGGTACATCGTCGTCCATGCGCCACGCGCTGGAATTATCCACCACGATGCAACCCTTGGCAGCGGCGATGGGGGCGTATTGGCGGCTGACTCCATTGCTAACCGCAAACAAAGCCACGTCAATGCCCCGGTCGAAGGACGTTTCGGTCAATTCTTCGATAGCAATATCCGCGCCGCGAAAACGAAACGTCGTACCCGCCGACCGCGCAGATGCAAAAAGGTACAACGCAGAAACCGGCAACCCCCGTTCTTCAAGCATTTGAACCATCATTTTGCCGACCATGCCGGACGCGCCTACCACGGCGCAGGTGAAAGGTTTCATGATTGCCTCCATTCATCTATCAACAATCCATAGTGCAACTCATCGTAGCGCGTACCGCGAAAATACACGGCCTTTCGCGCACGGCCTTCCAAGGTGAATCCGTTTTTCTCCAATACCCGTTGCGCGCCAAGGTTCATTTCCAATGTATCGGCAGTGATGCGCTCGATGCCTAAATTATCGAAAGCGTATTTAATAATGAGACGGATGGCCTCCGTGCCGTATCCCTTGCCGCGATAAGCGAGTTTGGACATGCCCATGCCGATGGAGCAAGTGCGATTCTTGTCGTCCAGACCTTGCAATGCCACATCACCCACAACCGTGCCGTCATGCAAAAAAATACCCACACGGACATTCACATTGTCGCGTAGGAGTTGCTGGATTTCTTCGTACCAAGCGTCGGCGTTTTCAACGGACGCACCAAACATTGTTGGCTCGGTGGGGTTGTCGAAGTCATATTCGTTGTCTTCGTACAGTTTGCGGCAATCGGTGCGTTCCAGTGCGGCCAAATATATGTTTTTACCTTGCAACTTGAGCATGATATTCCTCCCGTGTCAGTCGCCAATGGTATTCAAATTTTCCTTTTTGTGGTTGCGGGGTTAGCGGTTCTTCGGCGACTTTTGTGAATCCGTGCTTCTCCCACATGCGCGTCGAGCGTAGGTTGTAGTCGTCATTCACGCAATGCAGCACATCCACTGCCGTGCGATTAAATGCAAAATCAATCAACATGACCACAAAACAAGAGCCAATCCCTTTGTTCCAATAGGACTTCTCGCCAATGACAAAATCAAAGCGGCGTACATCAAGGGCAGTGGGGTACTGCTTCATGATATCCGCGCGGTTCATTTTTTGTAACCAACATTCGCCGACGGCAACACCGTTCGCTTCTATCAAAAAGCAAAACGCATTACGGGAAACAGCACCATAAATATCGCGCACCGTTTCTTCGTCATAGGACAGTTGCGTGTCGTCAACCCCGCTTTCGCTCCAATACAGCACCTCGGAGTCGGCGTTCCATTTGTAAAGGTACGGCAAATGCGCGTCACAAAGCGGACGCAAAACGATTTCGTAGTCGTCCGTTTTTCCGCGAAGCATCGTGCCGTGCGGGCGGATGATGCCCATTTTATTCTTCCATTAACTTTGCGAATTTGTCGTGGATGGCGCGTGCGGCGGTGTCCACTTTTTCTGCATCCACCAGCACGGTGATTTTAATTTCCGATGTCGAAATGAGGTTGATATTGACGGCGCATTCGTACAACGCCTCAAACATGGCTGAAGCCACGCCTGCGTTGGTAGCCATGCCTGCGCCGATAATCGAGAGTTTGGCCAGCGTTATGTCATGTGTGATGGATTGGAAGCCAATGGCTTGCTGATTAGCCGCCAAAGTGTTCAATGTTGCATCCAAATCTGCGCGGCTTACGGTGAAGCTGATATCCATGGCTTGACCGGGGGCATCGCCATCCGCAGCACCCGCCGTTTGCAAAATAATATCCACAGAAATCTGCTGCGTCGCCAGCAACGAAAAAATATGAAATGCGATGCCCGGGCGATCCAGCAACCCCATCACACTGATGCGCGCCACGTCGCGGTCTATTGCTAAACCGCTAAATAATAATTTTTCCATGGTCGAACCCTCCTTCACTTCCGTGCCTTCTTTGGTAAAATCCTTGCTGGAGCGCAACACCAGTTTAACGCGGTGCCGCTTGGCCATTTCCACCGCACGATTATGAAAAACCTGCGCGCCCATCGAAGCCAGTTCCAACATTTCGTCATAACTAATTTCGTTCAATTTACGCGCAGTGGGCACGATGCGTGGGTCGGCGGTATAAACGCCGTCAACGTCGGTATACACTTCGCACAAATCCGCACCCAACACCGCTGCTAACGCAACCGCCGTAGTATCAGACGCACCCCGCCCCAAAGTGGTAAAGTCGCCATAACGGTTAACTCCCTGAAAGCCCGCAACAATCACAATGCTGTTCTGCTCCAGCACCCGCGCTATCCGCTCAGGTCGAATCCGTTGTATTCGCGCATCCCCATATTGTGCCGTAGCCTCAATGCCCACCTGCACCGCATTCAACGAAACCGCCGGAGCCCCCAATTGATGTAAAGCCATCGCCATCAAGGCCACAGCCTGCTGCTCACCGGTAGTCAGCAACATATCCAACTCGCGCTTGCTGGGCTGCGGATTTATTTCCCGAGCCTTAGCCAGCAAATCGTCGGTAGTATCACCTTGCGCAGATAACACCACAACCATCCTATGCCCTGCGCGATACATTTCGACGATACGACCCGCCACGCGGTTGATGCACGTAGCGTCCGCCACTGACGATCCACCATATTTTTGTACAATTAACATATAATCCCTCGTTTGTCGTGTTGGTTTTATTATGCCATTGTTGTAAAAAAAAGGCAAAAGGCGACTAAAAGATAAGACCCCGGGGACGGTTCGGCGGTAAAAAAGAAAAGTCCTTGGGGACGCTGCCCCGGCGGCGAAAAGATGAAACCCCGGGGACGGCCCCGGACGCCGCGATTGGCAGTACAAGTCTAAAAATAAAACCCGCCGATTCGGCGGGTTTTGGTTTTAAATTTATTTTCATCATGATTGAGAAGGGGCGACGCCCAATAACTGGGGTCGAGGGGGTTGTGCGCCAAATAAAGCTTTAGCCAGCACCCTCGCAGGTTTGGGTAGCACCCAAGGTTTTAATCCTTTGATCTTAATCTTTCCGCCGCCGCTTACGCTTCGGCTACGCGTGGGTACACCGACACTTGCTTTCTGTCGCGGCCTTTGCGTTCAAAGCGTACAACGCCATCTGACAGTGCGAACAGGTTGTCGTTGGAGCCGCGGCCTACGTTGTTGCCGGGGTGAATTTTGGTGCCGCGTTGTGTGTACAGGATATTGCCCGCCAGCACGAATTGGCCGTCGGCGCGTTTTGCGCCCAAGCTCTTGGCGCGGGAGTCACGGCCGTTTTTGGTCGAGCCTACGCCCTTTTTGTGCGCGAAGAATTGTAAATTTAATTTAATCATAGCGATCACTCTCTTTCTTCGGTTGAAATCGTCAACACGGTGGGGTGTTCGGCGACTACGCTTTCCAACCCCAGCAGCATGGCGTTTAGTAGAATACCTGCATCGTGCCCGTCGGTTGTACCGCGCGGAGTAATGAGCGTGAACGCGATGCGTCCGTTCGCTTCATCGGTATCACAGGTAAAATCTGCTTTTGTTAACGCCTCTATGCTGTTAATGGTGTTGATGACCAGCATGGATACAGCAGCGCATACGTAGCTTTCCCCATGGTTGCGAACCACAAAAGAAACAATATGCCCTGCATTGCGTGTGATGCTTGCTTGAATCACTACGCGTTGATGGTGTCGATTTTTACGCGGGTAAAGGGTTGGCGATGGCCTTTTTTCTTGTGGAAGCCTTTTTTCGCCTTGTACTTGTAGATGATGACTTTTTTGGCTTTGCCGTCGCCTTCGATAGTGGCGGAAACGGTTGCGCCGTCTACCAACGGCTTGCCGAAAGTAGCTTCCTCGCCGTGTAGTAGAGCGATCACCTTGTTAAACGTGTAACTTGTGCCGGCTTCGGCATCGAGTTTTTCGACGAAGATGGTATCGCCTGCGGCTACTTTGTACTGCTTACCGCCTGTTTCGATGATTGCGTGCATTCTTACACCTCCTTGAAATTTAAATGGAAGTACGCGCCGAAAGTTGGTAGGGTTGCCCCTTTATAACGACCAAATCCGAGCGGTTACTCACAAAACCAATGGAATGTATCACAATTTTATTTGTTGTGCAAGCCCAATGCCGCTTGCAAACCCAAAAACTGAATCAATTCCTCACGCAGGGTGGCTTCATTATTAATGATAATGCCCGTAAATCCCAATTGGTTGTGAAGGATGGTTTCGATTTTATCATGTTGGTGTACGGGCGCGATGGCATACAAAACGCCCGCATTAATGCAGGCTCGGTAGCGTTCAATTGCATCGGCATCCAGCTTATCGCATCGCATCATGGCGGCGTAGCCTTCATTGCTTGTACGTTTTATTTCTTCAGCGTCATAACATTCAATGGGCATCATGTCGGCTAGGGTGGTGCCTACCCATAAGATGTCCTCGTCGGTCAAATAATACGGCTTGCCGGATAAATACTCCATTACACCGTACCATACGGCCAATTTAAAATGCCGCCAAACTCGTATACACGTGTGTATCCCATATCAATCAATATCCATGCGGCATTCAAGCTGCGCATGCCGCTGCGGCAATATACGAGAATCATCGCGTCCTTGTCGGGCAGTGTATTGGGTGCTTGCGTTGTTATCTCATTTACAGGTAATAATATTGCACCACGGATATGCCCCGTAGCAAATTCATCCGCTGTGCGTACATCCAGCACAACGATATTATCATAGGTCTCCATCCATACACGTGCTTGGCTGGGGGAAATGGTAACAGACATATAATCCTCCGGTTCATCATTCACCCGTGAACCGACCGCGCAAGCAGACAGCAACATCAAGCAAATGAAGGCAATAACAAATCTATACATATTATGCAGCCCTCCCGTGTATGCGACACTTGGAAAATTTAATGGAATCGAAATTCAACCTATTAGTGTCACTAACAGGTTGAATCACACCGCAGACGATTATATCGTGTGCTTCGTGTTAAATCCATTGTCAATTTGCCGTTGATGCGGTAGAATCACTGCGCTTTTGAAAATTCTAAATAAAAAGGATGATTCAAATGGAACACGTAACTACTATTTTCGCCGGCAACTTGCAAGAAAAGAACGACGACAAACATATCGGCTGCGGCGAATGTCAAACCTCTTGCCAATCGGCATGCAAGACTTCCTGCACGGTCGCTAACCAAATCTGCGAACAAAACCAATAATTTAAAATGGTTCACGCATTTCGCATAGGCGGGCTTCGCCTTGCGTTGGACGTGGAAAGCGGGGCGCTTCATTCGTTGAGTGAAGCGGCCTTTTGCGTGCTGGAAAAACGGATCGCCGGGGAATCATATGAAGCAACACCCGATGAAGCCGCCGCCACCCACAACCTAACGCAACTGGAACAGGCCGGGCAACTTTTCTCCCCGGCTGCCGATACACAGGTACATACCCATATGCAAAAACGTAAACCTGTAGTCAAAGCACTCTGCCTGCACATGGCGCATGAGTGCAATTTGCGTTGCGCATATTGTTTTGCGGGGCAGGGGAATTATGGCACCGATGATCGCGGGTTGATGCCGCTGGAAGTGGGCAAAAAAGCTTTGGATTTTATCATCGCCCAATCGGGTGCGCGGCGTAACTTGGAAGTTGACTTCTTTGGCGGCGAGCCGATGATGAACTTCGACGTAGTCAAACAATTGGTGGCCTACGGACGCGCGCGCGAAAAAGAAACCGGTAAGCGTTTCCGCTTTACGCTCACCACCAACGGCGCGTTTTTGTCGACTGACAATATTCCTTATATCAACGAAAATTTTGACAATGTAGTCATGAGTTTGGATGGCCGTCCGGATGTAAACGACCGCATGCGCGGCACGGGCACTTACGATGATCTTGTACCCAAAATCAAAGCCATGGCAAGTGCACGGGGCAATGCCAGCCACTATGTGCGCGGTACCTATACGCGGCACAACCTCGACTTTGCGACAGATGTGTTGCACATGGCGGATTTGGGATTCCAATACTTATCTGTGGAGCCTGTGGTCGCACCGCCATCAGAAGATTATGCCCTGCGGGAAGATGATTTACCGGCGCTATTCGCCGAATATGAAAAGTTAGCCGATGCATTATTAGAGCGCGAAAAAACAGGGAAAGGCGTGCGCTTCTTCCACTTCGATATCGATTTGGATGGTGGGCCGTGCATCGCCAAACGCGTAACCGGGTGCGGTGCCGGGTCGGAGTATTTGGCCGTGACGCCGGGCGGGCGATTGTTCCCTTGTCACCAGTTTGTGGGGGATGACGCGTTTTGCTTGGGCGATTTGGACACGGGCGTGTTGGATATTGCGCGTGTGCATGAATTTTCCCATTGCCACGTCCTCACCAAGTCTGAATGCGCCTCATGCTGGGCGAAGTATTATTGCAGCGGCGGTTGCATGGCCACTGCGCATTACGCCAACGGCAGCATTTTAAAACCCGACAAAATAAGCTGCGAACTCATGCGCAAACGCATTGAATGCGCATTGTACATGCTGGCAGCGCGTAAAATATAGAACAAAAATCTAAGGAGCATTTGCATGGCAGGCCATTCAAAATTTGCGAATATCAAGCACCGTAAAGGAAAAAATGACGCGGCACGCGGTCGTATCTTCACGCGGTTGGGGCGCGAACTGGCCATGGCGGTCAAGTTTGGCGGGGCAGAAATGGCGGGCAATAGCCGTCTGCGCGATGCCATTGCCAAAGCAAAAGCCGAAAACATGCCCAACGACACCATCGAGCGCGCCATCAAAAAGGCCGCGGGCGACTTGAACGCGGTCAACTACGAATCAGCCACTTATGAAGGCTACGGTCCCGGTGGCGTGGCTGTCATTGTTGAAGTCTTGACCGACAACCGCAACCGCGCGGCGGCAAGCGTGCGCCATGCCTTCACCAAAGGCGGCGGCAGCTTGGGCGCACAAGGTTGCGTATCGTTCATGTTTGACGAAGTCGGCCAAATCCTCATCGAACGCGAGGGTTTAACCATCGATGAAGACGAATTAATGATGTTCACCGCCGACGCAGGCGCACAAGATTTCATCGCCACAGACGAAGGCTTTGAAATTATCACCGCACCCGATGACTTTAACGCAGTGCGCGAGGCACTCGTCGGCCAAAATATCCTCACCGTCAGCGCCGAAATACTAAAAAAGCCCCAAACCACCGTTAACCTAACCGAGCCGGAGCAACTCAAGCAAATGAACAAAATGATTGACATCCTGGACGATGACGACGACGTGCAGAGCGTGTACCACAACTGGGAAGAAACCCCGTGATCACCCAAACTTTCGACCGCGAAACGCCGGAAATCATCAACCCTAACACCTTTGTCGCTGCAGTGCCGGGTTTTCCTAAGGTGGCCATTGTTTCTTTTGGCCCGCGGTTTATCGACAAGTTGCTTGAATTATACGACACGCAAGAGTTATGCATCCTATACGCTTGTGGGCCACACCCCGTGTACCATGTGCAATTTGAAGGCACGGACATTGCCGTGTACAAAACCTCGTTGGGTGGCCCCGCAACCGTCGGTTTGCAAGAAGAAATTTACGCGAAGGGCGCAGAAAAAATCTTGTATTTTGGCTCGTGCGGCGTACTGGATAAAACGTTGGAGGAAATGACCTTCATCTTACCTACCGCAGCCTACCGCGATGAAGGCACCAGCTACCACTACGCATCCGCATCGGAATTCATCGAAGTTCCCACCGCCCCCCGTATGGCAGAAATCTTCAACGAATTAAACCTACCCCACCACTGCGGCAAAACCTGGACAACCGATGCCATCTACCGCGAAACACGCGGCAACATGGAAAAACGCAAAGCCACCGGTTGCATCGTAGTAGAAATGGAATGCGCGTCTATCATGGCAGCAGCGCAATTCCGCAACAAGCAAGCATACCAATTCCTTTATGCCGCAGACAACTTGGACGCAACCGAATGGGATGCCCGCACACTAGGCAATTTCCCCACCGACAAAACAGAAAAAATCCTACGCGTAGCACTGGAAGTAGCAAAGCGCATATAACAACCAACCGGGGCAAAGCTCCACAATAACCCAATCCACGAAAAACCGCCCGAAGCTGATAAGCAATCGAGCGGTTTTATTTTGGCGCAAAGCGTTTTAATTAACTAGCTGCATTTCATTTTTCTTATTATTTACCCACAATAAACAAATAAAGAAAAAAACAATAAACACATTGGCAAAAAAGATGACAGGCAAATAAGCGACATCCACATATCTTGTGGAAAAGAAAAATGCACTACTTATACCCAGAAACAGATGAATAATAACAAGGGTTACAATGCTCTTTCTTTCACGGTTGCGATTATCAATGATAAATATTATTGATGCGACAATAGACACCATAACCATTTTAATAAAATTACCTTCTAAAAAATAGGGAAGCGTTAATATATTCCCAATAATATTTGTACAGATAGATATAATCCCAAATAATATAAACCAATCAATAAATGCCTTTCTCATGCATGCCTCCTAAGTAGCAACAATCTAAAACATATGTACAAGGCACGTTTCAGCCTTGGGGTTAATCGGCTTTCACATTAAAGATCACCGACAATGATTGCAACATACAACGCATGTCAATCATTTGAAAATGCGCAATTGCGTCATCGGTGTGTGCAGCGAACCGCAGCTTGGCATTTTTTTTGTATACGGTGATGGCCTCGTCGATTTTTTTCAACGATTGAAAATCCACCGCCTCGCCGGGTGCGGAAGTGATGATTGTCAAATACGGGTTAAAAATAGCGGATGATTGTTGGGTTGGGAACAGGGGAGGGCGTGTATTGCGCGGTGTGGCTTGTTTTGTAGGCAAGTTAACGCCCACCAACGGGTTGCTGGCCAGTGCTGCACCTTGGCGTATTAATAAACGAGCGGCACTCAGCACGTCCATGGCCGGTGCGGCTACCCATTTAACCGTGCAATCAAATTCCTTCTTTTGTTTAAAGAAATCGGCCACGGAACTATTGTTAGTAAAAATCGTATGCATACGCTACGCCGGCTTGGCGGTGCTTAAGACTTTTTCCATTATGGGCAGAGCGGACATTTCATCGTCTCCGTCGGCCACGATTTTCACGGTTTGCCCGCCTTGTATGTCCAGGGAAATAATGCCCATGATGCTTTTAGCGTTGGCGGTTTTTTCTTCCCGCATCAGGGAAATACGGCTGTTGAATTTGCTGGCGGCTTGCACCAACATAGCGGCCTCACTCGGTTCGAATAATGAATTTACCTGCACTTTGCGCTCAATCAATTTGAATCTCTCCTTTAATGGTATTTGCTATTTCGCATATTTTGCGTAAACGGTGGTTGACACCGGATTTGCCAATGGGGGGCGTTAACATTGCACCGATTTCTTCCATGCTGGCAGCATCGTATTTTAACCTAAGACGTGCGATTTTTTCCAGCGGTTCGGCCAGTTGTTCCAAACCCACGTGTTGTTCGATAAATTCGATGGCTTGGATTTGCTCCAGTGCGGCGGCGACGGTTTTGTTCAAGTTAGCGGTTTCAAAGTTGACCTTGCGGTTCAAGTTGTTGCGCAGGTCCTTTTCTACGCGGATATTTTCGAAACGCAACAACGATTTGTGTGTCAGCATCAAATTTAATATATCCGCAATTTCTGAAGCTTCTTTTATATATACAATCGAAAGGCCACGTCGCTGCGTCACTTTCGCATCAATGCCAAAACCGCGTAACGTGCGTGTCAGTTTTTGCATGTCCGCATCGCTCAGCACAAAATCTAAATGGTACGAACGATCGGGGTTGGATATTGCCCCCCCGGCCAAGAAGCACGCCCGTACAAATGCACGGTTAGGGTCAATTTCCGTTTTATCATTTGCAATTTCTTGCCGCACCAGCGCAGTGAAGGATTTGCTACTTGCTGGCATACGCGCCACCGCTGTGTTGCAAAGGATCTTTGTCGATATCACGATGGCGCAACACTACCGAATGTTCATACTTACTCAATGATTGTTGCAATTCATGCGCTAGCGCCACAGAACGGTGCCGCCCGCCGGTACAACCGATGCCCACAATTAATTGATTTTTCCCCTCATTGATGTAATGCGGAATCAAAAACCGCAACATTTCCAACAAACTTTGCGAAAACTGCACACTCACTTCATGTTGCATCACATAATCGCGAACATCGGCATCCAAGCCGGTTTGTACACGCAAGTTGGGTTCATAAAACGGGTTGTGCAAGAAACGCACATCAAACACTAAATCTGCCTCCGTTGGGATGCCATATTTAAAACCAAAACTCAACACATTTATCATCAAGGAGTCAAACGTTGCATTTTCTAAAAAAATTTTTGCAATCTTTTCCTTTAACTGTCGCGGCAACAGGAAGCTTGTGTCCAGTACATATGTAGCGCGTCCTTTCATCTCTTCTAAAAAAACGCGTTCTTTTTCAATGCCAATATTTATGAGGTCGTTTTTTGCCAACGGGTGCACATGTCGTGTTTCTTTGTATCGCTTAAGAAGCACTTCGTTGCTGGCATCTAGGAATAATATTGAATAAGGTTGCCCCATTGCATCAAGTTCTTTTAACCCGCATGACAAATCGTCAAACATTTTACCGCCGCGTATGTCAATGCCTAGGGCTACCTGCGTGATGCCCGTTTCTCGTTCGTTGCATAGTTTAACAAAGCTGCCGATAAATAACGGTGGCAAATTGTCTACACAATGAAATCCCACATCTTCGAAAATTTTCAAGATGGTTGTTTTGCCCGCGCCGGACATGCCTGTGACAATGATGATTCGCATTTATTGCTCCTGCTCCCATGGATATTTGCGACCAATAATTTCCACTTCGGGCTCCAGCCAAACGCCGGCCATTTCAAAAACGTGCTTACGGACGGTATCCATTAAATTACATATGTCGTCAGCGGTTGCATCGCCCGTGTTTATCACGAAGCCCGCATGTTTTTTACTCACTTGCGCGCCGCCGATTTTATAACCCATTAACCCGGCATCTTGTATCAGCTTCCCCGCGAAAAATCCTGGAGGACGCTTGAATGTACTGCCCGCGCTGGGTTCGAAGGGTTGTTTTTCGCGCCGCATGGCGTTGAGGCGGGCCATTTCGTTGCGGATATCTTCTTCCTTGCCGGGTAACAAACGGAAAATCGCTTCTACGATAACGCCGCCTTCGTGCTGCACGCGGCTGGTGCGATAATCAAAACCCATATCTTTCCCCGCGATTTCTACAAGTTTGCCATTTTGTAAAATCGTGACAGATACACATACTTCTGCAATGTCATGTCCATACGCACCGGCGTTCATGTAAACCGCGCCACCCACAGAACCCGGAATTGCTTGTGCAAATTCCAGCCCTTGTAAATTATTTTTGCAAGCGGCTTCAGCTAATTTGGCCAAGCGCACACCGGCGCCCACTTTGATGTAACCGATTTCGTTGGGTTGCGCTTCCACGGATAAATGATTTAACGCGGTTGTAAGTATCGTAACGCCGCGAATACCTTCATCGGCAATCAATACATTCGAACCCTCGCCCAATAACGTTAGTGGAATTTTATTTTTATCACACAACGCTAAGATGCGCTCCATTTCATTGACTGACGAAGGCTTGACCAGAACATCGGCAACTCCGCCGATTTTAAAGCTTGTATGTTTCGCCATGGGCTCGATGGTAAAAAGCGCGTTCGCGGGCACGATTGTGCGCAATGCTTTAATAAACGTCATGGATTCTCATCACTCCGCCGGAATTTTTCATTACGCGCTCAGTTAGCGCGGTTGCTGCGTTGTATCCCAGCTTTTTTTGTCGGTGGTTGATAGCGGCGGATTCGCACAAAATGGATAGGCTGCGCCCCGGGCGTATGGGAATGGAATGCGAGTTTACTTTATTTCCTAAGATTTCTGTATATTCATCGTTTTGGCCGATGCGTTCGTAGATGCGCGTGGGATCCCAATGTTCTAAATTAATAATTAAATCTATTGCCTGGGTGGCCTTAATTGATTGCACGCCAAACATCCGCATGATGTCGATGATGCCGATGCCGCGCAATTCTAAAAAATACCGGATGTTTTCCGGGCAGGAGCCGATGAGTGTTTCGCTGGACACGCGGCGCACTTCGACCGCGTCGTCTGCGATAAAACGATGCCCGCGCTTTATTAACTCCAACGCAGTTTCAGATTTTCCCACGCCGCTTTCTCCGATGATTAATGTACCCACACCGTAGATGTCCAATAGACACCCATGCATCGTCAAGCGTGGTGCAAGCTGCACTTTCATCCAGCGGATAATTTCGCTAATGAAGCCCGTTGTATCATCGTGTGAGGAAAAAATCGGTACATCGTACCGCTCCGCATAATCCAACATTTCCGGGAATAGCCCCAATTTGCGACACATAATAATTGCGGGGATGCGATGTTGAAATATCCGACGCAAATTTTCATTGCGGAAGGATTCTTCCAACTTGGTTAGATAGGTATGTTCCACCATGCCAATGACTTGTAACCGCGATGGGTCAAAATAATCAAAAAAACCCGCCAACTGCAAAGCAGGGCGGTTAATATTGGCACGGGTAAGCTCTTTATTTTCGACATTTACGGCAGGTGTCAGCAGTTCTAATTCGAATTCTTTCATCACAAGGCTAAGGGGTACGGTATAACCCGTGCCCGGCGTGTTAAATGCGCCGCTTGCGGCCAGTCCGCTGTTCATATGAAGTGCACCTCCGTGGGAGCATTTTATGCATTATAGCATTAATTTTCGTTTGTGTGAAAAAAATCGTATACGGCAGCCGCGGATTTTTGGTTCATACCGTCCACAACGGCCAATTGGTCGGTAGGCGCAGATTGGATGGCCGCAATGTTTTTAAAATGTGCGAGCAATGCTTTGCGGCGTGTGGAGCCGATACCGGGGATGTCATCCAGCACGGAGTGGATTTGTTTGTTGGCGCGCAGCTTGCGGTGGTATTCCAAAGCAAAGCGATGCACTTCATCTTGGATATGTGTCACTAATTTAAATCCGTCTGATGTGCGGGGCAGGGTGACTTCTGTTCCTTCATATAATAAACCGCGTGTGCGGTGTTTGTCGTCTTTGACCATGCCGCAGACGGGAATGTCCACTTCCAAGAACGCCAAAGCTTTTTTGGCGGCGGAGATTTGCCCTTTTCCGCCGTCTACAAAAATAATGTCGGGCAATTTTGAAAAAGCCGTGTGGTTTTGGCGATAACGTGTGAGCCGCCGCGTTAAGACTTCTTCAATAGATGCGTAATCATCGGGTCCCACCACACCACGCAATTTAAATTTGCGGTAATCCGTTTTCCGTGCTTTTCCGTCCTCGAAAACAATCATTGACCCGACCGATTCAAAACCTTGCGTATTGGAAATGTCAATCGCCTCGATGCGTGAAAGCCGTTCCGGCAAGCTCAATGCATCACTGATTTCTTGCATAGCGCGGCGGTTGCGTTCATTTTCGTTGCGTATGTGCGCGCCGAATTGTGCTAGCGTTAAATCGGCGTTGGTTTGCGCGAGTTTGATCATGGCGTATTTTTCGCCTTTTTGTGGGATGTTGATGGCAACGGCGCGTTCTGCCAAATGGCTGAGCCACGCTGTGATAGCATCCTTTTCGGCTGGTGTGGAAACAAGCGACAATTCCTTGGGGATGTATGCCGCTTCGAAGTAAAATTGCTTAAGAAACGCCGCCAAAATATCGCCGTCAGTACCCTGTATATTCGGCTCCATCATAAAATGTTCGCTGCCGTTCATCTTACCGCCACGCACGAAGAAGATTTCCACCAGCGCATCCGTTTCGTTGCGTGCCAAAGCGATTACGTCGCGGTCTTCGCCGCCGGTGTCGATTTTTTGCTGTTCATTTAAGGTTTCCAATAAATTGATGGTATCGCGGATTTCTGCAGCACGTTCGAAGCGCATATCTTCTGCGGCTTCAGCCATTTCTTTTTTGAGTCGTGACAAAACAGGCGTGGTGCGCCCTTGGATAAACCGTGCGGCTTCTGCTACGTATTCGGCATAAATATTTTCATCAAATAATTGGTTGCAAGGGGCACGGCATTGCCCGATATGATGATTCAAGCACGGCCGCCCCTTGTTAAAATCCCGCGGAAATTGCTTGGCGCATTGGCGAATCGGCCACAACTTGTGCACCAATGCCAAAATTTCGCGTACACGCTGGCCGGACATGAAGGGGCCAAAATACCGTGCTTTGTCCTTGCCACGTTGCCGCGCAAATAAAATCCGCGGCAACCGTTCGTGTACGGTGACGCGGATATAGGGATATGCCTTGTCGTCTTTTAGGCGAATGTTGTATTTGGGGCGATGCAGTTTGATTAAGCTGTTTTCTAATATGAACGCTTCCATTTCAGTATCGGTGACCGTATAGGAAAAATGCGTGATAAACCCCGCCATGTACTGCGCTTTATAATTCGCCGACACGCCTGCCTGGAAATACGAACGAACGCGATTGTGCAAATTTACGGCTTTGCCCACATAAATAATCGCATCAGACGCATCGCGCATGATATATATGCCCGGTTTGTGCGGCAGCTTCTTTAACTCGGCTTTGATGTCAAACATGGGAGATTAACCCGGCGGTGGTTGCATGAAGGGTGGCAGGGTAGGGGCGGCGGGTTCTTCTGGAGCCGGGGGCAGCGTTGCCGGGGGCGGCCATGTGGGTACATAGGTGGGTGTGAGGATAATAACGATTTCCGTTCCGTCTTGCGTTACTTCTGCTACAGTGATGGGGGAATCATAATGTCCGGCCAACCGTGCAATCACGCTGTAATGCCCCACTTGCAATTCATGAAACAGTTCCGAAAAACCAACGAATTGATTGTTGACGAATATTTGCGCATTGGCGGGTACGGTCGTGACGCGCAGTATGCCCATACGGATCGCAGATTCCAATTCAACAGACAGTTCAACGGATTCGGCATTCATGTTAATCATTTGTTCTTGCGCAATGTAATCCGCGCGTTCTACGCGCATGAGATATTCGCCAAATTCCAATTCGATGGGACCCGTGACACGCTCCCCATTGACGAAAACAAGCGCATCATCGGGGATGACTTCCACGCTTAACGTGCCTCTGCGCAAAATGGTTTCGTTTAAGTTCATATTGAGGGTTTGTCCATGGATTACTTCAATGGTGCGTACAAAATCTTCAATATTTTGTCCTCTTACAACCACTTCGTGTGTGCCTTCTTGTAGTTGTAAAGTTTCAACGCCTACCAATGCATGGGAATCAAATCCTACGCTAATAATTCCGCCTAGCACATGATCTGTATTTAATAATTGCAAAAACCCATGACCCGCGTCCAATTGAATGAGCCATACGTGTTCGCCGTAGCCAAAAATGGTAACCATATCGCTGGATTGCAAATTATTGATGGAGAAGTGCTGCCCGCGATATAAAACCATCGTATTTTCGGGATCAAAAGTGAAAACGGCGTTGCCGGCGGTAATGGTTTCGTTTTCGGTGTCAAAGCGCAGGTTGGTTTGGTTGCGCCGTTCCCATGCATTACGGCTTTGGTGCGCGGACATTAATTGGTTGGTGCGCGCTTCAAAGCTGATGTCCACCAACTGCCCGATGGCTAGTTGTTCAAAAACCATCGAGTCGCCGCGTATGTTGGTCATTTGTGTGCTTTCGGTGTGGGTAAGTTCGTGACGGGTGCCTGTGTTGATATTGACGACTTCGATGGATGATGCCGCAGGGGTGACACGGACAATTTGCGCTGTAAGGTTGCGTACATCGGGCGGGATGACAACGGTTGGCTCGGTGGCAGCAGGAAGCGCATCGTCAGTTTGTGCTGTTCTGTCCAATATATCGGGCAGGTACAAAACAAACAACGTCATAAAACCCGCAATCACCACCACCAGCGCAAAGATATACAGCGCGGCGAAGCGTTTATTGCGGGTTGCAATTTTGTGGTTGCGGGGGGCTGCGCGGCGCACACCATGTGCTGCACCTTGCAAATTGCGTGGACGTTCAACGGGTTCGGTATCGAATCGATTTGCTCGCAAACTGGGGGGGAGGGTATTGCGGCCAGTATGTCCGGCGGGGTGCACGCGTTCAAACATAGGGCGCACAGATGGGCGTGTGGGTGTTTCTGCACCTTCATTTAATATAGGATCTGTTGATGGGGTTTCATTTTCATTCATGATATATCACCGTCGTTTATTATACTTTTCGCGATTAAAAACGCAAGTTTTAGAAATTCAGTCGATTAGTGACACTCATCGACTGAAATCTATTTTCGTTTTATCCAGCTATTATGTTATGATTGCATGGTACGCGAAAATTATTTTTCATGGACAGGTGGATTCGGAATGCCCTTTTTGCCATTTGCTGCGGACGAAGTGAACGGTCCGGTCGATTTTGTTTTAGTGACCGGGGATGCGTATGTGGATCATCCGTCATTTGGCGCGGCTGTCATGGGGCGGTTGCTTGTTTCTCATGGATATAGCGTTGCTGTTATTGCCCAACCCGATTGGAAAACTTCGGAAGATTTTACGCGGTTTGGCCGACCAAGGTTGGCTTTTTTAGTTACGGGCGGCAATATTGATTCGATGGTGAATCATTACACCGTGGCGTTGCACAAACGTAAAACAGATGCGTATTCCCCCGGCGGAAAGGTGGGATTGCGCCCCCATCGTGCTACGATTGTTTACGGCAACCGTATTCGCGAGGTGTATAAAGATGTGCCGATTATCATCGGCGGGTTGGAAGCCAGCTTGCGGCGATTGGCGCATTATGATTATTGGGATAACGCGGTTCGGCGGTCGATATTATTGGATTCCGCAGCGGACTTGCTGGCATACGGCATGGCAGAACGCCAGATTGTGGAAATTGCAGAAGCATTGGATAGTGGTTTGGCCGTGCATGATTTGACCTTCATCGCAGGGACGGTTTTCAAAACGCGCGATTTGTCTTGTGTGGACGCACCTGTTTTGTTGCCATCTTTTTCAAAAATAAAAGAACCGACCGTACAAGGGAAGGGGAACTACGAGCGCAGTTTTTTGATGCAAAGCGCCAACGTAGATTACTTGACCGCGCGGCCGCTGGCAGAAGATTACGGCAATGTATGGGTTGTGCAAAACGTGCCTGCGGCACCTTTGACCACATCGGAACTTGACCGTGTGTATGCGTTGCCGTATACACGCAATTATCATCCATCATATGAAGCCGAGGGCGGCGTGCCCGCCATTGAGGAGGTACGCTTCAGCATCACCGCGAGTAGGGGATGTTTTGGGGGGTGCCATTTTTGCGCGCTCAATTTTCATCAAGGGCGGGTGGTGCAGGCGCGTAGCCATAAATCCATCATTGCAGAGGCAACGCAATTTACACATGATCCGTTGTTCAAAGGGTACATACACGATGTGGGCGGCCCCACGGCGAATTTCCGCAAGCCGCCGTGCGACCGTTGGGCGCGAGCAGAGGAGGGAACGATAAAAAAATGTGCGCGTCAATGTCTGACGCCTACTCCTTGCCCCAATTTGCGTTGCGATCATTTTGAATACATTTCATTGCTGCGCAAATTACGTGAAATCCCCAAGGTCAAAAAAGTATTTATCCGCTCTGGAATCCGCTACGACTATGTACTGCACGACCCCAAAGGCGATGCTTTCCTGCGTGAAATTTGCGAACACCACATCAGCGGGCGGCTAAAAGTCGCGCCCGAACACGTATCGGACAAAGTGTTGGCGTTTATGGGCAAACCCGGCTTCGATGCATACAAGCGATTTGCCGAGCGGTTTGCCAATGCGAACAAGACCATTGGGAAGAAGAACGAACAATTCATCGTTCCGTATTTAATGTCCAGCCACCCCGGATGCAATTTGGATGATGCCATCGCCTTGGCAGAATACTTGCAAAGTGTCGGCGCACAAGTGGAAGCGGTGCAGGACTTCTACCCCACGCCAGGTACGCTTTCCACATGCATGTACTACACGGGCATTGACCCGCGCACTGGTAAACGCATTTTCACCGCCAAGTCGCAACGCGAAAAAACCACCCAACGCGCTCTCATGCAATATCGCTTACCCGCAAATTACGAAATCGTAAAAGCGGCGTTATTACGCGCTGGGCGCAAGGATTTAATCGGGCACGATCCCAAAGCATTGTTGCGCCCAAAGGCTGCATCGCGCGTGAAAATGTTGCAATCGCGGTCACAACCGCCACAACCAATGAAGTCAAAAATGAAAACGCCTACACAAAAAACACTTCCTTCAAAATCACGACGCACATCACGCGAAAAAAAAGGGAAGGGGAAGCACGATGAATAAAATGATTTTCATCGGTGGATTTCCAGTCGCCGGGAAGTCCACTTTCGCCACGCGGTTGTCCGAGCGGTTGAGGATTCCCGTTTTCCACAAGGATATCATTCGAGAAAAAATGGCCGATGGTTTCGGTCGCGAGAATGTGGAATTGATTAATGCTGATAAAAAAGGCAGCAAGGCCACGATGCACCTCATGCATCACATCGCCGAACAATTTATGCAAACGGGTAACGCGTGCATTATGGAGAGTAATTTTTCTGTGCTATACCCGCAACCCGTTTCCGAAGTTGAAACATATAAATTATTGTACTGCGTCCGTTCACGCTTAGATGAAATAAGCATCGGCCAAACCTTACAAGTGGATACCACTGACTTTGCCAAAGTGGATTTTAATGGATTATTCATATTGGCAGAAGACTTCATGTATTCGCGAAAGACAACTTTTACGAATACATGATCCGGGACGGATGTATGTATTCGTAAAAGTTGGGGCGATTTAGGTTGGGTGATGCATAGCAATTGTTTATTGCAAATGCATCGACAAGAAGGTGTTTTCGCTTTATTCGTTAAATGATTGTTTGGTGCATTGTTTTGTTTTTTATTTTTATGAACGGAGGTGCGTCTTGCCCAATTTGCTTATTGCAGATGATAATCATCAAATTGTTTCCGTCTTGGAAGCGTATGCCCGGAAGGAAGGATTTGACGTGGCGCATGCTTATGATGGTGATGATGCATTAGAGCTTTTTATGACCGGCTCGTATGACATGATTTTGTTGGATGTAATGATGCCCGGGCGGGATGGATTTGCGGTGTGCAGGACTATTCGCAAAACGTCTAACGTGCCGATTATTATGATAACGGCGCGAGGCGAGGACTTTGAGCGGATTATGGGGTTGGATAATGGAGCGGATGATTATATTGTCAAGCCGTTTTCCCCGGCAGAAGTGATGGCACGTGTGCGGGCGGTTTTACGGCGGTTGGGTGGCGGCGGAAAATCATTTTCGGTTGATAATTTGACCATATCATTGGATGATTTTACGACGCACATTGATGCGAAGCCTGTTACGCTTACTAAGCGCGAAGTGGAATTGCTGTATACGCTGGCGACGAACAAGAACCGCGTTTTCTCGCGCGAGCAATTGTTGGATAACTTGTGGGGCTTTGATTATATGGGCGATACGCGAACAGTGGATACGCATATAAAACGCCTACGGGCAAAATTGGCTGTCATCCCCCACCCTGCTTGGGATATTGTGACCGTGTGGGGTGCGGGGTACAAATTTGCTACAGGGGGTGCAGGGTGAAGGGCATAAAAAACGTGAAGAATATAATGAATCTGCGCAAGCGGATGCTGCTTTATTTGGTGCTGCTGCTGACGGTTGCTTTTGTTTTATTTACGTTGGGGCTTGGGATGTATGTGTCCAATTTGCTAGCGCAGAATAACATTGACAGTGGAAATTGGCTGTTGTTTTACAGTATCGGCGCGGGTATGTTTTTGTGCTTGTTGAAGATTGCCGCGCTGTCGCTGCGTGTGACCAAGCCGTTGGATAAGATGAAAAACGCTGCACTGGAAATGCAAAAAGGGGTATATACCGTACCCACCGGCGTCAAGCAATCCGATGAAATCGGTGAATTGGCGGCCATCTTAGACGATATGGCGCAGCAACTGAGCAAAGTATCCAGCGACAAGGCCGAAGCCGAGGCGCGGCGGCATGATTTTATGGCGGATATATCGCACGAGTTGCGCACGCCAATTACGGTGTTGCGTAGTTCATTGGAAGCGTTGCGCGACGGCGTAATCACCGAGCCACAGCAAATCGTGGAATATTATCAAGAAATGCACGCGGAGAGTTTGTACTTGGAACGCTTGATTTCAGACTTATTTGATTTGGCACGGTTGCAAAGCACGGAGTTTTCTTTTGAGTTTGAAGATGTGTGCTTGCGGGATGTTTTGCGCGATGCGTTGCGCACTATGCTACCCGGCGCAAGCAAAAGGGGAATTACCCTCCCCTGCCCTGATGCGAATGTTTTTGATTATATTCCGCCGATTCAGGGTGATTACGGACGTTTGAAGCAGTTATTTATCGTTCTGCTGGACAACGCCGTCAAGTTTTCTCCTGAGCAAAAGGAAATTGCGGTGCGGATTCAACCGGATGGCGGCAAGCTTTGCGTTACGATACAAGACGAGGGTAGCGGTATTGCATTGGATGACTTGCCCTTTATTTTCGAACGGTTTTATCGCACGAAGGCGGACGTTAACCCTACGGGTACGGGATTGGGGTTGCCGATTGCTAAACAAATCGCCGACCGCCACGGCGCAGAAATCTATATATCGACGCCCCCTTCCGGCGGCACACGCGTTGAAATTATTTTTTACCCATAGGAGGCCACCATTTTGTACACGACCAAAGAAAAGGAAATTTTGCAAGAATTGGCGAAGCAATATACCGAAATCGCCGCGCATCCCGCAAATACGGAACGGTACAACCGCGCGCGTGACATAAACGACCTTAAACCGCGCCGCCCCATCGTGTGGCTGCATGAAATACCTTGGCACGAAATGGACATTGACAGTGCGCTCAAATTAAAGTGCGAAAGTGCCGCCGCGCGAGATATGGAATGGTTCTTTCGGCATAGTCTATATCGTTGGAAGTATATTCAGGCAGACACGATGTTGGATGCGTTTTATCCGATTGTTAAGGCGTTTTCGTCTACGGGCAATGGCTTGCAAATTAACGAAGATGTGTTGGTCGGCGATGAAAACAACTATATTATTTCGCATTATTACTTAGACCAATTGGATACAATGGAAAAAGTTGAAGGACTTTTGGAACCAAAAATTACCGTGTACCCGGAAAAAGACCGCGAACGCGTTGCATTTGCGCAGGAAATCTTGGGCGATATCTTACCGGTGCGGCTGCGCGGGCAAAGCATTTATCATGCGCCATGGGATCGCATCCCTCGATATCGCGGAGTTACGCCTGTAATGGAGGATTTAATCGAGCGGCCGGAATTGCTACACGCAACGATAAAAAAATTCACAAGCAACGCTTTTTCAGATATGAAGCAAATGGAGGCACTTGGGTTACTGGAGGCCAATCCCCATGACCTTCACTGTACCCCACCCTACGCGTCTGACTTGCCCGGTACCGAGCCTGCCATGCTAAAAACGGTTTGGTACCGCGGTATGGCGCAGATGTTTACCGACATATCGCCCAAGATGTGGAAGGAATTTGAATTGGACTACGCGCTGCCGTTGATGGCGGAGTGCGGATTGGTTTACTACGGTTGCTGCGAATCATTGGCTAATAAAATTCCCTTGCTCAAATCCATCCCCAATCTGCGCAAAATCGGTGTGAGCCCATGGACCAACGCCGAGCGCTGCGCCGAGCAAATCGGCGGTGATTATGTGTACGCGCACAAACCCAACCCCGCACACGTGTCGGGCAACTTCGCCGAAGATGCTGTACGCGAGGAAATCACACATATAATTAAAACGTGTCAAGAACACGGTTGTGCCTACGAATTCGTTCTCAAGGACATCAGTACCGTCACGTACAAGCCGCAAAACTTGATTGCATGGGTCAAAACGGTGGAAGAAACGATCGACAATTTTTATCGCTAGAAGCCGCGCAAAAAATTCAACCTATTAGTGGGGCTAATAGGTTGAATTTCAAATCATTGAAACTGACATATTTATGACACAAATATGAAATAGAATGTTTGTGAAGAAATGAAAGGAGGTGCCAATATGTATATGGTGATGTTCGGCGTGGGGGTAGGTTTTATTGTACTGACGCTCATCATCGGTCAAGTGGCGGAGCTTGACGGCACGTTTTTTGGATTTATTAAACCGTCGTTGGTTGCTATATTTTTTGTGGTGATGGGGGGTGTGGGGTTGATTCTTACGCCGCGGATGGACGGATTGGTGCTGGTGGTGGCGATAATCAGCTTCGCGGCGGCGTTTTTGGTTGCGGCTGTGATGAATCGCTTCATTATAATACCGTTGCACAAAGCGCAAAATACCAGTGCATTCCACATGCAAGACACCATCGGCATTACAGCGACGGTCATATCCCCTATTCCGCAAGGCGGGTACGGAAAGATTCGCTACAGCATTTCCGGCTCCATTGTTACCAGCCCCGCCAAAAGCGAAGACGGCGCAGCCATTAAAGCCGGAGAAACCGCAAGCATCGTGTACGTAGAGAAAAACACGTACTTCGTGCGGCGCGCGGAAGATGCCGATGCGCCGAGGAGAAATTAATTTATAACGCAAAAATAAAAACAACATAAAAGGAGGAACATGGAATGGATTTAATTATTATTGGTGGTATTATCGCTGCTGCAATTGTCTTTGTAATTTTGGTGGTTTTGTCACTGTGGAAGCGCGTACCGCAAAACAAAGCGGCGGTTATCACAGGCTTCCGCAAGCGCGTTATCAGCGGCGGGGGCGGCATGGTGTGGCCCATCATCGAACGTTACGACTTGATATCGCTGGAGAACATCAAAATTCCGCTGGATATCGACAATTCGATATCGTCGCAGGGTGTGCCGGTCAAAGTGCAAGCCGTAGCCGTTGTAAAAGTAAAAAGTGACAAGGAATCCATTTATTCCGCCATCGAGCAATTTTTCCGTGGCAAAGAAGACCGCACGGCGGCAGAAATCGCCACGCAATCCAGCTATGTATTGGTAGGTAAACTGCGCGAAATCATCGCTAAGATGACCGTGGAAGAAATCTATCAAGATAAAGACAAATTCTCCAGCGAAGTACAAGAAAACGCGGCCATCGCGCTGGCGGAAATGGGACTGGAAATCAAAGCCTTCACCGTAATGGCCATTGACGACCCCAACGGTTACTTGGAAGCACTGGGCAAACGCCGCATCGCCGAAGTCCGCCGCGATGCCGACATTGCCGAAGCCCAAGCCCGCCGCGAAACCATCGTAGCCACTGCCGAAGCCGAACGCCGCGGTAAAGAAGCCAAATTGGTAGCCGACACGCAAATCGCCGAGGCCACAAAGGAAATGGAATTGAAAGTGCAAGCCTACCGCCGCGAGCAAGAATCGGCCAAGGCTATTGCCGACAACGCCTACCTCATCGAAGAAAACAAAGTAAAAAAAGAAGTCACCGAAACCGAATTGCAAGTAGAACTCCTGCGCCGCACCAAGGAAACCGAATTGGCCGAGCAAGAAGCCAAGCGCAAAGAGCAAGAGCTCATAGCCACCGTTAACAAGCAAGCCGACGCGGAACGCTACCGTCAAGAACGCTTGGCCGAAGCGAAAAAATTCGAGCAAGTGACCCGCGCCCAAGCCGATGCCGAAGCCGTCAAATTGGACGGTATGGCCAAAGCCGAAGCCATTAAATTGCAAGGTCAAGCGCAAGCAGACGTAGTACGCGCGCAAGGTACCGCAGAAGCCGAAGCCATCCAACACAAAGGCTTGGCCGAAGCTGAAGCCATGATGAAGAAAGCCGAAGCGTTCAAGCAGTACAACGACGCAGCGGTTATTCAAATGATGATCGAACGCCTGCCCGAAATCGCCAAAAACGTAGCCGAGCCCATGTCGCGCACGGAAAAAATCGTGGTCATCGACAATGGCAGCGGCGGACCGGGCAACGGCCCCAAGGGCGCATCCAAAGTGGCAGGTTACGTAACCGACATCATCGCTCAATTGCCCGAAACGGTGGAAGCCCTAACCGGCATCAACCTCATCGACGTGCTCAAAGGTGCTACAAGTAACAAAGACAAAGAAACCAATGTGGTAGACGCAATCATCGAAGCCGTCAAAGATAAATAATAACGCCGATGATGGAACGTATATCAAAAATAAATTACTATTTGGACATTGCCCAAACGGTCGCATCGCGCAGCACTTGCTACCGCCGCATGTACGGTGCGTGCATTGTAAAAAACGACGTGATCGTTTCCACCGGGTACTGCGGCTCTCCCCGTGGGCGCGACAACTGCTGCGACTTGGGCTATTGCTTCCGCGAACGGGAAAACATCCCCCGCGGCGAGCGGTATGAACTGTGCCGCAGTGTCCATTCCGAGGCCAACGCCATCATCGCCGCCTCGCGCGAGCACATGCTGGGTGCCACCATGTATCAATCCTGCATTGACGTAAAAACAGGCGAGTTGGCGCAAAACATCGACTCCTGCCAAATGTGCAAGCGGCTTATCATCAACGCGGGGATTGATACGGTGGTGTACCGAACGTCGCCGACGGAGTACCGCGTGGCCGGTGTGGCCGATTGGATTACGGATGATGATAGCTTGGGGGCGATTGGGTACTAGGACGAACAAGACCAAGATCCCGGGGCATCCGCCCCGGACCCCGCAAGGGGGGAGCGTCCCCCTTGACCCGCGCTGTGGCTTCGCGCTCACACAATTGAAGATAATACGAGTTTAAAGAAAAAAGCCGCTGGACGCGGCTTTTTTTGGTGTTTGGATTTTATTGTGCTTTTATATATTCGAGCCGCATAAAAATAAATTTCTTTATCCATTCGATTTGTTCTTGCGTTGGGTTGATTATCGTATAATACCAACTATTTTGACAAACGTTGGTTAGTGTTTTGTCGGATAACAAAATATCGCGGCCGCCGCATGTGTTCTTGTTATCATTGCAGGCTGTGCAGTATTTCAAATTTTTCATGAATTCGTCTTTTACATCATCAGGTGCCATTTGCAAATAATCATTCATTTTTCCATTATCGTTATATACTTGGTCTGTCGTGCAAACTTTGATTTTCAACCAATTTGTATCGATGTTAATGTATAAAACCCGATTTCTTTTGCAATGGACTATATATGATCTTGCGTGATACCAAGTGGGTTTTATTTTCATTTCATTGAATATTGACAAGACATTGGCCAATCCTTCTTTTAATGATGGATCGGACAAATATTGCTCGCAACATGCTTCAATCGTTTGCTTTTTTGATGGCGTATAATCTTCCATAAAATAACGAGCGCATACTTTGCACTTGTATCTTTGCACGTCATTTCGTTTGCCTGCTTTTTTTATATCTATTGAATCGCAATATTTACACGGTTTCATTTGGCTCCCCTTTCTTTTCTTTCGGCTTCAATCAATTTTTTTATGCCTTCGATGGTCGCTGCATCAGGGTCGCAAAAATACCAAGGATAATAATGGCCGCACACCGCTTTAATTGTTTTGCCCAAAATCGTTATATCTTGTCTACTACCGCAATTTTGCGGCATGCCGTTGAGCGTGCAATTGCAAAACCATGGATGATCCCGTATATGCACCAGCAGCCCTTCCCTTTCGAGAAAGGAATCGTGCTTTGCTCTATCGCTCATGCCCGTAGCAATGAACCATGTGTATTTTTTATTCTTATCATCTTCCCGTTCACTGTACAGCAATTTTATTCGGCAAATACCCGTGCCTTTGTAACTTGACTTCCAAGAATTTGCGGAAACCCAAGTGGGTGACATTTTATTTGCTCGCAGCCATGCAACAAAATCGAGCGCGTTCTTTTTCATATCGCCATCCGGCCATTCGGTGATGATGGTTTCAATTTTTGGCTTGGTGGCTTTTTGCGCTTTGAAAAGGGAATCATTTGGCATATAGTTGCCTCCCATGGGTATGTTTTGCATCAAAATACATGAAATCCATTGAATATGCAAAATGTTAGTACGGGTTAGTACGAGTTTAAATAAAAAAAGCCGCTTGGACGCGGCTTTTGGTGCACGAAGTTTATTTATAGTTTTCTGCGCGTTGTTCGAAGAAGGCTTGGGGGTGAGCGCATACGGCGCATAGCTTGGGTGCGGTGGGCATTTCTGCGGTGTGGCCGCAGTTGCGGCACATCCATGCAACCGATTGTGCCTTGGCAAAAACTTTGTCCTCGTTCAAGTTAGTCAATAATGTGCGGTAGCGTTCTTCGTGTTCTTTTTCGATGCGGGCTACCATTTCGAATTTTGTGGCGATTTCGTTGAAGCCTTCGGCGCGGGCTTCTTCGGCCATGCGTTTGTACATATCGGTCCATTCTTCATGCTCGCCGTCGGCGGCTATTTTAAGGCAATCAGCCAGTGCGGGCATGCCGTCGTGCAGTAGCTTGAACCACAGCTTGGCGTGTTCTTTTTCGTTGAATGCGGTTTCTTCGAAGATGGCGGCCATTTGTTCATAACCGGCTTTTTTGGCTACCCCGGCAAAATAAGTGTATTTGTTGCGTGCCATGGATTCACCTGCGAATGCTTCCATCAGGTTCTTTTCGGTTTTTGTGCCTTTTAACATTAGGTTACCTCCCATGAATGTAATTTGTAATAAAATACAAGAAGCCGCTCGAATATGCAAATCATTTGTTATAATTAATGGGATTGCAACGTATTGCGCTATATGAAGGGATGGATGGCAATGCATTTATTTTCTCCGCAAGTCAATGATTGGAACGATTGGGGGAAGATTTTTCAATCCATCCCCGCTTTTTCTCCGTTGATTGAACATATTTTTGCGTTGCATGGCTTGCCGATGGTCGAAATTGAAAACACCAAGCCGGGGACGAATGCCGTGTTTAAAGTCGGAGGATATGTGATTAAGATTTTCGCGCCGCCGTGTTTTGGGCAGGATTTCGGTACGAATATTGACGTGGAGTTGTTTGGGATGCGGTGGGCACAGGCGTGTGATGTACCCGCGCCGCGTGTGGTTGCATCGGGGTTGGTGGAAGATACATTCGCATTCCATTACATCATAATGGATTGGATTGAAGGCAAGCTGCTGAGTGATATTGAAGATGAACTAACCTACGAAGATAAAATCACCATCGGGCAAAAGATACGGTCTATTACCGACAAATTAAATCAACCGTGCGACAACTTTACCCCCGTAGATGTGATGGAGTACGCGTTGCGTGACAAAGAATGGGCGGACGAAGGTTACACCGCGGCGTTTCAAGCCGAACGATTGGAATATTTGCATGGTTTTAACATGGCCGCATACCAAAAGGTCTATTGTCACAGCGATTTCCACGCAGAGAACATTCTGATTGATGATAAGTTGGATGTGTACCTTATAGACTTCGCCGATGCCATGTACGCACCCAAGGAGTATGAACAAGTTTACATCGTTAGTGCATTGTTCTGCTTCGAGAAGCCTTATATGCTGGGGTATTTCGGTGATTATACCGTTGATGAAATCATGGATTTATGCATGACGTGGCTACCCATTCACGTGTGGGGGCACTCTACATTGTGTTGTCATTTAAAACCCGTGACAGAATTGGATTCGTTCGAAACAATGCGAAACCGAATGCGCGGTATAATTGAGCGTGAATTTCAAGAAATCAACAAATATACGGTAACCTACATGTATGGCGAGAGCGGCATCGGCCCCGATGTCGAGCTCCGTTTTAATTGGCTCACCGATGTCGCTGCCGATACATACCTTGTATGCGAACGCGCCGATTCGTTTGAAGCGAACGGCCGCGCATTTTCGTCAAATGCAAATCACGTGGCTGCGGAATGTTTTGAATTGCAAAACAACGTCCCGATCATTAACGACGAAATCCGTAAATACATCAACACCGCAACCCATTACGCGCACAAAGCGGCAGTAACCCTGCACGCCGATGGTGCGTATTTTTATGCTATCGGCAACGGCGCGCACTGTTCTCCACCCGTCCGCATTAATACACGCGCTGCCTGTCCGGCTTCATTTTCATTTTTGTGGATAGCCGACCCGCAGCAGGACAAATATGCGTCCGGCACGCCTTATGTCAATTGGGAAGGTGACATCGCGTCCGTGGGCAGCAGCAATTTCAAGGAAAACTTGGAAATGGCATTGGCACATGCCTACGCGCCGGAGCAAGCGCACTTGTATGCCAACGGCAAGCCCGACTTCGCCATCTGCACCGGCGACCATTGCGAGCACATCTACGACAAAGACGGCATGGACGGGTTCTTCCGCGCGGGGCGGGTGATGTTGGCATCGACCCCCTACTTCCCTGCCTTGGGCAACCACGATTTGATGGGTGCGCCCGGGCATACCGGCACATGGGATGCCCCCGACCCCTTCGCCATGCTGTACAAAGGCCGCTTCAATCCGCCGAAGAACGGTGCGGCGTACACGGGTGGCATTCCTTCCGATGCCGCTTACTCTGCTGCTACGGGTGACGTACAAGATGCCCCCTGTTCTGCCGCCACGAGCGACACGCAAGTTGACCCCAACACAGGCGACGTACAAAGCCCCGCCGCCACGGGCGACGCTGCCCGCGTGTTGGACGGTGTAAATTACTTTTTCACCCATGGCAATGCGCTGTTTATGGTGTTGCAAGGCAATTCTTGGACCACCGCCGCCTACGCGCTGGATGAACAAATTGCTTGGATGCGCCACGTCGTAACCACCCACGGCCAAGGTAAATGGAAAATCATATACAAGCATCACGGAATTTACACCGCCAGTTATAATTCTGTGGAGGGTTATGAGAAACTTTCCGCATTCTTCGATGAATGTGGCATCGATTTGGTGCTGAACGGACATAACCATGTATATGCGCGTTCCAAGCCGATACGCGGCTTCCTTCCTGCCGAGCGCGGCGCGGGTACGGTGCATATCACGGGTGGTACGGTTTCCGGCAATTGCGCGTGGGGTGGTTATGTATACAAACCCGAGCGGCGCGTTCCCGAGGAAACGGGATTGCCGATGACCGAGCTTATGGACTTCCTCTCTCTCACCGACGGCGTGGATGCAATGAATAAAAATATCTACCACGTGATCACTGTTGATGAACGCGGCATTTCCATTACGGCCATGCGCGCACACGACGGCAGCATCGTAAAACACAACGCCAGGCAACCGGGTGATGTAACGGAAGAGAACGGAACCGTCATTACCGATACAAAACCTTTGTCCGAACGTTACCGTGCTCAACGCGACCATTCCGAACACACTTATTCCGAAAATAAACTTTCCAAACAAAATTTTTCCACATGCACGAAATGAAAAACAAACCATTAGCGGAAAATAAATCCAACCGCTTCATCGACATACGCGAGCCGGGAATCATCTCTTTGGGGATTTTCATGGCGATTCTTTCCGCAATTATTTGCATGCAAATCATGGGGCAGTTGGGTATAACCCCCAATACATCGCTGATCGGGGCGGTATTGGTGATGATATTTGCACGTTTGCCGATGAAGTTGACGCAACGCTTTCGTCATCCCGAACGGCAGAATTACGTGTTGTCGATGGCATCGGCGGCGGGTTTTGCGGCGGCCAATTGCGGTTTTGTGGCCATTGCGACGATTTTTATTTTGGGGCGCAACGACTTGATCTTGCCCATTGCGCTGGGTTCGTTGATGGGGTGCTTGGTGTCGGTTTTTACGGCGGGGCGGTTGTTTGATTCACAAATCTTCCCCGCGCGGGGGGCATGGCCGATGGGGCAAGCCGTTGCCACCACCATTGAAGCGGGCGATAAAGGCGGACGCAAAGCCATCGAGTTGTGCCAAGGACTGGCCGTGGGAGCTGTGGCATCATTGTTGGGTATACCGGCAGCAGGCGTAGGTATCGCATTCATCGCCGATATGGTGACATTGGCAGCATTGGCCGGCGGCATTTTGTTGCGCGGGTTTTCTACTTATGTATTTAATGGCTTTGACATAGGCGGTACAAATATTGCCCAAGGAATCATGATTGGCGCAGGCATCGTAGCGCTGGGGCAAATTATCCGCACCATATCGAAAGGAAATCGAAAACATACAAATTTGACAATCCCAACGGATGAATCCACAGCAATTACGGCACCTACCGTTAATGACAATCAGGCGAAAAAGACATTATTCGTTTCAATTGTACTGCATACCCTTTGTGTTATCTTGCTGGCAGCCATAACAGGCGTATTTGGTGAAATGGGTATATCGATGGGGATTGCTTGGGTTGCCTTCGCAGGTTTCGCTACTTTTATGACCATGGTTTTGGTGGGGACTGCCTCTATGCATTCCGGCTGGGCACCGGGCTTTGCCGTTGTCACGTTGTTTTTGACCATCGGCATGTTGCTGGGGTTCCCCATGGTGCCGTTGGTGGTGCTGGTCGGTTACTTGGGCGCGGTAGGTATGCCCATCCATGACACAGGCATTGGGCTCAAAACCGGCTGGCTCATCCGCAATAAAAATGCCAACCCCGCACATGAATCGTTCGGCCGTCGGCAACAAGTGCTAATAAAATATTTGGGAGCAATTATAGGCATTGGTGTGTCGTTGATATTTGGTATCGTTTTGCTCAACAACGACGTTGTGCCGCCCATGAGTTTATTCTACGCCACCACCGTGGCAGAAGCCATCAACCCTACCCTATTGCGTGAACTGGCCCTTTGGGCGATACCCGGCGCAGCACTACAAGCCGCATTCGGTAACAAAAGTGTGGGGTTAATGCTGGCAACGGGATTGCTCATCAACAATCCAATATTCGGCATTGCGCTGATGGCGGCAATCGTAGTGCGGCGCATTTTCGGCGCAGAAAAAATGGCCGTTCGCGCCCCCGGGTTGATTGCCGGGGACGGGTTGGTGGGCTTTGGGATGAATATATGGCGGGTGTTTTAAAAAATAAAACCCACATCACAGCAATGCACAAGCAGTTCCGGTCAATGTAAACCGTTATGCTATCCATTGTGTGATGCAGGTTATTATTGTTTCGATTTGTTAAATGACTTGCCTCATGAGGGCTTGATGCCTCCCCTGTTGAAAGGTGTCGACGTGGGCTTTCCGCCGCTTGCAAACGACGCTAGCAGTCGTCTGCACTGTGGGTTGCCCGCCTAAATCAGGTTTGGCGATGTTGCGGTATTGCGAATGTTGCGTACAACGGTCGCAGGGGGCTGATGAGCGCAGTGGCGCAGCGGAACCAACAAATGCCGAAGCATCCATTATTCAGGCTGACCCATTCGACGCGAAGCGCCTTTCAACGGTTGTGCGGGCATTTTAACGTGTATGAACGGACATTTTTAAGTTGCAATGAATTAGCATATGTGTTATCATCCGCGGCTTTGTCACTTCAAATAATTTCGTTGGGTACCATTCACCAACAACATCACCGTCGGCATCATATAGATGGCCGTTCGCGCTCCGAGGTTGATTGCCAGGAATGGGTTGATGGGGTTTGGGATGAATGATGGGGCAACGTTTTATTATTAATTTCAAATATATCGCTTTAAAACATGCTTTGCATAATCGTTCCCTTGATTAGCAGACATGCGAATCCAAGATATGCCTTCTTCATAATCTTTTTTAATGCCATATGAACCTTCGATATATATTTCACCTATAATATGTTGGCTTTCAGCATCGCCTTGCTTTGCTGCTTTATACCACCATTTTACAGCTTCATCTTCATATTTTCTTGTATTTTTGCCCTGAGCATACCATTTTGCAATTTCTGCTTGTGCTCTAATGTCATTATTATGTGCTGCTTTTGCCATCCAATACATAGCTTCTGTTGAATCCTTGGAGATTCCAACTATTTCATCAACCCACATAATTCCAGTTGAAAATATCATTCCTAATTCATATTGAGCTGGTAGAAATCCTTTTGTCGCTGCTTTTTTAAACATATTAACGGCATTTTCATTGTTAATTGAAGTGCCGCCTAATCCATCTAAATAAAAATAACCTGCCATCCAACAAGCGAAGGTAAAACCTTGATTAGCAGATTGAAATATATACGAAGCTGCTTTATTTTCATCTATTGGCATATCGTCAGACCCAAGTAGATATAGCATTCCTAAAGATAATTGTGCATATGCGCATTGTTGTTGTACTGCTTTTTCATACCATTCTCGTGCATAATTTTTATTTTGCATGACTCCTCTGCCTTCGTCATACAAATTTCCTATACTTGACTGTGCAAAAGCTAAACCTTGTGTTGCAGATTGCTTATAATAATGCGCTGCTTTAGACTCATCTTTAACAATGTTCAAACCATTTTCATACATGAATCCAATCGTTGCTTGAGCTAGTGCATTTCCCTCATTTGCTTCTTTAAGCATTTTTCAACAACATAAGAATCATTTTTGTAAGGAATTCCGTATTTATGTTGACGCATGAATTCTAATGCTATGAATGCATATTCATTCCCTTGATATGCGAGCTTACGGTATGCCTCTAGAGAATTATCATAATTGACGTAATTATTTAAAATTGGGGGTATAACTTCGTTAATTGAAGATATAACTTCCGATTCATCATTCGTTTTGTTGTTTGTGTTGCAAAATGGGCATATGTCAAGTGTCACTCCATTTGGCGATGTTAATGTTGCTTCACATTGTATGCACAATCTATGTCTGTTTGATGTTTTGCAAAACGGACAGACATCCAGTGTTATACCATTAGGTGATGTTAATATTGCTTTGCATTTTATACATTCATTATTCATAAAAACATTCCTCCATGCAAACGATAATTATGTAGATATAATTAAAGGGGCTGTTTCGCTAATATAACGCGCTACAGCCCCAAATAATTAATCTTACTTACAACGTTTCAACAATTGCTCCCACTTCTTATCTACATGCTTTTGCAGATCCTCGATCATCCACTCGTTGCCTTTGGCAAACATGTGGCGGAAGCGGCCTTGCAATTTGATATAGTCTTCGATGGGCAATTTCTGTTTGGGTTCGTAGGTGAGTTTGTATTCGCCGTCGATGACTTCGAAGAGGGGCCATACGCAAGTGTCTACTGCCAACTTGGTGATGGTCATGAGCTCTTCGGGCGGGTAGCGCCAGCCGCGGGGGCATGGAGCCAACACATTAAGGAACGCAGCACCCGGTGTATAGTGGGCTTTGTGTGCTTTTTCGTGCAGGTCTTTGAAGTTGCCGGTGAAGGTGGTTTGTGCCACGTAGGGGATACCGTGTGCCACCATGATACCGGTCAGGTCTTTTTTGTGTTGACCTTTACCTACGCCCATTTCGCCTTGGCCTTGCTTTGCGCCTACGGGCGCGGTGGATACCTCAGCAAATTTGGGTGTGGAGGACGAACGCTGAAGGCCGGTGTTCATGTATGCTTCGTTGTCGTAGCATACATATACCATGTCGTGGCCGCGTTCCATGGCACCGGACAGGGATTGCAGGCCGATGTCATACGTACCGCCGTCGCCACCGAAGGCTACGAACTTGTACGTGTCTTTGATTTCGCCCTTGCGCTTTTTAACTTGGTAGTTGGCTTCTACGCCGGAAACGGTTGCTGCTACGTTTTCGAATGCGCAGTGGATGAAGCCTTCCTTCCATGCGGTGAAGGGGAACAGCACGCTGGATACTTCCAAGCAGCTGGTTGCTACGCCGCACACGGTTTTGTCTTCCGGGTTAACCGCGCGCAATACGCCGCGTACCGCAACGCTCGCGCCGCAACCGGCACAAAGGCGGTGGCCACCGGTCAGGCGTTCCGGCTTTACGGATTCTTTTTTCAGATTATAAGCCATTAGTTGACACCCCTTACTCCGATATGACGGTAAGTTTCGCCCGTCTTTCCGGTTTTTACTACTTCACTTAATGCGTTAAATACGGTCAAGAAGTTGTCTACGGTTACGTCGCGGCCGCCCAAGCCATAAATATAGTTGATGGTCAGGGGGCGTTTTTCCAATTCGTACAATGCAGTACGCACGTCTACGAATACCGGACCGCCCATGGCGTTGAAGCTGTCGCACTTGTCCATCACCGCTACGGCTTTGGCGTTTTTCAACGCTTCAGCAATTTCGGTCACGGGGAACGGACGGAACACGCGGATTTTCAACACGCCTACTTTTTCGCCTTTGGCGCGCAGTTGGTCTGCGGCAACTTTGGCGGTACCTGCGCTGGAGTTGACGACCACGATTACGCGCTCGGCATCTTCCAGTTTGTAGGTTTCGAATAAGCCGTATTCGCGACCGCTCACTTTGGCGTATTCTTTGGACACGTCAAGGATGACTTTTTTTGCAGCAATCATCGCTTGTGCGCGTTGGTATTGATGCTCGAAATAGTGCATGGGAGTATCGTAGGGGCCAACGGACAGCGGTTTGCCGTCCAGCAAGTGGCGCGTGGGCTCAAATTTGCCTACGAAGTCTTTCACTTTGTCGTCTTCCAACAATTCAATGTTTTCAACGGCGTGTGAAGTAATGAAACCATCTTGGCAAACCATGACCGGCAACAGCACGTCTTTGTGCTCGCCGATGCGTTGCGCCATGATATAGTTGTCATACGCTTCTTGGTTGTTTTCGCTGTACAATTGGATCCAACCGCTGTCGCGTGCGCCCATGGAGTCGGAGTGGTCGTTGTTGATGTTGATGGGGCCGGACAATGCACGGTTGATAACCGCCAAGGTCATCGGCAGGCGTTGACCGGAAGCTACATATAATAGTTCCCACATCAGTGCAAGGCCGCAAGCGGATGTTACCGTAGAGGTACGGCCACCGGCAGCAGATGCACCGATACAAGCAGACATAGCACTATGCTCGGATTCAACTGCAACAAATTGCGTATCCACTTCGCCGTCGGCTACATATTGAGAGAAATAGTGCACCACTTCGGTAGAAGGGGTAATCGGATACGCAGCTACCACATCGGGGTTGATTTGTTTCATCGCGGTTGCGGTGGCTTCGTTACCGGAAAGTAATTTACGGATTCCCATTTATTTGTCCTCCTTTTCCCAGGTAATTGCACCTTCAAAGGGGCAAACTTTGAAGCATACGCCGCAGCCTTTGCACAAATGGAAGTTAAAGTCCAGGCGTTTGTTTTCGCTTTCTACGGGGATGGCCGAATCGGCGCATACCGGGAAGCACAACATGCAGTGCTTGCATTTTTCTTCATGGAAGGTGGGGATCATTACGCGCCAGTCACCGGTGGGCACTGCCACCGCGTTACCGCCTTCGGTAATGTTGCCGCCGATGCTGATTTCATTCCAAGGTTGATCAATTTTTACACCTTTTACAAAAATCATAATCCTTTTACCTCCTTCAATCCGCGTTCGATCGCTTTCATGTTGGGTGCGATAACGTGAGGCTTCGAGGAGAATGTATCTTTAATGGAAGCTTCCATTTCCTTCATAAACGAATCTTCGGGGATTACGCCGCTGACTTTTACGATGGCGGCAAGCATGGCGGTGTTGGACAGGCTGCGGTTACCCAATTCTTCGCCCGCAATTTGCGATGCGTCGATGGAGTAGATTTTGCCTTTGTATCCGCCCAAATCGGCTGCGTAATACTTAGCCAATTCTTCGGGGGATTTTTCGGAGTTTACGACCAAACCGCCGGTTTCTTTCAACCCGGCCGTTGCAGCCACAGCCGAAAGTAATGTTGCATCTACAACCACGACAAAGTCGGGCTCATAAATGTTGGAATGCACCGAGCTGCGCTCGTCGCTGATACGGTTGTATGCGGCAATGGGTGCGCCCATTCTTTCCGGGCCGTACTCGGGGAAACCTTGCACATATTTACCTTGTGCAAAGGCCGCGTCGGCCAGCAACAAGGAAGCCGTTTTGGCCCCTTGTCCGCCACGTCCGTGCCAGCGGATTTCTACCATGTTAGACATGCTAGACCACCTTTCGTTAAATCAAAACTTGCCAACACTTGCGTGGTGACAGTATTTCTATAGTACAGCATGTCCAAGTCAACTGTAAACGAAACGTATGTTCTTGTTCGAAGTGAATAAAGATGTGAAAATAAAAACCCGGCTGTTGCACACCAATGTGTGTAATCAACCGGGTCGCGTATGTCAAAATGAGTGTAAGCCCATTATAGACGCTGTAACATCGAAATCGTAAAATCACGCAATAAGAATGTTAGTAGGAAAGCAAATATCGGTGCAAAATCTATAAATGTACCCGGCCCACCCAACGGCGAACGGTGCACAAGCATACGGATCGGCGTCAAAACAGGTTCGGTTACACGATGCAGAAACAAGCGCAACGACCCCTGCCCCGCAGGAAACCACGACATCAATATCCGTGCGAACAGAATAATATAAAAAGCATTGAAAAGCAGGTCAACGGCTCTTATTAATACGGGAATCATTTTTTATCTTGTGGCCGTCCAAGGAGACCAATGCGACAATTCTTCTTTCAACTCGCCGGAAACTTGCACACCTTCAGGCGCTACGATGAAGATGTCTTTTGAAACTCGGTTGATTGACCCGTTTAATGCATAGACGCCGCCGGCCACAACATCCACGATGCGCTGTGCTTGCCCGCGTTCAACACCGGTTAAGTTAACGGCACAAATTTTGCCTTCTTTTATATAATCGGTGACGATGTTGGAGCTGCTGACATCTTTGGGGCTAGTGAGCGCTACTTGTGCAGTAACAGCTACTTGTGTCTTTTTGCCGTACAGTTCAACTATTTTGTCGTTATATTTTGCTTGTTGGAGCGTTGATTTGGGGGCGGTAGCGCGGGTTGCGTAGGATTGCCATGTTTCTTCTTTTGAAGGAGCCGCGCGGACGATTACTGGTTCATCTAAATAGTCGTCCTCCATTTCCATCTCTTCGTCCGGGTCGTAGTTGTCAAACCCCGGGCTCAGCATTGCGCTGCGCAGCTTGTCTTTCACATTTACAAAGAAATCCTTGATCATGTTGGTAGCCTCCCGTATGTTTACATTCTCTTTCCTACCAAAGCGGTTCCTATTCGCACCATGGTGGCCCCTTCTTCTATTGCTATAAGAAAATCGTTCGACATTCCCATTGATAGCTCGCTTCCAGCGGTGAAGGGAGCGTGAGTATACGGCATGATTTTTTCGTTGTCAACACTTTTTTCAAAAATATTTTTTCGCAACAAATCCCGCATCTTAGCGAAATATGAGCGATTTTTCTCTGAATTTTCGACGAAAGGCGCTACGCACATCAAGCCGCAAAAACGCACGTTCGGCAGTTCGAAAATATACTTCGAAAATTCTTTCGCGCTTTCGGCGGGAATGCCGTGTTTAGTGGGTTCGTTGGCAACGTTTATCTCAACGAGAATATTCGCTGTTCGATTTGCTTGTTTGGCGCGTTTATCAATCTCGCGGGCCAAATCAAGCGAATCTATCGAATGTATGAGCGAGGCCTTGCCGACCACTTGTTTGGTTTTGTTGCGTTGCAAGTGCCCGATGAAGTGCCAAGTAGGGTTACTTGCTTCTAGTGCTGCATATTTAGGCACAAAATCTTGTACTCGATTTTCACCGAGGTGCGTTACCCCTGCTTGCATCAGTTCCTGTATTTGTAAAACGCTCACGGTTTTTGTTACACCAATGAGCGTTATGTCTTCGGGATTTCGATTGCTTTTGTACGCGGCTTCGGCGATGCGCTTGCGTACTTCGATTACGTTTTGGCTTACCATATCAGATCCCCTTCATTCACCATGTTTGCATCTACAATGATATTGTCAAATTCCAGCAAGCTTCGCTGGTTGCGCCTTGCGTCCAATAATGTGGTGCCGGCGCGGTCAGTGATTAATTCGTCCGTAAAGATAGGACGGAAGCGCGCATATCCATAATTAGCCCAAAAAATCCCCTGTACGACGTGCACATCGGTGTCGGTTACCGTAAATCGTTCACCTAGGCCATCCAGCAATACATCTCCGACGCGCAAATCGCCCATTATATGCGTTTGCGCGCCTATAATTTCTGATATGGTCACGGGGATGGTAACGCTGGCTCCGCTTGTGTAGCGCAACACGGAATGCTTCGGCCCATGCACAAAAGTTGACGGCACAATTACATACTCGCGTGATGTGATGGCGGTGTTGGGGATCACCAACCCCTCCTCTACCCGTTGCGTCATGCGAATATTTACATTGCGCACGTGCATAAAATCAATAACATAGCGCGTATTACGGAAAACAACGCGGCTGTCCGTTGTGCCCGGCGTTATTTGATGTATCCGCACGTTCATGCGCAAATATTCCCCGGTGATGGGGCTTTCTACATATATATAACGTGTTTGCCCGGCAGAAGCGCCTTGGATAAGATTATTTGGGATATACGCGGCAATGTACCATACATTACTCACGATTTTGAATGCAGAGGCGTTCGCTTCCAAGTATTGCGCGGGCACCGAAGGAAACGGATCTGGCGTAGAATTAAATTGATCACGCGTGAGCATGGGGATGTTTTCAATTGTAAAATCACCCTCTAAGCCATCTATGGCGGAAGTCATGATCCCCCCGTATTGTGCGAAGATGGGGGATGAATGTACCACCATTTGCGCGTCAAGTTCGGCTTGTTGATGAATGTAATCGCCGCCGGCTTGCAGGCTGCCGTTGATGATATGCTGATTTCGGCTATCAATGGAATGATTGAGATTGTCGCGCAGGACATATAGTTCTGCGAAATTTAATGAAGTGAAGGATTGCGCACGCGTATCCAATTGGTCACGTATGTGATTGTTAATGCGGATGACGTTGGGGTCATTTTGTGCATCGCGCATTTCGCCAATGTCCAAGCCGCGTTGTTCTAATGCGCGCATATCATGCAGGATACGCGCAACTTCGTTGGCATCTTGGATGCTAGCTACATGTGTACCCATGCGCACGCGTTCAGATTCACCCACGGCAAAAACCAAGCGGCCAGCGCGTGGTGCGTAATATACGCGTTCGTCACGGATGACGATGGCGGGTATGGTGTGGGGGGCCGTGATGGTGCCCATGCGGACAACTTCTATAGGAATGACAGGCGTTAGATGCGACCGCGCCATGTTTATGACATATCCAACCGTCGCCAAAATTAATAATCCGGCGACAAAATAAACAGATAAAGGTGCTCGTTTGCGCATAACTCACCTTCCGAAATGGAGATTTTCATGCTTCGAAAGTGGATTATACCCGTTCTGATAGGCTTGTTCAATATAACGCTGCTGTTGTATCCGCGGGTGGTTTTGTTGGCCGCGCGCGAAGGATTGCTGCTTTGGTTTCTTACGGTGCTACCATCGCTACTGCCGTTTATGATTGCAACGAATTTGCTGATTAAGCTTGGTGTTTTTGGGAAGATGAACAGTGAATTCGCAGCATTTCTTATGGGGTTGGTGTCAGGGTATCCCATGGGTGCCAAAACAGTGGGCGATATGTACCGCACCGGTGATATCGAGCCGCAAAATGCACGGTGGTTGCTTTCCTTTTGTAATAATGCCGGGCCACTGTTTATCGTTGGAGTGGTGGGCATGGGTATGTTTGGTAGTGCGTCGGTGGGATATGCACTGTGGATAACCCACGTGCTTGCAGCGTTAACAATCGGTGCGTTTGGTTGGTTTAAAAAAAGAAATCGGATTATACAGGTTCGTAAAAAAACAAATTTCGAGCCCGAATCCCCGCCTATAGGCAGGATTTTAAGTGACTCTGTTAAAAATGCTATGGAAGCCATGGCGCTCGTGGGCGGATTAATTATATTTTTTAATGTTGCAGCGCAAATTTTACGAACAGTTCTGGCGATAGAAAGCCCGTTGTTAATGGGTTTCTTTGCCGGTTTTCTTGAAGTGACGGGAGGCGCACGCATGGTTTCTTCGCAAAATGTTGGTTTTGCGACACTTGCTTTGGCGGCGGCGATTATCGGCTTTGGCGGTTTGAGCGTCCATGCACAGGCTTTGCATTTTATAGCGGGCACGGGTATGCGGCCGGCGGTTTATTTTATGTACAAAGCCCTGCATGGATTACTCGCAGCAGGGTTGATGGCTTTGGCGTGGTTATTCTTCCCACTCGGGTAGAATAACGTCAACGGGGTGCTCGGTAAATTGCATGATAAAGGCATTCATTACTTTTTCCAGTGATGTTTTTAAATCGTGCCGCGCTGCGCAACCCGCTGCCAGTAACGGAATTTCTGTATATATTTCATCGCCGATGTAAAGGGATGCCGATCCAACGACGTCGCCTGTACGCACGGGTGCTTTAATATTGTCAGGTACCGTGATGTCGATGCGTGTTTTACCTTTTTCATTTGCGTTGAGTGGCAGATAAATTCCTTCGGCGAAGAGATACTCCATAATCGGCGTGCGCGAGCGTAGGATGGAAATCGAACCTGCCGTTTCCAATGCGGTCAGGAGGGTTTCGTATTCGTAATGATTAAATCCATAATCTAATATTTCTTTTGAATCGGCATATTTTTGGTTGCGGCCGCGGTCGCCCCATCCGCTGGCCAACGCTACGGCAATGAGCTGCATTTCTTCGCCGTCGATTACACGCATTGCCGCACCTACGAAACAGTGCCCGGCTTTATTTGTGAAGCCGGTTTTTACGCCGTTGGCTCCGACATATTCATTTAATAAACGATTTTTGTTGCCCATGGAATAGCTTCGCTTGTCGCTGGAAAAATGCGCGGACGGTGTGTTCGTGAGCCTGATAAACCCCGGCACTTCCAATGCATAGCGCGTGATTAATGCCAAGTCATATGCTGTGGAATGATGATTGCCCGCGTCCAAGCCGTTCGGCGTTTCGTATACGGTGTTCATTGCGCCAATTTCGCGGGCTTTTTGCGTCATGGCTACACAAAATTCTTCCACGCTTCCATTCAAATGCTCCGCAATGGCTACTGCGGCGTCATTGGATGATTCCAGCATCAAGGCCAAAAGCAAATCGCCCAAACGAATGCGCTCCCCCGGGGTCAAATGCATTTTCATACGCGGTGCAGCTGCCGCCCTGCGTGAAACGGTTACCGTTTCATCCAAGCGACCGCTTTCCAATGTTAGGATGGCGGTCATTATTTTTGTGGTGGATGCCATGGCGAGCGGTTCGTGTTCATTTTTACCCCATAACACACGGCCGGTTTTTGCATCCATGAGAATTGCGCCGTGGGCGTTGACCGAGGGTTTCTCGGACGCGTCTGACGCATTGCAATGCAAAATAAAAGTGGGCGCGATTAAGAAAAGCACAAGCATTGATAAAACTGATTTTTTCATCCTGTCCTCCGATGGATCAAATTAACATCGTAGGTATTAGAGTGCGTAATTTTAATATTTTCATACTTCAATCAAAAAGTGATGCATTCGTAAAAGCAGGCTTTCGGGCAAAAATAACGCAGAAACCTTGATTTAACGCGATTATTTCGGAATTCATCTATTCGCAAAACGATAGCTGACATGAATTTTGCGAAGCGATGAGCTGGCCGCCTCCTTGATTTTCGGCATAAAAAAGAGCCGCATCTATTCGCAAAACGGCTCTTTTTATTGAAATATACAGTTGAAATCGATGATTAAACGAAGTAATTTGCTAAATTCGCGTCGGCATCAATGAAGGGTTCGATCAATGGTAGGTTGGAAGTCAACAGCGTCGTAACACCGGGGCCATGGCCGGAAATGACGCAATCACCATGTACCACTACGCCAATCGTGCATGCCCCCGTGCGGTACGAACGGCCCCATCGCGTGTCGGCATTTTCGATGGCCACGATGTCACCAAAGCGCAAATCCTTCAAGCCATATTTTTCATTTGTTTCGTCGTCAAAGAGGCAAATATCATAATCCCCGCCGGCGGTAAGGACCGTACCCAAGCCCGACCCCATTACGGCAGCGGGTACACGCTTGGCCACGCCAATTGATAATTTGCCGCCTGTTTCAAGGATGTTCATTTTATCCAAAAGCATGGGCGATACATTGCGCAGGGTAATGTCGGGATAATAGGTTAATGTCATCCCCTGCCCTACTGCCTTCACCATGATCTTGTCGTCTATATCCAATTTTTCCAATGTTTCTTCATCAAAATGAAGGATTACATGGTCGCATCCGCCGTGTTTGCCAGTGACAAAACCGCGTGCGCCTTTTGCGTCGCCGCTACGCACAATCGCTTCGTTGCCGATGCATGCCAAAATCTGCAACGCATTATTGTGCATGTCTTCTTTGTGGCGGATGCTTACGCCGGGTTCCAAATGGTCGGCTGCCCAGTCAATACAATTGTCGCCAATTTTCGCATTATAAGTAATACCGCCCGTACCCGGCAGGTATACCACTTTGCCCTCGATGGTAGTGCGCCCTGCTTGGGTCATCCTCGGATGCCAAACCATCCCCGCCACAGATTGGATGGGTAACTTTGCGCGATTCGTTTTCAACATAAAATCACTCCTAGTTTTTTGCAATTATGTGCATGCGATAAGCCTTTCGTCAAGCCGCGGGCATTTACATTTCGTATAAAGAAGTGTATTGTAAATTATAATTGAGAACAGATGGAGGGATCATCATGACGAATGAAGTTTTGCAAGCAATCGCCGGGCGCAATTCATGCAGGGATTTTACGGGCGAGCCATTAACCGATGCGCAAGTAAATGCGTTGGTTGATGCCGCACTCGCCGCACCCAGTGCCATGAATGCCATGCCCTGGCACATCATCGTCATCACGGATAAAAAATTATTGGACGAATTGGACAAGGCATGTATCGACCATATCGCAGCAACTGACCCCGATACGCATGCAAGAATGAAAGATCGCGGCGGTAAAGTATTTTACAACGCACCTTGTTTAATCGTGATTGCAAAAAACAATTCCGGTTGGGCTACATTGGATGCAGGCATTGTTAGTCAAAATATTGCACTTGCTGCACATTCGATGGAATTGGGCAATGTAATTTGCGGTTTAGCACGCTTAGGATTTGAAGGCGAAGCCGGCAAAGAATGGACAAAGCGCATACAAATGCCTGATGGTTACACCTTTGCTATGTCCGTATGCATCGGCCGCGCAAACAAAGGCAAAGACCCGCACGAATTGAATCGTGATAAAGTGACATATATAAACTAGGAGCATACTTATGGGAGACGTATTTAAAGAACAAATCATCAAGCGCAAGCCCAGCGTGCGAGACATTGCACTGCGCGCGCTTATTGTAGTTGTAACCGTTATTATCGTCATTGTGGCATTAATCATGTTGGCATCTATTGGCGTGCTGATCGCTTTTGCAATTGGCTTTGGCGCATACTACTTGATGTCATTCTTCAACGTGGAGTACGAATACATCTTTACCAACGGCGATTTGGATATTGACGTGATTTACAGCAAGTCACGCCGCAAGCGCCTTTTTTCCGGCAATGTAAAATCCTTCGATATCATGTGCCACTTAGAGGACAAAATGCGCATCGGTGAATTCAGCGGAGCGCAGGCAATGCTGGATTATTCCAGCGGTACACCCAGCGAAAACACCTACGCCTTCCTCGCCCTGCATAATGGCAAGCGTACAAAAATAATCATCGAACCTAACGAGAAGATGCTAAAAGCATTCTCAGGCGTGATGTCGCGCCAAAAATTGTTTGTAAAATAAATATAAAACTCGCAATACAACAAACACGGTGTGAATATGGGGTAGCTTATGCTTTCCCATATATCAACGGTTTAGTGCATTGCGGGTTATTTTTATTGCATAAGAGCCAAATCTACACCTGTGTCTGTCAGCACATCTTTGCGTACATAGTTCTTGTTATTTTCCTCTTGGTACAAATCCATGGCGTGATATACTTTTTTGGCCAATTCGATATAGTCGTCGGTTCTGCCAAGCAAGAATAGTGCTTTGGCTTTGTACCATGCAATTGCCCTGTAATTTAAATATTCCTTGCTTTTGTGGCATATTTCCATGCCTTCTTCGCATAGGTCGAACAGTTCTTGCGCTCGTTTTTCTATACATAATATATGGGCCAAGTTGCGGATAGTGATGGTCATTTTTTTGGCGCTTACAGACATGTCTATGATGGATCGTTTTTCATTTTCCTTTAGTTTGTACAATATATCAATGGCCAATGAGTTGCGATTGGTATATCTATGAATAAGAGCCAGCGTAATTATTAAAGCATGGTCACATCTCGTTAGGTGATATTCGTTAATTTTTGTTATATCGAATGTAGGAATGGTAATGCGAAGCGCCTTATAAATAAATTCCATCGCATTTTCGTCTTCTTCCAAATAAAAATGATACAATGCCCACTCTTTTAGTACATATTGCGTGTTTAATGGTTTTTCCATGTATTCTTTATTATTTTCAAGCTTTGCAATTAAACTGTGTATTTTTTTGCTATGCTCTTTATTTATTTCCGGTTTATTGCGTTGGATCAAGGCCATTAATGTATATAATTCATCCTCGATACGCTTGGTTTCGACTTCATCTGCAGTTAGGTGGAATTGGAGTAACTCCGTTGGGTCATAACCCAACCTTTCAAATAACGATCGCATTGTTCTTGAATGCGGGGTAACCTTGCCACTTTCAATCCTTGAAAGTGTTTCTCTGTTTATAATAGGATGAGCCAGTTCCTCTTGGCTCATCCCTTTTTGTGTGCGCAATTTCTTGATCATCATGCCTATCTCGTAACTGGACATATTGTTTCCTCCGTGATCTAAAACAATATGGATTATTATAACATAAAAATAAAAACCCCTGATGTTGAACTATACAAAAGAACAACCCGCAACACAACAAACACGGCGAATATGGAAAAGCCTATGCTTCCCCATATATCACCGATTTGTTGCATTGCGGGTTGTTTAATTTGCCCGATTCATAAATTATGTTTCGCCTCATGAGATATTGCGTGTCTTATCCTTCAAAGGTTGACGTCTTGGATTTGCTACCGTGCATTGTGGTTTGCCCGCTTTATTGGATTTGATTATATCGCCATCATCAAATACTCCCAACCATCCGATTCACTTGTTTTATTAAACCCCAACGACTGCATGGCTTTTGATGCGTCACTATTTTGTGCTTGAGCAGATACCAAGGTAGAAATGCCAATCATTTTCGCTTGCCGCTTCATTTCGTCCATGAGTTTTTGCATAAGAATGTGGGCGTCGCCTTCGGTGGCGGTGAAGTTATTGTCCCATACAAAACCCAACGGAATCCACATCGGCTTGGACAGTGGCAAGGACATGACGACCTTGCCGTCCACTTCTGCCACCAGTTCCAGGCCTTCCTTTCTATTGTATAAATCCAGGTGGTATTGGATTTTATCTTCTGCAATTTGTTTTGGAGTCATTGCGCTGTAGACGTTCTCCCACAGGTCTTGCACGTCATCTTTACAAATGTGGCGGATGATGATTTTTGAATTTTCCATGAAAGTAATTCCCCTTTCGGAAGTTTTTATTTTGCGGGCATGTGCTTGGTACTCTTTGGGTGTGCAGCCATATATAGCGGTGAACGCCTTGGTAAACCCGGCGTGCGTGTCAAAGCAGTAATCCATCGCAACGTGGCAGATATTCATACCATCGCCCAATCCCTTTGCCGCGGCCAAAATACGCTCGTTGCGTGTGTACTCCATAATCGACAATCGGGTAACGGCTTTAAACTCTCTGGCCAAATGGAATGCCGAATAACCGATGCTGTCGGCGAGCTCATTGAGCGTAAATGCTGTCTTTATATGATCTTGGATGAAAACCTTGGCCTTGTTGATATGCGTTGTGTCCATTCGGCACCTCCCTCCGCGCGGTGTATAAAGTATAGCACGCGTTTTAGATGATTCTTATCTTGGATTGCTGATATGGACCGTAATCCTAAAACCAATGCCGTTTCATTTTTGATAAAAATTCTTCTGTAATAGGGTATCCACTACCCTGCCCTATGATTGAATCAATACCACAAAACGGGCAAATGGCGGTTCCGCTTTTGTCTTTAACCCATTCAACAATTATTCTCGGATCAAATATTTCCGTGCAATTAAAGCAACCACATATACCATCATTCAGAAGATCCTCTTTGTGGTTGATGGAATAATTTAATTTATTCTTAATCCTTTAGATTTCATGGAAAATCAGTAGAAACTTGATGGATTTTGTTTGACAACAGCAACCATGCATGATAAGCTGTCAGCACTCTGAGTCAGTGACTGCTAACAGCTCTTTGCTTCTTCGAAGTATTATTAACTGCAAGGGGGGGGGTATCATGGCTCTGTTTAATGAACGGCAATGCGACAATATGGATTATGAAAAAATGCTGTTCGAGCAGTATAAATTGTACGTTGAACTGGGTGACAGAATTAGCCAAAGGCGTGCTGTAGCAAATGGTTTTTACGTAACAGCAAATGCAACGTTGTTAACGGTTGCGTCATGGTTCCAAGAAGATTTTGGAAGTCATATTCATTTAGTATCCTTTATTGGGATTATTCTCGCATTATCATGGTTTTTCAGTATAAGAAGTTACGGTCAGCTGAATACTGGAAAATTTATGCTAATCCATGAAATTGAAAGTCGATTACCGCTTAACCTTTTTTCACATGAATGGACATTACTTGGCGCAGGCAAGTCGTTCAAAAAATACTGGCCACTTTCTCATGTAGAGAAAATCGTGCCGTGGTTATTCATCATTTTGTACATCGCGCTTAGTGTTTTTACTTTCATAGGAACAATAGAAAACGGGGAATTAACAGCTATTACGAATACGTGTATCCGCTTGTCAATTATTAGGAGGTAGTTATGGGTAAAAAAGGTACAAACATTGTTATTCCGCATCGCTGGGATGGTTCTAACGATTACGACAAAATTGCTGGTGCTGCTGAGAGAGCGGGTTTGAATCCTTCGGACAGGTCTGTAACAGCAGACAAACCGCTGGATTCAAAAGGAAATTATTTAATGCGTGATATTTATGGTAAAATTGATAGTTCAAGTATCGTGTTAGTTCCTGCTAGGCCAAGTTCCACACGAGAAGGGTCTGTTACTCGCAAAGAAATAGACTATGCGGTCAGCCAAGGTAAAACAGTCATAGCAGTTGATACTGGTGCAACTGAAAGACACGCTACATACTTCAAGGATAACAACATCCCAATTGTAGCAGCAAGAAAAGATAGCATTGCAAAAGCGGTTAGAGAAAGCAAATAATTCTCAGTGGCTTGGACTTTCCCGAACTTCAAAATGAAATTTTGCAAATCCCGTACCTGCATTGCCGAACTGGAAGAAACCCTGTCATGGAAGGACGATATTGTAAACACCAAAGAAAAGATTATCGCTCAATTGTAAAAAGACGCTGAACACTTTGGATGATGAAAGTGCTCAACGCCTTATAAAGTCCTGCATCACAAAAATATACGCCTCCGGTGATAGTGTTAGTATCAACGGGGGCGTATACATAGTTGATTGCGGAGGCAGGATTTGAACCTACGACCTTCGGGTTATGAGCCCGACGAGCTACCAAACTGCTCCACTCCGCGACGCAAAGAGTATACTAGCACATTCTAAAAAGGGATGCAAGCGATTTGTCATAGTGAAGTAAAATACATGTATTTATGGATTCAATTGCACGATGCGTGTTATCCCTTCCACATCCAACCACTTGCGTAAGCATTATATATTTGGGTATAATATGCACACGAGCCTGGAATGCTCGACAACCTATTATTTTGAACCTACAGACCTTAAACGGGAGTCTTATTTATTGTGCAGGCCACGTCGAGCCGTCTTGAACGGAAGGCGGAAGTTGCACTGCGGACACCCACCTAGCCTATGGCTAGGTGTCAAAATATAGGATCGGTATTCCGGGTTTTTTATATCAATCGAGGGTCGATTCATGATGACTGACGCACAACTACTTAAACAAACCAATGCATTCGAGCGGATTTTTGTCCGTTACGAAAAATTGATTTATCATGTATGCCGTAGATATTTTAATAATACAGAGGACGCAATGGATGCCGGTCAAGAAGCGGCCTTGCGTCTTTTTCGCAATTTAACGAAAGTCGTACCCAAGGCAGACGGCTCCATTAAAAGTTGGGTATGTACCGTAACGGCGCACGTATGCTTGGATATTGTGCGCAAACGACGAGTAGAAACTGAGGAACTGACCGACGAAACACGCATAGCAACCAACATAACCGAACGCCCCGTAGAAGAAACCATCACAGCCAAAGAACGCGTGCAAGAAATTGCCGCAACCATCGATTCCCTACCCGATGATCAACGCATCATTGTAATCATGCGAGACTTGCAAGGTCTGCGATACGATGAATTGGCAGAAATCTTAAATATTTCTGTTGGCACAGTTAAATCGCGATTATCCCGCGCTCGTGCAGCCATCAAAAAACGTTTGGAATAATCATCAAGCACGATAACGATTCAAATAAAAAAGCACCAATGGCTTGCAAATTACCGGCCATTGGTGCTTTTTTTTGGTTCTACGTGTTTAATTATCTTTTTACATATTTTGTGTGCAGTAAGTCGTGTGCTTTTTGGCTGCCGGGTTTTTCCAAGAATTCATCGTAGAGTTTTTTGATTTCGGCATTTTCGTGGGCACAACGTTTGGGTGCGTTTTTGTCGCTGCTGTACAACCCTGCAGCGCGCTCTTTAATGATGCTTTGCGCGTTGCCGTGGTAGGGTTGTCCGCCGCCGGCTACACAACCGCCGGGGCACGCCATAATTTCGATGGCGTGGTATTCGGACTTTCCGTCGCGGATGGCTTCCAGCATCTTGCGTGCGCTGCCCAAGCCGTTTGCGATACCGATTTTCAATTCTGCGTCGCCGGCTTTAACGGTAGCTTCGCGGATGTTATCGGTGCCGCGCAGTTGTGTGAACTCCACGTTTTCAGGGTTTTTGCCCGTCAACGCGTATACTGCGGTGCGTGCGGTGGCTTCAATTACGCCGCCTGTTGTACCAAAGATAACGGCCGCGCCGGTGGATTCACCCATTAGTGGGTCGAAGTTTTCATCGGGCAACGCGTGGAAATTGAGACCGGCTTCGCGGAACATAGCGGCCAATTCGCGCGTGGTCAGCACGTAGTCGGTGTTGCCTCCCAGTTCATCGCGGGCGGCTTCGTATTTTTTGGCCAAGCACGGCATGATGGAAACAACGACCATGTCCTTGGGGTTCACGTTCAATTTTTGTGCGAGGTAAGTCTTGGCGATGGAGCCGAACATTTCCATCGGGGATTTGCACGTCGAAGGCACGTCCAACAACGAGGGGAATTGATGCTCGATGAATTTAACCCACGCGGGGCAGCAGCTCGTAAGCATGGGCAATCGGCCGCCGTTATTAATGCGATCCAACAGTTCATGTGCTTCTTCCATGACGGTCAAGTCTGCGGCAAAGTTGGTGTCATATACATGGTTAAAGCCCAAGCGACGCAACCCGGCAATCATCTTGCCCGTAACAATCGTGCCCGGTGCCATACCGAATTCCTCGCCCAATGCTACACGGATGGCAGGCGCGGTTTGCACAACAACGGTTTTGGTTGGGTCGGCCAAAGCAGCCCAAACATCTTCGGTGTTATTGGCCTGAATCAACGCACCCGTCGGGCAAACAGAAACGCATTGCCCACAGAACGTACAAGTCGTGTCCGCTACCGGTTCATTAAACGCGGTGGAAACCACTGTTTCTAACGAACGATGCACTGCAGAATACACACCCACGGTTTGCACGTCGTTGCACATGGTTTCGCAACGGCGGCACAATATGCATTTTTCCGGGTCGCGCATCAAGGACAGGCTGGAGGTATCTTTTTCATGGCGTGCCATTTTGCCGTCAAACTTGCTTTCACGGATGCCCAAGTCAGCGGCCAAAGTTTGCAACTCGCAATTTTTGTTGCGGTCGCATACCAAGCAATCCTTCGGGTGGTTGGAAAGGAATAATTCCACCACGGTGCGGCGCGTTTTGATGGCGCGCGGGGTGTTGGTGTGGATGCTCATACCTTCCCATACGGTGCTGACGCACGCGGGCAACAGGTTGGCGCGGCCTTCCAACTCCACCATACATACACGGCATGAGCCGGGTGCATTTTCGCATCCTGCGCTTTCCATATTGAAATAACACAACGTGGGGATGTTGATACCCAGCTTTCGGGCGGCTTGCAATATCGTGGTGCCGGGCTCTACTTGCACGGCGAGGTTGTTAATTTTAATGTTGATCATTTAATCCTCCTAATAAACAGTAGCAATCACAAATTGGGACGAGCCCAATTTCTGATAGAGTCGCACAAAGCGCGACCTACTCCACAATAATCGCGCCAATTTTCGGCGGGCATTTGGGTAGGCATGCACCACATTTGATGCAAGCGTCTTGATCGATTACATATTTCTTCTTGCCGTTTTTCGTTTCTTCGCCCGTGGGATGGATACAGTCAACCGGGCACACTTTGGCGCAGATGCCGCAAGCGATGCATTTTTCGGTGATTTTGTACTCCACGAGGTCTTTACATGCGCCGGCGGGGCATTTTTTGTGCAATACATGCGCTTCGTATTCATCCATGAAATGTTCCAGCGTAGACAATACTGGGTTGGGCGCAGTATTACCCAAGCCGCACAGCGATGAATCTTTGATGATTTGACCCAGTTCTTTTAATTCCACGAGGTCTTCGGGTTTGCCCAAGCCTTTAGAAATACGGTCAAGAATTTCATACATGCGGGTATTGCCGATGCGGCAGGGTGTACATTTTCCGCAGGATTCTTCTACAGTAAATTCAAGATAGAACTTGGCGATGTTGACCATACAATCGTCTTCGTCCATGACAATCATACCGCCGGAGCCCATCATGGAACCAATAGCGGTAAGCGTGTCGAAGTCAACACCCACGTCCAGGTCTTTTTCAGAAATACAACCGCCGGAGGGACCGCCTGTTTGGATGGCTTTAAACTTCTTGCCATTGGGGATGCCGCCGCCGATTTCATAAATGATTTCGCGCAGGGTGGTGCCCATGGGTACTTCGATGAGGCCCACGTTGTTAATCTTGCCCGCCAGCGCAAATACCTTGGTACCGGGGGATTTTTCGGTGCCGAATTGCTTGAACCAATCGGGGCCTTTGGTAAGGATGAGTGGAATGCAAGCGTAGGTTTCTACGTTACAGTTGACGGTGGGTTGTTGCCAGTAACCTTTTTGCGCGGGGAACGGCGGGCGCAAGCGGGGTTCGCCGCGTTGGCCTTCCAATGAATTAATCAGCGCAGTTTCTTCACCGCATACAAACGCGCCCGCGCCCAAATGCACGTGCACATCAAAGTTGAAACCGCTGCCCATGATATTTTCGCCCAGCATGCCGTATTTTTTGGCTTGTGCGATGGCGGTGTTCAAGCGGTTTACTGCGAGGGGATACTCAGCGCGGATGTAAACAACGCCTTCGTCCGCGCCGATGGCACGGCCTGCAATGGCCATGGCTTCCAACACGGCGTGCGGGTCACCTTCCATGATGGAGCGATCCATGAACGCACCCGGGTCGCCTTCGTCGGCGTTACAGATGATGTATTTCTTATCGGATTTGTTATCGAGGCCAAACTGCCACTTGTTGCCCGTGGGGAAACCCGCGCCGCCGCGTCCGCGTAATCCGCTGGCCTTGACGGTATCGATAATTTCTTGTTGGGTCATGTCATTGAGCGCAATCGCCAAAGCCTCATAACCCCCAACGCCGAAATAGTCTTCAATGTTTTCGGGGTCTACCATGCCGCAATGCATGAGTGCGATACGCAATTGGGTTTTATAGAATGCCATGTCCATATGATGATGGCACAACTCGCCCGTAATGGGGGATTTGAACAACAAGCGATCAACGTGTTTACCTTTTAACAGATGCTCAGTAACGAGCTCTTCGCAATCTTTGGCTTCTACGCGGACATAGAAAGTGTTGTCGGGGTAGATTTTGACGATGGGGCCTTGCTCGCAGAAGCCGAAGCACCCTACTTTCAAAATGGTGGCTTCGTCGCGTATGCCGTGTTTCTCCAACGCGGCTACCAAGGCATCTTCGACTTCCAAGCAGCCGGATGAGATACAACCCGTGCCGCCGCATATCAGGATTTGCAATCTTGTTTTATGCATTTGCTACCTCCTTGACGATTTCTTTTGCCTTGGCGGCGTCCACTTTCATAAATCGCTTCGGTTCTTTGCCGGGGTATACTACATCTACTACGCAATCATGGCCGCATGCGAAGTTGCCTTCGATTTTAACCGCATCGGCACTATCGCAACCGTAGGAACAATCTTGTACCAGCACGGATACATGCTCGAGACGCAGGGCATTCACTTCATCGAAAATAACTTTCATGATGTCGCGCGCGCCGGCATCGATGCCGCATTTGCCAACTGTGCAGCGGATTTCTGTACGCGTGGCGGCTTCGTCAGATACCAAGCGCATGATAACGTTGTCGCGATATTTGTTGCGCAGGGTTTTTAACTCCTCCCGCGAATTAATTTTGGACATTATTTTGCCTCCTTTGCTGCGAGGGTTTCTTCAATAATACCGGGGACATCATCTACAACCAAACGGCCATAAGACTTGCCGTTGACGGTGATGATCGGTGCCAAGCCACATGCGCCGATGCAACGCAGTCCATCTACCGACCACAAGCCGTCCTCGCGCGTGGTGTTGGCTTTCATGTTCAAGTCACGCTCGAATTTCTCCAATATCTTATCTGCGCCACGCACGAAACATGCCGTACCCATGCACACATTTACACGGTTGTCGCCCTTCTTAGTCATGGTGAAGAACGAATAGAACGTCAACACACCGTATACCTTACTGGCCGGGATATCGAGCTTGTCCGCCACGTGGGCTTGCACCTCTTTGGGTATGAATCCGAAGATATCTTGCGCTTTGTGCAGCACCGATATCAGTGCGCCCTGCTTTGACGGCAAGCTGTCGATGTAACTGTCCAGCTCGGCGAACAAAGCTTTTTCATTTTTTTCCATTGATACGTCCCCTTCCTGAAATAAAAAACCCGGACACGTCAGTGACGTGCCCGGATTTTATTGTAACATTTCAATTACAATATGGCAAAAATTTTGTTACATTTTCTATTTCAAGCCCGACCAAATGATATTTAATGTATTAAACAATGCCTCGCTGTGCCAACCATCGGCTTTGAAGGGTACAAAAAAGAACGCCGCCAATTGCTCCTTGGGATCCATGTACAACGCGCTTGCGCCTGCGCCTTCATGGTTGAACGTGCCATCAGAAAATGTAAACGCAGGGCCGTGCCGCATGTCAAAGCCGATACCGAAACCGCGATTCTTGTCATTCGCACCCCAGCAAAAATTGGGTACGTTGAACAATGCATGGGATGTCGCTTTTTCCATGACTTTGCGGCCGATGATGCGCACGCCGTCCGGCGTAGTGCCCATGTATAGCAACATTGTGCCAAAACGGTTCATGTCGCGGGCGTTGGATACGATACCGCTACTGGTTGAAGGCATTTGATTCCATAATTCATCGTCACGGTCGGGTTTCTTGCCTGCGATGATATCTTTTAAATACTTTTCACTCCATTTGTGTTGGACGATGTGGTTCTTGGCATTTTTGGCATTAAGCTCTGACCCGAAGCAAGTATCTTTCATACCTAGCGGGCGTAGGATTTCGTCCGTGATGTATGCTTCCGCGCGCTTGCCAGTTAGCTTACGAATCATTTCGCCAATAATGGTGATACCGAAGGAACAATATTGCCATTCCTCGCCGATGCGCTTGCGTGGACGTACAGATAACCCTGCCGTCAGCCAATCGAATTCGCCGTCTTTGGCTTTGTATGACTTGATGTAATGCTCGATGTGCGCCCAATATCCTTTATGGTATTTATCATCAAAGCAACCGCCGTCCGGATACATACCAGATGTGTGCGTCAGCAAATCAAACGCAGTGATATCACGAAAATGCAGCGCGTCAAATTGCGGCAGAACTTCTTTTACAGGCAAGTCCAAGCGCGTTACACCATCCTCCACCAATTTCAAAAATGCCGTGGCGGCGAAGAGCTTAGTAATGGATGCGACGTACTGAATATCGGAGGGTTTCATGGCGCGTTTTTCGCCCTTTTTGTAACTGAATGGCCCCATCGCGCCATGCATAAATACCTTTCCGTAGCGCGAAACACAGTATGACGCGTTAGTGATTTTCCCGTCTTCCAACAATTTTTCGAAGTGCTTGTGCAAGACCGCGATACGTGATTCGTCATAGCCGACTTCTGCTGGCTTGCAATCTACCTTGCCGGGGGTGAATGTCATGCGAATTCCTCCTTCAACTTGTTTATGATGGTTTGGCATACTTGCTTGGCATTTGTAAAGCCATCGGATTTTTCGGTCATGTTTTCTTTCAAATAGATTCGCTTGTTCACTTCAATCATCAGCGACAAAACGCGTGAATCTTTTTTATAATGCTTCATCGTCACCATCGTACCGGAGAACGGGTGATTCACTTGTACGGTGAATCCATACGCACGGATGACTTCGGCCGCGCAGTCAATCAACGGCTGCGGTGTGTGGTATGTGCTGGTGCCAATGCAAAAATCGGGATAATTGCCGCCCTTGGAAAATTCCTCCGAGAAGGTATGGCCGTCGATGATTAAACATTGGCCGTACTTTGCCAGTGCATCGTCCACGGCATCGGTAAGCCGCGCGTGGTGCGGGTCGTAGATTTCATCCAAAACGCGTTGGCGCATGGCCGGGTTGGGGTCGCGCAGGGGTACGCCGCCCAGCGTGTGTGTATAAAACAAGCCATTCCCCTTCCCCGCGTTCACTTCCATCGCGTCATCGCGGAAACGCTCCATGTCACATACGAAACGGCTGTAACCCGACGATACAGTGGTGCCGATGTCGGTTGCGTATAGTTCGCCACTAAACAAATCCGCGTTGCGCTTGTTTTGCTCATCCAACTCCGCATTATTAAAAATGATTCCCGTGCGGTAATCGTCGGGGATTAATAATGATGCATGTGGGATGTGGAATACAATTCCTGATTTCACGTAAATCATCCTAACTTGATAAGTATTTTTGTTGTGCATCAATGATATGCTGTTATACTGCTTAATACAAGGTTTATAGGAGGTTAATGATTATGAAGCGTTTGTGTTTTGTATGTTTTGTGATGATATTGATAGGGGTGTCGGCATCGGCGTGCGGGCGCGATACGGCTGACCCCATCGAATCAGAAAATGAAACCTTTTTGTCCGCGCAGGCATTTGACCCGTTGCGCATCCGCACGGACGGCGATTACCTAGTGGTGGGCGCACTGGATGATCCGCAGCGCATTTGGATTAACGGCGTTAACACCCCGTGGAATCACTGGAATGATTTCGTGGGAAATAATTTTGATTATACTTGGTGGGATGAACACTTCGCGTTGTTGCGCGAAAATGGCGTTAATGCCACGCGTATTTGGATCATGTGCACCAACAACTACGGGCGAGGCAATCGCTACGGGCAAGGGCCCTTCCTGGACATGGACGAAAACGGCATGATACACGGCGTAGACGAAAGCCATTGGCGACACTTAGATGATTTGTTCACGATTGCCGAACGCCATGGGGTTTACATCATGGCCACGTTTATGTCATTCGACCATTTTCAATATAACGAATGGCACAACGCCGATCCGTATCGTTGGCGGCGTATGTTGCAATCGCCCGAGGCCATCGCTTCGTTTGTCACGCATTACACCCTACCCTTTGTGGAACGCTTCCGCAACAATCCCTTCTTGTGGAGCATCGACTTGATGAACGAACCCGATTGGGTGCATGAAAATGTAGAAGCGGGACAACTCCCGTGGCGTTATCTTTCCCTTTTCTTCGCCATGAACACGGCGGCTATCCGCCAAAACAGTAATATCCATGTGACGGTGGGAATGGCCTTTCCCAAGTACAATTCCGATTTGTCCGGATATGAAGGCAATAAAGTATCCGACGCATTCATGCAAAACTTGTACACCAACCCCTACGCCGCGCTCGATTTTTGGTCGCCGCATTATTATGATTGGGTGGAACAATGGTATGGGCATCCGTTTACGTCTCGCCCATTTGGTACGCGGGCGCGTGGGGGTTGGGGGCTGTGTGACTCACGCCCCGCGCTCATCGGCGAAACCACCGCGCAAGGCACCGAAGGCTTCACGTTAACGGAGGATTACATGAACGCTTTTGCCAATGGCTGGCAGGGCGTGATGGCGTGGACATCCAACGCTGTGGATTGGAACGGCGGCTTTGAAGATGTGTTTGGAGCGACGCGGTATTTTTACGCACGCCACCCGGAATTAGTTTTCCCGCATATCCGATAACAAGTGATTCCAATAATATGCGCAAGCCCGGTCAGTCTGTCACAGCCCGTGACAGGCTGACCGGGCTTTTGGGTTGCCAAGGAACGTTTCATTATCCGCAAGAATAGGTATAATGGGATTATATTAAGTACGGGGGATTATGCGATGAAAAAAATTATATTAACCGGCGGCGGCACGGCAGGGCATGTATTGCCGCATTTGGCTTTGTTGCCAGCACTCAAAAAAGCGGGCTTTGCGCCGCACTACATTGGCAGCCACAAAGGCATTGAGCGTGAATTGGTGGAAAATGCCAACATCCCCTATTCTGGTATTGCATCGGGCAAACTTCGGCGTTGCTTCGATTTAAAAAATATCACCGACATGTTTCGCGTGGTGAAAGGATTGGGCGACGCATTGCGTGTATTGCGCCGCGAAAAGCCCGACCTTGTTTTCTCCAAAGGTGGTTTCGTAGCCGTGCCCGTGATGATGGCCGCACGTATACTGCGCATCCCGGCAGTGATACACGAATCCGACTTCACCCCTGGCCTAGCAAATCGCCTGTCCGCCCCCTTCGCAAAAAAAATCTGCGTTTGCTTCCCCGAAACGCTCAAGCATATCCCCGAAAAAAAAGGCGTATTAACCGGCAGCCCCATCCGCGCCGAAATGTTAAGCGGCAACCGCGAAAACGGATTAAAACGCTGCGGCTTTGATATCTCCCCGCCTGACGGTGTCAATCCCGTCCTACTCGTAACTGGCGGCTCGCAAGGCGCTGCGGCCATCAACACCGCCATCCGTGAAGCCTTGCTCCAATTAACACGGCAATTCCGCGTCATTCATTTATGCGGCAAAGGTAACCTAGCGGAAACACCCCACATCCCCGCCAACCACTACGCCCAATTTGAATACGTAGCCAACGGCCTTAACGACCTATACGCCGCCGCAGACATCGTCCTGTCACGCGCGGGGGCGGGTACTATTTTCGAGTTATTGGCAATGAAAAAGCCCCATCTGCTTGTGCCACTTTCACGCACAGCCAGCCGTGGCGATCAAATATTAAATGCAAATTCCTTTGCCAAACAAGGTTTTTCGGCAATTTTACAAGAAGAGGAATTAACCCCCGCACGCCTAGTTACCGAAATTAACGATTTATATAAATTACGCTACGACTACATCACACGCATGGCCGCGCATGGTAGCACCAACAACATCGATGCCGTGATGGAAGTATTGTCTAGCCCTTTAAAATAACCACGCCTAGCGGCGGCAATTTGATTTGCATGCTATGTTCGCGTCCGTCGCACAAAACCGCTTCGGATGATAATTCGCCATAGTTGATGATGCCGCTGCCGCCGTATTTTTCGTCGTCGGAGTTCAGGATTTCTTTATACTTGCCCGGCGCGGGTACACCCACACGGTAGTCCAAGTGCGGCACGGGCGTAAAATTACATATAAAAATTAAATATTCATGCGCGGAGCCCAGTGATTCTTGCTCGGCCTTAGTTTTGCGTTCCGTTTCACGCACACGATAGAATGATATTAAACTGCGTTCGTAATCGTTGCAATTTATCCATTGGAAACCGCTACCCTCAAAATCCTTTTGCCAGCAAGCCTGCTCATTCAAGTACAAATGGTTCAAATCCTTGACAAAGGCCTGCATTTTGCGGTGATGCTCATATTGATCCAGCAAAAACCAATTGAGCGACTTCGCCTCGCTCCACTCTTCGAATTGTGCGAACTCGCCGCCCATGAAAAGTAATTTCTTGCCGGGGTGCCCCATCATAAAGCCGTAGGCCGCACGTAAATTGGCCATTTTCTGCCATGTATCGCCGGGCATTTTGTTCACCAGCGAGCCCTTGCCATGCACGACTTCGTCGTGGCTCAGCACCAATATATATTTTTCCGAATACGCATAAACCATGCCAAAGGTTAAATGGTGGTGGTGGTGCTTGCGGTGTACGCTGTCCTTGGTCATATAGGACAGGAAGTCGTTCATCCAACCCATGTTCCATTTGAGCGAGAAGCCGAGCCCGTCTTCGGCGGCAGGGCGCGTTACACCTGTCCACGCGGTGGATTCTTCGGCAATCATCATCACATTGGGGTGTGCGCCCACCAGCACAGAATTCATGTGCTTCATAAATTCCACCGCATCAATGTTCTCGCGGCCGCCGTATTGGTTGGCTACCCATTGCCCGTAATTTTTGCCGTAGTCGAGGTATAACATGGAGGCCACCGCATCCACGCGCAAGCCGTCAATGTGATATTTATCCACCCAGAACAATGCATTGGCGATGAGGAAATTCTTCACTTCATTGCGGCCATAATTGAAGATGAGCGTGCCCCATTCGGAGTGTTCGCCTTGACGCGGATCGTTATGCTCGTACAGCTTCGTGCCATCAAACATTGCCAATCCATGCGCATCTTTGGGAAAATGCGCCGGTACCCAATCCAATATCACGCCAATATCCGCCGCGTGGCAGGCATCCACAAAAGCCATGAATTCGTGCGGGTTGCCGTATCGGCTGGTGGGTGCATAGTACCCTGTCACTTGATATCCCCACGACCCATCAAACGGATATTCCGCCACGCCGATGATTTCCACGTGCGTGTAGCCCATCTCTTTTACATAAGGAATCAATTGCGCCGCCAATTCCGGCCAAGACATGAAACGATGATTGTCGTCTTCCACGCGCCGCCAACTGCCGGGGTGGATTTCGTATACATTCACAGGTCCATCCAACGGATTATTCTTGGTTCGATTTTTTATCCATTCATTGTCATTCCATTGATAATTGCCCAAGTCATACACCATCGAAGCCGTACCGGGGCGCAACTCTGCGAAGTTGGCGTAGGGGTCGGATTTTACGATGATTTCCCCCGAATGCAGTTTTAATTCGAATTTATATTTGTCGTATGTCGCCAAACCGGGGATGAATATTTCCCACACGCCGCCGGCACCCATAGAGCGCATGGGGTGGCGCAGTCCATTCCATCCGTTAAAATCCCCCACTACACTGATGCGCTTGGCATTCGGTGCCCACACTGCAAAAAGCACGCCTTCGATGCCCTCTACCATCATCGGATGCGCGCCCAATTTTTCATATATTTGATAATGCGTTCCCTGCCCGAACAGGTGCAAGTCAAAATCGCTCACTAGCGGCGCGAAGGAATAAGCGTCGTATGCTTCCCAACACTGCCCATTATACCCGGTAAATTGTAATTTATAATGAAAGTGCGCCATCTCTTGCAACACGACGGAAAAAAAACCCGCATTGTGCTCCAATTTCATTTCGTGTGCTGCGCCGGTTGCGTCCAACAATGTGATTTCTTTGGCCTCCGGATTAAAAACACGCACAATGCGCATGGATTGATCGCCCTGCACAAACTCGTGCATCCCCAGGATATGATGCGGATCAGCATGTTCACCGTTCACGATTTGCATAAGCTCATGCATGTTGGTGTTGATCATGAAAGCAACTCCTTTTTGATGACTTCATACGCCTGGGTCAACGTGTAGACACGAAACATACCATTGGCCTGTGCGTCATGGCCATGGTTATTTGGGTGGTCGAATAAAATTTTCAAATAATCGCCACCCTCTAAATTATGTACATGATCATCAACCAATACGTCGCCGATGATCTTTTGCTTTTTGGTGGTGATCATCACATCATCGCGGTGGATGAATGGGAAATGCTGCTCCAGCCATACAAATTTTGTCCAGCAGGTCTTATTATTATGCGCGGTTACGATGGATATTTCGTGCCCGTCATCAACGATTTGGCGCAGCGCTTCCGCGCTGCCGGGCTTGACTGTCCACTTCCCGCTAAATGACTCTTGCGATAGCGGAAATTTCACTTCCTCCTGCGTCAACATGGGGAAGGCTTGATAAATGTTTTTATAACTCACACCCTGCGCATCAACGTTAAGGCCATGTCGCGCGTTGAGCCATGCCACCCAATCTTCGGATAGATTGTTGAGTACGTCGTCGCAATCGATCATGATGTGCAGTTTTTTCATTTTTTGCCCCTTAGGCGATTTTATTTATTGATTTTTTGTGTGGTGTTTTTCAACCAAGTGCGTTCAGGTTCGGTTAACATGGGTGCTAATGTTTCATAAGTTGCCGCGTGGTAGTCGTTTAAATATTGCAATTCTTGTACGGTTATCATGTCGTAATCAATGGCATGGGTGTCAATTGGACACCACGTCAATGATTCAAAGCCTAGGAACGTGCCGTATTCCGTTGTTTGTAATTCCTTCACGCAAATTATATTTTCGATGCGGATGCCGTATTCGTTATCTTTGTACATGCCAGGCTCGTTACTGGCTAACATGCCGGGTTTTAATGCCACGTTATTTTGTACGGGCGATATGTTATGCGGCCCTTCGTGTACGCTCAACACATATCCAATGCCATGTCCCGTGCCGTGGCGGAAATTCTTGCCCGCCTTGCACAAAGGCATCCGCGCTAATAAGTCTAACTGGCTTCCAGTGGTACCCGAAGGGAAAACAGCAGTAGCCACCGCTATGTGCCCTTGCAAGACGCGTGTGTAATCCTGTCGCATTTCATTGGTTAGCGGCCCGACAACCAATGTACGCGTAGTATCGGTTGTGCCATCCAAGTACTGCGCACCGCTATCCACCAGCAAGAACCCATCGCGCTTGACTTGCGCGCCATCTTCACCGGGGTTGTAATGCGCGCTAGCCGCATTGCCCGCATACGCCGATATCGTTGAGAAACTATCATGTAAATAATCGGCTTGTTCGGCACGCAGGGCTTTGAGTTTGCGTGTGATGTCGCCTTCACATAAATTTAATTCACCGGGCGTTGCAAGGATTTGTTCCAGCCACATAAACAAGCGCACCCATACAACGCCTTCTTTTTTATATGCGTTGCGGATGTTGGTGAGTTCGGCTTCGCTTTTTACAGCTTTCATGTATGGGATGATGTCATCTGCAGTGTTGCGGTTGATGGGGAATGACTTGGGGATTGCTTCAGCCATGGCTACGTTTGTGCGGTTGGGGTTGAAATAAAACTTGCCGCCCTCCAATGTATCAGGCGCTATGCCATGCAAAAAGTCCGGCAAATCTGCGTAGCCGTGCAACATAAAATTATCCAAGCATAAATCCCGCACTTTGTCCGGGTCAATAAACAAATGTGCTTGCGTCGCGGTTATAAACGCGTAGGCATAAGAAACTGGCGTGTACGGTATGTCACCGCCACGGATGTTCGTAAGCCATGCGATATCGTCTAGCGCAGCTACAAGATAACCGTTAATGTTTTTCTTTTGCATTTGTTCGCGCACGGCAACAAGTTTTTCCTGCGTGGTTTTTCCTGCGAATTTAATGTCGTGTGCAAATGCGGGCTTGGCGGGTAATGGGGGGCGTTCGCTCCACAGCTCTCCGATTAAATCGATGTCCAATAAATAATTTATATTTTTATCGGTTAATTCTTTTTTAAGCATACTAAAGGATTGCGCTGTCATTGTGCGTCCATCAAAAGCGATAGTTGCACCTTGCGGCAAATTATCTTTTAAAAATGTTTGGTACAAGGGAACGCCCGGTTCTTGCATCTTGAACAATTCAAAGCCCGAACCGGCCAACTCCGTTTCCGCTTGGATGTAATACCGGCCATCGGTCCATAAGCCGGCCTTGCCTTGCGTTACAGCAGCCAGTCCATTCGTTTCGACTCTATCATGCGTGATAACCGCCAACCCATTGGAACCGGTAAAACCTGTAAGCCACGTGCGCGCTTGCCAATATGCGGGCACATACCCACTGCCGTGTGCATCTGCTCCGGTGATGATGTATGCATCAATACCTGCTGACGCCATGCGGGCACGCAGTTGATTTAACCGTTCCATTATTTTAAAGCCTTTCGTACCGGCAACACGGGCAATGCTACGACTTTATCTTCCACGCCATCGCGCAGTTTGGCCAATTCTTGGCGCAAGCCTTTGACCAATTCGGTGAGTTTTATGTTCTCGTCGGAGACTTGCACATTTTCCTTTTTCAATGCCTCGTTTTCGATGGTTAAGCGTTTTAGTTCAGGTTCGACTTTCATATACTCGTCGGCAATGTTTAACGACACCAACAAGGTACGCTGGCGTTCGCTAATCATTACTTTGTCATAGCGCATGGCCACTTCTTCGACCTTTTTGCTTACATAGTGGCCCAGTCTTTGTACGTACTCCACCGGTTCTGTGGATACCACGGTGGTGATTTCGCCATTAATGACGACGTTTACTTTGTTTTCCATGTGTACCTCCTGAATATGCTCGTATGTCATTTGCCAGTAAGTTTACCAAGGGTAATTGGCTGGCGACTTTTCCTTTTTTGCGGATTAATGATAGCAACGATGCGAAGGCCTCATTGTGCAATGCATTTTCCTTTTTTTCGTCGGGCAGCATGGCCTCGCTGGATACTAGTGCGAATTCGTAGTCGTTGTGCGTATACCGCCACGGTACGAAGTTTCTATGGAAGCGTAAATAAAGCATATCGCCCCAAAGCAAGCCCTTCATGTCCATGTTGCCGGAGTATAAAATTAATGCACCTGTTTGAATGCATAACGACAATAATCTGTCCAACGCGGCGTTCATGCCTGCGGATGCGCACACGAGGGTGCAGGGTACACCCCGCAATTGCTCGCACAACAACGCAAATACATTGGCGTTTTCGACCACGAATACTTTGTTTCCATATACCTTGGCGCGGGTGAAGCGGCTGATATTTTCCAACGTCAATACATGCGCTTCACCGAGTTTGTCGTAATAAGCGCACGCCGGGTCAACCTCGTTGCCGCTGAACGCCAAAAACCGCGATACCGTCACTTGATTAAGCACCCCGTTGGAAAGCAAACCTGCCTGCCAATATAAATGAATGCTATCCTCCAACGCGTTGGGGATGCTCATATTGTAACGCCGTGCCAAAGCACGCAAAAATAACGACCCATGGCTGCCATAAAAATCCAATGCCTGCGCATCGCCGCATACCCGCGTCGAAAAATCTGCCAGCAAGATATATTCATCTTGAGGCAACGCGTTAAGTGCATTACACACGACCGTTACTTGTGCAACTACCGGGTCGGGCTCGGCGATAAATCGTTCTGCCCATTGTTTGTATGTACGCCGCATGTGGGCAATCATTTCGCGTAGCCATTGTTCGGCTTCGGTGCCTTCGTAGCGGGGCAATATTTCCGATTTGATATGCATGGTGAAGCTGTCACGGATACGTATCCGTTCTTTATTGGTTTCGCTAACAGGCGATGATAGCGGACGCGCAAAATAGCCCTCGAGCACATCACCTAGGCTCGGAGCATCTTCAAAAACTTTTTGCATTTGCCGTTCAAATTCAGCCAAGCTGATGCGAATCAATGCTTGGTCATAATAATCGCGTTTAAAGAATTCGGATATGGCGCGTTCTTCATCTGCGTTGGGTTTGACCAGACGCACAGCACCAAAACAACGCCCATGACGGGCGTATGATTCCCACATACCATCCATTAACCGCGCAAAACCTGAGTCATTTAAAAAATACCGCAGAATTTCTTCCATATTATCACGGCCATATCTATGAATTTTAGTAATGATACCGTTTTTTTCGCGGAGTTGTCAATCATGGCAGCGGTATGGCATAATGCACAAAAGGTTATATCCAAAGCAATTATTTTTGTACGGGGTGGCCAAAAATGACGCAAGATATTTTGTCTTTGAACATAAATGAATTACGCACGCTGATGACAGAGTTGGGGCATCCGTTGTATCGTGCCGAACAGGTTTTTGAATGGCTGCACCGCCGTGGTGTGGCCTTTTTTGATGCACCGTTTGCTAAAATGGATAATTTGCCGAAGGCGCTGCGTGACGCATTGGAAACGGCTTGCCATGTTCCAAACTTCCGTGTGGCGGATAAATTGATCTCCAAGGATGGCACAGTCAAATTTTTGTTTGATTGCGGCGGCGTTTTTATTGAATCGGTACTGATGCAATATAACCACGGGCACAGCGTGTGCATATCTACGCAGGCGGGATGCCGCATGGGTTGCGTATTTTGTGCGTCGGCGATTGGTGGATTGGTGCGCAATTTATCTGCAGGGGAAATGTGCGCGCAAGTGTACGCCATGCCCGAAAAAGTTTCGTCCATCGTGCTTATGGGCTGTGGTGAACCGTTGGATAATTTTGACGAAACATTACGCTTCATCGAATTAATCACGCATGAGAAAGGCGCAAATATCGGCGCGCGGCACATAACGCTATCTACCTGCGGGCTCGTGCCGGAAATCCATGCGCTGGCGGAGCGGAAAATGCAAATTAATTTAGCCGTATCGCTGCATGGGCCAACGGACGATGTACGCCGCCGATTTATGCCCATCACCAATCGCTATCCGTTGGAGGAATTAATAGAAGCGTGCCGCTTATACGCAGAAACCACTCGCCGCCGCGTTACATTTGAATACGCGCTTGCATCAGGCATTAACGATACACCCGCACATGCACGGCAATTGGCGCAACTCGTCAAGGGCATGTTGTGCCACATCAATTTGATCCCCATCAACAAAAAAAGCCGCGACAAATCGCATTTCTTCCCCACCCCGCGTGTGGGCATTGATGCGTTCGCGGCTGTTTTGGATACAGCGAAAATTCCTGTTACCGTGCGTCGTTCGCTGGGTAGCGATATATCGGCGGCATGCGGGCAATTGCGTGCGCAAAAAATTGTACATCAGCCTGAATAGGCATTTATAAGGAGGAAAACCCCATGGAAAGAAGACCCTTCATCGCCGCGTACCTGTACGGACGCACCCCCGTAACCCCCGAGGACGCAAAAATCCTTGACCGCATCAACTGGGCGTTTGGCCTGTGTGTGGACGGCAAGTGTTCCGGCGCACACTGGACGGGCATCGAGCAACTGGCGACGTTAAAAAAAGAGAACCCACACCTCAAAACCATCCTCTCTGTGGGTGGCTGGGGCGCGGGCGGATTTTCGGACGCGTATGTTACGCATGCCGGACGGGAAAAATTCGCGCAGTCTGCGGTGGAGTTAATGCTGGAACATGACTTCGACGGCATTGACATGGACTGGGAATTCCCCTGCTTAGACGATGCCGGCATCGACGCACGGCCGGAGGATAAATTCAACTTCACGAAAGTCATGTGGCTCATGCGCACCAAGTTGGATGCCGTTGGTTACGTTAACAAGCGTTATTACCACTTGAGTATGGCATGCGGTTGCGGCTCACCAAAGTACGCGTACAACCAAGAATTGGCCGAGTTGGGCACTTTCTTGGACGAAGTCAATCTTATGACCTACGACTGGCGTCAAGGTACTTCTAAAAAAACTGGCCACCACACCAATCTATTCAACAACAAAGAGGACAAATCCATCGCATCGGCAAAATTTGCCATTGATATGTATGTCGAGCACGGCGTACCCATCGAAAAGTTGGTCATCGGCGGCGCATTCTATGGCCGCGGATGGACAGGCGTAGAAGCTGGCCCCAACGGCACGGGTATCAATGCGGCGGCATCCGGCATCGCTTACAACGCGGGCGGCGGTTACAAAAAACTTGTTGATCCCGCATTCTTGACAGAGAATAACTTCACTCGCCATTGGGACGACGATGCAAAAGCCCCCTACCTGTACAACGGCGACGTATGGATTTCATACGACGACGCGGATTCCGTCGCGCACAAGATGAAATATGTAATGGAGCGTGGCATGAAGGGCTTCATGTACTGGGAATATTCTGGCGATGACACCGGCGTATTGCTCAAATCCTTAGACGGCGCTCGCAACGGCAAATAAAAAAATCCGCAGCAACGAAAATCCCCAACCTATTAGTGCCACTAATAGGTTGGGGACTTTTTTAACTCAAGCGATTGACCCCGTATCCCAACCCCAAAATCACAAAGAACACCCCAGTGGAACCGATCGTAGAGTCTGTCGATAATGATGCGATAAAAAATGCAGCCACGCATGCCAATATACCCAATTGCAAGCCGAAAACAAACCGCGTTTTATTTTTGCCGTCGCGCAACAGCGATATGAATGTCGTGATCAGGTAATACCCCAACAAGAAAATCAACGCCAACGTGGCAATGCCGCCATGGCCAATCCATGTATGCAAAATTATGTTGTGGCCTTTGTCTATGAGTTGATACGGACTTTGCATAAACAATGCTTTGCCCATTAAATCATGATTGGGAAAAACATTTGCATACGTATCTGGGCCGCTACCGATAATAGCCGTGCGCGGCATCAACGGGAATGTACGGGAAAAAATATACCCACGCCCCGAGCCCCAAGTTTCGCGCCCGCGGAAGCCCCATGCGGGGATTTGCTCAGACATATCGACCAAACCCGTGCGTGCTTCAAAATTAGCGCTTTGTGTTACACCGTATATCGTGCCTTCAATCTGTATGAACAGGACGTTGCGATATCGGAAATGTTGCCCTTCTCGCAACATAAAACTGGCGTGCCCGTGTCCGGGAATATCAAAACGATAGCGTGTATCTGCCTCTATTACCGTTCTGTCACGCAGCGGTACTTCATTGCCCAATGCGTCATATATCGTTATCCAAGTCGTTTCTTCCGTGATTCTTCCCGCAACGGGGTGGATTTCTTCATGTATGCGAGCAGTGAACAAAAGCGTATCGTCAAAGTATACGGTCATGGTGTTTCCATCAAAGATATAATCATGCACGGGGCGCGGTTCGCCGCGCAGCGCAACGGTAAACCGCTCCCATTGCACGCTCAATCGTTCGTTTATCGGCGTGACAAATATCGATGCAGCAATAAGAACCGCCACCACACCCGCACTTACGGCAATAAAATACCAATCAATGCGCCGTATCCCCCTGCGTAGTATAAAACACACCAGTGTCACCGCAATGACACCCAATGCCGCGGCAATTCCCACAAACCCGGCCAACGAACGGCTGCCAAACAAACCGACCACCATTAAACCGCCGGCAACAAAAAGCAGCGCATTGACCCATCGCTTTCCTTCATAACACACGCCCAAAATAATCATCAGCGGTGCCATCATGGCGGTGTACAAGCCAAATGTGTTGGGGTTAAACAGTGTACCAAATGCCATTTCAAATCTTATAGATATTTCTGCACCGGTTAAAAGAGGACTCCGAAGCAAGCCACCTGTGACAACTCGGCTTCCCAAATCCGTTTCAAAAAGGCTATTTCCAAGAACTTGGGTAAGCCCAATTAGCCCCATACCTATCGATGAAAAAATTAACCCCCAAATAATGATGTACGTATATTTCAATTTTCGCACATAAATCATCGCACCCAAAAAAACAGTGAAGTACGCAAACCACGCCAACATACCTTCTGCGCGATCTCTAGTACCAAACCATGCCGTATGCGCATAATTTGAAAATAACGCAGACGCCAACGAGAAAAATAAAAAGACCGCGGCGGCAATAACTACCGGATCTTTCATGACTTTTTTCATATTTACTTTTTTATATCCGCCGGTTGCCCAATCGCTTATGATATAAAAAGCAATCACAGCAGCGGGCAGGCTTAGCAACCAAAATTTCCAATGCGAAAAGCTATTGACGTACACTTGCTGCATCTGTATGGGGTCAAAGAGGCTCTGCGTCCCTGCCCACACGTCCAAACTATCCGGCGGCACCGCACGAAGCACCGCACGTACCACCAACGGCATAATCCCCACCACAATAAATAGCATTGCCCCAACGATATTATCAAAATATTTATTCTCGCTTGCTTTTTTCTTCATGCTATCACTGCTTTCATCAAAAATTAGCAAATCGTGTTGGATACTACACGAAAATTGGTATGCGTACAATAGTTATGCTATACTCGTTGCAATTTGCTCACTTAGACGCGGAGGGCTCCATGCGATTTAATTCTTACGTAAAATCGGCATTTCTTGTTTTGCTCGATTGCGTTTTTTGCTGGATAAGCTGGATCATGGCGGTGTTTGCCACCACGTTCCTCTTCACGCGGGAAAATCAATTTATCGTGCATCCCACCATCGAACAATCTTTGCTGGAAATCGTTAACGTCAACATTTGGGTGATGGCGGTATCTTTGCTTGTTTTTTACACCTTGTGCGGCGTGTACAAAACATTGTGGCAGCACCCCGGCATCGGCACAATGCTGCGCATGGCAACGGCCGCGTTTTTTACTTCATTTACGGTATATTTTGTTATGTTCATTCGCCTTGGCGTGTGGCCCAATCCGGGGCTGGGCGTCATGGCGTTTTATTTTTTATTCACGCTTAGCTTAACACCGCGGATTTTCCGCCGCGTATGGGAAACGGTGTACGCATACTTGCGCCGCAATCGAAAACAGCCCGCCCATCCGCGGGGGGAGCCCATCCGTACACTCATCATCGGCGCGGGAGAAACTGCTGCCGGCTTGCTCATCCATCCCAGCCAGCAAGGTGCGCGTCCGCGCCGTATCATCGGCGTACTAGATAATGACCCGCGCAAACACGGCTACACCCTGCACGGCAAACCTATTTTGGGTGGCGACGATAAAATCCCCAAATTGGTCAAGGATCACGATATTTCCGAAATCATCATAGCGGTGCCGTCCATGGGCAACGATGATTTACGCCGAATTGTAAGCCTAACCCCCATCAAGCAGTGCAAGGTGCGCATGCTAACGGGCATTTCCGACGACCGATCCAACGACCTGCGTGAAGTAAACATTGCCGACCTCCTGGGTCGCTCCGAAGCCGCCCTTAACGAAGCCCCGCTCAACGCTTGGCTTGCAGACAAGACGGTGCTCATCACCGGCGGCGGCGGTTCCATTGGTAGCGAGCTTTGCCGCCAACTCATGCAATTGGATGTAAAAAAAATCGTCATCTACGACATTTCCGAAAATAATGCATACAATTTGAAGGAAGAGCTGAAAGTCGCGTTCGGCGCGGCGGGGCGCTACCGCGTAGCCGTGCGTATCGGTTCGGTTCAAAATCCCGCGCGTCTGGATGAAGTTTTCGCCGAATTTAACCCGGCGATTATTTTTCACGCGGCAGCGTACAAGCATGTACCGCTGATGGAAGAATGCCCGCGCTTGGCGTTAGATAACAATGTCTTGGGCACTTTCCGCACCGCACAAGCAGCCATCCGCCACAACGTGGAGCGGTTTGTCATGATTTCCACCGACAAAGCCGTCAACCCCACCAGTGTCATGGGCGCATCCAAGCGGCTGGCAGAACTGCTAACGCTGGGGCTCAACACCGCGCAAGTCACAGAATTTGTCTGTGTTCGATTCGGCAATGTGTTGGATTCCAACGGCTCGGTGATTCCCCTCTTCCGTCGGCAAATTGACGCGGGTGGCCCCGTTACCGTCACCCATCGCGATATGATCCGCTATTTCATGACCATCCGGGAGGCTGCCAAGTTGGTGCTGGAAGCAGGCTCCATGGCCAACGGTGGCGAAATATTCATCCTGGACATGGGCGAGCAAGTCAAAATTAACGACTTGGCCGTCAATATGATACGCATGGCTGGCTTGACACCCGGCGTGGATATCCAAATCAAATACACCGGCCTGAGACCCGGCGAGAAACTCTACGAAGAACTTTTATTAATTGAAGAAGGCCTAACTGCGACATTAAATAACCGCATCTACGCCGCTAAGCCCGCGCTCATGCCGGGGCTTAATCAATTCTTACAAGCGTTGGAAGCCGACCTGCCCGACAAAGGTGACCCGCGTGCATTACTTATGCATTACATCCCCGAATATAAACCCGAAGAACATCATGAGTAATCAACGCAAAAAAATTTTAATTATAGGCGCAGACAGCTATATGGGTACGTGCTTTGCCGCTTATGCCGACCAACAATTCGAGATATTCACCCTAGACGCACGCAACCAAAATTGGGATGAAGTGGATATGTCCGGCTTTGATACCGTATTACACGTTGCAGGGATTGCACATGTTAAACAAACGCGGCAACGTAAACCCCTTTACTATCAAATCAACCGCGATCTAGTCGAAACTGTGGCCAACAAAGCCAAAGCCGGCGGCATAAGGCAATTCATTTTTATAAGCACGCTGGCAGTACAAGCGAATGACCCGAATGATTATTACGGTGATAGCAAGCGTCAAGCAGAAATAAAGTTAAATGCACTTCACGACGATTCATTTCAAGTTGCCATTGTGCGCCCGCCGATGGTGTACGGTTCTGGTTGCAAGGGCAATTTCCCAAAACTTGTAAAATTGACTTACCGAACACCCCTCTTCCCGCACATAAAAAATGCGCGAAGCATAATTTATATTGATAATTTGTGCGCGTTTTTGTGCAGAATCGTAGAAAATGGCCAAGGCGGTTTATATCATCCGCAAAACAAAGCATATAATTGTACTACTCACATGGTGCAACGCATTGCGGCACATCAGGGTAAAAAAATACGCACTACGCGTTTATTTAATTTTATGATTTACGCACTAATGCCGTTGGTTCCTGCTATAAACAAACTTTTCGCTTCGTATACCCACCCGTTGAGCGGTGATGAAGAAGCTTATAATGTAGTGGATTATGAAGAAAGCATACGGGTGTCGGTATGTACATTATCGTCAAACGAATAGCGGATATTCTATTCATTTTGCTCACATCACCATTTTGGATTCCATTAATGGCGGTGATTGCGTTGCTGGTGAAATTGACTTCGCCAGGGCCGGTGCTTTTTCGTCAAAAACGGTACGGCCGACACTTGAAATTTTTTCAAATCCTTAAATTCCGCAGCATGTACACGTCCGCACCCAAAGACGTACCCACGCATCTATTGGAAAATCCCGCTGCGCTCATCACGCCCGTTGGAAGGTTTTTGCGCCGCTCTAGCCTAGACGAACTTCCGCAAATCTTTAATATCTTAAAAGGTGACTTAACCCTAATCGGCCCGCGCCCGGCACTGTGGAACCAAGACGACCTCATCGCCGAGCGTGAAAAATACAAAGCCAATGACATCCCTGTAGGTTTGACCGGCCTAGCACAAATCAGCGGCCGCGACGAACTACCCATCCCTCAAAAAGCCGCTCTAGACGGCGAATACGCTCGCCGCATGAGCATGTGGCTGGATATAAAAATCTTATTCGCCACATTGTTCAGCGTCCTGCGCAGCAGCGGCATACAAGAAGGCGCAAAAAATAACCCTCAATAAAAAGAAACCGCGCATGTCGCGGTTTCTCATCGTTTTTGCCTCGCTTTTTTGAAAACGCGGGCGGCGTTCGGAGCCGTCCCCGGGGTCTTAATCTTTTCAATCCCCCTGCAACTTCTGCGCCTGATCATGTGTGATACAAGTATCCATAATTTCATCCAAATCGCCATCCAAGATCGCATCCAAGCGATGCAGTGTTAGCCCCACGCGGTGGTCGGTGACGCGACTCTGCGGATAATTGTAAGTACGTATACGTTCGCTGCGGTCACCGGAACCGATGAGGGAGCGACGCTCGGCAGATTGTTGTGATTGTTGTTTTTCCAATTCCAAATCGTACAAACGGGCGCGAAGTATTTTTAACGCCTTTTCTTTATTTTTCAATTGCGATTTTTCATCTTGGCAGGCGACGACTACGCCGGTGGGTACGTGGGTGACGCGCACGGCAGAGTCGGTGGTATTAACGCTTTGACCGCCGTTGCCGCCGGAACGATACACGTCCACACGCACGTCTTGCATGTCTAGTTGCACGTCCACATCTTCAGCTTCGGGCAGGACAGCCACGGTCACGGCAGAGGTGTGGATACGCCCTTGCGATTCGGTTTCGGGCACACGCTGGACGCGATGGGTTCCGCTTTCATATTTGAGGCGCGAATAAGCCCCCTTCCCCGTTACAAGGAAGGAAACCTCTTTAAATCCACCCAAGCCGCTTTCGTTGGCGCTCATCATTTCGACCTTCCAACGGCGCGCGTTGGCGTAGTGCTGGTACATGCGGAAAAGCGTACCCGCAAACAGCGAAGCTTCTTCGCCACCAGTACCGCCGCGGATTTCTACGATGACGTTTTTGTCGTCGTTGGGGTCTTTGGGCAGCAGGAGGATTTTCAAGTCTTCTGCCACGCGGTCGATTTCATTTTGTGCAGATTTTATCTCTTCCTTGGCCAATGTGCGCATTTCTTCGTCGTTGGATTCGTTTAATAATTCCTTCGCACCTTCTAGGTCATCTTCCAATTTTTTATACGCGCGGTAGGTGTCAACGATGGGTGTAAGCTCGCTGTGCTCTTTCATGAGCGCGCGCCAGCGGTTCATGTCCGCGATAATTTCTGGATCACTTACTTGCTCTGATAATAATTCAAACTTAATTTCCAACTCGGCCAATCGATCAAACATGGGGTTTCTCCTTTTTTCTTGCCTTTGCGCGGATTTTTTTCTTCATGCGCTTATTTAAGTACATATTATCATCCGCAAGGCTTAAGATTTCACTGGTTGTACGCGTATCGTCAACGTCAACCGCGACAATCCCGTAACTGATGCTGTATGAATAGGTTTTACCTTCTAAAATTGGGACTTGGGACAAATTCGTATAAATTTGCTCCATTTTTGTTTCCGCTTCACTGTTGTCATGGTCTAATGCGACAAGCATAAATTCGTCGCCACCCAACCGGCAAACGATGGCATCATTTGAAAATGTTTGTAAATACTTGCCTGCATTGATGATATATAAATCACCTTCGTGGTGTCCAAACGCGTCGTTAACGTATTTTAAGCTATCTAAGTCGGCAAAGACGAGTACAAACTTACGTTTTTCGCGCAGCCAATTTTCCAATAAAATCATACCATACGCGCGGTTATATAATTGGGTTAAGCTATCGTAAAAAGCGAATTTTTCAAGTTTTTCTAAATCGGATTTTGACTGCGTGATGTCGTTAATCACATATATTTCAGCATCGGAGCCATTCCACTGTGCATAATAACACGCGGCTTCAAAAAAACGTTGTCGGTCGGCTTTCTCCCAAACAATTTCGGTAACACGGCCATATCGCTCCGCATCGTCGGTTGCCATGGATTGTGCAAAATAATTTATATAATTTGCATCGGCAGCGATTTCATTTTCGGCAGATGGGTTGGTTAGCAAAACTTTGCCGCTGTTGCGGTCGATTACGACGATTTGCTGTGGTACATATTGCATCAATGACGCAAACAATAGATTCCCCTGTTCTAGTGAAGCGGATTTTGACTTCATTTGTGTAATGGTGTCTTCTAGCTTTTGCCGCCTGTCGGCGAGTTGTTCGACCATGGTGTTAAACGCGTGGGAAAAGTCTCCCATGAAATGCACCCGTTGTGAATAATCCCCCTCGGCGATGCGTTGCGCTTGCCATGTCAAATGTTTTAGCGACGCATGTAAAGATTTGAGCGGCGATGCCAATTCGTTGTCGCGTGAAGGCAGGGTTACGGTTAGGTCACCCTTCGATAATGCTTGCGCTGCTTTTTGCATTTCAATGACAGCATTGCAAAAATATTGCAACCCCGTGCCAAACTCTTGTAATTCTTGTGGTAGTGCCGATATATTTAAATGGGTTTTATTCGAGTTATATATTACACCGCTTAAATATTCAAGTAACATCTGCGCGTAATCGTTAATGGCATTCGACCTTCTTCCTACGCGGGATTTGTTGGATTGCTTTCAAACCGGCATACGCGGTCGCCACTTGACCAACAATCAACTTCGCGCACATTGTAGGCTTTGCCGGTGTAGGCTTCTAAAATACCGGCGATGAAACCTTCGTCATAGACACAAACATTCTCATTGGTAATGGGTAAGCCACTGCAATCCAAGTCTTGCTCAACCGTCAATACGAGTTTGCCCGATTTTGGGTCTAAAGTTTCCATGCGCAGGATGCCGATCTTTAATTCATGCAACGATTTTGCCAAATTTGCGAGGAATGTATCAAAATCGACGGATAATACCAACATGTTTTTTGCAAATTCGGATCCGGCTAAAAAACCTGCTTGGCGAAAATATTCATTGGCTTGCTCCAAACCATGCGCTTTTGCTAATACGTCCAGCATGGTGAATTGCATTAATCGGTAAACGATGACGGGCATTTCCTCGCCCAAGTCGCTACGCCCTTCTTTAATGTTGCCCAGGTTGCCCCATTCAAATTCTTCATGCTTCTTTTGCTTCATGAATATATTTTGCATGGTTTGCATCCCTCCGATCAAATTTGCGGTAAGTATAGTTTTTATTATGCATATAGGCAAATATTATTTGATGACCCACCCGGATACGCCGTTGCGCTTGGCGAAATACCTGTCCTCGAATTCTTCGACGATCTTTACTTCATCCCCTACCTTGCATGGCAAATGGTAATCGGTGGCAAGGTCACAACACACCAAGTTGCCATTGTTGTCCGTCCAAATTTGTGATTTGGGTACAGTAAGCGTTTTATTTGTTTTGAGATGCTTGATCAAACTCAGTGGGTCGCAATCTGCGACCCACTCGATAAAGCGATCCAGCCAGGTAATATTAAGCGTGCCGCCGGATGCCTGCTGCGGCTTTGCGATGACATGCGTGGGCAAGTCGTCTACAGACGTGTGCGTAAAGCGTCCGTCTTGAATAATGAAGGCGTTGAGTTGCCCGTCGGATTTTAAAACGTTGCCGCCATCGATGGCGATGATTTTTTTATCGTGATTGACGATGGGGTCGTGGCAGGCGATTTGATGGCAATACATCGCCACCGGCCAATGCCCCACTACGACCCATTTGGCAAACGGAGTGGCGGTTTCGATGAAATTATCCACTTTGGCAACGGTTGCGGGTAGTTGTTCATACAGGTTGGGAGATGTGAGTCCAGAATGCACGAAGGTATATGCATCGGATTCGATGATATCCGGCAGTTCAGCCAGCCATTGGTTCTCTGCCGGGGACAGAAAATCATCCCCACCCCAATCGGCGTTGCCACGCAGGATATGTACATTTGGACTTTCGTCCAGCGTCATGCAATATCGCAAGGTATCATGGGGGCGGCGACCCTTGGTGTAAATGTCGCCCAAGAGGATCAGAATATCATTTTCGTTATACGCTACTTTTTCGAGTAATCGCTGGAAGCGCTCTATTTCACCGTGTATGTCGCTGATGCAGATGACGCGCTTGTTTTCGGGGATTTGTATGGATTTAATTTTTGCTTTTTTGTGCATGTGGATTCAACTCCTTGCGGGCACTATATCACATCTTCAACTGGTGGCAAATTGCTACCAGTTGGTTGCGATTTTCTGTGCAAAATTTTATGCGAAATACATTTTCAACTTTTCACACGCACCGAACAAATGATTGTGAAAGAAATTATGTTCGATATAATCAAGCAACACTTTGCGCACGCAGGAGGTGGCTTGATGCAATCGGTGTTTTTTCATATTGATGTAAACTCAGCGTATTTGGCTTGGGAAGCCTTGGAGCGGCTGGCCGCGGGCGAGACGCTGGATTTACGTACAATTCCTTCGATTATTGGCGGCGATGAGGAAAGCCGACGCGGCATCGTGCTGTCTAAAAGCTTGCCGTGCAAACCCTACGGCATCCAAACCGGCGAGACGTTGATGAGCGCGCGCAAAAAATGCCCCGGCCTGGTGGTCATCCCGGCGAGCTTTGACGTATACGAGCGGTACAGCGATGCAATGATTGAGTACCTGCACCAATTTTCCGACCGAGTGCAGCAGTACTCCATTGATGAGGCGTTTGTGGACTATACACACATGGAGCGGCATTTCGGCCCGCCCTTGGCGGCGGCGGATAAGATACGCGAGGGCATCTATAAAGAATTTGGCTATACGGTTTGCGTGGGCGTGGGGCCCAATAAATTGCTGGCGAAAATGGCCACCGAGCTACGCAAACCCAATTTCACCAACTCGTTGATGCACCACGAGCTAGACAAGATGTGGCGGCTGCCGATTGAAGATTTGTTCATGGCGGGGCGTGCCACCGTGCCCAAGCTGCGGCAGCTGGGCATCCAAACCATCGGCGACTTGGCGCGGTTTGACGTGCGGTACTTGGTGCCGACGTTCAAGTCGCAGTCGCACACACTGTGGGAATACGCCAACGGTATCGACCATTCCAAAATCGAGCCGCATCACGCACCGGCCAAGAGCGTGGGCAACTCCACGACCATCCCCTACGATATCACGCGCTACGACGACGCCAACCGCGTGCTTCTGCACCTGTGCGAATCTACGGGAAAACGCCTGCGCCGCACGGGCATGGCCGCAGGTGTGGTGAGCATCGGCATCCGCAACAGCGCGTTCGAATACTACGCGCACCAGCGCAAACTCACCTGCCCCACCGACAGCACCACGGAACTCTATTACCATGCGTCGGCGTTATTCCGCGATGTGTGGAAAAACGAACCCGTGCGCCAACTGGGCGTGCGCGCCGAAAAACTCGTGGACGCAAACTATGCGCAACTATCGCTTGAAGAATATCGGCGGCCGTCGAAAGGCATGTCGAAGAGCATCGACGCCATACGCCTGCGCCATGGCGACGAAGCGGTGATGCGCGCCAGTTTTTTGCGCGGCGTAGACTTTGGCGATATCGAATGCCCCGTGCCGGTTGCGACCCGCAGCACCCGATACGACACGACAGAGAGCACATCGCACAGTGACGGATTCGTCAGCAGCGGAAAAAAGTCGGACTTTACGCTGAATCGGTTCAGCCCGTTTCGTGCTACAGGGGGGTTATAATGCGCAGGCGCATCCACTGCGACATGGACAATTACTACGCCGCCGTGGAGGAAAAATTCACCCCTGCGTTGCGCAATGTGCCGTTTGCCGTATGCGGCGACCCCAAGATGCGGCACTCCATTGTCATGAGTAAAAACGCCGTGGCCAAGCGCGCGGGTGTATTAACAGGCATTTCCTTTCGGCAGGCGCGCAAGATTTGCCCGGAGCTGCGGTATGTGCAGGCCGATTTGGGCAAATACTTGACGCAGACCCGCTTGGCGCGCGCGGTGTACGGCAAGTATACCAACAATGTCATCCCCTACGGCATGGACGAGGCGTGGCTGGATATGGGCGACATGCCGCTGGAAGAAGCCGCGCAAGTCGCCGAGCTCATCCGTGTAGAAACCCGCTACGCACTGGACTTGAGCGTCAGTATCGGCGTGGCGGATAATTTGATTTTTTCCAAGCTGGGCAGCGACTACAACAAGCCCAACGCATTGACCGTCATCACGCCCGACAACTACCGCGACATCGTGTGGCCGCTGTGCGTATCCAAGCTGTTGTTCGTGGGGCAACAACGCAAGAAGCTGCTGCACAACGTGGGCATACGCACCATCGGCGACATTGCCGTAGCCTGCCCCGACTTCTTGGGCAAGCTGCTGGGCAAAGCCGGGTACGACCTGCACGCCTACGCCAACGGCGACGATCGAAATTTTAACCCCAATGTGGAAGAAATCGGCTCCATCGGCAACACCATCACTCCGCCGGAGGATTTGCGCACCAATGCAGATGTCAGTGCCGTACTGTACCTGTTGGCCAGCACCGTATGCGCGCGGCTCAAGAAGCACCAACTGCAAGCCTCCACCATCGCCATCAACCTGCGTGACAGCGAATTTAACAAATTTACGCGCCAATGCAGTTTACCCAAGGCCACCGATAGCGTAAACTACGTATTCAACCGGGCATACGCGCTGTTCAAGCGGAATTACGACTGGAAACGCCCCCTGCGCTCCATCGGCATCCGTACAGACAACCTCACCGGCATGGGGCAATTACTGCTGGACGGCTGCGATATAACCACGGACGTAGACGTAGACATACGCCTGCGCAACCTAACCACGCGGCTGGGCAAACTAGAGGTCGAACGCGGCGGCGTGCTGCGGGTGTGAAAGGAGCATAATTTATGTGCGGCAGATATTCGGCACTCACCGAAGAAGAAATTATCGAAATACGCGAAGTCATACGCGAAGTGTCGCTGCGGCTGGCCAACGACGATTGGCAGCTCCCCACCCCGGGCGATGTATACCCAACGCACAATGCCCCCGTCATCACCGGCGGCACCAACGCCACCATCAATTTGGAAACGCTGCGTTGGGGTTTTAAGAAATGGGACGGCAAGGGTGTAATTATCAATGCTCGTTCCGAAACGCTCAAAACCAAAAGCACCTTCGCGCCGCTGCTGGTAGCCGGCCGCTGCGTCGTACCCGCCGGCGAATATTATGAATGGCAGGCGCAAGGCAAACAAAAAGTTAAGCACTACATCAAGGATGTAAAGGGAAACCTTTTATTCATGGCGGGGCTGTACCGCAACGCGCCGGGCGGCCAACCCCACGAGCGCGAATTTGTCATCATCACAAAACAGGCACACGATAACGTGGCAGAAATCCACGACCGTATGCCTGTTATTTTGCGTGCAAATCAAATTGAAGATTGGCTGTGCGGTAAGTTGTCACCGGAGGAAATATCGCAACTCGATTTCAACGCCACCGTCACCCAGTGCGAAACGTCGTTTTCACAGATGACGTTGTAACCGCTTTATTTGGGACGCAATTCCGCTTTTAAGTTCCCATCAATATCTTCGCAATAATATAATGATAAATCTTCTGAAATACCATAAATATATAAACCTTTATTTTCCAAATCGATTCGGTGCGCCTCATGTAAATCTTTATCAAGATGATTATTATGAATGGCGTACACAAGATCATACATTTTATTGCACCTACCTATCCACAATTCAATATATTTGTCATGTGGCAATATTCGATTTTGCAAGTTGAAATATTTTTTAGATTAAATCGTTCGCACCACATTCCATCATGCTTATATTGTATTTGCCCCAGCTCGCTTGTTATGATTTCATTGTCGGATATAATTGCAGGTATTTTTTCAATTCCATTTTCCCAAGCAACATATGCCCTAGAGTGTCCGTCTGTAATTCTAAACTTATTCCCAAAGGGATAAATTTTTATTGGATGAAATGATGACAAGTCCTGTGAGAACCATTGACGAACATTGTTTACTTTTTGAAAGATAAATAAATTTGATTAAGCCCTAATTCTTTAATGCTATACAAAGATATTTCGTTTGCGATGCTCAGATTCGTCACGATCATGCACTTGCCCTGTGCACCGGGACGCGGCTTAGCGGTTGATTTAAACAATAGATACACCCCGTCGCGGTCACTGTTGATGGTTGCATTTTTACCATTCGTCATTACATTGCTTGCGCCGGGGTCGAAGTCAAACTTGACGATGGGATGGCGGCGCGGCGTGTCGGTTGTTTTGTACAATTGATTGATTTGTTGCAAGTCCGCTTGCGTGGGTTCGTACAGCCACGCGGGGGGGCTTTTTTGATTACCGGTGGCGTACCAGTCGTAGCGCAGCAGATTTAAACGCGCCTCGGGGGCGGTGTGGGGGGCGAGGAAATTGTTTAAGATTTCGAACAAGCGCGGCAGGCTTTGCGCGGCGCGGTGGTAGCCATTTTCTTTCCAATGCGCGGCAAAGGAGGCATAAAAATCAAATGCCGATGGAAAAAATGGAATCGCGAAGGATACCGTCCACGCAAAATGTCCTGAATTGTACAAGATGTCCAGCGCGTGTTCGATTTGCTTTAAGATTTTTAGTTCCTCGTAGGTGATGTGCGCGGTGTACAAGACTTCGTAGGGGGGGGCGTCTTGGTAGACGATGTCGTGCAATTCGGCTTCTTCCCGCAGGCGCGAGCCTTTTAATAATTTGAGGAAACCCAGTTGCAACATGTGCGGCGTCAGCGCGTACACGTCGTTAAATGATTGGCGAACCCGCGTAAAAGATTCCCCCGGCAGCCCGGCAATTAAATCCAAGAGGATGTGAACGTGGGGTGCGGATTTTAATGCGCGGATGTTGGCGAGTGCTGCGTCGGTGTGTGTTTGGCGCCGGATAAGTTGTAACGTAGGTGCGTGGGTGGATTGTACGCCGATTTCAAATTGGAACAACCCTTCCGGGGCTTTTTGCAACAATGCAATGGCCGCACTGTCCAATAAATCGGCAGAAATTTCAAAGTGAAAATTGGTGTGGCCGTTGTCGTTGTCCAGCAAGTATTGCCAAATCGCAAGCGCGCGGGCGCGGGCGCAATTGAGCGTGCGGTCAACAAACTTGACTTGGTTAACGCGATGTGCCAAGAAAAAATCCAATTCACGGAAAACACGGGCAAGTGGCAGTAAACGCACAGGCTTCTCACTGTGTGACAAGCAGAAGCCGCAAGTGTATGGACACCCGCGCGAGGATTCGTAGTAAATGATTTTATTTTGCGGCAGCGTATCGGCGGCGTAGGGGAAAGCGATTTCTTCGAGCGGTAATTTTGTGCGCAGGGAGGAGGTGTGAATTTCGTTGGAAGCCGCATAAAAGGAAATCCCGTTAATTTCGCTCAGTGGCGTACCGGTTAAAATATCCCGCAGTGCACCCTCCCCTTCGCTGCGCACTACGATATCCGCAGGGCATTTTGCCAATTGTGCTTCTGGGTCAAAGGAAACTTCCGGCCCGCCCAAAATTATGCAAACGCCTGGCCGCACCTTTTTCAATGCCGCTACCAAATTACGCACAATTTCGATGTTCCAAATATAACAAGAAAAGCCCACCACATCGGGTTGGGCATCGGTGATTTCTGCCAGGATATGATTTATTTTGTCTTGGGTGGTGAATTCCAGCGCGGTTATTATGATGCCGGGCAAATCGCGCACATGGCGGATAAGCGACGGAATCGCAAGATTGGCGTGGATGAACTTGGCATTGATGGCAACCAAGATAATTTTTTTCGCAGATTTTAACATGCTATAACCCCCGACCGATATGTCGCATATCATACACAAAAGGCCGAGGGAGCGCAAAATGAAGCGAGATTTCCATTACAATACAGTTAAGGTACTGGCGGTGCACGCAGGCTTTTCGGTACAGGACGCGCAGTATATAGCGTATTTTTCACAACAAGTGGATGATTTTATTATGCATGCGCCGTTTATTACCGACAGCGCACCGCCGCCGTTTTTTATCGAGAACCGACTCGCACGAAAATTGCGCATTCGCCGCAATCGTTGGGTTTTTCTGCCTTGCACGACGGGGATTAACATGTTGCGCACGTTGTCAAGCAGTTATCGGTTACACACATTAATGCCATTTCATTTCATTATGCCACGCCCATTTTATACGTTAAACAAGAACGCCGAGCGCAGTTTATACCGGTGTATAAGTGCAAATCGCGGAGAACATCTGCTTGTAAACCAACGCGTAAAGGACATTGTACAGCAGATGCGCACGGAGGATTTTTTGATTGCATTGGGTATAACGCTACACACATTTGCTGATTCGTATGCGCACGAGGGGTTTTCGGGCTTCCAAGGCTGGGAGAACGCGGCGCATGTACACGCGGGGTTGCGCTCATCGGAATCATTGTTCTTCCGCACATTGCCGTCCATCGGTCACGCCAATGCCGGCTCCCTACCCGACGAATGCACCGCCAAAATCGAAATACACGCCAAACGCACCGAAAAAAGCCCTTATGAGCCGCTCATCGTCCGCGACAACGCCGTTTTCTTCGCTGACTGCGCGCGGCGCATTTGCGACATCCTTTGCATGGCTAATCAAAAATCCCCACTCAACAACAGCGAATGGGGACAACTAAGCGAAAATTTAACAACCGCGCAAACGCACAATACATGGGAGAAAACATTCCCCGGCATCACATTCGCGTACAAAAAAAATGAATTCCTCCGCATTCGCCTGGAAACATTGCGGCACGATGCAGGTTTGTTAAACGATTTGGAAATAAACCCTGATGGTCTGCACGATGTTTATTGCGAAAACGCCGATCGCGCACGGTTTGCTGCGTTAACGCTGGCGCACCACGTCAACGATGACTTCTTCCGCTACAACGAGGCCGCGTATCGGCATATTCACGCCGTTATAGGTGAATATTCGGCGCACACCCACCGCACCCACTTGGCGCATTATTGCGAAATCGCTGAGGCGCACATGTAATTTCGGTTATTACACGTCTGTATCGACGGCTTCCAGCGCTTCTATGCGGTTTTTCAGCGCGTAGATTTTATCATGGGCTTCTTTATTTTTAGCCACCATTTCCGCCATTTCGGTTAGCAAATACGATATCGCAAAAAACGGCATTGCACCCAAAATGCCGAGCGCGATGAAAAGTAAAAACAGAAAACCACTGCCGGAGAAAATACCAGCAAAAAAGCCAAACAAAATCGTAACCACGCCTACGATATTTAAACATGCCTTCATTCCGCCATCTCCTCGTTAATTTTTGCGAACGCCGCGATGGCCGTGTCCAGTTGCGCCCGCGTATGCGCAGCACTTACTTGACAGCGCACACGCGCCTGCCCTTTGGGCACCACGGGGAAGAAAAATCCGACGGCGTACACGCCATACACAAGCAATTTCTCAGCCATCAACGCGGCCTTACGTTCGTCGTAGCACATGACGGGTACGATGGGATGGACGCCTTCTTTGATTTCCAAACCGATACTTTTGATGCCGTTGCGGAAATATGCGGTGTTTTCGTCCAGCCGTATTTTTAACTCCGGCGAATGGGTAATGAGCTCTAATACCTTCAACGAACCCGAAGCAATGATGGGCGACAGCGTGTTGGAGAACAGATATGTGCGCGATTTTTGCCGCAGGAGGTCAATGATGGCCTTGCGTCCGCTGGTATACCCACCCGATGACCCGCCCAACGCCTTACCCAACGTACCCGTGAATACATCCACTCGGTTAATACAATCGTGGTATTCCGCCGTGCCGCGCAACCCCGCGCCAATGACCCCTACCCCGTGGCTATCATCCACGATAACAATGGCATCATACCTTTCGGCCAAGTCGCAAATAACGGGCAAATTGGCGATGGTGCCGTCCATCGAAAATACGCCGTCCGTCACGATGGCTTTGATGCGGGCATTTTGTGCTTGCGCTTCTTGCAAGCATTTTTCCAATTCGGCCATGTTGTTGTTTTTATAGCGAAAACGTGCCGTTTTGCAAAGGCGCACGCCGTCAATGATGCTGGCGTGGTTCAACTCATCGGAAATAATCGCGTCCTCTGCGGACAAGATCGTCTCAAACAATCCGCCGTTCGCATCGTAGCATGATGAATATAAAATCGTGTCATCCGTTTGCAAAAATTCCGACAGTTTCGCTTCCAATTCCTTGTGCAATTCTTGCGTGCCGCAAATAAAACGCACGCTAGACAGGCCATAACCCCAGCGGTCAATGCCTGCCTTAGCGGCGGCTTTTACCTCAGGATGATCGGCCAAGCCCAAATAATTGTTGGCGCACATGTTGATGAGCCCCGGTTGTTTATCCGTGTCAATCAAGGGCGATTGCGGCGTGGTAATAACACGCTCGGTTTTCCACAAACCCGATGCGCGGATGTCCTCGGCGGTTTGCATCCAGTGGTTATATGCGGTTTTCATGAGGCCCCCTTATAAATAGAAGCAATGGTCCAGGATAATTTTCCCGTCCGCGTCCGGCGTGGTAAAGCGCGGGCATACGTAACGCTCAAACTCCCATCCGCCACGGCTGATACACCAATCGCGGTTTAAGATACCCGCCTCTACAAGTTTGTCCGCGCATTGTTTCCCATGTCCGTAAACCTCGCCATCTTTGCCTTGCACATAAGATACTCCCAATTCCCCAGCTGGGAAGTCTACGTATTCGTACCCCTCTGGCGCATCCGTACCCGGCGGCATAAAGTATCCGATATAGTACACAAATACGCCGTTTTGTTGGGTCATCAAACCGATTTGACCGTCACCCGTGTCACCCAATTTTTCCAACACATCAAAATAACCCTCTTGGAACCATTCGCCCCATTTATGCCCGTAACCGCCGTGCATACCGTCCTCGTGGCTGTATTTCTTTCCGATGAAACGTTTTGCATCCACGCATTCTTTGTATACTTTCGTGATTTCTGCCATTAAAATCTCTCCTTAAAATGTATTCATAACGCCCATGTACGCACCCAGCGCGGCGTTTATAACGGACGCAGTCAAGCCAATCGACGACAGCACCACCCCCACGGTGGCCAATTTGCGGTTATAACTGTTCCTTCCCTTTATCCCCAGCACCAGCCCTGTGATTGTTACGGGCAACCCAACAATCGGCAAAAACCATGCAACCAGCCCGATGATGCCCAAGACTAAGGATGCCGTTGCTTTGCCTTCGTGACTTGGGGCAGCGTGGTAATATGGCGTTGGGTAGGTGGTGTTTTGCTGAAGATGTTGCGGCGAAGGTTGATTTTCTTTTTTCGTACCGCATGTGGTGCAAAAATCTCCGGTAACTCCACTTAAATCATTTCCGCAATTTGAACAAAACATATTTTTCCTCCTTCAAATTAATTTTTCAACAATGTTTAACAATAACCGTCCACAAAGAACAGCGGATCATCCCGCATAATTTTTTCTGCCACATCCCACATGCGCTTCGCTTCAAAGAGGTGACAATCCGCATCCAGCACTTTGCCGTTTGCCATAATATATTCCGGCAGCAGAAATTTGAGCCTGTCGTAGCGCTGCACGATATCTTCGCCGTGCTTGTTGTCGAAATGGTGACGGCGAATGTGCAAGGTATGTCCTTCGCCGTTTGCATCCGTGCATGAATAATCAAGCGTGTGACGAAAAAGGTATGGCGGTTCGGCCAATTCCTCTACTCCGTGCATGGAAGTGTTGGGGCACAAACCGCAGCCCAACATCAGGATTTGCCCGTCCAAGTCACGCAACTTGCGGAAGGGGGAATGCCCCCCCACGGGGGTTGTGTCTCGCTCGTGGTTGACGGTCATGGCGACCGCCAATGATCCAATCGCCGCCACGGAATGCGTGGGGTGCAAGCTGCGTATCACGCCCGGCATCATGCGGAAGTACTCCGTGATTGCCCCCACATCGGACGGAGTCGTGCGCACATCGAAAGCACGGTTGCCAACGGGTACGGACGCATAACTAAGCGTGGGGATAAGCAGCGTACCGGCGTTACCCAACGCAGCGCGCAACGTTTCGATAACGCACGCAATGGCGTTGATACCCGCGTCATTCATTTCGTCCAAATAGGCCGCCCCCAGCGACTTTAACGACGAGTGCACCAGCAACACACCGCCTTCCTTCACGCCCAATGTACGCAAATCAATCAACATTTTTTCATGTACCATGTCCATCACTTCCATTTCTGTGTAGTGTCATATCCCTGTGCCATGTCTTGCGCTTGCGTTACGATTTGCGGATCAAAATCCATCACTTCCAATAATTTAATTGCATTGCGCGTGGTGGAAGGACCATCTTGCAATTTATAATTAAACGTTACGCCCGCCGGCGTCACCGTCTCGCGGAAGTGGTAATTTGAATAGGTGTTGGCCAGCAGGTGTGTCAATTCGATGTCATGCGTGGCTGCTACGGTTAGGCAATTTCGTTGCCCGCCTCCGTCTAACCAACGCAACACCGACGCCGACGCAGCAATACGTTCCACGGTATTCGTTCCGCGCAGGATTTCGTCAATAAAGCATGTGCACGGGTACAACGCCACGCGTTCCAACATACGTTTCAATGACTTAATTTCCACGATGAAATAACTGTCCCCGCCCGACAAATCGTCCCGCATAACCATTGAGGTCATCACCCACGAGAAACGCAACGTAAACCGCGCCGCCGCACAGGTATGCAGCGTTTGCGCCAGCACGCCACCCAACGCCAATGATTTAACAAACGTAGATTTGCCCGATGCATTTGAACCCGTTAGCAAGCTATCTCCGCCGATTTGCCCCGTGTTGGTTATGGGTTGTTTTATCAATGGGTGCACCAACTCTTCAAACGTAATTTGCGCATCATTGCCAAACTCCGGCACACACGCAACGGGCAAATTCATCCGCAGGCTTTGTACACACAAAGCCACTTCTATTTCGCCCACGCCTTTGAATAATTCATGCAGTTGCCAGTTGTGCTCCTTTATCTCCTGCGATAACCGATTGTAATTGCGCACATCGTACAAAAAGATGATCCGCACATACTCATAGATGAAATCAAAATCCAAATACACACTGCCGCGGTTGCGTGACTGCGGCAACCGATTCATCATCGGTTTGAAAAACGTAAACGCCGTCCGTAATTTTTCAAAAACAGGCAAATCAATCTTCCGCGCCGCCAACCGCTTGCAACATGCAAACAGCGCGTTCATATATTCCAACGCAGGGATATCATCTTCCAGCCTATCTTTGACCCGATTGTGCACAACCGCATTAATCAAAAACGCCGCAAGCAAACCCATCACACCTAACGGCACATGCACAAAAATCAACGCCGCTGTCAACAAAGGCATCCACGCCAAAACTTTATACAACCATTGAAATTTTAAAAATTTTCCATCGAATGCGAACATCAACCGCGCCAAGCCGTTGTAATTCTCTTTGCCCAAGCGATGCAATGCCATATGTACAGCCAGCCGTTCTTCCGTTTCGGCAGAAAAAAACTGCACGAGTTTTTCGCGCTCCAACAACGCGTTGGGGCGTTGTTGTAAATCGTGTAGGCAATTATATAAATATTCCTCGCCCACGCTGGACAAGCACACATTAACACGCCCAAACACCTTGTCCATGTCTAGGTCATTCCATGTTGTTGCATCCAACCGCCATGCATCGGGAGCATGCGCCGCTTCATGCGTTGCATACCGCGCGATACTGTCGAGGTTCTCTAACGAAACGGGGTTGCCACCCACGCCCAATTCGGGCAGCTTACCCGGCATATCCAACAACCGCGTCCGCAAAGCCGCCTTCGCCCGCACACGCGTGATAAAAAGCACGACCATTGCCGTGCTTACAAATACAATCACAAAAACAATCGCTGTTACGCTCATACGCGCAACCCCCCGCTTGTTTATAAATTATTTTTAATACACCGCCGGATATTATGAGAACGCGTTTTAAATATATCGCTCCGATAATAATTGATACGATGGTTGCGTCACATACGACGCATAACATGCTCGCCCATCAAACGCCAACATTTTTTCAAACGCACTACGGCGTGCGGGTGAAGTAACGAGTGCCAACGCTTCGCCGCGCGGCACCCATTTGGTTTCGTTGTTTTCGTCCGATGTGGTCGGCTCACCACTTACATAATCGCAAATAAATTCCAAAATCAATTTGGTAGGTACAGGCGTTACCCCATCATGCGCCACGTTAACCCCCACGTTGGAATACACCCCAACCAACGACCGCACGGTGGCAGTGATTCCGCTTTCCTCCATAATTTCGCGTAGCACGCCCTCTTCAATGCTTTCGCCGACTTCCACTTGCCCACCTGTGGCATCCCATCCGCGATGATGCAATTTCACCATCAGCAACTCATCGCGCTCATTAAATACATACCCCGTCGCGGCAACAATGTGCGTCGGCCATTTCATTGCTTTAAATCCTTTTTCAATAACCCCATGAGAAAACATCCAAACCCAATAACAAACGGCAAAAATATTTTCACCCCATGCATAAAGTTATAATCGGCCGTATTGGTCGTACTTGTCGAAAATAAAATTAACATCGCCACAATAAAAATGCTAACCAAAATCAAAAAAATTCCGGTTAGCATCAGCTTCACTGCACTCATAATTCACGCACCTTTAAAACGGATTTTTCGTGAACAAACCTTTCTTATGCGCGGAACATTTCCATAAATTCATCGCCCGTCATCGTTTCCTTGGTGAATAAATAATCTGCGATTACGGTCATTTTTGCTTCGTTGTCTTTTAACAAACTAACCGCCTTTCGGTAGCAACCTTGTAAAATATTACTGACTTCTTTGTCCAGCTCGGCACCGGTTGCGTCGCTTACATTAAGGATGGCGCGCCCATCCAAGTATCGATTACCTGCGCTCTCCAATGACATCATACCAAATTTGTCGCTCATTCCGTACATGGTCACCATGGAGCGCGCCATACGTGTAGCGCGTTCGATATCGTTGGCCGCACCGGTGGATTGCGTATTGTACATAACCATTTCCGCTGCGCGGCCGGCCATTAGTACGACGATTTCCGCCAGCATTTGGTCTTTGGTATGCATGAAACGTTCCTCTTCGGGAGCTTGCAGGACGTAACCCAGCGCGCCTTTTGTACGCGGTACAATAGAAATTTTTTCTACAGGGTTAGCGTCCTTTTGCACTGCTGCAGCAAAAGCATGTCCTACTTCATGATATGCTACGATGCGCTTTTCCTTCTCAGTCATGATGCGGTCTTTTTTTTCTTTGCCCGCGATAACGACTTCTACAGCTTCCAGCAAGTCCTCTTGGATAACCTCGGTGCGCCCCATGCGCACGGCACGCAGGGCGGCTTCGTTGATCATATTTTGCAAGTCTGCACCCGCTGCACCGGGGGTAATGGTGGCGATGCGTTTCAATTCTACCTTGCTGCTCATCTTCACTTTTTTAGCATGTAGGGCCAAGATTTCTTCACGGCCTTTTAAATCGGGCAGCTCCACGTTAATTCGGCGATCGAAACGCCCTGGACGCAACAAGGCCTTGTCCAATACTTCCGGCCGATTGGTAGCACCCAAAATAACAACACCTTTGGACGAATCGAAACCATCCATCTCTGCCAACAGCTGATTAAGTGTTTGTTCGCGTTCGTCGTTAGAATTCATTTGGTTGTCGCGACTTTTACCGATGGCGTCGATTTCGTCAATGAAAATAATCGCTGGGGCTTGCTGCGCAGCTTGCTTGAATAAATCACGCACACGCGATGCTCCCACGCCTACAAACATCTCTACAAAGTCCGACCCGCTCAACGAGAAGAACACTACATTCGCTTCACCCGCAACAGCCTTTGCCATTAATGTTTTGCCCGTACCTGGGGGGCCTACCATGAGTGCGCCCTTGGGTTGTAAGGCACCGATGGCAGCGTATTTTTCTGGGTTGTGCAAGAAGTCTACGATTTCGGTCAGGCTTTCCTTGGCTTCTTCCTGCCCGGCTACGTCGTTAAACGTGACGCCGGTTTTTTTCTCCATATATACCTTAGCGTTGGATTGACCGATGCCCATGATGCCGCCGCGCCCCCCCATCATGCCGCTCATTGCGCGGCGCATAAACAAAATGATGGCCAAAATAAACAGGAACGGCAACATAAATTGCAATATAACCCAAAAATAATTGACCGTTATAATTGTGGCTTCGTATTCCACGCCATGGTATTGCAAGCGCGCCAACAATTCGGGATCGGGCATACGTCCGGTGTATACAATCGTGGGGCGCGCTGCGGTTTGTTCATTTTGGCGCGACATAAAATTGCCCATGGAGCGGTCGAAGAAATTACCTGCCGAGGCGGGCGTTGTTTCGGACTCCGGCTCGGGTTTGTAGGCCTCAGCATACGCGTCATATGGATACACTCCTTCATCATAATAAGATGTGTATTCATCTTCGTCTGCTTCGTCGCCATTTTCCTCGGGTGTAACCAGCGTGATGATTAACCGGTCGGGCTGGACTTCTACATGGGCGACATCCCCTGCTTCCAACATTTCCAAGAATGCACTGTAATAAATGCGCTCGGTACGGTCGCCCGTTATTGTGGAAAAAAATAATTGCATGGCAATGACAATTGTGGCAATTACCAAAACGGTCATCATCATGCCGCCCGGCATACGCGGCGGCGCTGGCGGCGGTCCTTTGGGGTCTTTGCGGTCGTTCCGGTTATGATCGTTCACTTATTCACCTGCTTTATATTTTTGCGATTTCGCTGTAGCTTCCTTTTAATGCTTCGTACAACCTAGTGTATACGGCGTAATGCTTGTCGTATGCGGCGGCAGTTTGGGGGTTGGGGGTGAAGGTTTCGGTGGTTTTAATGAGTTTTGTACAAGCTTCTTCTACGGATGCGTATACGCCTGCACCTACCATGGCTAGGATAGCTGCGCCTAGCGCAGGGCCTTCATCGGAGTGGATTTTTTGTACAGTTACGTTGAGCACGTCGGCCACAATTTGGCACCACACGGGGCTATTCGCGCCGCCGCCGATGATACGCGCGGTGGATACGGTTTTGCCCAGTGCTCGGACACGCACCAATATATCGCGTAGGCTAAAGGCCACGCCTTCGAAGAGAGACTGCGTCATTTCGGCGCGGGTGGTGGCCATGGTCATGCCTATAAATGCGCCGCGTGCGTAGGGGTCATTATGGGGTGTGCGCTCGCCCGACAGATAGGGTAAGTAATACACTTTATTACGCCCTAATTCATTGATATCCACTTGCTCGGCGGGATAATCGGTTGTGCCCAGCACTTGCTCGACCCACCATTTAGAAGAACCCGCTGCTGCCAATGTCACGCCCATCATATGGTAACGCCCAGTGGCATGGGCAAACGCGTGAATCGCCGCGGGGCTATTATCCACCGCAAATTCATCCATCGCCACAAACAAAACGCCCGACGTACCCAGTGATACAGAGCATGTTCCCTCTTCCACCGTGCCTGTGCCTACAGCACCTACGGCTTGGTCACCGCCGCCGATGACTACCTTGCACGACGTGGGTAAGCCCGTTTCTTGTGCGGCTTGCGGGGTTACGGTGCCGACGGATTCGTAGGATGCGAACAGCTTGGGTACATTATCGCGGGTCAACTCGGCGATTGCCAGCATCTTGTCCGACCAATCGCGTTTTGCTACGTCCAACAACAACATGCCCGATGCATCGGAATAATCCGTCGCGGCCACGCCCGATAACATATACGCAATATAATCCTTGGGAAGCATCACCATTTTAATTTGCTTGAAAATTTCCGGCTCGTTGTTTTTCACCCACAAAATCTTGGGCAGGGTGAAGCCCGTTAATGCGATGTTGGCGGCGTTGGCAAGCAATACTTCACGGCCGACTGTATTGTTTAAATAATCGCATTCTGCTGTGGTGCGTTGGTCATTCCATAAGATCGCCCGGCGCAAGACGTTGCCATCCGCATCCAGCGCCACCAGTCCGTGCATTTGTCCGCTAAAGCTTACCGCTGCGATGTTGGGGTAGTCTGTTGTGATTTCTTTTAATGCGATGACTGTTTGCGCCCACCAGTCTTGCGGTGCTTGTTCCGAGCAGCCGTCGCCAAACAAATAAAGGGGATAATCCCGCGATACGGTACGCAAGACTTCCCCATTTTGGTTCATTACTATCACTTTGACTGCAGATGTGCCGATGTCAATACCCAATGTAAACATAATATCCCATCCTATCTAATATATTCAAGCCAGTATACCATACTTTGGCAAAATAGGGAGAAAATCGCGGAAAACAAAAAGCCACGCACCGCGCAGCTCCATCATGAAAAATAAAATTTCAATTATATTGTATCCGGGTTGGTGTCAAATAAATGCGCCATCTGTGAATGTACCGCTTGGAAAGCTTCTAATACCATGGGATCAAAATGTTTGGGGTCGGTACGACCATCACCCTTGAGTATGATATCCAATGCTTCTTCATGGGTAAAGCCGCGCTTGTATGGGCGCGTGCTGCGCAAGGCATCGTATACGTCGGGGATAGCAACGATGCGTGCCGCCAATGGGATGTCGTAACCTGACAGCCCATGGGGGTAGCCTGTTCCGTCAAAGCGTTCGTGGTGCCCTTCGGCGATATTGATGGCGACGGTTATGGGCGTGCGGTTATCGTCGGATAAAAATTCCATCATTTGGCGCAGTAGTTCGCCGCCGCTTTGGGTATGGGTTTTTACTAAATCAAATTCCTCGCGGGTTAGGCTGCCGGGTTTTTTTAACACATTATCGGGGATGCCGACTTTGCCCACGTCATGTAGGGGAGAGTATGTGGTGATTAACTGCGCCATTTCTTTGCATAAAATTTGCGGGTAGCGTTGATGTATGTAGCAGGTAAGCAAGCGTGTCTGTTCTTTTATACGGGCTATATGCGCTCCGGTGATGCCGTCACGTGATTCGGATAACAAGGACATGCCCATAATAATGGCTTCGTTGGATGCTGTAAGTTGGCGGGTGCGCTCCTGCACCAAGCCTTCTAAATCATCGCGATAAGCTTTAAGTTCTAAATGGTTGCGGATTTTTATGCTGATTACTTCCGCGCTGTACGGTTTTTTTATGTAATCTACGGCTCCTAGGCTCAAGCCTTTTTCTTCGGAATATTCGTCTTTTTCTGCGGTTACGAAAATAACGGGAATGTGTTCGTTGGCGGGGTTTTTGCGGATGGTGCGCAATAATTCAAATCCGTCCATTTCAGGCATGGACAGGTCAAGCAAAATCATATCGGGTCGGGCCGCTTCAATCAATTCCAATGCCGACTTGCCGGATATTGCCGTAAAAACGTCATATTCGTCATTAAGTATGGTTTCTAGTATATCTAAGTTTATTTGCACATCATCAACAATTAATACTTTGTAAGCCATATGTGCAATGCCCTCCTCAAGCGAATTATTATCATAACCTGTCTGATGGATTATATACGATATAATTTTGTTTGAAAATAGTTAATTTGTGGTGTTGATTAATTTCCTTTGCTATAATTACAAGAAAAACGGAGGAATGAAAATGTCACTACCTGTAGCATTACAGCTTTACTCGGTACGGGATGAATTTGCTGCTGATTTGCACGGCACTTTGCAACAAGTAAAAGCAATGGGGTACAACGGCGTTGAGCTGGCGGGGTTTGGCTCGCATGGCGCGGTGGCTGTTAAGGAAGCGTTAGACAAAGTGGGCTTGCGCTGTATTTCTGCGCATGTGCCGTTTGATGCGATTGCGGCGTCACCAAATGAAGTTTTTGCCGAATACAAATCTGTGGGGTGTGAATATATCGCCATCCCATGGTTGAGCATGGAAGCTGCACCGGGCGGCGAAACATTCGCGCAAACCATTCCCAAAATTGAAGAATTCGGCAGGATTGCAAAAAAGCACGGATTGACGCTGTTATACCACAATCATGAATTCGAATTCCGCAAAGTGGGCGATCAATATGGGTTGGACGCGCTGTACGAAGCCGTACCTGCCGAATACTTGCAAACGCAAATCGACACTTGCTGGGTCAAATTGGTGAACATTGACCCGGCACAATATTTGCGCAAGTACACAAATCGCGCACCACTCGTGCATTTGAAAGACTTTACGCTGATGGGCGAAGTCGATGGCGTACCCTACGACTTAATCGGCGCGGTAAACAACGGCAATCGTGCAGACAAAGGTACATTCACATTCAAGCCTGTAGGAAGTGGGGCGCAAGACATCCCATCGATATTGACGGCAGCGCTGGATGTGGGCGCACAATGGGTCATTGTGGAATATGACCAATCTCCGGAGTTTCCCCCGCTGGAGACAGCAAAGCACAGCCGCGATTATTTGAAATCGTTGGGCTGGTAAATTTCAGTTGGTAACTGACAGTTACCAACTGAAATATCTTTATGGACGCAACAAGAATAAAACGCCCTTTCGCGGAGCAAGATATTTTTTATTATCCTGCTCCACGAAAGGGCGTTTTATCGTGATTAAAATTAATAATGACCAATTTGACAACGCTGTGCACCGCTTGGCGCAAAGTCATATTCCCGACTGCAGGGGTGGTTGTAATGAAATTGCTGCTGCTGCACAAGCCTATTTGGACAAGGAACCAGGCGCAATCGGCCGTTTGCATTCCGCCGCCAAGAGTACACTGGCTACCGACGACGCATGCGGACATCACAGCCGCGATGATTTGCTGTGCACGGTTGCTGCGTGTACGAATTTATAACATCAAATTCATAAAGCCAGTGCCGTCAACCGCTCGCGCAGGAAGTTGGCTGCCATCTTGATGTCCGCTTCGGGGGTGTCGCCGCATTCACGTTCGATGGTTAGGTAACCGTCGAAACCGACTGCGTGTAGCGCCTTCAGGTATTCATCCCACTTTACGCCGCCTTGGCCCAGTGGCAGCTCTTGCCATTTGAGTGGATTGGCAGACACTTGGATACCATCTTTGGCGTGGGTGTGTACGATGTAGTCACGCAACGTGTGTACACCCGCCACGGGATCATCCGCCACAACCATAACCAAATTGGCGGGGTCGTAGTTGACACGCACACCCTTAGCACCCAGACTGTCTAAGAAGTCGCGCAGCACCACGGCCATTTCGGGCCCGGTTTCCACAGCGAAATACGAACCGATGGAGTCGGCGTACAATGCCAACTCGCGGCAGGCTTCGCGCATGATTTTTTTGGTTTCGTTCTCCTCGACGGGTACGGTGCCGATGTGCGTGGTTACGACGTTGCACTCCAATTTTTTGGCCAAGTCAAGAATACGCTTGGATTTTTCTACCAGCACGGGGTTGGCGTCGCGGTTTTCGAATCCGTGGCCGACAGCTTCGGGCGTGGCAGACAAATCACCGCATATCGCCGAAAAAACCATGCCGTGCGATTTGACTCGATCCAACCATTCACGGATGATTGCGTCGTTCATGTTTTGGGGTGCCAATTCGCCGTCTACTGCATATGCTTGGATACCCGTACACCCCAATGCCGCCGCACGCGCCACCGCCAATTTCAAGTCAATCGCAAAACTTTCGAGCATACAACCGATTTTCATCATTTCCTCCATCGGGCGCGTCATAGTAAACGCGCCTATTTTTTCGCATACTAACACGCACCGCGTGCTAGTAACAAGCGATTTGTATGCTATACTCGTATATATCTACAAAATCATGCCGCGAGGGAGAATATTTATGCAAAACGAAAAATTACGCATACTAAAAATGCTCGAAGACGGACGAATCACCTCAACTGAAGCCGCGCAGCTCTTGCAATCCGTAGAAATGGGCGGTGCCGTACCCGCAGGTCATTCCACCCCACCGCCCACACCCCCCCCTGCGCCCAGCAGTTACACCGCGCCGCCGCCAAGCCCAAGCCCCGCGCCTACTGGTTATACGCCCCCACCCCCACCCCGTGCGTCTGCGTATGATGATCCCACGCGTTCTAACGCACCCGGCGGGCATCATCGAGCAGCTTCTGGTGGCAGCTTGGACGACTTGGGGCGCAAGTTTGAATCCTTCGCCAAAGACATGGAACCCAAGTTAAAGAGTTTCACCGCAACCGTGGCGGAAAAAATCACCCAAGGTGCGGACATGCTATCAAAGGCTTTCGCCGCTGACCCACACCCGCCCGCACCACACCACGGCGGACACACCAGCCATCACCACGGCACGCAGCAATCCGCGCACCGTCCAGCCCCTGCGCCCGCACCGCGCCCCATCACCGCGCCCGGCGGTATGCAAGAACGCAATATTGAGATGGCAGTCGCCGCCGGCTTCAACGAGTTGGCACTGTCGGGCATCAACGGCGAGTTGCGCATAAAGGGCTACAACGGCGACAAAATTACCGCCCGCATCACATACAAAGCCAAACGCCCCAACGCTGAAATCGACCTCATGAAGTTGGGCAACAAATACCAATTAAATTACGAAACCGACGACTTCGAGCGGGTAAGCATCGATGCATACGTACCCGAACGCGCCTTCGGCGTGATTAAAATCGACGGCATAAACGCGCAAGTGGACTTAGCGGGTTTGTCGGCCAATGACTTGCGCGCATCCAACGCCAACGGAAATCTGCGCCTGTCTAACATCGCCGCCACTAATTTGACGGCAGAAAACAGCGCAGGACGCTTCGTCGTGTCCAATGTTTCCGCAGAATTCGCCAAGTTGGAAAATATCAACGGCACCATAGAAGCCGACGAAATCGACATTGCCAATTTGTCGCTAACCAATTACAACGGCCCGCTGTCGCTGCTTATGTCCAACTTCGCACGCCACAACGAATATATTTGGAACATAGAAACCGGCAACGCCAAACTCAACATGAACTTACCCACCCTACCCAACCTGGGCTATCACATTAAAGCGCACGCCGCCATGGGCGAAATCCGCTTGGGGTTGACAGGCATGCAATTCCTGATAAACGACCCCACGCTAGTAGAGGCGCGCTCCACAAACTTCGACGCATCCGCCAAGCGCGTAAAAATGACCGTCGAAACGTCAAATGCGCCGTTGATTATCAATTAATCCGTGCTCCATAACACAAAAAAGAGGCTGGCAAATTGCCAAGCCTCTTTTTTATTATCGCGTTAGCGTAAATATACGCTTAACTATCCAATTATTTAATGGACTAACGTGTAACCAGCTGCGTAGCATTTTTCATTAGCCGCACCTTAAATCGCCGCGTGGTAATCTACACCCAGTTGTGGAATAACCACTTGCTGATTCGGATCCACAGGAATCATCTGCGTAGGAGTCGTGCTGTGCCACGGCATCAGGACTTTCGGTTTGATTTTGTCGATGAGCGCAAGGATATCTGCGGGGGGCGCGTGTCCTGAGGAAGAGACTTGCGCAAACGCGATACCCTTCTCTTCCAGGCGTGTCAGCATTTCGCCGAAGGCTGGGTCGAACGGCCCCAGCGGTACGCCGTTGCTGTGGATATAAACCGCATCGGCATTGTCGTATCCATCAATGGACGCAAAATTTGCATACGAATTTTGCATTAGCAATTTTTCGGGCGACAAGCCTTGTGCGTCGTTTACATATTTTAAGTCGGGCACAATGCGCGATGCGATTTGTGCAGCGCTAGGTTCTAACACCAACGTGCGCCCCGCTTTTTGTGCGGCTTGCGCAAGACCAATGATGCGGTCAATGTTGCGCGGATACCAATTTACAAATGCAATACCTGTATGCTTGCGAAGAATGGCTTCCACCGCGTTGGGTACTTCACTCTCGGCGATTTGCGTAATCTTGTTATCGTTACTTTCCTCGCCCTCCGGCACCGGCGGCCAAAATGATGTGCCTTCCATCAGCAAATAATCCAATTGTGCATCGCGCATGGCAGTGCACCATGCTTCGTTTATTTGCGGATTGGCGCCATGCATCCGTATGTCACCGCTGTGTGCCAATTTTAAATCGGGTGTTTGTACATAGATAGCGGCAGCTCCGTATACATCGTGGTCGGTTTCGTAAAATGTTACGTCGATGCCACCCACGGATACGGGCGTTTTATAGGCCACACCACGAATATCACCGTGGTGCGGCGGTTCGTTTAGCGCTTGATGTAACAATGCACTACCCTTTGTCATATATACGGGCACCGATGCGGGCAATGCGTCAATTGCGCCCATATGGTCAAGGTGCAAGTGGGAAATAAAAACACCCACCGGCCCGGACAATGATTGAATGTGTTCAATCAAACCATCAGGCATGCCGGCGGGGTTGGCGGGATTATAAGCACGCCCGAAGTCTGTAAAGACCCGGGCGTCGCCATAACCGATTTCTACAATGTTGCCTCCGATGGTGGTTAACCCACCCCAAAAGCAAAAAAACGTCTTATCTGCCACGCGCAAGTTCCTCGTTGGCACGTTGTTGTGCGCGCGCCATGCCGGCTTCAATAGTCGTGATTTCGAAACGGATTTCGTCCATTTCTTCCATCAAAATGGTGCGTACTGCGCCGCCTTGTACGTGGCGTGTACGGAAGAAGCCGTAAGGCAGGGAATACGTAGCCGCTGCCGCACGGGGATTTGCTGCCAAGAAGTTTTGGAACATGGGCAATTCAGCTGCGGCATAAGTGACGGGCACATAACCGCTGTCAATGGCCCATTGGGCAGCGATTTCCGGGCGAAGTGTAAACGCCATGAATTCCCACGCGCCAATGCGTTCTTCAAGGCTGTGGTTGCTGTTGTCGAAAAGTACCAAGTCATTGCCGGCAAATTCTACTGCGCGGTTGCCATTGGTGCTGGGTGTGGGTGCTACACCCCAATCAAAAGTATCGGCTACGGCACCCGTTACGTGCGGCAAACCGGCAGAAGAACCGATATACATAGCGATATCGCCACGGCCAAATACGCCGCTGTTAAAACCATCCGCACCGGCGGTGCGGCCGTAGGGGCTGTTAATCAAGTCCATCACAAAACGCATAGCGTCAATGCCTGCTTGGCTGGCAAATACGGTTTCGTTGGTGTCTTCATCCAAGTAGGTTCCGCCCAATTGGAACAATTTTGCTACAAATTCCATATCGTGTGCATTTTCGAAGCTGAAGCCTACGATGCCTTCGTCTTCGTTGGTCAGCGCTTCAGCGGCAACGAGCAACTCTGCCCATGTGCCGGGTACGGCTACGCCGGCAGCATTAAACATATCGCGGTTGTAGAACAATACGCGTACACTTTTGCTGAAGGGTAGCGAATACCACTCGCCATCAAATACGCTTGTGGCGCGGAAGCCTGCGCCGATGTCATTCAGTTCTGCTTGGCTAATGCCTACATTCGGGTCGTTCATGAACATGTTAAGCGACAAAATCATGCCGTCTACCATGTAGCGCGTTACATCGCTTACGGTTGCTTGCGCGATGTGCGGCAAATTGTTTGCAAGGTCGTTGAGCATGATTTGGTTAGATAATTGTCCGTAGTTGCCTTGGAACATGGCGTTTACGCGCACATAGGGATTTTGTGCGTGGAAAGCATCAATGATACGTTGGATGCCTTCTTCGTGTGCGCCGGTCATTGCGTGCCAGAATTCGATTTCCACCACACTGCGGTTGTCGGGGTCAAAGCCGTCAATTGAATCTGCTGAATCGTTGCCGCCGCATGCTGCCAGCGCAAACATCAACAATACCCCTGCCACTGCCATTAAAACTTTTTTCATGTTCTCCATTCCTTTCGGTTTGTATGTTTTGTTGTTGCTCGTACTTCCGTTACGTGTTGTTGCGATTGCCTGTATTCCCTCCTATCCCTTGAGCCCACTGCGGCTAACACTCGCCACAATGTGCTTTTGCATGATTACAAACAAGATGACCATGGGCAATACCACAACCACCGATGCTGCCATCAGAAGTTCAAAGAACGTGCCCGCCTCGCCGCGGAATAACGCCAGCCCCAGCGGCAGCGTGCGCATATTATGCGAGTTAGTAACAATCAACGGCCATAAAAACGCGTTCCAGCTCGAAATAATCGACAATAACGCAATCGTCACCAGCGCAGGCCGCGCCAGCGGCACCATCACCGCCCACAAGAAGCGGAAATTGCGGCAACCATCCACTTTGGCCGCATGCGACAACGAATCAGGTATGCCCAAAAAGAATTGGCGCAACAAGAAAATCGACAAGATACTGGCACTCCACGGGATAATCAACGCTTGATACGTATCCAACCAACCCAAGCGCACGATGGTTAAGAAGTTGGGGATGAGCATGATTTCTGCAGGGATCATCATGGTGGCCAACAAGATATAGAAAACCACGTCGCGCCCCCAAAACTTTAACCGCGAAAACGCGAACGCCGCCAAAATACTGGTGGACAACTCCAAAATCGTACCTACACTCGCCACAATAATATTGTTTAAAAAATATCTCGGAAAATAAGGTGCGTAATGCAAAATCCGCTGATAATTACCCCACTGCGGCGGGTTAGGAAACCATACAGGCGGGCGCAAATTGACTTGGTGGCTCGTTTGCAAGCTGCTGGATAACATCCACAAGAAAGGCACGATCATCAGCAATGCGCCGGAGCCCACGATGAGGTATATCACAGCTTTTTTTATGACGTCTTTCCAATTGATTGTTTTCATCGCTGTGCGCTCCTTTCTTATTTATAATGCACAAGCTTCTTGCCCAGCCAAAACTGGATAAGCGTGAAGATAAGAATAATAACGAACAACACTACCGCAGCAGCCGTAGCCAAGCCAAAGTTGCGGTCATCCCAAAAACGTTGGAAAACGTAGTACACCACGGTTAGCGCACTATTAGCCGGGCCGGGTAATGGCGTAGCTCCGCTGGCAAACAAAGCATAAATTTCGCCAAACACGCGGAAGCCGCCAATCACACCAATGACCATCAAGAAGAAGATGCTGGGTGACAACAACGGCGCAGTCACAGCCTTGAACCGATGCCATACCCCCGCACCGTCCACCCGCGCGGCAAGATAAAGTTGCTTGTCAATTGTTTGCAACCCCGCCAACAAGATAACGATATTAAAACCTAACCGTGACCAAATGCTCATGATAATTAAGGCGGTCATGGCATAATCCGGGTGTTCAATCCACGGGCGCGGTGCAATACCGATAAAGCCTAAAAAATAATTTAAAATTCCGTGGTTGCTGTGAAATATCCAACTCCACACCATGGCAATTGCAATTGTACTGGTGACAAACGGCAAAAAATATACGCTGCGGAAAAATGCCGCCCCACGTATCTTTTGGTTAAGCAACACCGCAATAAACAGCGATATCACAATCGCGACAGGAACAACACCCAGTACAAACGTAAACGTATTGCGCAATGCCAAATGAAAGCGCGGATCCTCCATTAGGAAGCGATAATTGTGCAATCCAATTTCTTCGACTTCCATTGAACGGCGGTGAACAGTGGTGAAACTCATCAGCAACGAGCGGATAACCGGGTAGATGCTGAACGTCCCCAAAATTAACAACGCGGGGGCAAGGTATAAATAAGCTTGGATGGTTTCTTTGATGGTGCGGCGTTCTGTCATGCGCCTTCACCCACCCTTTCGCCGGATGTTTTGTCAAAGACGTGGATATTTTCGGGCTTGACCGACAGGTGCACGGCATCACCCAACCTGACGCGGGTTTCTGCGTCGGCGAAGGTACGCACGCTTACCCCGTTGGCTCCGGTCACGCGGATGAGGGTATCGCGGCCGATGGTTTCCATATGGGTAACTTCGCCTTGGAACATACCCGCGTCGCTTACGTGGAAATGCTCCGCGCGGATACCCACCAACTTACCGCCATAATCGGGCAGGTTGTCCAACATATTAATCGGCGGGTTGCCGATAAATTCCGCCGCGAATACGTTAACAGGGCGGCGGTACATTTCTTGCGGCGGGCTCACTTGTTGCAACAAGCCGTCCTTCATCAAAATAATTCGGTCAGAAATACTCATGGCTTCTTCTTGGTCATGCGTAACGAAAACAGCGGTTATGCCCACTTTTAATTGGATGCGGCGGATTTCTTCGCGTGTTTCCAAGCGCAAGCGGGCGTCTAGGTTTGACAAGGGCTCGTCCAGCAGCAGGAGCTTCGGTTCCTTCACCAATGCACGCGCAATGGCTACGCGCTGTTGCTGGCCGCCGCTCAATTGGGCAGGCTTGCGGTCAAGCAAATGCTCGATTTGCACCAACCGCGCAACTTCTTCTACTTTTTTATTGGCTTCCGGCTTTTTTACCTTCATCATCTTCAACGGGAACATGATGTTTTTGTACACGCTCATGTGCGGATACAGCGCGTAATTTTGGAACACCATACCAATGCCGCGCTTTTCTGCGTCCACCTTGGTTACGTCGGTATCGCCAAAAAAGATTTGCCCCTCCGTGGGGCGGTACAAACCGGCCAACATCATCAGTGTAGTAGATTTGCCGCAACCACTGGGACCCAACAGTGACACCATTTCACCGCTTTTTATCGTAGCGGAAAAATTATTGACAGCGATTACATTGCTACCGGCACTTTGGAACGACATGGTGATGTTTTTCAAATGTACATCCATGTGAAGCCTCCTTTATTTGCTTGCTTGTAACGCTTGTATATATTCGGCGATATGCTCGCTTATTTCTTTTTGGCCTGTAGCTAACACCGGGCAGCCTTGGTACATCATATACCCCCCTGCTCCCGCCGCGCGGAAGGTGCTTGTTACCAATGTAAAAGTATCTGCATCCGATACGGGCTTGCCGCCGACGTAGATACTTGAAATGCGGTTGCCGTGTGCTTTTGAATAATCGGCATTGAAAGTAACGCCATCAAAGAAGTCGTAATTATAATGCTCGACCTTGGGTTCCAAAAATGCGCGCGAAATAAAATAATTGCCCGCGCTGTCAACTTCGATATATTCCGCGGCGCGTTCCAAAGCAGCCTTTAATACAGAAGCCGATACACGCAACACAGATAATGTATTTGAATATGGATAATTGTTGATAATATCGCGCCAAGTGACGACGGCCGGCAAACCGGGTGCCGTATTGGCGATGCCGCACACAGATATATCGGCAGCGAAGCCCATTTCACATGCGCCTTGGTGCTGTGCAGCATTCACCCAATCTGCCAATGGGCAGCCATGCAATGCAGCATAAAGACGGTCGTTCGTATTTTGGCCATTCAACAACACGGGATTGCGAAGCGTGGCGACATGTGTATCCAGCCATGCGGACACCTTCTTATCCAATGCAGGAAATGGTACATAACCCGCAGGCTTACCAAACTGCGAAGAGAAACGCCACTGACCACGTTTGCCCGCGGCATTGACTTGCACGTAATGCACCCCTCCTGCACCCGTTTGTACTATGTATGAATTGTGGTGCTTCGCACCTTCGATAGGCACATGCTGATGCCCGGTAAGCACCAAATCATAAGACAGTTCACGGCATATCTGCGATGCAATGTTTTCAGTAGACGTGCTTTGTATGCGACCTGTGTTTAAATCTTCTGCGATGCCGCTGTGGCATACCAAAATGGTTATATCGCAATTGCATTGCATCGCGGTCAAGGCGTTTTTCGCCGACTCCACCGGGCAATGGACACTTAGACCTTCCAAATGCTCCGGCGCCTCCCATATGGTCATATGGTCGGTTACAACGCCAGCCAACCCCACGCGCAAACCGCTTTGCATTGTGTGGATGGTATGGGATAAAAAAGGCAGCGGTCCTTGCACATTAGCGCAAAGACACACTGCCGATAAATTTTGTAAATATGTACGAAGATATGGTTGGCCAAAATTAAAATCGTGATTGCCTACGATGACAAAGTCGTACCCGGCGGCATTCATGGCTTGCGCCATTTGTACGGCACCGTCCGGTTCGCTCGCAGCTACGGTGGCAAGTGGATTGCCTTGGATGGTATCGCCGCCATCGATGACCAACGTATTGGCATCGTCCGCAATGGGTAGATACATGATATTGCCATGCATGTCTGAAGTGAACAAAATACGCAACTGACATTCTTCTATCACACGTAACACCTCCATACCGTGGCTAGCATAAATATAAGCGCGAAAAATGTCAATCGTGAATATAAAAAGTTGTGAACCCGATTATATCTTGCATTTATTTCATTTATATTACAAAATAAAACTTGAAAATAAGCCCAATCGGTTACTTGGAGGAATTAATATGAAGCGGATAACCATCGTAGGGTACGGAAATATCGGACGGGCGGTATTGGATGCTATTGAAGCCGCACCAGATATGGAATGCGCAGGCGTGGTGCTGCGCGACCGCACGAAATGGAAAGAAAAGGGTGTTCCGGCATATCTCACGGTTGCGGAAGATGTTCATGAACTGCACAAAGTCGACGCAGCTTTATTATGCGTTCCATCAAGGTCGGTGCCGGACGACGCCATTAAATATTTATCACGCGGCATACACACGGTGGATAGTTATGACCTGCACGGCGATGCAATGGTGGATTTGCGGCAGCGGTTGGATGCGGCAGGCAAGGCATATGGCAGCGTGGCAGTGATCGGCGCAGGATGGGATCCGGGTGTTAACTCAATGATACGTGGAATTTTTGAATTTTCTGCCCCGCGTGGGATCACATACACCAATTACGGCCCAGGGATGAGCATGGGGCATACAGTGGCAGCCAAAGCCATCAAAGGTGTGCGCAACGCTTTGTCGGTGACTATTCCCTTGGGTACGGGATTGCACCGCCGTATGGTATATATTGAATTAGAAACCGGTTATGACTTTACTATCGTTGCGGCGGCAATCAAAACCGATGGTTATTTCGCCAAGGACGAAACCCACGTCATGCAAGTGGAAGATGTGACGGCATTGCAAGATGTGGGGCATGGCGTCAATATGGTGCGCAAGGGCGCATCCGGGCGTATAGACAACCAACAGTTTACTTTCGATATGCGCATCAATAACCCTGCGCTTACCGCACAAATTATGGTAGCAGCGGCACGTGCCGCATGCAGACAATCCCCCGGATGCTACACGCTTTTGGATATCCCGATCGCCAGCTTATTATATGACGATGAAAGTACATTAACGCGGAGACTTATATAATGGTAACGGTTGTTAACCTCAATCCCTGCTTTGATTGGTCGTGGCATATTAACCATTTCACACGCGGCGGTATGAACCGCGTTACCCAAACGCGTACAGACATCGCCGGCAAAGGATTAAATGTTTGCTTTGCATTAAAAAATTTGGGGTTGGATCCCTTCTGCACAGGATTCCACTTTACGCAAAATGGCGCAGAAATCATCACGCAGTTAAACAACGCAGGTATTTTGCATGACTTCATTAACGTAGACGCGCCCACGCGGGTAAACATCAAATTATACGATGCCGCGGGCGAAATGACAGAACTAAACCAACCGGGCGCATACGTTTCAAACGCAGCGCAAGATACATTGGTAAAAAAAATTATGACACGCGCGCAATCCGGCAAATCGGACATCCTTGTTTTGAGCGGTTCGCGCCCTGTAAATGTACCGGCTGATTTTTATGCACGCTTATGCGCTGCTTGGCCGGGGCGTGTGATTCTTGACACCGAAGGCGAAGCGCTGCGTTTGGCCATAGGTTACAACACACCAGCCCCCCCCTTGCGTGTCCCCTTTCTCATTAAGCCCAATTTATTTGAATTGGAAAGTACTTTCGGCGTAACACTTTCTTCGCACGATGCTATTATTAATTTCGCTCGCGTGTTAATTGGCAAGGGCGTGCATATTGTATGCGTCTCCATGGGAGCGCAGGGTGCCTTGCTTATATCTAAGGATGAAACACATTACGCACCGCCGCTATCCGTCGATGTAAAAGCTGTGCAGGGTGCGGGGGATGCCATGGTTGCAGGATTAATCCATGGCATGCGAAAAGACAAACTTAATCATATCGCGCTTGATTATATGCTGCGCTGCGCTGTAGCAGCCGCCACCGCCACCATCACACGCGAAGGCACGCAAATGTGCGATGCAACAACCTTTAATCATTATTTTGACGCTTGTAAATTCGAATAAACGCCCCACTTAAAATATTACGCAAATATTACAATCCCGTATAGCGCTTTACAAAGCTTGAGAAATATGTATCATGTGTCTCTGCAGTACCTACATATTTGTAACACGGCGGCACCCCATTTGACTCACAAAAACGAACTTAACCCGTTCGGCATTTTTTTGTGCATTCATAAATTATTAATTATTGGAAACCTTTAAACATGAAGGGTAATTTCAATAGTAAAATTGTGCCATGGGCAATTTAACCATCGTGTTGCTTACACAGGAGGATTGGCATGAAACGGACAAAAAAACTTAATTTCAAAGTACTGGCGTGCTTTTTAGCATTTTCGATCGCATTCGGAAGTGTATATAACACATACGCCAATGTATACGAGTATGTTGAAGAATCAACGTATATCGAATACAGCGATTCATCGGATGACGATGCCGCAACTTGGGATGATGTTGATGATGGAGATATAAATGAAGCGTATGTAGACGACGCATGCAAGGATGACGAATATATCGCTTACGAATGCGAAGATGAGGATTACGTTGCTTACGAATGCAACGATGACGAATACATCGATTACAAATGCTCCGACGATAATTATGCCGATTACAAATGCAATGACGACGAACACATCGATTATGAATGCACTGATGATGAATACGTCGATTACGAATGCATTGATGACGAATACGTTTTTTCTTACGAGATTAATACCTTCGGTGACGCACTTGAGGGCGTTTTATATTCGTATGATTTGTCTTTATTTGTCACCAACATCAATATTTCATTGTACCCCGGCGGCGGAACGGCGGCTGGCGATATTGAACATGGGCAAGAAGTTCGCTTCGCGATTACATTCAACGAAAACGAAATATTGCAAATGCAACATAACAGCGACGGTTACCTTATTTATCAATTGCCTTCGGTACTTGTTTGGCACCCCATTAATAATGAAGCAATATTCAACGCCAACAATCAAGAGGTTGGCAGATTATGGTTGGATACAAACGGCCTGCTGCGCGTTCAATTCCACCAAATCAATCATAATGGTAGTTATATGTACTTTTTCGACATTGCAACAAATACCCAATTTGAATTGGGTGTGCGCGCTCGTGTAGATTACATTCCCGGCGGTTCCATCGAGTTTGATATTATTACCATTACGGTGCGCCCACCCATTGCCCGCTTGCGTATCATGCAAAACAGTAGATGGCTGGTTGCCAATAGCTTTATCGAATACACCGCCGCCATTAGCTCTGACGGCACCGATGCCGCCAACGGTGTGCATTTGAATGTAGCGCTGGATTTTGCCGGTGGTTTTGGTAACTTTGGCGGCGTTGCCAACATGCCCCTTCGCAACCCACAGAACAACACAGCCATTGAAGTCACAAGCGTGCAAGCAAACGATATTCCCGTATCGAATTTTACAGTCACATATCAATTAATATCTATGAATGGCTTGGATAACGTGTTGGAATATTTCACGGTTCATTTCCCAGGCAATAATATGCTTGAGCCGGATGACCACATCATTGTGGAATACCGCGTACACCTCCACACTTTGATTGACAACAATTTACATTTAACTACACCCGTTTATTTTCATCCTGCGAGCGGTACGTATGAATTTTTAATCACACTGCGTTCCATGGCTACCGCTGTTGGCAGCAATACAAACCCTATTGAAGCACATGCGGCAAGCCGCGCAGAAAGACGGTTACCCGAATCCGGCAAAGGTCGCGACCCCGGCTCTGCCCATGTTGATTTGCTTAGGCAGCACACCACCGATACAAATTGGCGCATGCGTTGGGGTGCGCGCGTAGGCAACGGCAGATATCCCATGAACGGTGATATGCTGATTGACGTTTTACAACCCGTTGCCGGAAACCATAGCGCCATCTATTTTCGGGATGCGAATCTTCCCGCAGTGGGCGGTCTTACATCGCAACCCATGCGCATTCGATTATACGGAATGCCCACCATCGTTAATCAGGGCGGTTCGGGTGCAACGGTAAGACAAAATATTGATTTTGCCATTTCCGGCTCCAATCTTGACCGCATTGCGGAATTGAATATGACCAACACCGCTGTACGTAATGCCCTTGCGCCGTATTTTTCGCTGTCCGATTGCAGAACTTCTTTTACGTTTGTAATACCCCCTACGGATTTTATTATTCCAAGCGGAACAGCCGTGCGTGCGGGGCAACCCTTGGGCGAAGTGTATCGTGTTATTTTCTTGTTTGATACGCTGCATGAAAACCCGACGGCTAATGTACGCTTCTTTAATCATATTTATCATTATCGTAACAACGCTTTGGTAGAACGCGTGCGCGGATATATGCAACATGATGTCATGGGCGTAATGTCGGTACGCCGCCATGCAGAAATCGGCAACCAATTGTGGCAAAATCCCGAAACAGGTGAATGGTATGCACGTTTGGTTACACGACTTGCTGTACCGGGCAGCGAATATCAAGGACCGGTAGTGCTGGTGGACAGACTTTTTGTGCGCACTAATGATTCCGACGTTGGATTAAACAACACGGCCAACACCATTGCATTTTACAACCCCATACCCCAACAACGCAGTGTAACGCTGTACCCCGGTGGCGAACCGGTAACGCATACCATCATCCCCGGCAGCGCGCCGCATGAATGGGTCATGGTTTTTGGCACCGATAATGCAACCGACCGCAACGAATCGCGTTGGCCGTTTAATACCGACCAAACCATTTATGTAACGCATTATGTTCCCTTGAGTTTGACCCCGGTCGGTTCGGTGTCTCCGCTGAGCTTGAGTTCTATTGCACCGGCAAGCAATGTAACGACCATTGAATCCCTGCTGCGCCAAAGCCCCAATAACATTATTCAACCGCAGGTACAAGCCGGCAACAGCAACGGTTCTGTTTTGGACGATGCAGTAATCGGCGGTCACTTCCATGGTTTGGATTGGCCCATCCACAGCAATGTCAGTGTAGATTTGATTGATGATATGTTGTTTCACCATACCGTGCAGTTAAATGCGCGTGTTAATCACCGTACCAATCCGCTGTTTTTTGATGAGCAAGGTAATTTCGCAGGCCTTTTTGCAGAAACCTTGCACCCCGGTATGGAATTGTTGCCCGGAACGTTCTATGTAGAAGTATTGGGCGGCGTTGCCGATAGCGGTATGGTCCACCGGTTCTTTGGCCCTTATCAACCTACCGCACAGAGCGGTGGCGCATTGGTTCATTCAAATGCATTAACCCTATTGCCCAACGGATTTAATGTTGATTTAAACGCTTTAAACATCATGGACATGTCGTCACAAAATATCATCGTGGGTAATTTGTTGGAAATATTTCAACAAACCGGTTCTTCCCAACATGTAAGTCCACGGCTGGTGATCCGATATCAAACACGCGTCGTTGACCCTACTGCTATTAGCGAGTCGATTATTTTTTCTCATCCTTCAATAACGAGCCCGGCACGCGGTACATTTATGAATACAGAGCCCCATACCTTTCATTTACCGGGCTACCCGTTGCAAAAAGACATGATCCCTGTGGGTACCACCAATCGAATTAATGTACAAATCGTAATCAACCAATCGGGTGCCGAACTTGCTCCTGGTTCAAACATAAACCAATTTACCGCAATGGATACCATGAGCCCTAATTTATCATTGGTGCCGGATTCATTCATCATTGAAGTGCAGGATTGGGACAATGTTAACGAGCGGTGGAATGGTATATGGCGCAGGCAACCTGTCAGCACCACATATGGCTTGTGGTACATGTCTGTTAACAGCGCACAAAATTTTTCCGTAATTGTCCCAAACAGAGCACCCATCCGATTTTCGTATGATGTAATGGTAGATGCGATTGCCAATACACCCAACGATATAAACAATACCATCGAATTGGTAGGTTTCTATGAATGGGAATCGTCTATTGAAGGATTCACTTATACCATGCATGCCTTGGTAAGCAGCACGCCAACCGCAATCATCGAACTGATAAAAGAAAGCACAAACAGCCAAAACCCATTGCAAGGTGCAGAATTTTCGCTCTATGCTACACATTTACCGTATCACGGCACTTTTAGCGGAGCAAATTTTAATCGCCGCCGCACCATAGACGAAATCGACTTCTATTATATAAACGCAAGCGGTATTACAAATGCCGACGGCGTTATTACATTCACTTCGACAGCATTGGTTTGGAATTTTGCTTATATCTTTATGTTGGTTGAAACTGCAGCACCACAAGGTTATTTGCTTCCCGACCGTCCTTATACATTCTTTACCCTTAACGGAGCAAATGTAACGGACGAACAACGCAAATATTTTTCTGACTTATTTGATGCAGAAATCCACCGCGGTATCATAAACACGTTGATTGTCACCAATGAACCGGAACCAACGACGCTACCGCCTACGACAGAACCCGCAACGACCACATCGCCTACGACAGAGCCCGCTACAACAACATCGCCTACGACAGAATCCGTTACAACCACTTCACCTACGACGGTGCCCACAACAACGCAGCCAACCACGACTACTGCACCACCATTAGAGTCAACTACCACGCCGCCACCACCCACAACGGCAAATCCCTCATCATCGTCAACTACCCCGCCGGTTACAACGGCAAACCCCTTATCATCGTCTACCACACCGCCAATCACAAAATCAAACCCCTCATCATCAGACACTACGCCGCCGGTTACAACGGCAAATCCATCATCATCGTCAACTACCCCACCGGTTACAACGGCAAACCCCTCATCATCGTCAACTACCCCGCCAGCCACAACATCAAACCCCACCCCGTCGTCCACCTCGCCGGATGTTACAACACCAGAAACCACAACACCGGCAAATGTGCACGAACCTGAGCCGGAAACCGCTATAGTTACAATCCCTGTTGTTACAATTCCTCCGATCTCCACCGGTACTAACAACGAATTGATTCCATCCGAGGATGATTCGTATTGGATCGAAATTAACGATGTGGGGATCGTCTTGGGCACATGGCATTGGAATAATGAAACCACAACGTGGGTCTTTCATGCAGAAGCACCATCCGTTGATGCACCGCACAATGGCGTCAATGTTGGCGCTATACCCCAAACGGGTCACACCGACATTAATTTATATTTGATATGGGGCTTCTACCTCGCTATTTCATCTGCATTATTGGCGATTGGATTATTCCTGCACAAGAAATCAAAAAGATAAATAAAAAACGCCATCCGGCAATGCCGCGGATGGCGTTTTTTGCAGGAAAGAAATTTTATTTATATAGCGGGCCGTATGTTGCACAAGCGCGATAATCGGCTGCTTCAGGTGATTCCGTGCCGAACGCTGCCCATGCGTGCGGACGGAAAATGCGCACTGCTTCAATGTTGTGCATGGACACGGGGATGCGCAGCATGGACGCCAGTGTAATTAAACGATCGCCCACATGGCCGTGTACTGTTACGCCATGGTTGGAACCCCAGTTTGCCATCACGTTGTATACATCGGCAAAAGCAGGATTTCCGGCGGTCAAGTTGGGAACAAACCACGTCGTTGGCCATGTGGGGTCGGTACGATTGTCGAGTTTGGCGTGGATTGCGTCGTCAAGCACTACAGTGTGGCCTTCGGCGATTTGCAATACGGGGCCGACGCCTTCAATGATATTGACGCGCAGCAGGGTTACAGGCATTTCGGCCTGGCATTTAAATTGACTAGAGTATCCGCCGCCGCGGAAATATTCATTGTTGGCGCGGCACCAGCGGGTAGCATCTAGGCAGGCAGTGATGTCTGCTTGCGTCATTTCCCAAAAGGGTTTCATCGTGCCGTGGCCGTTGGCATCCTTGGAGGCGCCGGTGCCGTCCAATGCGGTTGCGCCGGAGTTTATCAAATGAATAAATCCGCCGCGCGCCTTCTCTGGAAGGTTTGGTGGATTTTTTTCGCTTTGGCGGGGAGTATTGGTATGAGGTACATCAGGCTCCATCGCTTTAGCCACCGCCTGCGGACTCCAGTACGTGCGCACATCATGGAAACATGGTGCGGTATCGCTCACCAATTTACCAAATAGCATGGACACGCCGTTGAGCGTGTCATTTTCTGTAGCGAAGGTCATGGGTTCGCGCGCGCCTGTCCAATCGAAAGTAGACGCCAAGATTGCTTCGGTGAAGTCACCATTGGGCAGCCAATCTGTCCAATGACGCTGGCCTTGGAATCCCCCGGCTACGGCATTCTTGCCCAGTGATTCCTCATGCCAACCTAATGCGGACAATTTAGGATTACCGTGCAAAATATCCTTGATAATGACGGTCATCTTGGCAATAAAGTCCCAATCTTCATCGGCAGGTACAACCTTCGAACGCGTGATAATATCGGGCACCGCTTTACCCTCGTTTACGTCTATGCCCTCGCGACAGTGAGTGGCTATCCATGCGCGGGCGGTTTGGCATTCTTCTGCGTCGTAGATTTCCAATTTCATGCGGCGCAAGATTTCGGTGAGATCTACCCACTCCGCTCGGATGTTTAAATATTTTTGAAAGAACGCTTCATTGCAATAACTGCCCGCAATGCCCATGCTGACGCTACCCATGTTCACATAAGATTTATTGCGCATCCATCCCACGGCGATTGCACACTTGGCAAAGTCAAGGATTTTATTCCGCACGTCATCGGGCACGGTGTTATCTTCCAAGTCCTGCACATCGCGCCCGTAGATGCTAAACGCAGGCAAACCTTTTTGCGCGTAGGCACTCATAACCGCCGCGAGGTATACCGCGCCCGGCCGCTGCGTGCCGTTGAAGCCCCACACGGCTTTGATGGTCGCCGGGTTCATATCAAACGTTTCCGACCCGTAGCACCAACAGGGAGTGACCGTTAATGTGGCAACAACGTTATGCGTTGCGAAATAAGCTTCGCATTGGGCAGCCTCTGCGCCGCCGCCAATGGTCGTGGGGCTGATGACGCATTCCACGAAGGTGCCGTCGGGGTAACGTAACGTGCCAATGAGTTGCGCCGCCGCGCTTGCCATGGCCATCGTTTTTTCTTCCAATCCTTCTCTTACGCCGCCCCAACGGCCGTCAATGGCGGGGCGAATACCGATTTTTGGGTACATGTTAGCACTCCCTTCTTAATCCATACAAAAGTATTCCCGCCGCTACGCCTACATTTAATGATTCACACAGCGGATGCATGGGAATATGTACCTTGATGTCACACAGCGATAATAAGTCCTCCCCCACCCCGTCGCCCTCACTGCCTAACAGGAGGGCGTGTTTGCTTGCAGCGCGGGCTTTTTGCAACGGCATGCCGTCTCGCACGTCGGTTCCAATGATTTGATAACCTTGCGCTTTTATTTCCGTGATGTAATCGCGCAGGGGTTTCTTCATTATATTCAGATGGAAAACCATGCCTTGCGACGCTTGCACAACCTTGGGATTATATATGTCTACCGATGCATGCGTGACTATTGTGTCCACGCAAAAAGCCACCCCATTTCGGATAATCGTACCCAAATTGCCGGGGTGGTGCACTTGATCAATCAATAAGATTTTTTCGCCCGGGGAGCGGGCGGGTTGCATTTTACAAATGCCCAGCATCTTGGCGGGGGTGGCCATGGACGATAATTTCGCCAACACATCGTAGGAAACTTGATGATGCGATACGCCGAAGGGCGCGCCCGATTCGGTAGAAATGGTTTCGAGTAAGCAATTGGCCTTGGATGCTTCGGCCAAGCAGTGATACCCCTCTGCGATGAATTGCTTTGACTTGTCACGTTGGATTTTTTGCTTCAACTTCGCCCATTGCAATACGCGGAAATTGGTGGGTGAATTAATCACGGCCATGGGTAGCTCCTTACTATGTTAGCAATAATACGCGGAGTATACTACAGGCGATAATACGCCACAAGTTTGCGGGCGATGCCAAGGGTTTCGTCCAAAGATCGCAGCGTGACATCTTGGTGGATAAATTGTGATTCAAAATCATCGCCGAATGCGAGTATATTTTTATCTGCTTCGGTTAGACCATCGTCACCCACGATGGTACGCAGTACGCGGATATCAGCCACTTGCGCATAAATTGCAAATATTTTACGCGCCAGTGCGGCGTGGTCGGCATGTGTTTTTTCTGCGCCAATGCCATCCTTCATCAAGCGCGACAACGACGGCAGTACGGCTATCGGCGGGTAGATACCCCGCGCATGCAAATCGCGTGCTAACACGATTTGCCCTTCGGTGATGAAACCAGTGAGATCGGGTACGGGGTGTGTGATATCGTCATCGGGCAGCGTCAAAATAGGCAGGAGCGTGACCGACCCGCGATTGTCCTTGCGCGTTCCGGCACGTTCGTACAACGTGGCCAAATCGGAATACAGATACCCCGGATACCCACGACGGCCGGGGATTTCGCCGCGTGCAGATGCGATGGCACGAACGCTCTCGGCATAAACAGTCATGTCGGTGAGAATTACCAAAACGTGGCGGGCGTGATCAAAAGCGAAGTATTCCGCCGCGGTCAAAGCCAGCCGCGGTGTAATGAGCCGCTCGGCGGCCGGGTCATCGGCCATGTTAAGAAATAGCACCGTTTGTGCCCATGCACCGCTTTCTTCAAATTGGCGGCGAAAAAACGTAGCCGTATCGAATTTGCACCCCATAGCGGCAAAAACCACCACCGCATCTTCCCCTGTGACGCTAATAAACTGCGCGGCAATTTGCGCCGCCAATTGGTCATGCGGCAACCCATCGCCCGAAAAAATCGGCAATTTTTGCCCACGCATGAAAGTCATCATTCCATCAATGGCCGACACGCCCGTCAGCAAAGGCAAGTGTGGGGATTGGCGATGAGTGGGATTCATGGGGGTGCCGTTAATCGGACGAGTGACTTCCGCAGCATATCGTGCCGTGCCGTCCGTCGGCCGCCCCATTCCATCAAATACGCGTCCCAACATTTCCCGGGAAAGTGCCAACGTCATGGGCCGCCCCATAAAACGCGTGCGCGTATTCGTCAACGTAAAATCCGCTACGCCATCAAAAACCAACACAACCGCCTTGTCACCCGCCATTTCGATTACGCGCCCGGTGGCGACGCGGGTATCATCAGCGAAGCGGATTTGTACGATTTCGTTGTAAGCTACATCATGGACATTTTCGAACACCATTAAATTGCCGCTTATTTTTTGCGCGGCTAGGTATTCGCGCTTCATATATAATGCGCCATCATTTGCGCTTGCAGTTGCGGTGGGGTGTACGCGTCCACCGGATCGAAGGTATTTTGTTGCAAAAAGATTTCCCTAATTTCTTTAGCCGCCCGCAATGTATCGCGCTGCGCGTCGGACAAATCTTGTGACCCCAGCAATTTAACAATTTCTATAATTCGCGCTTCTTCTAATAAAATGTCCAATAAACGCGCACGCAGACGAACGGTTTCCGGCGGAAGCAAATCGATGTAATCGCTGTATGAAGCAAGCCAATCCACCGCAGGATAATGCCGCGCGTATGCCAATCTTTTATCCAACGCCCAAAAAGTGCGCACATACCGCTTGGTGTACACCGTCACCGGCTCAGAGAAATCTACCCCCTGCGGCGATACCGCGCCAATCAACGTGACCGAACCCCGCGTACCGTTCACATTCACCACCGCACCTGCGCGGGCATAAAAAGCTGCCAGCCGCGCAGCCAAATCCGCGGGGTAGCCTTCTTCTGCGGGTATTTCCTGTAGGCGCGCGGATAATTCACGCGAGGCCTCTGCCCAGCGAGATGTAGAATCTGCCATCACCGCTACGTTGTAGCCCATATCTCGGTATGCCTCCGCCACCGCCAATCCTGTGAAGATACTCGCCTCGCGTGCGGCTACAGGCATGTCGGATGTATTGGCGATGAGCACCATCCGGGACATCAATGTGCCGAAGTCTTCCAATACGGCGGCCATTTCGTTGCCGCGTTCGCCGCAGCCTATGTACACAATCAAATCGGCATCGCACCCTTTGGCAATGGCATGCTGCAGCATGGTCTTGCCTGTACCAAATCCCCCCGGCATGGCTGCTACCCCACCCATCGCCACAGGAAATAAGCTGTCAACCACTCGCACCCCAGTAGTCAGCAACCGCTCCGGTGGCAAACGATGACAAATCGGGCGCGGTATACGCACCGGATAAAAGTGTGCCAATGAAAGGACGTGCCGCTCATCACCGTGTTGCAAAACAAGCAACGGCTCTGTGTCACTGTATTCACCATCGGGCGCGCATTCCAATACCACACCGCAAATATTCGGCGGCAGCATGGCTTTAAAGATTACGGCTTCTGTTTCATGCACATGCGCCCATTCTGCATGATGGTCAAGTGAGTCACCCGGTTTTACGCAGATATGTACATTCCATTTTTTTTCGCCGGGCGCATCCAACCGCCGGCCAATACCGTCAAACACGTGCCCCACCCAGCCGGGCGCAATCCGCACCGACAATGGACGCCCCGTTCCATGCACCGGTTCCCCCACATACAAACCCGTAGTATCTTCGAATACCTGCACAACGGCTTCATCTTTATCCGCGACTCCGTTTTGTGCGGAATCGTGCCCAACGATGGCGTCACCCTCCACACTACGCAACGAAATCACTTCCCCCATCATAGCACGCGCCCCCACATGCACAATCTCCCCCACCGCAAAAATACCGATTTTGTCGGTTATGACACGCACCACTGGCCCGTCTATACCCATGATTACGCCGCTTTGTTTGTCAGCCGATTTATCATTTATCACCAATATCGCCACCAAACCGTTCATCAAAATGGTCTTCAGCCTCTTTTAATTGGGTTAATAGGGTGTAATCGATTCTTTGTGTGCGCGCTTCATTTATTAAAATAAATCCCCCAATAAAATCATCCGTGCTTGCTTCTGCGGTTAAATTTTTCGGCAACTCAAATGCTGCTTCTATGTCGCGTTGCATCAATTGCACGGTGGTAAACTCATTTACACGCATTGCGGCATGTATTCGCTCCTGCATATATCTTGGATATGCATCCGATGCGACAAAATTATTTATACGATTTTCAGCTACATCAAATAAATCGTGCAGTAATTTTTGTTTGTGCTGCCAATACTTCTCGCGTGATTGCGTGACCAACGCTGCTAATTTTTTATTGCGTTCAATTAACAATTGCTGTGTGCTTTTTTGAACTTCTTCAGCTACGCGTGCGCGTGATTCATTAATGGCAGCCATGATCGCAGCTTGGCGCTTTTTTTCGTTAGCGCGTGCCATGCGCCGCTTCATGGCGGCAGCTTCGCCCAGCATTGCTTGTGCAAAGTAATCTAAATGCGCTTCAACCATATCTATTACACCCGCCCCAAAATCATGAATGCGATTAATAATCCATAAATCGCAATCCCTTCTGCCATCGCCACAAAAATCATCGCCTTGCCGAAATTCTGCTCATTTTCACTCACCGCTGCGATTGCTGCCGACGCCGCCGAACTCACCGCGATGCCCGTACCGATTGCCCCCAGCCCCGTGGCCAGTCCTGCAGCAATAAATGCCGCCGCCACAGCCCAATCATTGCCGTCATCTGCCTGTGCGCCTTGTACCCGCACACCAAATAAAAATACCGCCGCCGTTATATAAATAACTGCAAAAATCACGATTTGTGCGGCCAGCCACCGCTTTTTTCTGCTTTTGTTCATCTTCGTTCTGCTCCCTTAATGCGGTGCGGATTGTCCGAACCACTAATTTTGTGCGATGAAAACACCCGCCCGCCCCCACGGTAAAACCGGCTGAATATTTCATAAAAATCAAGCCGCAACGCTTGGATTGCCACCAACAACCCCTCGATAATGATCACCAACGCATTGCCCAAAATAAAAATGATTAAACTGCTGGCACCACGCGTGCCCTGCGACAATTGCACCACTACATGCATCATGCCCGCATGACTGATGGCAAACGCCCCCACCCGCACAAAGGATATGGTATTGGTCAAATACGTCAGCAGCGTTTCAAATATTTCCATGACAGTGCGGAAAATAAATGCCCCCACACCACCCTCTGGGATAACACTACGCCCTGCCATCCATGCCTCCAGCGGAAATTTCGCAGCTAGTAGTAGCAACGGGAACGACAGCACCCACCAAGGAAATGCCCCCTCCATACCCCACACCTGCACAGCCCCAAACACCACCGTGCCATAAAAAAGCAACCCCGCTAACCCATTCGCGCTAAAAATAAACGCACCCACATCGCTACGACACAACGCGTTGTACATATGGATACCCATCGAAATAACCACCAGTACCACACCCAGCCCCACCGCGAACAGTAGCATCCCGGTAATATCCTGCGCGGGTCGCCGCCATAAAGCGGGCAACATCGTTTCCACACCAAAGATGCTGCCATATAAAAACCCAAAAGCCATGGCCGACACACCCACCACCGCGACAATCCCCCCCAGCGGTTTACGATGTATCCACAATAAAACAGCACCCAAAGCCGCCAGCACCATCCCGTGCCCCACATCGCCAAACATCAAGCCAAATAACAGCGTATACGTCACCGCCAACACAAATGTCGGATCGGCCTCACCATACGACGGCAAGCCGTACATCAGGGTGAAAAATTCAAATTGCCGCACCACAGGCCAATTGCGCAACCGCGTGGGGGCACCTGCGTTGGATTCGCCAAGGGTAAATAGGAGCAGATTATCTGCTTGCATTTCTTTATCCAATGCATTTGCATCGTCCGCACCCATCCAACCGGAAAACGCAAATACACGCCGCCCGCGACTCAATCGGGCGTATTTTTTTACATCAAATTTTTTATACAACGTGCGCACATGTGCACAAGCTGCGAACAAGCGCATGGGGTTAACCCCTTCGATAACCAGCCGCGCCAGTGTCTCCTGCGACAAGCTACGCACCTCTTGCGCCAACCGCCCGCGTGCCGCCGCCGATCCTTCACCCTCCAACGAAATCACTTCAAAATTGAACCCGGCGAATATCGCATCTACCGTTTGCGCGTGCTGCATGGGCGTAAAATACACCCCCCACACGCTCTCTGCGTTGCGTTGGGTAGGGATGAATATAATTTTTTCGTCCTCGTGCTTGAATGTTTCGAATTGCTTGTAATGCACGGTGTCCAGTCGACCGCATTTATAATGAAGAAACGTACTTTCACCCAGCTTGCGCAAGTCGTCAATAATCGCCGTAAACGGAGCGATGCGTGCCAGATATTCTTCCATTTGAGTCATTGCATGTTCACGCGCACGCAAGGCTTCTTCCCGCGCCTCGTACAAACGATATGCGTCTTCAACGAGGTTGACGGCTTCTGCTGTATCCATGCTGGGCAAAATCGGCGGCGTATGACCCATCATTAACATGAAGCGTTCTGCTTTTTGCAACGTGGCGGCATAGGGGTTGCTCGTGGAGAAGGGCTCCATTTCGCTGTGTGTCTCACCCGGCTCTAATTGGATGTCGTACCGCGAGAAATATCGGTTTACCACATGGTTCATGCTGCCGATGTGCCCGACGATGTTTACATAGGTCATTTTTTCTACCATGTTGGCACCAAATAAGGCGAAGCCGGCACCACATAAGGCGAAGCCGGCACTTTTAAAAGGAAGCCGAATAATGCGGCAATTGATTGGGGGTGACGCTTAGCCTCTGTGTGGCATACACGCGCTACGGCGGCATCTAATGCATGCTCCGGCCGCACAAAGGAGCCGAAAATTTTCGCATATGGGCCATCGGCCAATGCACCAAGCAATGCCACTTCATCGGGAGCATTGACCAATCGCCGCCAACAAGCGTTTTTTAACCGCCACCGCACAGGCACCAGCTTGCCAAATGCTTCTTCCCCAGTGATGCCGCGGTATTTTTTCAAGCGGTACATCCAAATGAAATTACGCAAATCAATTTCCGCACCCAAAATGGCCTGCGCCACGCGTGCGTTAACACCTCTTAATTGCCGGGCGTTTTTCCAGATTCGTATGTAATCTTCGACCGTGCGTGCATATCCTGGCACGGCAACCATATTTGCTATCAACACCCGCACCGGTCCGTGCGGTAACCAGCGCAAAATAATCGCACCATCCCCCGCGGACACCTTGTGCCGCCCGGCAATTTTGGCATTCAATGCTGCGTAATTAATGCGCATGCAGCACCTCATTTACAATTTTATCCACAAGACCGTCATGTGCACGCGCGAAGAAGGACTCCATTGCGGCATTTTTTTGCTGATAATCTCTTTCGATTTCTTTAATGCGCTCGTTGGTTTCGTTTGCGGCTTCGTGTGTTAGGGCTGCGATGCGCATTTTTGCTTCGCGCTCAATTTGGGTTACACGCCGCTTGATTTCTGCTTGCGTTGTATAATCGTCATCTTCGGCAACATATGACGCGTTGCGTGCTTCATTTTCAATTTCCAGCAATGTGCTTAAAACTTCGCGCATGTTTACCACCCCTCGATAAAATTCATTGCGCTAATAACTACCATATATTTCCATGCAGGGCTAGTCCTCATTCGCGCAAATTCTTAATTTTTTTATCAGCCGATACGACAGCATATCCAGCATTTCGGCATAAGCACGCATTCGAAAGCGCACGTATCCTTCTAAATGCAACCGGTCGTTGTCGTGCAAAAAACGCTTCAACTGTGCGGCTTCGCGCCGGTACATGGGCGCATCGGACAATGACTGCGCAAATTCGCGCATACGTGGCGCGTGGGCATAAATAGCATTCTCGCGCATGGCTACTTCGGCCAGCAGCCGCATGATATCCGCAACCCACGCGCCGCGCCCCCACGACTGCGCAAATTCTCTAAGCAATGGTATGTAGTGCTCTGTGTGCAAAGTCACCCGTTTCATTTCATCGTTCCTCCCCCCGGTGAAACAGTGTATGCACCACGCCTTTCCAACTTATGTTGTCTGTGATACAGTTGAAAAAAATATGTTGGAGGAATAAAAAATGAACCCACAAGTAATCATCACCATGCAGAGCGGCGGGCAAATGAAACTCGAACTGTACCCCGACACCGCACCCAAATCCGTAAAAAATTTCCTTAGCTTGGTCAACGACGGCTTCTACGACGGCTTGATCTTCCACCGCGTGATACCGGGCTTTATGATTCAAGGCGGTTGCCCCGACGGCACCGGCATGGGTGGCCCTGGCTATCAAATCGAGGGTGAATTCGCATCCAACGGCATAGCCAATCCCGTTAATCACGTGCGTGGCGTACTGTCCATGGCACGCAGCGGCGATCCCAACTCTGCTGGCAGCCAATTCTTCATCATGCACGCAGACGCACCCCACTTGGATGGCAGTTACGCCGCGTTTGGCAAATTGCTTGAAGGCTTTGAAGTACTGGATGCCATCGCTGCATGCGACAAAGGCGCTAATGACCGCCCGCGTCAAGCGCAAACAATCGAATCCATTAAAGCCGTATAATCCACGCAATAAATTCTAAGCACTTTTTAAAATTTCAGTTGGTAACTGACAGTTACCAACTGAAATTTTTTTGTTGCGCTTTTCGTGTATCAATCATTAAAAAATGTTGACAGCGTCAGGCGGAATATGCTATTCTTCCCCTATCAAGCGCGGACGCGCTTTTTTGATGTTGTAATTTTGATACAAACTACCTAGAAAAGAGGAAACCACATGCGCACGAAAATCACGCTGGCTTGTGTACCCTGCAAGCAACGAAACTACCAAACCACCAAAGACAAAAAGAAACATCCCGACCGCATGGAAGTAAAGAAATTCTGCCGTTTTTGCAACTCTCACACCGAACACCGCGAAACCAGATAAGGAGGCAGGACATGAACGAAGATAAAAAGAAAGAAAAACATGAATCATCTGCTCCTGATCCGGTTACAAGCACTTTTTATGATTACAAAGCGGAATTCCGCCGCATTGTATGGCCGTCCAATCAAGTGCTGATTAAACACACGATAACGGTTATTGTCGTGTCGCTTCTTTTTGGTGCTTACATTGCCACTTTGGACGGTGTTTTCAGCTTTGGTTTGCGCAACTTCATTTTGTTTTTCTTAGGTTAGTGGCATGAGTGATACTGTACAAATCAATCCCGACATTATCCCGGAGGAATTGGTCGAGGCGATACACCCCGATGCAAAGTGGTACGTCGTACACACCTATTCCGGCTACGAAAACAAAGTAAAAGCCAACATTGAGAAAATCGTTGAAACCCGCGGCTTGCATGATGTTATCATCCAAATCGTCGTACCCGAGCAAGAAATGCTGGAGATGAAAAACGGCCAAAAAAAGGTCGTCAAGCGCAAGATTTATCCCGGTTATGTACTGCTCAAAATGGTTATGAACGAAGACACTTGGTTCGTCATCCGCAACACGCGCGGCGTAACCAGCTTTGTAGGCCCCGCATCCAAGCCCGTACCCCTGACTGATGAAGAAATTATCGCCATGGGCGTAGAAGTACCCGACTTCGAGCTAGACTTGAACGTGGACGAAACGGTGCGTGTCATCGCTGGTCCGTTCGAATCATCTATCGGCCACGTCCGCGAAGTCAATCACCACAAGAAAACCGTTACAATTGCGCTTAGCGTATTCGGACGTGAAACACAGGTTGAATTGGATTATCACGTGCTACAACGCATGTAATAATCTTTCATAAATAAGTGGGAGATGCGCATGCAATGGACGCGTCGCCAACACCACAAGGAGGAAAACGAATGGCAAAGAAAGTCATGGCCTTGATTAAATTGCAAATCCAGGCTGGCAAAGCAACCCCTGCCCCCCCGGTAGGCCCTGCATTGGGTCAACACGGGCTGGCAATCCCCAACTTCTGTAAGGAGTTTAACGAGCGCACACAGTCTCAAGCGGGTATGATTATCCCCGTAGTCATCACCGTGTATGCCGACCGCAGCTACAGTTTCATCACCAAGACACCCCCCGCGGCCGTCCTGCTGAAAAAAGCTTGCGGATTGGACAAAGCATCCGGCGAAGCCAACCGCAACGCCAAAGTCGCCACCATTTCCCAAGACGAAGTGCGCAAGATAGCCGAGCTCAAAATGCCCGACTTAAACGCCGCATCAGTTGAAACGGCCATGAGCATGGTTGCGGGCACCGCGCGCAGCATGGGCATTGTCGTGGAAGGTTAAGGAGGGTTAGATAATGGCTAAAAGAGGAAAAAAATACGTAGAGGCCGCAAAACTGGTCGAGGCCTTGAAACTATACGACGTTAACGAAGCTGTCGAACTTGTACAAAAAACCAGCACATCCAAGTTTGACGCCACCGTAGAAGCACACATCCGCTTGGGCGTAGACTCACGCCATGCCGACCAGCAAGTACGCGGCACGGTTGTATTACCCCACGGCACAGGCCGTAACCTGCGCGTGCTCGTTATCGCCAAAGGCGACAAAGCCACCGAAGCCGAACAAGCCGGTGCAGACTACGTAGGCGCAGAAGAAATGATCAACAAAATCCAAACGGAAAACTGGTTTGATTTCGACGTTATGATTGCCACGCCGGACACGATGGGTCTTATTGGCCGCATTGGTCGCTTACTGGGTCCCAAGGGTTTGATGCCCAACCCCAAGGCAGGCACTGTAACCACCGACATAGCCAAAGCCGTATCCGACGTAAAAGCGGGTAAAATAGAATACCGCCTTGACCGCACCAACATCATCCACGTACCCATGGGCAAGGTCAGCTTTGGCACCGAGAAACTCGCCGAAAACTTTACCACACTCATCGGTGCGATCATCAAGGCAAAACCAACCGCCGCCAAAGGGACGTACCTGCGTTCAATCACCCTGGCCAGCACCATGGGTCCGGGCGTGCGCATCAATCCCCTGCGTGTGAATGACTAAATAACGAATTCTCTTCGAGAATTCATTCCTGGAGGTTCCCCATGGCTAAATGTGAAGTATGTGATAAATCCATCCAAACCGGCCACCGCATCAGCATTACGCGTAGCCAAGTGTCACGCCGCGCCAACAAAATCTGGCGCTCAAACGTAAAGCGTGTACAGATTGTAGAAAAGAACGGCACCGTCCGCCGTGCAAAGGTGTGCACAAGGTGTTTGCGTTCTAAGTTAGTTACGCGCTCGGTATAAAGTCAAAGGATTAAGGTCAAAAGCTCAAGACCTTGGGCGTTGCCAAATAAGGCTTTAACCGGCACCCCTCTCAATCATGAATCGATTAAATTTAAAACCCGCCCATTCGGCGGGTTTTTTTATACAATTAATTTGCACTATTCATAACCGAATGACGGCGAAGCCATATGGGTAGTCAAGAAGGGCGTACCCTTTTTGCGGCGTCCGGGGCCACCCCCGGATGTCTTGACCTTAGCCCCTAGCAACCACCCGCCGCCTCAAATAATTCGATCCCCACTCCAACGCCGCCATACATATAACAATAATTAAAATCAACGTCGTCAAAGCAGCAAAGTCTCTGTTGCGTTCGGCCCGGCTTATTAATGTACCTATGCCACCTGCGCCAACAACACCTAGCGTTACAGATTCGGCTACGGATGTTTCCATACGGATGGCGAGCCATGCGAAGAAACCCGTCAAAACGGCGGGCAGCAACCCATGCAATACTATTTGCCACCAGCCTGCACCTGTGGCGCGCATGGCTGTGATAATGCCCCGGTGCTGCTCTTCAATGGTTCCTACAAACGCCTTTGTTAAATAACCCATGGATGACAAAATTAAGACCACAACCCCGGCTGTGTACCCCAACCCGACCGCAGCTACAATCATGAGGATAAATATTAACGAAGGAACAGCGCGGACAATGCTTACAAACCCTTTTATAGCCATCGCTAAGGGTTTAAATGGAGCGATATTGTCTGCTGCCAAAAAAGCAAGCATAAACGCCAATAATCCGCCCAGCACCAACCCCACCAGCCCCATTGCAAACGAAATTGAAAATTGACGGAGCCCTGTTGTAATTATTCCTATGTCAATTCGCATCAATTGCCGCAAGATATCAGGTGCGCGGTTCAGCCGCCCAACAAACCGCGCTACATCCAAATCAATATAAAATATACACAGAACAAAAACAGAAACAATAACCACGATGGCAAACCATTTTTTTATTAATGCGTGCAAGGGAACAACCCGCAAAACATTATTTTTTGGCGGAGCAGCGGACGAAGCTGCGTTAACATTGTTCATGAAACGATTACGCATCCAATTGGCAATAAATTCTGTTGCCAACACCACAATGATCAATATCAACACCATGGTCGCAACGTCTTGAAAGCGGCGGAAAGTTAGGCGCGTTTGTATTGTCAACCCCATGCCAATTCCAACGCCGACCAACCCCAGCACAGCCGATGCCCGCACATTTAATTCAAATGAAAACAACGTCCAATTTACCCATGCGGGGGCAAACTCCGGCAGCAAGCCGTGGCGTATCATCGCGAGCTTCCCCACCCCACTGGCCCGCATAGGCTCCAGCTTGCGCACGGCTATTTCATTGATGCTTTCCGCATAAGAGCGTGAAAGAAAGCCCGTGGTTGCCATAATCAACGCCATCAATCCCACCATGGATCCAACGCCAAAAATCAACACCATCATTACCGCCCATATGACGACGGGTATATTGCGTACAAAGGTCATCACGAACCGCACCGAAAAACGCACCGTCCAATACGGCATAATCGCTTCGGTCATCATCAATGCAAATATAAATGAAAAAAACGCCGAAATTAACGTGCTCACCACCGCAAATGCAACCGTAAATAAAGCGGGAAGTAAAAAGGCACTTGCATTATCCAATGCCGGGGGCATAAATTCCGTCGCTATGAAAGATAAAAAAGCAGGCGCGACTGTAAAAATCGCAATCGCATCTAATCGCAAATAAAAAAAGCACGCCACAACTACAATGGCTACGGCGAAAACAGATAATCCAAATTTTATGCGAAATCGTTCGTCGTACACGGCATGGCCTCCCGCTTAGGAATCACTTAGGAATAAATATAATTGGTCACATCGCCGGTTAATGCATCCGGCGTGCCGTCAAATACGATTTGCCCACGGCGCAAGCCCACGATGCGGCTGGCGTATTGCTTTGCAAATTCGACTTGGTGCAGATTGACGATGCTGGTCAACCCGCGTGCGGCGGTCAGTGACTTGATTTGATCCAACACAACTTTTGCGCTGGCCGGGTCCAGTGACGAAATCGGTTCATCGGCCAGCAACAACTTGGGGTTTTGCATCATGGCGCGGCAGATGCCCACGCGTTGCATTTGCCCGCCGGAAAGGGTTTGCGCCTTCACATGCATGAAGTCCGTTAGCCCCACGGCGGTTAGTAAGTCGTATGCCTGTTGCAAGTCATCACGCGCATACAACCCCAACGCCGATCGATAAAACGGCATTTGCCCCAGCCTTCCGTGCAAAACATTTTGCATCACATTGCTGCGGTAGATTAAATTGTAGTCTTGGAAAATCATGCCCATTTGTGCGCGCAATTTGCGCAACCGGTTGCCCCGCAACCCTAGCGTAAATTGTCCGTCAAAAAATATTTCGCCCGCTGTGGGGTCGATGAGCCGGTTGATGCAACGCACCAACGTCGTCTTGCCCGCACCCGACGGGCCGATGACTACGACAAATTCCCCCGCTTCTATGTTCAGGTCTATGCCATGCAAGACCTCCGCATCCGATTGGGGGAATTTTTTTACCAGTCCGCGGATTTCCAATAGTGCCATCAATCCAACCCCAGTGTAGTCACAACCGAGCGTACATAAGCAAAACCCGCCAAATCCGGCGCGGTGAAGCGGATATTCGAATCACCCCAGTTTTCAGCAAAATATGCGGGGTCGTCGAAGGTCAGGAAAAATTCGCGGATGCGTTCAATTAAATCATCGTCCAACGCCGAGCGAATGATGTACGCTGGATTAGGTACAGGGTCGGTGGCGGCGATGATACGCACCGCATCGGCACTTTCCAATTCACCGCGTTCCACCATGTTCTCGATAAACATACCGCCAATGCCCGCCACATCAAAGTCACCCAACAATACGCCGTCCACATTGGTTTCATGCCGCTGCGTGAATAGCACTGTGTCAAAAAAGTATCCGGGATTGGTGATTAAATCGGGGTTGATACCCAACGTGCTCACCAAATAATACACCGGAAAAATAAAACCCGACGTACTCGTGGGCGACACAAAAGCCGCTGTGCGCCCGCGCATATCCTCTGCCGCAAAAATATCCTCGTTGGTCGCACATACAATAAACACAGAATTATTTACCGTGCCGGGGCGGATGGGCAGGCTCACCAGCATTTCCACATCCACTGCCGCCGACGTATGAATATAGTTGAACGCTGACACCAGCATAATATCTAAATGCCCGCCGCGCATGGCCTCGGTGCCGATCAAATAATTGATGTCTTCGTACATTACCACGGGCATGCCCAAGAAATCCCCCAGCGCCTGCGCCATGGCACGGCTGGCCGCCAGTCCGTCCACAGGGTTGGACATGTCCACCGTCAAACCAATGCGTATCGATTGCACTGTTTCATCGTCGCCACGCCCACATGCGCCCAACACCGCAACCATCACTAATAAAAATACTGCCAACAAGACTTTTTTCATTTATAAACCGCTCCCTTATTGTGCAATCACATTGCGCAACAACTCGAATTGCGCGTCCATTGTTTCCTGTGTCAGCGCATCACCTAGCGCCAACACGCTTAGTCCGTCTATCACCGCAATAAAAAATATTGCCAACTGCGTGATATCACCGTTCGCCACCACGCCCTGGCTCTCGCCCAAGCGCAAAATTGCCTCCACGCTACCCCGCAAATTCGCCAATTGTGAATCGCGGAATGCATGCACCGCAGCCATCGGCTTCGAGAAGATATATTCACAGTACGCACGGAAAAGGCTGTTCTCGAAACGAACCAATCTTTCCTTTTGCTTGGCAATGTACGTATCCAGCACATGCCAAAACGGCTCGCGCGTTTCCACCGATTTGTTAATCGACGAAATCCCCTCTGCATTGCGCTGCCGCATCACGTCCAAAAAAACTTCGTCCACGGATGCGTAATAAATATAAATCCCCCCGCGGCTGATGCCGCATTCGTCGATAATGTCTTGCATCTTGACCGCCAAAAATCCCTTGCGGCAAAAAACACGGCGCGCCGCCTCAAGGATTTTTTTTTGTTTATCCTTTCGCCTGCGTTCGATATGCGGACGCGCCATGCAGTTCCCTCCTCTTTGTGTATGTAAATCATTTGTAAAATGACAATGACACCAGCGTCATATACGCATGATATGACACGGATGTCATTTTGTCAACGCCCACAGAAATATTATCGGTAAACTAAAAACAACCGGTTGCAATTTGCAACCGGTTGCATGAAGTTCGTTCAATTTTTCGTTACATTACGGCAACTTAAATGCGCGGTCGATATCCGCCACTTCTTCGTCCGATATCCGCACCAGCGCACCAATATCCTTGGCCGCTATAATGGCCTTGGCGGTGGCCTCGCACACTTCCAATCGGTCGAAAGCTTGCAAGAGCGTAGCCCCTGTCGCCAATATTTGATTGTTTTCGCATATGACCACGGGCGTGCGGGGTGATATCACCTCTGCTACTGCTTCCGGCGCGTGATACACATTGCGGAATGTCGTTTTTTTCATGTTGCGCAGCATGATGTAACTTTCGGGGATGGTACGCGAATCAAACGGTGCATCTGTTACAGCAAAGGCCATGGCGTGCGGTGGTTGCGCACCCATAATCGAATTAATTTGCGGGTGACGGTCGTAAATTTGTTTATGCAATACTGCCAAACGCGAGGGCATTTTGCCGTATTCCGCACATGCGCCGTGCATCAGCACCAAATCGCCTTCGGTCAAATGCGCCCTGTCCGCACCCGCAGGCGTGATCAAGAATTGACCATTGGACAACCGCGCAGAAAATGTTCCCGATGCCGCTCCAATCAAGCCCTGCCTGTATGCACGGCGGATGAAAAAAATCATATCGCGGCGGGCGGCATTTTCCTCCGCGTTGTGCGACCCCACGACAAAGCTTTCTGGCCGTGCAATATGGCGCGATTTTATATAATCATCTTCATCAAAGGCTTGCAATGCGCCCAACTTGCCCGCTAGCATTTGCGTTTGCGCGGTATTCTCCAGCGTTTCAAATTTTAAATAGCAATCGAATAAGTTGCCGCTGCCCACAACCAGCCCGTGGTTTTCCATGACCACAATATGAAAGCCCTTGACGAATTCCGCCGCAATTTTTTCGCCCAACTCCGGCGAGCCGGGCACCGCGTAGGGCGCCATGGCCAACTTACCACAAACTTGCCGCGCATTGGCAATCAAATTTAACGCCGGCAAACACCGCGCTACAGAAAATGCCACCATGTGCGGCGGGTGCGCGTGCAAAACTGCGCGTATATCGGGCCGCTTTTTGTATACCAACGCATGAAACGGCAATTCCACCGACGGCGCGTGCAGCCCTTCGACCGTGCCATCGGGTTTGACACAACAGATATCTGCCCGCGTCAGCGCACCTTTGTCAATGCCACTGGGGGTTATCCATATGTCGCCGTTGTCCTCCAATATAGATAAGTTGCCGCCCGATGTCGTCGTGAGCCCTCTTTCGTAAATCCGATTCATAATGGCCACCAATTGATCGGCGGGGTGCAGATAATTTGATTTCATTGCCATTCCTCCTGAGTGCTGTGTTGATTACATTTGACCCAAAATATTGCCCATGGCGGTGGCTTCATACGGCCCCGCAATTATCTTTTTCCCGCTGTGTTCTTCGGTTAAGCGATTCAAGAAATTGGCCTTGCCGCCGCCGCCGACGATATTGATCTTGCCGTACTTGCGCCCGGTTAGCGCCTCGATTTGTTGCGCAGTATTGGCGTATCCCACCGCCAAACTTTGATATACGACGCGCGCCAATTCGCCCGGGGTGCGCGGCACGGGCTGTTTGGATTCCGCACAGGCGGCTTGCAACTGCGCAATCATGCTATCCGGAGAAAAGAACCGCGTATCTTCGCAATCTATTATACTGGGGATTGCAACAGCCTCAGCCATTTCGCACAGTGCAGCGAAGGTAAAATCGTTGCCTTGCGCGCGCAATTCGCGTTGCACTTCTTGTATCATCCATAAACCCATGATGTTCTTGCAAAAAACGATATTTCCGCCGATGCCGCCTTCGTTGGAAAACCCCGCAATACGCGCCGCTTCCGACGTATCGGGTTGCGCCAATTTGATCCCCATCAACGACCACGTGCCCGAACTGATATAAATAGCATCGTCCATCGCGGCCACCACGGCCGATGCCGTATCGTGCGTAGCCGGAGTAATCACAGCACAATCGGGCGTGTACTGCCCAATCACCGTGCCCGGTTGCGTCAACGGCATAAACAACCGCGCGGGCAAACCCAAGCGCTCAATCATTTCCCCATCCCATGTGCGGGTGCGGGCATTTACCAAACCCGTCGTGGTGGCATTGGTATATTCCTGCGTTATCGCCCCACACAAACGATAATGAAAATAATCAGGCATCATCAATAAATGCGCCGCTTGCTCTAATAAAAAAGGCGCGCTTTCTTGCAAAGCTGCCAATTGATAAATCGTGTTAAAAATCATGGGCTGCATGCCCGTGCTCGTGTACAATTCCGCTTCGGGGATGATTGCGTGTACTTTATCGCGGATGTTTTGTGTGCGTTTGTCGCGGTAGGCTACGGCATTGCCCAACCGATTGCCGTGTGCGTCAAGCAAAACAAAATCCACACCCCATGTGCAAACGCCAATGCTACGCAAAGGCACGCCGCATTTACCTATACCGGTGCGGATTTCACGTTCAAGCGCATCAACATCCCAACATTGTTGACCGCCCGATTGTATGATTTCATTGGGGAAGCGGTGTATTTCGCGTATCGCGCTCCCCTGCCCCAACATGACGCGCCCGCTGGACGCGCCAACATCGATGGCCACGCGGCCTTCGCCGAAAGATAGTGTGTTGTGCACGGGTTACATCAACCGCAAGCGCTTGATTAATACCGTCACCGTACCGTCCGCATGGGTCGTAATTTCAATTTCATCTTCGTCCACCGCCATATGCGCCGGGAATTTTATTTCCACACCATTGTCACCCTTGATGCGCGCCGTGGCAAATTGCGACCGCGCCACACGCTCGCCCAAGGGTACATCGGCAACCACGCCCGCCTCGCGCAGCGTGGATACATATTGCGCCTTCTGCGCCTCGTCCTCGGCAAAAACCTGCGCCGCCACATTGTCAATGGACACAAAACCTTCTTCATTTTCGGCTTCTTCCACCAACGCAGATTTAATCTTGGCGGTCATTTTGGGGTCGTTATTAAAAAATTCTTGCACAAATTCGTTGTTCAATTCATCGATATGCTTGGCCTGCTCTTTTTTGGATGGCGACGCGTCGCACTCCAAGAACAACTCGGAGAAGTACGGCACGGCGTTGCCTTCCAACACCTCTGCTTTTTCAATCAAGTGGATGGGCATGGCGGCACCGCTTAGGTCAATCAAACAAGCATATTCCACCTTGCCCGTAGCAAACGGCAACGCCGTAGACTTGGTCAATTGGTTGTCCGCATCCTTGGATTGGTGGTTGTACACTTCTTGATAACCCAATTTTACAATCGCCAACGACTCCGCACCCTTGTTGGCGATATGTACCACCAGCAAATCGCACGGCGGCAGCTTCTTGAACCGCTCCATCAACGACAGCATCCGCTCAGCCAACGCAACACTCGTTTCTTTAAAATACACCGCACCGCTTTGATATTCTCCCAAAACGGAAAAAACCGCCGACTCCGGCTTAAACACAGCCGATCGCGTGGCGGGGTTGTTAATCAATTTCTTCACGTGCTTTAAAATAAAAGTTTCACAAACTTCACTGTCAATGTCCAACTCCACCTGTGACAAAACCGACGGCGCACCGTCACTGCGCAAAATATGCAAGATCGCCTTTTTTATATTCAATGCCATTCAAACCACTCCCAAGGATTATTTACTGCATGATGATATTATAACGGGTTTTTTAACGTTATCAAGGCGCAAATTGAGCGCGGTGTTGTTCGTAATGCGCCATGGTGAAGGATTGTCCGGCTTGTTGTGAATTTTGCAAATTTTCAAAAAAATCCTACACAAATAAATCGTGTAGGATAGAAGGGAAGCCGCCATATAATTCGGTGCACGTATAACGAATCGTTGGCTAGCTGTTTCCGGTTTTATTTTTTTGTATGTTTATCGCTTGCTAGGGAGGGCCCTATAAAAGTACAAACCTATGGTTGACTCTGCGCTGGCCAGCGGCTTGTTGAGTCGGGTGCAAGTATAATCGGCATTTACAATCGCCATCATCTTGACATGTCGTTACTTTTATGCATGCGTATCATCCTTTCAATAAATCATGTATAATGCCGCGTTATTTAATTTATTGGGGGTTAATGTGCGCACGGTAATTATTGCAGAAAAACCATCCGTTGGGCGCGATATTGCGCGGGTGTTAAATTGCACGGGCAAGGGCGACGGATATATCCATGGCGAGGGGTATGTTATTTCTTGGGCCATTGGGCATTTGGCTACATTGGCCGAGCCGGAGGATTATGACCCCACATTGAAGAAGTGGCGCATGACAGATTTGCCAATCTTGCCGTACAAAATGGACTTGAAGCCCATCCCCAAAACCATCAAGCAATTGAAATTGCTGAAGGACATCATGAACGACCCCAAAACCGAACGCATTATTTGCGCCACTGATAGCGGACGCGAAGGGGAACTGATTTTCCGATACATATATTTATGGGCGCGATGCAAAAAACCCGTCGAGCGGTTGTGGATATCCAGCCTAACAGACGCGGCGATAAAAAAAGGCTTGGCCGGCATGAAGTCAAGTACGGCATATGACAATTTATTTGCGTCGGCGCGATGCAGGGCGGAGGCGGATTGGCTCGTGGGCATGAACGCCACCCGCGCCTTTACACTGCGACACGATGACTTGCTACCGATGGGGCGTGTGCAAACACCTACACTGGGCATCCTTGCCACGCGTCAAAAGGAAATTGAAGCCTTCGACGCGAAGGAATATTTTGAAGTGGAAGCGCAATTCAAAACGCTTAACGGCGAATGCTATAGCGGCACATGGTTTAACCCCGTCGCCGAGGAAAACAAGCACCGCTTACCCGATTGCGATAAAGCAGAAGCCATCGTAGCCGCCACATCCGGCCGCCCCTGCACCATCGAATCCATCGAAACCACTGAAAAGCGCGTTCCCGCACCCCAACTCTTCGACCTGACCGAATTACAACGCGAATGCAACCGCAAGTTGGGTTTCTCTGCGCAGACGACCTTGGCGCTGGCGCAATCCCTGTATGAAAAGCACAAGATGATCACTTACCCCCGTACCGACAGCCGCTATTTAAGTGCCGACATGGCGCCCAAGCTGCCCGCCGTGTTGCAAAATTTGCAAACCGAGCCGTACAAAGAATTTGCCGCGCCTTTGCTGGCGATGGAGAAGCTGCCCATCACCAACCGCATCGTCAACGATGCCAAAGTCACCGACCATCACGCCATCATCCCGACCGGCTCCAAGAAACCCCTTTCCGCGCTCACGCCCGACGAACGCGCCGTATATGATCGTATCCTGCGTAATTTCATTGCCGCATTTTACCCACCCCATGTTTATGATGTGACCGTCATGGTAACCAAGTGCCAAGCAGAAGTGGCGCATCTTTTCGAATCAAAAGGACGGATGGAAAAATCCGCCGGATGGACGGCATTGTATGCGCATGAAAAAAGCACCGATAAATCGAATGCAAACGCCGATGAAAATACCGCAAAAAAATCCGGCAAAAAGGCAAAATCAAGCGATAAATCCACCGAAGAAGTCGATACCCTCCTTCCCTTGTTATCCAAGGGTGACACCGTAACCCTCCAATCCGCCGAAGTCCTCGCCAAAAAGACCTCCCCGCCCAAGCCCTACACCGAAGCCACCCTCCTGTCCGCCATGGAACATGCAGGCCGCTTCGTAGACGATGAAGCACTCAAAGAAGCCCTCAAAGCCTCTGGCCTAGGCACCCCCGCCACCCGCGCCGCCATAATTGAAAAGCTCATCGCCTCAAAATACGTCGAGCGCAAAAAAAAGAACCTCATCCCTACCGAAAAAGGCATGCGACTCATCGCCATCGTACCGCCCGAGCTACGATCACCCGAAACCACCGGCAAATGGGAACGCGGCTTGTCACGCATAGCCGCTGGCGAACTAGAGCCCGAAAAATTCATGGCCAGCATCAAGCGTTATATTTGTTATCTCGTTGACGCGGCCAAAAAGGTATAATCTACGAAATACTTGGCAACGATTCACCCATGACCTTAAACATCCGTTTAGGGCAACTAAATATCCCCCCTCAAAAACCCGACCCCACCCCCCCTGTGGTCGGGTTTTGTCTTTTGTGACGGATTATAATTAAAAGATTAAGACCCTGTGCGCTGCCCAGACCCGCGAGGGGGAAGCGTTCCCCCTCGACCCTGCGCTTTGGCTTCCGCCTAATTCAATATTGGCTAATGCGATTTATTGCGGATTTCTTGTGATTACATCCTGCTGTGATGTATACTTGCGATATCTGGCAACATAATTTGAAAGGGGTTAATACAATGCGTAAATTTGGTGTACAGTTGTATTCAGTACGGGATGAGTTTGCCAAGGACATGTGGGGTACGCTCCGCAAGGTGAAAACGATGGGGTACGACGCGGTGGAATTTTTTTGGGAATTCCCCTGCACTGCGCAGGAAGTGAAGGCCGCGCTGGGCGATACCGGGTTGGTGTGTTGCGGATGGCATACACCTTGGCATTATGTGAGCCCCGGCAACCTGATGAGCACCATTACTTACAACAAGATCATCGGCAATACAGAGCTCACCATCCCCGGCCTGCCCCACGAAATGACAAACTCCAAAGCCGCATGGTTGGAAACCGCACGGCAGTTTAACGAAGTCGCCGCCAAGCTTGCACCCTACGGCATGAAACTCTCCTACCACAACCATGCCGAAGAATTCAAACCCATGGAGGGCGACTTACCCATCCATTATTTCCTAGACAATACTACCCCCGACATCGGCCTCCAATTCGACAATGGCAACGCCATGGGCGCAGGCAACGACACCGATGTGTACACACTGCTCAGCAAATACCCCGGCCGCATCCGCACCACGCACCAAAAACCCTACTCGTTCAAAAACGGCCACGCCACAATGGTAGGCCAAGATGACATAGATTGGCAACGCACCTTCGCCTTATGCGACGCACACCAAGACATTGCATGGCACATCATAGAGTACGAAGACGCAAAATACGAACAACTCGAAGGCATCCGCTTATGTTTAGAGAATTTCCGAAAGCAGGGCATCTAAACAGCCGAAAGTAAACATCAAAGTCAAAAGATTAAGACCCTGGGCTGCTGCCCAGACCCGCAAGGGTGCGACTCGCCCCCTTGACCCCCTGCATGCTACCGCAACGCAATTATTGTTAAGTGCAAAAATAAAACTATTAAAAAATCCGCGCCGCGCGCGGATTTTTTGTACTTGAAATTATGCACTTGCCATGATTGAGAGGGGGTACCGGCTAAAGCCTTATTTGGCGACGCCCAGAAACTGGGGTCGAGGGGGCTGTGCGCCAAATAAGGCTTTAGCCGGCACCCTCGCGGGGTCTGGGACAGCGTCCCCAGGGTCTTGTCTTTTGACTTTAGCTGCAATCGCCAGCGCCACCAAACCGCCGTCGGTTATATGCAACAAAACGATACCAAAGCAACACCAAAAACGGCGCAAATATCAGCGCAATAATCCCTACGGATATAACCGTATCAACGGGAGTAATTTCTACCGATTCATATAAAACATCGGCTTCGGCTCGTTGGTCAGCCGCCCACGACAACACACGAAACATCACGACATTTACCGCATTTAAAAAAAAGTGCGACAAAATCCCTGCCCATATCGAGCGCGTTAGATGCACCATATACGCAAATATCACACCCATAAAAAACGCGTAGAAAAACTGCGAAAAATTCATGTGTATCAACCCGAACAAGAACCCATTCATGACCGCCACACACCAGAACGGCCAGTTCAGGTATTGCGATTGTATGTAACCGCGGAACACGACTTCCTCCACAACGGCGGGCGCCACCGCCACCGCCAGCAGCATCAGCCAAAGCGAATGCGCTTGCGTTTGTTCCATAAAATCTGCCGCCACATTGGGCGTAAACAATGTCGTCACCGACGCAATCAACGCCATAAACGGGATCAGGAAAAAAGATATGCCCAGCACCAAAAGGGTGTTAACTGCACCCAAATGCGCATTGGGCATATGCAGCGATAAACGTTCTTTTTTTATGCCGAGCCATATGGCCAACGGCAACAGGAACATCACCACCATCCAAACCATCAAAAAAACCGGCGACAATAATATTGCCTCCGGCAAAAGATGCCGAACCGACAAAAACAACCCGGTCATCAAAAATTGAAATACGACCAAAAATAAAAAAAATAACGTACCGTTAGACTTTATCATAACGCGGGCACCCCATCGAGCAACATGTCCAACATACGCAATATACGGTCAACGTTTGCAGTATTTATCAGCATGCTCAAGTACAAATCATAAGAATCGATACCCACTTCATATAACAACGGCGAGCCATACAAGCTCACGGCTATGGGCGCACCCGGCAATTCGTATATCGGGCGCAGCCAATCCAATGCGTCAATTAATTCCTGCACACCTACCGACGTGGTCAAAATTGCATCCATGCCACCAATTTGCACCATTGTTGCAAAGCGCTGTTGCAACACCGTATTCATCATCGGGTCGAACGATGCCGCATAAGAATGCACCGATACCACTTCATGCAAATCCTCGGGTACCAACGGTTGCAACGCTTGCGCCAATGCTTCCAATTGCCCGATTTCAGGCTGTGGACCCAACCACGCAATATACAAATAATCCCGTGGCGCGGGGTTAATAAACATTGTGTTAATAAACGCGCCCAAAGCAAAGATACCGATGAGCAACCCAATAATATGCATCTTGTAATATTCCCAAATATACTGCCGCCTGTCCGTGAAATTCATGGCGCGCATTTTGGCAATTTCATCACGCACATGTTGGCGGAAGCCTACACCGTCAGTCATTTTTGCCCCCGTGTGTGCCGCCCAACAACGCAACGCTACGCAACAATGCATCCTTTGCATTGTTCCAAGGCAAATCGGCGTTGCGATGGTCAAATTTTTGTGTAAACCAGTCCAAGTCGTCGGCCAGTGCTTGCATATGCGCCAGTTGCTTGGTGACAAATTCTTCTACGAAACGGTCGCGCTTGCCCTTCCCCATTTTCGCCGCCGCACTTGCAAGTTTGGCAAAATGCGGCATACAAAAGCCCGGTTGCGCTTTAATCAACGCCCCCTCATCGCCTCCCCTGCCCCACAAATGAAAAAATGTATCGACATACCGTTCAAAAGTCGTATCCACGCGGGTGCATACATAACAGCTACCGTTCACTTCGGTTGCATAGCTGTGCAGCTTCACCACCGGCCCTGCATCCCCGCCAAAAAACGACCCGCTCACGCGTGCCTTCGCTATTTTTGCCATATCCGCATTCAATTTTTGCAAATGCGTATGCAACATCAACGCCAAGCCCAATCGGTTTTGCGCGTCATACATCTGCGAAAGATGCCGTGCGCAAAACCCCACGCGGTTGGTGGCCTTGCGCACATCATCCTCCATATATGCCGGCGACATGATGAAGCCAATCGCGGCTTTTTCCAGCATTTCAAACATCGTACAAAACGCGCAGCCTTTATTTTCGCGCAGCGCGTCCAGTACGGGTATGGTATGAATATGATCCGCCATTATTTTATGAATTCGCCGTTTTCAAAAAATACCGTTTCCGAACCATCGGCAGCGATGCCTACAACTTTCATGTCTGGCGTGCCAAACATAAAGTCCACATGCACCAGAGAATCATTGCCACCAGCGGCTACCAACGCGTCGGTTTCCATATCGTCGCCGCCTTGCATATTGTTGGGATACGCCTTGCCCAACGCCAAGTGGCTGGATGCATTTTCGTCAAATAACGTGTTATAAAACAAAATCCCCATGCGGCTGATGGGCGATGAATCGGCCACAAGTGCAACCTCACCCAAGCGCTTTGCACCTTCGTCCATGGAAAGAATATTTGACAACGTTTCTTGATTCTTGTCCGCTTTATAGTCCACAACCAGCCCATCCTTGAAGGTCATCTCGAAGCCTTCAATCAGATTGCCTTGGTGCGACAACGGCATCGATGCCACCACGCGCCCGTTTGCACGCATACGATCCGGCATGGTGAAGATTTCTTCCGTAGGCAGGTTGGGGAAAAATGGTACGCCATCCTCCTTACCTATATCACCGCCGCCTACCCACACATGATTCTTGGCCAACCCAATGGTCAAGTCCGTTCCTAGCCCTGTGGTTATGCGCAGCGCGTCAAACGCTTTGCCATTCAAATAATTTACACGTTCGGCAAAGTTGCCTTTGTGCGCTTCCCAATCTGCGATGGGGTCGGCACCGTCGGCGCGCGCGCCTTTGAGGATTGCGTCCCACAATTTTTCAATCGCTTCTGCTTCCGTTACATCAGGGAAGACTTTCTTCGCCCATGCGGGTGTGGGTATCGCCAACACGCTCCATCGGCAAGTGTTGCTCATCATAATCGCACTATGCGGTCGGGTAGCAACACCCGCCACCTTCGCAAAGCGGCGCAATCTGTCCGGGTCAACGCCCGCCAACAAATCGGGGTCAGAGCCATTGATGCGCAAGTACACCGCACCGCGGTCATCATAATGCTTGTACCAATCCACTTTCCACTGCGGGAATTCATCGAAAATCTTGCTATCCGCACGCAGATACTTGGCCCGGGCAGAATAATCGTCCGACCAATCCATCACAACTTCCGACGCGCCCGCATCGTAAGCGCAATCTTGCACCATCCGCCCAAATTCGGCGTGTTCCACACCGCAACCAATAACCACAACTTGGCCGGGCTGCACATTGCCGCCGGACTTTACCAATAATTGCGCGTACTTCATCAATTTGCTTTTTTCCATTTTTATCATCTCCATTATTTAATTTTTACAATATACAAGCAATCAACGTGTAATTATGAAAATAATTTTTCGCGCCCAGTGGACTCAATTCTCCACCGGAGTACGATGCCAAAAACGGCACCCCATCACGTATCGTCTTTCCAATAAGCTCCAATTCACCCATAACATTGGTGCCGATACTTAATTGCCGGATAATGCATGAAAATACCAACGCCGCATTAATTTCATTTTCTATGTTCATTTGCGCCAACACGGTTTCCGTAGATTCTAAGATTTCTGCCGCTTCCAATGAGCCAAACGAAATATGGGCTTCTTCGGGCACTTTCCCACGGCACGGAATGTACCCCTCGGGCGTAAATTGCACCATGGCGCGTACAATGGTGCGATCAATTCCGTCTTCACCCTGCTCGGTGATTAATAACGGCAAGAAGTATACGCCCTTGCTCAGCTTGCCATCCGCAGCGAAACCTACGCTTTTAAAGTAATCCAGTGCAAGCATTCCATTTATTTCGCAAATTAATTGGTTTTCTACTTTGGTAATTTTGGCCGGTTCAATCGCGCTCGATTGATCAAAAGCCGCCGTCACAAAAAAGCGGGGGTTCACATCGCCGCACACCATTACAAAGCTCATTTCCAATGTAGAAAACTGCGCATTATATACAGACATACTACGCTCATATTCATCTACAGAATCGTTCACCGACAGCGTACCGAATACCGGCAACCCCGGACAAACACCTTCCACCGCTTCAAAATATAAATCACCGGGCATATTCGCATTGTCAGTCACGGTAGGGAATACAAGCGCAAGCTTCACCGGTTTTGTTGCGGCCGTTATGGCTTGCTCCATCGCTGTTTCTATGGCGCGCACCGGATTGTCCTTGATGCCATTGGTCATAGATGCAATAAATTGAACGTTGTCGCTAGTAATAACCATCATGGAAAATGCATGTGTTTCAGGCGGCGCGTTGTTGGTTGTCACAGAAACCGTTGTTCCCCCCACCAACGGGAAGCCAAATTCGCGATATAACCGTTCCATCATCCCTGCTTCTATATATTCCGGGTCACATTGTACGATGCCCACGCTGTTTTTTAACAAAGGCAATTTATGTTGCAATTGGCTTTTTAAATCGTCGCATGCGCGTTGTATATCATCGATATGGTTGGTTTGGACTGATGCCGCTTTGATCATATTAGATTTCCTCCAAGATTTTATTCAATTATAGATTCCGCCGGCAAATGACGGCGCAAGCATGCATTTAATTCATTCAGCACCAGCGGCTTAGCCAGCACATCGTCAAATCCACTATCCAAAAACATTTGACGCGCACCTTGCACCACATTGGCCGTAAATGCCACGATCGGAATCTTATTATTTGCACTATTTAACGCGCGAATGGCTTTGCACGTATCAACGCCGTTGATGCCCGGCATCATATGATCAATAAAAATGATGTCGTATTCGTTTTTCTTGGCCAGATCAATGGCCTCATATCCATTGTTCACAAAGTCCGCTTTTATTTGAAAAATATCCAAATTCACTTCCGCAACGGTCAAGTTTATTTCGATATCATCGATAACCAACGCGCGCACGTCAGGCGCAATAAATGAATGCACCGGAGGCGTCTCAATATAATCAGAAGCAGCCAATCGGTCATACGGAATCAACACCGTAAAAGTCGAACCCTTGCCGTATTCACTTTTTACATGAATTTCCCCATTCATGAGTTGGCATAAATTATGGCATATCGCCAGTCCTAAACCAGTGCCTATGATATTACGGTTTTTATGTGTATCGAATTGGACAAAAGGCTTGAATAAATATTGAATATGTTCTTCTTTGATTCCTGCGCCCGTATCTTTAATTTCAAAGCACAGCATATCATCATCAAGCACACATGCACTAAAGGTAATTTCGCCTTGCTGTGTGTATTTGACGGCATTGGATAAAAGATTGGTTAGAACTTGGCGTAGATGTTTTTCGTCGCCGTATATCATTTCAGGAAAGTCTAAGCTGATATTAAAATCCAGTTTAACGCGGTCTTGCGGGCACAATTCCAAAAACATGGCATATAAATTTTCAAGCATAGCAACGATTTTATAATGTTGCGCGTGGACATCCATTTTACCCGCTTCAATTTTTGAAAAGTCGAGGATATCATTAATGATGTTCATCAACGATCCGGAAGCGGAATTTATATTGTCTACATATTTTTGGTGCTCAGCTGATAAATTGCTGCGTGCCAATGCCGCGCTCATGCCGATGATTGCGTTCATGGGCGTGCGTATTTCGTGGCTCATATTGGCCAAGAATGTGGATTTTGCTTCGTTGGCAACTTCGGCGCGTTGTTTTTCCAGTATGAAATCCGTCAAGTCGGTCATTAATACCAACACACCGTTGTGCAAGCCACGTAATTCGACCGAATAAAAGCGAGGTTGGTTATGCAGGTTAAAATCCACCCAAGCTTCGAATTTAATGACTTTATCCGTCATGCTTACGCGATTGATGGCCTTTTTTAATTCATTCATTGCTTCAGGTCTGATATAAGGCTTTAATATTTCTTCGAAGCTGCGGTTTCGTATTAAATCGAATTTGGGTAGGTTGAGCGCGTCAAGCAATGCATTTGTAGACAGCACAAAATTACCGTTTACATCCAGCAATGCAATGATACTGGGGCAATTTTGCAATAGTAAATCGGTATATTCTTTTTGGCGGGCATTGGCGGCTGTTAGGGCTTTGTTTACGATTTCTTTAGACTCGGTTGCGCGGGTCACTTTTTCCAAAAAGCCTTTGGCCACTTTTGCTTCACGTATGTGTTTGCGGATTTCAACGTTTAATCGATCAATTTCCGCCTGTAATTTAATAATTTCTTCATTCAAGCCGTTTACTCCCAACATTTAGAATAGGCAGGCGATGAAAGCATTATTGTGCGCACGGTTTATGGTTTTTCCGCCAATACTGTCAATGGGGCAAATTTCCCCGCCGGATGAGGTCATCATGAACGGAATTTTGTTTGCGATTTTTTCGCTCAATTTTTTCATTTCGCCGTATTGGTTGCTACCCAGTGTAACGCAGCGGGCAATGCAAGTGTAGGCCAATAAGCCGTTGGCATTGCTTATATCGGCTTTAAGTTCTTCCGCAGTTTGATCCAATGTGTAGATTACATCTTCGGCATCGCTTTGTGCAAATTGTATGCCTCTGCCTTCCGGCACATCGCTGGCGCATATGGCATACCCTTCTGGCGTCATGGCAATCAACAATCGTGATACCGGCAACGAACCATCGTTATAATCAATCAAAAACGGCAACTGCGCCATGTCATATCCCGTAGTGATATCTATATTAATGCCCATGCCACGCATAAAAGTTTCGACCGATTGCCCGTCGATTTCTTTAATTAAATGTCCTTCGCTTTTGGTAACAATGGCTTTACTTCCGATTGCCTTGGATGGCGATATATTGGCTACATAGAACTTAGGTGAAAGATTGCCGTATGCAAGCACTAAGCACATCCGATCATTGTAAAACTCGCTATCGGATATTAAATAACTGTGCTCAAAATTAAAGGTATCGTCTACCGCAATCGTACCGAAGCAAGGCACGCCGCCAGATATATCCGTAAGAACGTTAACATATTCCGCTGCAGAATTTTGCATGATAAATGACGACAGCATAATAATTAACGCGGGCGCTTTGTCTGCAGCACATTTTTTGTAGCTATCGGCAATTACTTGCTTGGGATTTTCTAAAATGGATGGGGTCAATATTGTTTTGTATTCCACGTCATCACTGGTTATCACCATAAGTGTTAATAAAAACGGTTCTGGTGCTTCGGCTCCTATTGATTGGACAGACGCAACCGTTCCAACGACTTTGAAAGGCAACGCGGCAATGATGGCTTGTGCAATACCATTCAATACGAACTCCTGATGACAAGACAGGATTCCAATGGTATTGTGCAAAAGATTGGAGTCAAAATTAAGTTGTGATTTTATTTCTTTGATGGCTATTTCGCTATTTTCCAATTCAATGGTACTTGCAGTAAATGTTTTTGTCATATGCCACCTCCAAATTGTAATTACTTGTAATATTATCATTCATTTTGCGCACCTGCAATATTTATATCCGCGGATATAGGAGTATCTTTGTACCAAATCCAACCCACCAATGCCAAGCAAATAAAAGTTACGCTGTATACGATTGCATGCCGTGTACTGCCCAGCCAATATGTCGTAAACATAAACGCCGCACCCGCCGTTGCAACTACCGGGAAAATAATACGCTTGACGAAATGCAAATCTTTTTGCCGAATGGCATAACATACGAAAATGGGCACCAACAAACCAAAAAAGCTGTAATTATAAAAATCAGGCAAGCTAAACGAAAAACTACCAAACCACTCCATTGTATTGCTGAATATAACAAACAACCAAACATAACCAATCCCCACCGCCATGAACATAGAATTATTAGGTACGTTTGTTTTGGCATCCAATTCGCTCATGCGGTCGTGCATGGGTCCAGTATTGCGCTTGGCCAGCGCATACATGGCGCGGCTCATTCCCAAACAACAAGCATTTAATATACCCAATCCAGAAATAATCATGAAAATCACTAGCCAACCACCCGCGCGGCCAAAGATATACTCAAATGCATGACGCGTACCTTGGGCAAAATTCGCGCCGCCGCCCTGCATGATAAGCGCGGTGCTTTCCGGCGACGCATGGGTGATGCCGATGAAATAAAGTACATATACGACAATTACTAACCCAAAGCCACCCATTAATGCAATCGGAAATTTCCGCTTCGAATCCTTTACTTCGGTGTTAAATGCCAACGCTGCTTGCCAGCCATTAAATGCAAACGCCGTCGCGGAAATAGCTGCAAACAGCGACGTGTACCCGCGTGCGTTGCCAAGCAAGTTAAGTGTTTCAATAACCTCCGGCTGGTGCGAACGGTTCACTACTAACCCAATCAGTACGCCCACTGTACCCATCAGCACCAGCGGAATCATCCGCGCCACCGTAGTAACCACATTAAATTTGACCGGCACCTTGGGCGCCAAATAATTTACAACAAACGTAACCGCCATAAAAAACCCAGAAATAAAAAACCGAAACGGCAAATATACCTCGCTACCCGGTTCCATCCCCACCAACGTAGCCGTAAAGCCCGACGTTATCCACGCGATAATCGCGTATCCCGCCGGCTGGTACATCACCGCGAAGAACCAACCTGCCAAATAACCATACCGACGCCCTACAATTGCCTCTGCGTAATCCACAAAGCCATGCATCTTCTCGTATCGCGCAGCAAATTGGCTAAACATGAACACACATGGCGCAATCATTAACCCGCCAATGACCCATGCCATTACACCCAACCCAACATTACCGTCCACTTCATATAAAATCCGCCCGGGCAAAAAGAATATCCCAGTACCGACCAAGAAGCCGACCACAAAGCAGGTGGTCACGAATAGACCATGTTGACGCTTTAACGCTTGCATATGTACCTCCGGATTTGAAATTCGAATTTTTCTGTGATTGTACAAGATTGTTTGGGGTGTGGGAAGGCGTTCAAAAGATTAAGACCCCGGGCGCTGCCCAGACCCGCAAGGGGAACACAGTCCCCCTTGACCCCCAATAATGGGGGTTTGTGAATTGATTTGACGATTTTGATTAGGGGTTGCGTTAATTAGGTTTGAGAAATTGATTAATGATTGGTTTAATCAATTTGCCTACTTGATGCTTGGGTGATGTTTTGGTAGCATGGTTGCATGATGACAAAGCCTGAGTTGCTCGCCCCTGCGGGAGATTTGGAAAAATTGAAGGTTGCCATTGCTTATGGTGCAGATGCCGTTTATATGGGCGGGCGAGCTTTGGGAATGCGCGCCAACGCGAAGAATTTCTCGCCGCAGGAAATGGCAGAAGGGATTACTTACGCGCATGCGCACGGCAAGAAGGTTTACATAACGGCAAATATTTTCGCGCACAACGCGGATTTTGAGGGTATGGCGGATTATTTTACGTCCTTGCAGGAAATGGGAGCAGATGCGCTCATTGTTTCTGACTTGGGCGTTTTTTCGTTAGCGCGATCGGTGATGCCGAATATGGAGTTGCATTTGTCCACACAGGCTAATTGCACCAATTATGCGGCGGCGGCATTTTGGCGCAATGCGGGCGCGGCGCGGGTCATCCTTGCACGTGAGTTGAGCATGGCAGAAATCCGTGAAATTAACCGCCAAGTGCCCGACCTTCATATCGAATGCTTCGTCCATGGAGCCATGTGCATGGCGTACAGTGGGCGGTGCCTGATCAGTAATTACATCGGCAACACAAAACACGCCGATGCGCCCATCCGCGATGCCAACGGCGGCGATTGCATCCAACCCTGCCGCTGGGAATATGATTTAAAGCTTTCCGCTGATTTAATTGAAAAAAAATCCGGTGAAGTCCTGCCCCTGCATGAGGACGAAAGTGGCACCTATATAATGAACGCCCGTGATATGTGCATGATTCGCCACATCCCCGATTTGGTGGATGTGGGCATACGCTCCTTTAAAATCGAAGGCCGCATGAAAACCGCTTACTATGTAGCCGCCACCGTAGCCGCCTACCGCCAAGCCATCGACGATTATTACAATGATCCGCAATTGTACATGACTAAACGCGATGACTACGCCGCCGCGCTGGCACGACTAGGAAGCGGACGATATTCCACGGGCTTCTATTTCGGCAAGCCCAGCGCCGACGACCACAGCTATACGGGCGACAATCGCTTCTCGTTGCAAGATTTTTTGGCGATTGTGGAAAGCTACGATCCCGCCACGGAGTTGGCAACAGTGGAACAATGTAATAAATTTGTTATCGGCGACCCCATCCAAATCTTCCGCGCCAATGCACAGCACCACACACAAACCATCGAAGCCATGTACGACGAACACAACAAACCCATCACATCCGCCCCCCACCCCAAACAAAAAGTGCAAATAAAATTAAACACGCCCGTAACACAATACGACATTATACGCCGCGCTTAAAAAAGGAGAAATTCATATGATTTATCGCCCGTTAGGCAAAACCGGCTTGGACGTTTCTATTATCGGCTTGGGGCTTGAGCACGTAGACCGCAAGCCCTACGAGCAAGTCAAATCCACCATGGACGAAGCATTGGAACACGGCATTAACTTGATGGACGTGTTCATGCCCGGAGACGAAGTACGTGAACATATCGCCAAAGCGTTCGGCACGCGGCGGCGCGAAGTGATGCTCCAAGGGCACATCGGAGCCACAGATGTCAACCAGCAATATGACATCAGCCGCGACATGCCCACTGTCAAAAAATACTTTGAAAAGCTCCTGCACCTGTTCGGCTATATCGACTTTGGCATGCTGTTTTTCATCGACTCTCAAGCGGATTTCGACAATGTATTCCATACAGAGTTCCTTACCTATGCCCAGCGGCTCAAGCAAAACAGCGATATTCGCCACATCGGATTCTCTTCTCACAATCCCATTACGGCAAAGAAAGTCGTAGAAACCGGCTTGGTAGAAATGATGATGTTCTCCATCAATCCCGCGTTTGACATGCTGCCCGCCACGGAATATGTATTTGACCATTCAAACAAAGACTTTGGAGCGGGTCTTTTCCGCGGTATTGACCCCGACCGCGCCGCGCTGTACGCCCTGTGCGAGCAAAAAGGCGTCGGCATCACCACCATGAAATCCTACGGTTCAGGCAAGTTGCTGTCCGCAGAGCATACCCCTTACGCCAAACCATTGACCGTACACCAATGCACCCATTACGCGCTCAGCCGCCCCGCCGTGGCCAGCGTATTACCCGGCTGCCAGACTGCCGAAGAAATGCGCCAAATCGTCGGCTATATCAACGCCACCGACGCAGAAAAAGACTACGCGGAGGTCCTCGCCACCGTGCGCAATGATTTCCGCGGTAATTGCGTTTATTGCAGCCATTGCCAGCCCTGCCCCGTCAACATTGACATCGCCGCCGTACACAAATATTTGGACATCGCGCGGCTCACGCCCGATGTCGTGCCGCCGTCCATCAAATCGCACTACCAATCATTAAACACCGCACCTTGCATCGAATGCGGCCATTGCGAAAAACGCTGCCCCTTCGGCGTGACAGTCATCAACAATGTAAAAGAAGCGGAACGTTTGCTAGGAGATGCATCATGAGCAAAATAATAAGACACGGCATCAACGAGGACAACGCATGGTCGGAAATCGTCGAGGCTGGTGATTATGTATTTTTATCGTTTTGTGCGGGCAATGTGGGTATGAACATGGAATCGCAAGTGCATGGCGCACTGGACGATATAGAAGAACGGCTCCGCACCGTTGGATTAAAGTTAGAATCGGTCGTCAAAGTAGACGTAATGATGCGCGACGTATGGAACATCCCCATCATGGAAAAAGTTTTCCGCGAACGCTTCAAGGGCGCCTACCCCGCCCGCAAAACCATTTCCACCGACTTCGCCCATGCCAGCGGCGAAAACGGCTTGCACGTACAAATCGACGCCATCGCATACAAAAAAGCACGGCGCGAAATTATCATCAAAGTCGGCAGTACAACCATACTTACCATGTCGTTGTAATTATCACATCGGGATTTTGCCATTGAACGGTTGCGCCCAATAATTCCAACGCGCGGATGGGTATCAACGTACTGCCGCGCCGCATCATGGGTGCCGCGCCCAAATCATAAATCGTATCTGCCCCGTTCGCGAACAATCGCGCTTCGGGGTTATTTATTTGCATGATAAGCACACGACAACGGTGTATCATTGTGATGGTTTGCGTGTTTGCGTTCCAGTGGTGGCGGGCATTCATGGCGTTGGCTAGGTGTGTGGACTGTATCATGAACCGCCCGTTTATCCGCAGCGGGGGTATCTCTGTACGCAGGCGCGCTCCATTCACATAAACCCCGTGCGGCGATGCATGGAAATAGACATTCCCCGCCTGCGGTTCGATACCCCGATAATAAAATAATTCCGACACCGACACGAGTTGGTAACCACGCGTTACTAACTCAGGAACAATCAATTCCGTTGCGGCGGCGGTGGATGCGTGCAAGTCGTGCAGCAATACGATGTCCCCATCGCGCACATCGCGCAGTACGCGGTAGGCAACCGTTTGCGCGTTACGCGCTTCCCAATCCCTGGGGTCCACGCTCCAATCGATTAACGCAAAACCCAACTCTTGCGACATAACTCGAACCGCCGCATTAACCGCGCCATACGGCGCACGAAAAATAAATGGCACGGCGCCGCCGACGGTTTTCTCAATCGTGTTGTGCGGAATCAAAATTTGGCTGCGGATTTCATAATCGGTCAAGCGCGTCATGTTGGCGTGGTTCCATGAGTGCCCGACCACTTCGAAGCCATTGTCATGCATACGCCGCACCAACGGTTCATGGTATCGTATGCGGTTGCCCACAACAAAAAAAGTAGCGCTTGATTGATGCGCTTCTAACACATCCAAAATCTGCGCGGTATTACGTGCGGCAGGCCCATCATCGAAGGTTAGCGCAACCATAGGACGCGTAGGATCAATGACACGTGGCGTTGTGCTTGCGGGCGAATAATCTGCGTATACAATCGATGCAAATATAATCATACTAATGAAAAGACACAGGGCAAAAAATACTTTCTTCATATAAAAACCTCCTGATGCAACTAGCCGATTGATTCTTATTCTTGTGTAATATAACGCATTCCATAGCGGGTGCATAGGCTGTAATGCCTTTACATTGCGGATTCTATCTAATATACTCACACCAAGGAGCGTGAATAATAGTGAAACAATTAAAAATATTGTTTGTTGTGGCAGAAGCTGCACCTTATTGCCAATCCGGCGGGCTTGGCGAAGTGGCGGGAGCGTTGCCCAAGGCATTACGTACCGCGGGCGTGGACATGCGTGTGGTATTGCCCAAATACCGCTCGATTAAAACGGAATTATTAACGGCGTGCAAATTTGCTGGCAATTGCACGATTCATTTCCCGAGATATTCGCAGCAAGCCAATATATTGGCCATCGACGAACATGGCGACGGCGACTCCACTTATTTAATCGAGAACGATCATTACTTCGCACGGGATGGTTTTTATGGTTACGGCGATGATTTTGAACGTTTTTCTTTTTTTACGAAGGCTGCCATTGAAATGCTGAGCGTCATCGACTTCCAAGCGGATATTCTCCATTTTAATGATTGGCACACGAGCTTGGGGCCCACATATTTGCGTGATTTTTATCGTGGATTTACGTTTTACAAGGACATGAAAAGCATCATGGCAATTCACAACTTGCATTATCAAGGCGTGTTTGGGCGCGATACATTGTGGAATGTAGGGCTCAACGACGGTTACTATACCTGCGGCGACTTAGAATTTTTTGGCAATGCCAGCTATTTGAAAGCCGGGATATTACATGCGGATGCGGTATCCACCGTAAGCCGCACCTACGCGCAAGAAATCCAAACCGCTGACTTCGGCTACGGCATGGACGGCCTGCTGCGCCAACGCGGCAATCGCTTGTTCGGCATCACCAACGGCATCGACGACGACAAATACAACCCCGCTACTGACCCCAATATCATCATAAACTTTACCATCGGCGGCAAGGAAGAAAAGCGCGCCAACAAACACGAATTACAAAAGCAATTAAATCTGCCCGTGGGTGATATGCCCGTTATCAGCATCATTTCGCGGCTGGTGGAGCAAAAAGGGCTGGATATTGTCAGCGTCATCTTAGAAGAACTCATGACAATGGATATCCAATTGGTAGTGCTAGGAACGGGCGAAGGGCGGTACGAAAGCCTCTTCCGTAACTTTGCTATGCGCTATCCGCACAAGGTAAGCGCGAATATCACCTACGTGGAAAAATTAGCACAACGCATCTACGCCGGGTCAGATATGTTCCTTATGCCGTCGGTGTATGAGCCATGCGGTTTGGGACAATTATTCGCCATGCGCTATGGTACAATCCCCATCGTGCGCAAAACAGGCGGCCTCGCTGACACGATCAAACACTTTGACCCGCAAGCGGGTGAAGGCAACGGCTTTGTATTCGAGGATTTTGTGGCCAGTGGGTTAATGTGGGCCATGCGCGAAGCATTGGCGCTGTACGATACGGATGCATGGGATACATTGGTGCACAATGCAATGTCATGCGACTTCTCGTGGAGCAGCGTGGCGAGCGAATATATTGATATGTACAAACACGTGAAAACGTATTAATAAACGCTAACGGCACATAATCCCCACCCTTCCCCCATATATATGAAAGGCAATTTCATGATATGGGGGATTTTATGCGATTATCCAATGGGTTGAAAATTGCCATCGTGTATGCGTCGGTGTTTTTGGGCGCGGGGTTTGCATCGGGGCAAGAGTTGATACGGTACTTTGTGGGGTTTGGGCCGATGGGTGCAGTGGGATTGGTGCTGGCGGGGGCGTTGTTCGCGCTTACGGGCTGGGCGGCATTGAACATTTGCCACCGCGAGAATGTTAATACATATAACGGCTTGATGCAGCATTTGTTGGGCAAGCGGATGGGTATTGCCACGGAATGGCTGGTGGCGGTGTTTTTATTTTGCCTTTTTGTAGCGATGCTGGCAGGAGCAGGAGCAACAGCGCAGCAGGCTTTTAACATACCGTTTACCGTGGGTGCGGGGGTTATTGGGTTGTTGGTTTTCCTTGTGTTGATTTTTGGCTTGGACGGTGTAGTGAAGATCAATTTGGTGTTGGCGCCGTTGATGATGTTGGGCGGATTTTTTGTGGGGCTGTATGCGTTTTTGGCGGCGTCGCGCCCCGTTTTCGCGGGGATTGGGGGGGTGCATTCGGGTTGGGTCATTACGGCTATTGTGTATGCTTCTTACAATTTGGTCACAGGGATTCCCGTATTGGCAGCCACTTCTAAGCTGGCCACGCGAAAATCCCATGCCGCCATGGGGGGTATCATTGGCGGCGGGATTATCACATTGTTGGGTTTGTCATTGGCATTACCGCTGTTTTTGTACCAAAATCAAGTAATAAATTTGGAAATTCCTCTGTTGGCCATCGTCGTCAACTACGGGCAATTATTTAGCATTTTATATTTGGCCGTGTTGGTGAGCGCGTTATTTACGACGGCGGCGTGCAACGGATTTGCCGTTTTGCAATGGCTGGGTACGCACATCCAAGGCCCCCTGACCGACAAGAAAAAAGCCGCAGCAGCACTGTGTTTACTGGGCGTGGGTGCGGCGCACATCGGCTTTTCGCGGATTGTGGCGTATGTGTATCCGGTATTTGGCCTACTAGGTTTGTTCTTGGTCGTCATCATCCTGCTGAATGGGTGGAAAAAATAATGCTTGCACACCCGCACCCAAATATGCTATACTCGCGCTCGTTACTGAGTGTGTGAGTAGCTCAGCTGGATAGAGCGTCTGGCTACGGACCAGAAGGTCGAGGGTTCAAATCCTTTCTCGCACAACATAACCCAAAAACCTGCCGGCCACTGGGCTCGCAGGTTTTTATTTTTTATGAGAGGTGCTTTATGACCAAGTTGGGACTGATGACTGTGCTGCGTTCATTAAAGAAGTTGCATGAAGTCGGCAAACCTGAGGCGGCATTAGAAGTTATCAATGAAATTATTAAAGAAGCCGAAAGTGAAAAATAACCCGCAAATCATCCATGATTTGCGGGCTTTTTTATGTACATGATATGATTTGCAAAAAGGAGCATGATTGATATGGCTTGTAGTAAAAATATGAACGCACTTGTCGCTGTTAACATCGCGCCGCTGAGCACGGCGGGGGCATCGTTGGCGGAGTATGTTGTTGAGGTTATCAAGGTAATTGAAGCGTCCGGCTTGCCGCACCGCACCACTTCGATGTTCACGGAGGTTGAGGGTGCGTGGGATGCGGTGATGCAAGTAGTTAAGGATGCGACCTTTGTGTTGGCGCAGAAGGGCTTGCGCGTTAGCGTTACGTTGAAAGCCGACGTGCAAATCGGCGCGAAGAATAAATTGACGGGCAAAGTTGAGAAAATCGAAAAATTACTTGGCAGGGGGAATATATTATGAAGATTGCAAACAATATCGCCGTATTACCCATCGTCCGCGAGGATGCGGGAACGTTGCATCCGGTGTTGGCGTGGGATGAAAATAACCTCGTACTCATTGACGCCGGATTGCCGGGACAAACCGATATCATTGTCGAAGCCATTGCCGCCGCAGGCCATCATGCTACGCAACTTACGCACATCATCCTCACCCACCAAGATTGGGACCACGTCGGTTGTGTACGCGATTTGCAAAAACGCGCACCGAGCGTCAAAGTTGTCGCGCATGTGCTAGAGGCACCGTACATTGATGGCCGCACGCTACCCATAAAATTGGCGAAACGCTTACAAGAATACGAAACTATGACCGCAGAACAACGCGCCGGGTTGGATAATTGGCGAAATACGTACAAAAACGTTCCCATCCGTTTGGATATGCAGGTGAATGACGGCGATGTCTTGCCTATTTGCCGTGGCATCGAAATCGTACATACGCCCGGCCATACCCCGGGGCATATTTGCTTGTACTTCCGCAAAAGCTGCATCATGGTGATTGGTGACGCCGCCGGTATTAAAGATGGCGAATTTACGGATTTTAAACCCGCGTTTATTCATGATATCGATGAAGCGCGGGTTTCTATTGAAAAGATGAAGCAGTATCCCATGTCGGGTGTGGTGGCTTATCATAGCGGTTATGTGAAGATGAAGGATTCGGTAAATAATTAATTACCCCCGCTGCATGTAGATGAAATAATTAAACCCCGACCGCTTGGGTGCGGGGGATGGCTTGCGTTGGAATTCGACAAAACCTAGTTTTTCATAGACAGAGATGGCGCCGGGGTTGGTGTCTACGACTTCCAGTACATATTTTTTGAAGGCGAAGTCCTGCATAGCGTGGGTTAGCAATTGGGTTGCCACACCCCTGCCCCGGTAGGCGGGCGCGGTGGCGACGAATTCAATGGACGCAGTTTGGGTGTCCATGTCAAAGGGGTATGGATTGTTGACGCTAAAGCGGTTGAGCCCCCAATACGCTAGCCGACCACGCAGGAAACCCAGCCCGCGTATCAATATCCGCTTGTCCAACTTAATGGGCGGCGGCTTTTTTTCGGCCACGCCTACAAAGCCCATGATGGTTTGGCCATCGAGGGCTACGTAGAAGCCGTCCAAAATGAACATATGCGCGAACGCACGCGCCAACTTTGCTTTGTCTTTAGAGAAGAATTTTATCCCTTGGTCGTAGAAGCCTTCGGCGAAGATTTCTGCCATTTGTGCGCGGGGGTCAAAAGTAAGCTCGCTTGCTTTTGCGAATTGCATGGTAAGCCTCATTTCAATTTTTTGACGAAAACGTAGAACGCGTCGCTGCCGTTGTAATGTTTGCACAGCGAGGCCTTGTCTATTTCGTGATAATTATCTACGGAGAACACTAATTTTAAACGGCTGCCTTCGGGCTGCGTGTAGGACACCGGGAGCGACGCGTCCTTGGCCGATGACGGATCACAATCGGCGGTTACATACATCTTTAATTCGGTGGGTGTGTAGCCGTTTTTTAAGTAGAACCGCTCCACGTAGCCGTCTGCCGAACCCAACGACACGGACGTATATCCCAGCGCCGCCACTTGCGCTTCGAAGAAAGCGAGCAATTCCCCACCCCACCCCTGCGCGTTGTGCGGATGTACGATAGCGATACCGTCCAGCGAGAAATCGCCGTCCTTGCCTGCGCCACCGTAGCACACGCCGATTAATTCGCTTTTGTGGCATTCGTTTTCGTGGTAATACCCGACCATGGCAAAGGGATTATCTGCGCACATTTTATCCAATGCAGCGGCCTCCGTGCCGGGCAAGTATTCGGCAACGATTGCATGTAGGCGGGGATAATCGGATGGGGGGATTATTTTTGTCATGCGTGCCTCCCGTTTTATGTATAATTTCCTCGCAAAAATTATATCACGGGGTTATAATGCGTCAAATAAAGGTTTTCGCAAATCCAGTTGGTAACGCTCACTAACCAACTGAAATTATATCGAGAGGAGCTCCCACCATTGATTGAAGTAAAAAATCTGACCAAACAATACGGTACCCACACGGCCATCAGTGACTTGAACTTTACCGTCAACGCGGGCGAAATCGTGGGTTTCTTGGGCCCCAACGGCGCGGGTAAGACAACGACGATGAATATTATGACGGGGTTCATCGCCGCCACACGGGGTGATGTAGCCATCGACGGGCAAGACATCATTGCCGAACCGGAGAAGGCCAAACAGCAAATCGGCTACATGCCCGATACCCCGCCCGTGTACGGCGACATGCGTGTGGACGAATATCTAGGCTTCGTGGCAGATATAAAAAAAGTGCCCCGCGGCGACCGTAAGCACATGCTGCATCAAATAAAAGCGCAAGTGCAAATCCTGGATGTATCTCGCCGCTTGATAAAAAATTTGTCACGCGGGTATCGGCAGCGTGTGGGGTTAGCGCAAGCCATGGTGGGTAATCCACGCGTCATCATCATGGACGAGCCCACTATCGGCTTGGATCCCAAGCAAATCATTGAAATGCGCGATGTGGTCAAGTCCTTGGGCAAAAAGCACACCGTCATGCTGTCTTCGCACATCATGCAAGAGGTCAGTGCCGTGTGTGACCGCGTCATCATCATCAACCGCGGCAACATTGTGGCGCAAGGCACGCCCAAGGAGCTATCCGCCAGCCTTACCAAAGCCGAAGGCATGAACCAGTTGCGCGTCAAAGCCACGTCCGAAGCCGCCCGCGCCGCACTCAAGGACTTCACCGTCATCCGCCATGTGGAAATCTCCGCCAGTGACGAGCCTGGCACAGTTGACTTGCAATTGGCAGGCGAAAGCGGCGCAGACATCCGTGAAGCGATTTTCCGTGCCTTTGCCAAACATAACTTGCCGATTTTGTCGATGCGCAGCATGGATTTGTCGCTGGAAGAAGTTTTCCTTAAACTAACGGGCGATAGGAGGACATCATGACCGCTATATATAAGAAGGAGTTGCGCGCGTACTTCACGCAGATGGTGGGGTATGCGTTTTTAGCGTTTATGCTTTTGCTGGTGGGGATGTTTTTCATTTTCGTCAATATCTTCCCCAGCAGCGGCAATTTTGGGAGCACGTTGGCCAACGCGGGGATTTTATTTTTTATACTCGTGCCCATCCTCACCATGCGCTTGTTTTCCGAAGAAACGCGGCATAGAACCGATCAATTACTATTCACCAGCCCGCTAACCGTAGCGCAAATCGTAGTGGGCAAATTTTTGGCGGCGTTTTCGTTGTTTGTTATCGGCGTTGGCGCGACGGTGTTGTTCCCGTTGATTATGCGGCGGTATGCTATAGACGGCTTGCCTACAAGCCAAATCGTAGGGTCGTACATCGGCTTTATTTTAGTGGGTGCGGCTTGTATTGCGGTGGGTATGTTTATTTCTGTGTTGACTGATAACCAAATCATCGCGGCAGTAGCAACCTTCGCGGCGATATACGCCATGTTTATCATGGAGTCGATTGCCATGACCATGCCTATATCGGCGGCCGCGTCGCTGGTTTTCGTGGCAGCATTAATCTTGGCGGTGGCGGCCATTTGGTATTATTCTACGCGGCATTGGATATCGTCGGCTATGCTGGCGGTTCTAGGCTTGGGCGCGGCGGTCGGTTTATATTTCTACGACAATTTAATTTATGACGCAATTATCGTGCGCGCATTATTATGGTTCTCGATTTACACACGGTTCCATGTGCTTTCGCACGGCGTGTTAAACCTCGCGGACTTGGTGTACTACTTCTCCTTCGCCGCGCTGTTCGTATACCTAACAATGAACATCATCGAGAAAAGGAAGTGGCGCTGATGAAACTGGCACAGTGGAAGGACAAGCGGTTCCGCTACGGCACATTTTCGACTGCGATGATGCTGTTAGCGGTTTTGTTATTCGTTTTTGTGAATCTCTTCGCCGGGGAACTTAACCGCACGTGGGATTTGACGCAAGATCAATTATTCACGCTGTCGCAGCAATCGCGCGACTTTTTGGCAACATTGGACACCGATGTGACGCTTACGCTCATCGCACCTACAGGTACAGAAGACCCTATATTCGTGGCATTGCTGGAAGAATACGCAAGCACCAGCTCACACATTAGCACGGCATTCCGCGATCCAATGGTGAATCCGGGCTTCGTGCAACAATTCGCCGCGGCGGGAGATGCGATTCCTAGTCATTCCATCATCGTGCAAAGCGGGACACAACACCGCGTCATCACACCCGATTTAATGGCATCGCTGAGCCGCAACCCACAGGGCGAAACAATCATCACCATTGCCATGGAGCGGCAAATCACCACCTCCATCCATTCCGTAACGCGGGGCGAAATCGCCACCGTGTATCAAGTAATGGGCAGCGGCGAACGCCCCCTAGAAGCCGAAGTCGTTTCCTTCCTCCAAACCGAAAACTTTATTATGCGCAGTGTAGACGCAATTACGATGATCCGTGACGGCATCCCCGCCACTGCAGACATCTTGCTACTGTCCACCCCACAATGGGATTGGCCGGCAGAAAAAGCCGATCGCATCCTAACCTTCCTTGACAACGGCGGACGGGCGATGTTTGTAATGAGCCCGCAAGTCACCGGCAGGCTGCCCAACGTTGACCGCGTGCTGGCAGCATACGGCGTGCGTATCAGCGATTTTGTCATTATGGATCCCGACCCACGCCAGCATATCATGCTGCCGATGTTCACCGTACCGCAATTATATCCGCACGAAGTCAACTTACCTTTGGTGGCGCAAAACCGCATGACCCTGTTCTTGAGCATGGTCGGCGCGGTCGAAACCACCGACATGGTACGCGCCACCACTACCATCGATCGATTGCTCATCACATCCGTAAGCGCATTTGGCCGCACAGATTTGCAATTGGAATCACCCCTGTACCACGAGGGCATTGATGTGGGCGGCGGACCCTTCACGACCGCAGCTGCCATCACGGACTCCACTTTCGATCGCATGATCGACACGCAAATCGTGGTCATCGCAGGCATTGACATCCTCGCTTCCGGCTCGCGTGAGGTTGTGGGTGATAATAATTTTGCATTTGTGGCCAATGCCATGCGGTGGCTGGCAGGGCAAGGGCCGGGGTTGTTCATCCCCACGCGCACCCCCGGTGTATCTCGCTTGCAGCTTAACCAATTTGAAGCCAACATGATTGCGGGCTTCGCGATGGGTGTGTTACCCGTGGCAACGCTGACAGCAGGCATGCTAATTTGGTTACGCAGGAGACATAGCTAATGGGCAAACAAACCAAAAAAATCGCCG